>DXFM01000047.1 GCA_019114465.1 Candidatus Lachnoclostridium avicola
GGAGGAGATCTGGAACCGGATCAGCCTCTATTCCATGGATCGGGGAATCAACCGTTTTAAGGGACTGGAACTGGCGCTGCTGGAGTGCAGGGAAAGAGGCTATATTCAGGAGGATCTGACGGATCTGAGCCGGTGGCTCTCTGAGACAGATACATTTTCCAATGCCAGTCTGGAACGGCAGATTGGAGAGACGGAAAGTCCGCTGCTGAAAAAAGTGCTGGACTGGTCCATCACCAGCAATCAGGCCATTGCGGCTCTGCCGCCCAGCCGGGCGTTTCAGGGAGTGAAGGAGACTCTGGAGAAAATGAGCCGTCACGGGGATCTGGTGGTAATTTCTTCGGCCAATCGGGAATCGGTGGAGACGGAGTGGAACCGCCACGGACTGATCTCCTATGTAAAGGAAATTATGGCTCAGGATTCCGGCTCCAAAGCCAGCTGCATCAGAAGTTTGATGAGGGAAGGATATGACGGAGACCATGTGCTGATGATCGGCGATGCGCCGGGAGATAAGCTGGCGGCGGAGAAAAACGGGGCGCTGTTTTTCCCCATCGTGATCTGCCGGGAGGAAGAGAGCTGGGACAGGCTGGGAAGAGAAGGATTTGAACGATTCCTGGCAGGCAGCTACCGGGGAGAGTACGCGGATGGACTGATACAGAATTTTTTGGAGGCATTAAAATGAACGCGGTGGAAAAGACGAATGTAATGCGGCTGCTGGAACAGGCGGGAATTTCCTATGAGGCCAGAGAGTATGAGGTGGATGAGCATGATCTGTCCGGCTCCCATGCGGCGGACGTGATGGGGGAAGACCATGACAGCGTGTTCAAGACTCTGGTGCTGAAGGGGGAACGGACGGGCTACCTGGTCTGCTGTATTCCCGTGGACGAGGAGCTGGATTTAAAAAAAGCTGCCAAGGCTGCCGGAGATAAGAAGGTGGAAATGCTTCCCATGAAAGACCTTCTGGGAGTGACCGGGTACATCCGGGGAGGATGTTCTCCCATAGGGATGAAGAAAAAATTTCCTACTTTTATAGAAGAGACGGCGGTGCTGTTTGACCGGATCGCCGTCAGCGCCGGCATGAGGGGAAAACAGATTCTGGTCTCTCCCGAGGCCCTGGCCGCATATGTGGGGGCGAAATTTGTGCCGCTGGTAAAAGAATAAAAAGTTGACATAAGGCAGAATCCTGAAAAATGGTTCTGCCTTAAATCTTAAATTATTTAACAAAAATGTAATAATTTCAAAAATTCACGCCTAGCAGAATGACCGAAAAACACGGAGATTTCCCCATTGATTTTTGTGTATATCTGACATGGATTATGGGAAATAGTAAAAAAACGAATAAGAATATGACAAAAATGTGAAATAAGAATTGACTTTCGTAACATTCTTCCAATATAATTTGGGACGTCACCCCGAACAAAAGGAGGAATGTGTATGCTGACTTTAAAACGACATCGTTTTGCGGCGGCTGCGGCAACTCTCGCTGTCACGGTCATAGTTGCATTGACTACAGGAAGCGTAGGAACGGGAGCGCCCATGGACGCCATGGCAGAGACTGTTTCCGAGGAAACGGAAGCGGCGGCGTCTGCCAGAACGATCGAACATACAAAAGAAAGCCAAACAGGTCCTGGCTATGTGATCGACACCCAGCTGAAGCTGTCTTCTGTGGATCCGCAGGCCATGAGGGATGGTAATATTCTGACGGGAGGACTGCTTCAGCAGACGGTCCGGAAACAGATTGAAAAAGAGGAGCTGCTCAGGCAGCAGACGGAAGAGAACAAGAAAATTCTGGAGGAACAGGAAAAGGCTGCTGCCAGAGCGGCCATGGGCTGTTCTGAGGAGGATTATAACACGCTGCTTCGGATCGTGCAGGCGGAGGCGGGGGTCTGTGATGACAAGGGAAAGATCCTGGTTGCCAATGTGATTTTAAACCGGGTGAAAAACCCGAAGTTCCCCAATTCGATCCGCGGGGTAGTCTACCAGTCCAATCAGTTTTCTCCCGTGTCCAACGGAAGCATCAACCGGGTACAGGTGACGCAGGATACGGTGGAATGTGTAGACCGGGCGCTGGCAGGGGAGGACTACTCCCAGGGGGCGTTGTTTTTTATGAATCGTGGGAAATCCAGAAGGGGCGCTGCCGGATGGTTTGACCGGAGCCTGACCTATCTGTTCTCCCATGACGGCCATGAGTTCTTCCGCTGACGGGCAGAGGGGCGATGGACGTGAGGGTTGACGAAAAGAGAGAATTACTGTAAGATTAGGACTGACCGGTCTGCGGTCAGTCCTTTTTTCGCGGCAAGTCCGGCGGGAACACCTGCGGAAGAAGGAGTGAAAGCAGAAAGACAGAAGACAGGGAAGCATTTGCGCCTGAAGAGAGGAGAGGATGGGATTCGATGAAGAAATATTTACTGTTTGATCTGGACGGCACTCTGACAGATCCGGAGGAGGGAATCACGAAGGCTGTTCAGCTGGCACTGAAACATTTCGGCATGGAGGTGGAGGACCGGACCACATTGAGACCATTTATCGGACCGCCTCTCTGGGATCAGTTTCAGGAGTACGCGGGATTTACCAGGGAACAGGCGGACGAGGCTGTGAAGGTGTTCCGGCAGTACTATACGGAGAAGGGCGTTTATGAAAATAAGGAGTATGCCGGGATCCGGGAGATGCTGGGCGCGCTCAAGTGCGCCGGCTATGAGCTGTACGTGGCCACGTCCAAGCCGGAGACCACAGCGGGAATTGTGATCCGGTATTTTGGATTTACCGATTATTTCACCTACGTGGCGGGAGCGGACAGCGAGGGAAAACGGGTGCGCAAGGCAGACGTGATCCGCTATCTGCTGGAGAAGGAGAAAATCACAGATGTCTCCCAGGCGGTGATGATTGGAGACCGGAAGCACGACATTCTGGGAGCAAAGGAAGTGGGAATGGATTCCATCGGAGTTCTCTACGGCTATGGAAGCCGGGAGGAGCTGACGGAGGCGGGAGCCGGCTATATTGCTGAGACGGTGGAAGCCCTGGAAGATTACCTGCTGGCTCAGGTGGACTGACGGAGGAGGACGTATGGAAGCGTATTCCGGATTTGCGGAGGTCTATGACCTGTTTATGGACAATGTGCCCTATGAGGACTGGTGCCGTTACCTGACGGAACTTCTGCGGAAGTACGGAGTGAAAGAGGGGCTGGTGCTGGATCTGGGCTGCGGTACGGGGACCATGACGGAGCTGCTGGCCGGGGAAGGCTACGACATGATCGGCGTGGACAGTTCTGAGGAGATGCTGGAGATGGCCATGGAGAAGCGGATCCGATCCGGCCGGGACATTCTGTATCTCTGCCAGGACATGAGAGAGTTTGAACTTTACGGCACAGTCCGGGCAGTGGTATCTGTCTGTGATTGTATGAATTATATTCTGGATCCGGAGGATTTGGAGCAGGTATTCCGGCTGGTGAACAATTATCTGGATCCGGGAGGAGTTTTTATATTTGATCTGAATACGGAGTATAAATACCGGCAGATGGGAGAGACGACCATCGCGGAGAACCGGGAGGACGGCAGCTTTATCTGGGACAACTATTACGACGAGGAGGAACGGATCAACGAGTATGATCTGGCTGTGTTCGTAAAAGAGGGAGATGACGGCCTGTACCGGAAATATGAGGAGACCCATTATCAGCGGGCATACCGGCCGGAGGAGATCCGGGAGATCGGCGAGAGGGCCGGAATGGAATTTCTGGCCTTTTATCATGCCTTCACCTATGAGGCTCCCAGAGAAGACTCGGAGCGGATTTACGCCGTGTTCCGGGAAAAAGGAACGACAGAGAGGAACGAGGCTTTATGACAGATTATATTGTGAGGGCGACGGCGGCGGACGGTCAGATCCGTGCGTTTGCGTCCACGACGAGAGAGCTGGTGGAATATGCCAGAAAGGCCCACAACACCAGTCCGGTGGCCACGGCGGCCCTGGGGCGGCTTCTGACTGCCGCCGGCATGATGGGCGTGATGATGAAAGGGGATGACGACCTTCTCACCATCAAGATCGAAGGGGACGGCCCCATCGGCGGACTGACGGTGACGGCAGATTCCAGAGGAGACGTGAAGGGATATGTGTTTAACCCCGGAGTGATGCTGCCCCCCAATGAGAAGGGAAAACTGGACGTGGGGGGAGCTCTGGGAGTGGGCGTCTTAAGCGTGATCCGTGATGTGGGATTAAAGGAGCCCTATGTGGGGCAGACCATCCTGGTGACCGGGGAGATCGCGGAGGACCTGACCTACTACTATGCCACGTCGGAGCAGACCCCGTCCTCAGTGGCCCTGGGAGTTCTGATGAATAAGGACAACACGGTGCGCCAGGCGGGGGGCTTTATCCTGCAGCTGATGCCGGGAGCTTCCGAGGAGATTATTTCCAGACTGGAAAAGACTCTGGGGGAGATCAATTCCATCACCAGCCTGCTGGATCAGGGAAATACGCCGGAGATGATCCTGGAGCACATTCTGGGAGAATTCGGCCTGGAGATTCTGGACAAAATGCCCACCAGATTCTACTGCAACTGCACAAAAGAGCGGGTGGAGAAAGCTATCATCAGCATTGGCGCCAAGGAGATTCAGGATATGATCGACGAGGGAAAGAGTATCCAGGTCAACTGCCATTTCTGCAATAAAAATTATGAATTTTCTGTGGAGGAACTGAAGGAACTGCTGGCAAAGGCCAGATGAGGCAAACCGGGACGGCGGATGAATGAATTTAGGAGGCGGAAAAATGCAGGCGGAACCTTATGAGCGGGTGACCCAGTACCATGAGACGGATCAGATGGGCATCATCAACCACATCAATTACATCAAATGGCTGGAGGAGGCCAGAGTGGATTTCCTGGAAAAGATCGGCTACGGCTATGAAAAGAGCGTGGAACACGGCATCGACTTTGCGGTGCTGGGAATCAGCTGTAAGTACCGGAAGATGACCCGTTTCCGGGAAAAAGTGAAAATCTATGTGACGCCGAAGGAACTGAAGCCCATGCGGGCGGTTTTAAGCTACCGGATCGTGGGGGAGGACGGGAGCGTCCGGTTCACGGCAGAGAGCGAGCACTGCTATTACTCATCCCGGAAGCAGCGTCCTGTGGCCTTAAACCGGGAGCTTCCCCAGCTGTATGATCTGCTGCGCTCCTATATGGAGGAGCAGGGGTAAGGGCTTCCGAAAAAATAGAAATGAAAAAAGCGCCTGCCGGCGTAAGTCTGCCGGCTAAGGCGCTTTTTTGCAATCACGTCTCAATCCATATAACTTATTTCAAAAAAATAAACAGGAATAAAAAACAATTCTTCTATTTTATGAAAAAGGTACATTGGTTGGCCCATTATAATAATTATAACTTCGTAACGTTGGTTGCCTGAGGTCCTTTCGTTCCGTTTACTACATCGAACTCAACGGCTGCGCCCTCGTCTAAGGACTTGAAGCCTTCCATGTTCAGTCCGGTGTAATGTACGAATACGTCATTGCCCTGCTCGTCGCAGATGAAGCCGTATCCTTTCTGGTTGTTAAACCACTTAACTGTACCCTTCATATGATACCTCCAAAAAAATAAAAATAAAGAAATATGTCAGCCGCGTCCGTGCGGCTATGTACAGAATAGCATAGTTTGTATATGGTGTCAAACGGTTTCGGAAGACGGAAAAGTACGGATCTGCAGAGAGCAGGGCGGAAGCTCCGGGACAAAAACCGATGGACGGGGGACGCGGGGAAGTGGTATACTGTACCCTGTCAGGCAACAGGACAGAACGGCAGAAAATTTTGTTTTACAGAAAATATATGGAGATGGAGTTTTAATATGAAGCTGAAAAATATCTGGGGACATTTTAAGACGATTACCACTCACAAATGGCTGGTGATGAAGAACTGCTTCCGGATCGGGCTTTACCGCCAGGGGCTGCTCCACGACCTGTCCAAATACAGCTGGACGGAATTTTCCATCGGGGTAAAATACTATCAGGGTACCAGAAGCCCCAATGCGGCAGAGCGGGAGGAAAAGGGATACTCGGAGGCGTGGCTTCATCATAAAGGGCGGAACAAACACCATTTTGAGTACTGGATGGATGTGCGTCCGGGACACTGGGAGGAAGGGCTGATGGGCGTGAAGATGCCCCTCCGGTATGTGATGGAGATGATGATGGACCGGATTGCCGCCTCCCGGGTCTACAAGGGAAAGGATTACACCGACGCCTCCGCCTGGGAGTATTTCTGCCGGTCCAGGGAGGACCGGTTCATGCACCCGGAGACCAGGGCTCTGGTGGAAAAGCTTTTGATTATGCTCCGGGACGAGGGGGAGGAGAGGACCTTCGCCTACATAAGGGAACTGCTGAACAAAGGGGATTACTGAATTCTTCCCTCCCCGGCGGCCCGCCCTCCCTTTCCCAGGCTGGAGAGAATCAGGCTGTGAATATAGGCGGGGAAATCGGGGCAGGACAGGGGATCTTCGGGCAGTTCCCGGTACGCGGTTCGGGAACGGTATCCGGTGCGGAAAAGGGGAACGTCTGCCGGTTCCGGCTGGGGCAGAAAACGCCCTCTTTTTTTTGTATAGCAGGTGGCGGCGGTGGCTTTTTTTCTGGCGTCCCGGTCCACGTATTCCCCCACACTTTTGTGGATGGCCGTGTCCTCGTAGATCAGATAATAATAATCTTTATAATTGGGATAGAAGTACTTCAGTTCATCCTCCAGGATGGGGATGGACAGGGTGAGCCGGTCGTCTTCCGCCGAAAAGCTCACCCCGGAGAAGCCGGGGTGGTCCCAGGAGAAAGGCCTGGGGAGCCGGGAACGGCTTCTGCAGGTGACTTCCAGAAAACTTTCCTTCTGCCCGAAAATATCAGTCTCTTCCCGGACAGTCCACTCTTCCAGAGTAAAACTGCCGGTGAGAAAATCCGGATAACTTAAAATAGGCAGGATCAGAGGCATTCCTTTCAGATCCTCCTCGTTGTGAAGCAGCAGGAGACGGCAGAGCTCCTCGTCCCTGGTGGTGAGGTAGTCCTCGTACACCTGGATCAGCTGTCCGCCGCTGTAGCGGTCCTCCCGTGAGATTCCGAGAAACTGCTCGATGGCCTTCTGCTTCAGGCAGTCCAGGCCCAGAAGCTTTTTCAGGGGCCTTATTTTTTTGTAAATATCCCAGCTGGCCATCTGTCTCAGAGGACAGGAGACGCCCAGAATCTCACTCCGCTTTTCCAGGTAGGGAATGTCGAAGGTGTCCCCGTTGAAGTGGACCAGGGTATCGAAAGAACTCAGGCGGGAGAAGAAAGCCCGGAGCACTTCCTCCTCCCCGTCCGCCCGGTCGGCGAACCACTGGGTCAGGTGCCAGGTGCCGCCGGTCACGGACGCGGCGCCGATCAGGTACAGGCTGGATCCGGCGGCGGAAAATCCGGTGGTTTCAATATCGAAAAACAGAAGCTTTTCCGGGCTGCCGATGTGGTCCAGGGGATAGGCGGACGGCGGGGAAAAGGTGTATTCTGCAGTGATCATAAATGCCTCCCATTCTTTGTCTGGTGTCAGATTATGGTACTTATTATATCGGGATTGCGGTTGGCAGTCAATGGACAAACAGAATATTTGTTCGATTAGCGGTTGCATTGGCCGGGGGGATATGTTATGATGAACTGGACGATTGAGAAGAGGAGAAATGACATTGATTTCCTATATAAAAGGTATTTTGAGCGAGACCTCCGCCGAGGGGATCGTGGTGGAGACCGGCAATATCGGATATGAGATCCGCGTTCCCCTGTCGGTGCTGGAGCGTCTTCCGGGGCTGGGAGAGGAGGTCAGGATCTACACCTATCTGCAGGTGCGGGAGGATGGCCTCAGCCTGTTCGGCTTCTTAAGCCGGGGGGAGCTGGCCATGTTCCGGCAGCTGCTGGGGGTGGGAGGCATCGGCCCCAAAGGGGCCCTGGGCATCCTCTCCGCCCTGCGGCCGGATGATCTGCGGCTGGCGGTGATCTCCGGGGACGCGAAGGCCATCGCAAAGGCCCCGGGAGTGGGGATCAAGACGGCCCAGCGGATCATTCTGGACCTGAGGGACAAGGTATCCATGGAAGACATTCTCCCGGCAGAGGCCTTTGCCGGGGACAGACAGCCGGAAGGCGGGGATCTGTCCCTGGGAGCGGCGGGAAAGGAGGCCATGGAGGCACTCACTGCCCTGGGGTACTCGCCCATGGAGGCCTCCCGCGCGGTGCGGCGGGTGGAGATTTCCGGAGACATGACGGCGGAGGATGTGCTGAAGCAGTCTCTGAAATTTCTGATCTGACAATACTCTGTTTGACGGAAAGCAGGTTGATTACGACATGGAACGAAGGATCATCACCACCGACGTGGTGACAGAGGAAGAAAAGAAAATAGAAGGGACGCTCCGGCCCCAGTACCTGAAGGACTATATCGGCCAGACAAAGATCAAGTCCATTCTGAAGGTGTTTATCGACGCGGCCAAGTCCAGGGGGGAGTCCCTGGACCACGTGCTGTTTTACGGGCCTCCCGGACTGGGAAAGACCACTCTCTGCGGCATTATCGCCAATGAGATGGGAGTGAACATGAAGGTGACCAGCGGTCCGGCCATTGAAAAGCCGGGGGAGATGGCGGCTATTCTCAACAATCTCCAGGAGGGAGACGTACTCTTTGTGGATGAGATCCACCGGCTGAACCGCCAGGTGGAGGAGGTACTCTACCCGGCCATGGAGGATTTTGCCATTGACATTATGCTGGGCAAGGAGTCTTCCGCCCGGTCCATCCGGCTGGAGCTCCCCCACTTTACCCTGGTGGGAGCCACCACCAGAGCCGGCCTGCTGACGGCCCCCCTGCGGGACCGGTTCGGCATGGTGCAGAAGCTGGATTTCTACACGCCGGAGGAGCTGGAGGAGATCATCGTCCGCTCGGCGAAGGTGTTGAACGTGGAGATTGACCGGGAGGGAGCCGGAGAGATCGCAAAGAGAGCCAGGGGTACGCCCCGCCTTGCCAACCGGCTGCTGAAACGGGTGAGGGATTTCGCCCAGGTCAAGTACGACGGGGTGATCACGAAGGAAGTGGCGGATTTTGCTCTGGATATTCTGGAGGTGGACCGCCTGGGCCTGGACAACAACGATCGGAATATTCTTCTCACCATCATCCAGAAATTTTCCGGCGGGCCGGTGGGCCTGGATACTCTGGCGGCAGCCCTGGGGGAGGACGCGGGTACTCTGGAGGACGTGTATGAGCCCTATCTCCTTATGAACGGGCTGATCAACCGAACGCCGAGAGGGCGGATGGCCACGGACCTGGCCTATCATCATCTGGGGCTTTCCAGATAGAAAACACACAAGATATGGAAAAATCACTGGCGCAGTGCGGGCTGGTGTGGTATACTTTCACTGAATACAGGGAACGGAAGAGAAACGTGCCTTCAGCAACAGGATAGGAGAAATGTGGGATGGAGTCAAAAAATTACGCAGAGGTACTCATCGACGGAGAGATCTACACTCTGGAAGGCCAGGAAGAAGAAGCGTATCTTCAGAAGGTGGCCAGCTATATCAATGAGAAGATTTCCCTTATGAAGAAGCAGAAGGGCTTTACCAAGCAGAACCGGGATTATCAGGTGACCATGGTGGAGCTGAACATGGCGGATGATTATTTTAAAAGCCAGGAGCGGGCGAAGCAGCTGGAAGAGCAGAATCGGGCTTTGGAGAAAGAGACCTACAGCTTAAAGCATGAGCTGGTGACGACTCAGATGAAACTGGAGAAAGCCCTTCATGAGCTGGAAGAGATGAAGAAGAATAAAACAGCAGGAGCCCCTGAAAAAGCAGCTTCCCAGAATCAGAAGCAGCAGTGAGCCGGGGCGTAAGTGTCCGGACAAGCCGGGCACTTTTTTCTGTCCCATTTTCCGAAAAAAAGGGAGGACAGGAAAAACTGTGAATATGGAGGAGAGAGTTTGAACAGGAAACAAGTGGAAATACTGGCTCCCGCCGGCTCCTACGAGAGCATGAAGGCGGCGGTGAACGCCGGGGCGGATGCGGTGTACATTGGAGGTTCCCGGTTTGGGGCCAGAGCCTATGCGGAAAATCTGGATGAGGAGACCATGCTGAAGGCCATTGACTATGTCCATCTCCATGGCTGCCGTCTGTATATGACGGTCAATACCCTGATGAAGGAGGAGGAGCTGGCCGGCCTTTTTGAATACCTGAATCCCTATTATATGCAGGGCCTGGACGCGGCCATTGTCCAGGATTTCGGCGTATTTTCCTATCTGAGGGATCATTTCCCGGGACTGCATCTTCACGCCAGCACCCAGATGACCATTACAGGGCCTTATGGAGCCAGGCTGCTGAAGGAGATGGGAGCCAGCCGGATTGTGACGGCCAGAGAGCTTTCCCTGGAGGAGATAAGGGAGATCCGGGATCAGGTGGACATTGAGATCGAGAGCTTCGTCCACGGGGCCCTCTGTTACTGCTATTCCGGCCAGTGCCTGATGAGCAGCCTGATCGGCGGCCGCAGCGGCAACCGGGGCCGGTGCGCCCAGACCTGCCGCCTGCCCTATGAAGTAAAGCAGGGGGGAAGACCGTTAAATAAAAAAGAAGAGCGGTACGTGCTCAGCCTGAAGGATCTGTGTACCCTGGATCTCATTCCGGATATGGTGGAGGCGGGAGTGTACTCCATGAAGATCGAGGGGCGGATGAAAAGCCCCAGGTATACTGCAGGCGTCGTGAGTGTGTACCGGAAGTATGTGGACCGGTATCTGAGGGAAGGCCGGGAAGGCTACCGGGTGGATCCGGCGGACAAGCGTCTGCTTCTGGACCTGTTTGACCGGGGCGGCTTTTCCGAAGGGTATTACCGGGAGCACAACGGGCGGAACATGGTGGCTTTGAAGGAGAAACCGACTTTCCGTCAGGGCAATCAGCAGCTGTTTGACTATCTGGATGAGACTTATGTGAATGGAGAAATCCGGGAGCCGGTGCGGGGGACGGTGAGTCTCCGGGAGGGAGAGCCCTCTGCTCTGCGTCTTTCCGTCATGAACCGGTGCACCGGACAGGAGATCACTGTGGAGACGGAGGGAGCGGCTGCCCAGACCGCCTTAAACCAGCCCATTACCAGGGAAAAACTGTTAAAGCAGATGGAAAAGACCGGGGGAACGCCCTTTGAATTCCAGACGCTGGAGGCGGAGATCTCCGGCCGGCCTTTCCTGCCGGTGCAGGCATTAAATGAGCTGCGCCGCATGGGCCTCGCCCGGCTGGAGGAAGGAGTGCTGGCATCTTTCCGGCGGGAAAGGGGGATTTCAGACCGAGAGAAGAAGGAGAGACCCAAGGCGCCGGCTGCCTGGAAACCTCTTCTCACTGCCCAGGTGGAGCGGCCGGATACGGCGGAGGAGCTTCTGAAGGTGAAGGATATCTCCAGAATTTATCTGGAGTCGGCTCTCATCGGCGCGGACCGGTGGAAATTTCTGGCGGATGCCTGCCACAAAGCGGGGAAGGAATGCTTTTTAAGTCTGCCCCATATTTTCCGCACAGAGGCCAGAGACTATTTCCGGAGAGAACGGGAATCCTTTTTACAGGCGGGATTTGACGGCTGTCTGCTGCGCTCTGCGGAGGAGATCCTGTTTCTCAGGGAAGAAATGGGCTGGACGGGAATCGTGACTTTTGACAGCAGCCTCTATGGCTTCAACTCCCAGGCGGAGGAGACCATGGAGAGCCTGGGAGCGGATGAGCAGACTCTGCCGGTGGAGCTTAACGGCAGGGAGCTGGCGGAGCTGGGCTGTGAAGGGAAGGAGCTGACGGTATACGGCAGCATTCCCGTCATGGTGTCGGCCCAGTGTGTCCGCAGGACGGTGTCCGGCTGTGACAGGAAGCCGGGGATCCTGACTCTGAAAGACCGGGTGGGAAAAGAGTTTCCCGTGAGAAACTGCTGCCGGTTCTGCTACAATCTGATTTACAACAGCACGCCTCTCTCCCTTCTGGGACAGGAAAAACAGGTGAAGAACCTGGGACCGGCGAGACTCCGTCTTCAGTTTACCATGGAGGAGCCGGGAAAGGCCGCGGAGATTGCGGAGGCCTTTGGGGACAGCTTCCTCCGGGGCAGGGAGAGAACCCTGGCCGGGGATTTCACCAGAGGACACTTTAAACGGGGCGTAGAGTAAGGATGAAACGGGTGATAATTTGACGACTCTCATACTGGAAGGATCAAAATATCTGATGATATTTCTGATGATCTTTTACGCGTACCTGAATTTCCGGTTTTTCGGCGAAAAGTATGACATCAGAAAATTGAAAATATGCAGAAAACAGAATGCGGCCATGTTTCTGATCCACTTTTTAGGCTTTCTCTCCCTGTATCTGGAGCGGGGGGAGGAGGAGATCCTGGTATTTTACGGAGCCCAGGTGGTGTTTTTCGGCCTGTATCTGTTGCTGTCCCGGGTCTTTTACCGGAACATTTCACGGCTTCTGCTGAACAATATGTGTATGCTGCTGAGCGTGGGCTTTCTCATGCTGGCCAGGCTGAATCTGGATCGGGCGGTGCGCCAGTTTGCCATTGTGGCGGTGTCCGCTGCGGTGACATGGCTGATTCCCTTTATCATTGACCGGGTGTGGCAGCTGTCGAAGATCCCGTGGGTGTACGGCATCGGCGGCCTTCTGCTGCTGGCGGTGGTCTGCGTGGCGGGAGTGACCAGCTACGGGGCGAAGATGACCTTAAGCTTTGGGCCGGTGAGCTTTCAGCCGGCGGAGTTTGTAAAGATCTGCTTTGTATTTTTTGTGGCGACCATGTTTTACCGGTCCACGGATTTTAAGACGGTGGCCATGACCACGGGGGTGGCAGCCGCCCATGTGCTGGTGCTGGTGCTGTCCAGGGATCTGGGGAATGCCCTGATCTTTTTCCTCACCTACCTGTTCATGCTGTTTGTGGCCACGGGGAAATGGCTGTACCTGGGTTCCGGGCTGGCCGCCGGATGCGCGGCGTCGGTGGCGGCCTACCGCCTGTTTCCCCATGTGCAGCGCCGTGTGGCGGCCTGGCGGGATCCCTGGTCGGATGTGGCGGATACGGGCTATCAGATCGCCCAGTCCCTGTTTGCCATCGGAACCGGCGGCTGGCTGGGCATGGGGCTGGGCCGGGGGCTCCCGGAGAAGATCCCGGTGGTGGAGGAGGACTTTATGATCTCCGCTGTGGCGGAGGAGCTGGGCGGCCTTTTTGCCATCTGCCTGATCCTCATCTGCCTGGGCTGTTTTCTGCAGTTTATGATGATCGCCGTGCGGATGCAGGCCATGTTTTACAAGCTCATCGCCTTCGGCCTGGGCTGCGAGTACATTGTGCAGGTGCTTCTGACGGTGGGGGGAGCGGTGAAATTTATTCCCCTGACCGGTGTGACCCTGCCTCTGGTGAGCTACGGCGGCAGTTCTGTGGCCGGGACGTTTATTCTGTTCAGTGTGATCCAGGGGCTGTATATTTTGAAGAGAAATGAAGAGGAAGAAGATGAAGAAAAGTAATCCGAATCCAAAGGCAAATAAGAACATTCTGCGACTGGCCTACGTGGTGGCGGGAGTCTTTGTGTGCATGATTCTCTATCTGGGATATTTTCTCCAGTTTAAGAGCGATTCAGCCATCAACAACGCCTACAATCCCCGGGTGGATCTGCTGGCGGAGCGGGTGGTCCGGGGAGATATCCGTTCCGCGGACGGCCAGGTGCTGGCCAGAACAGTGACGGCGGAGGACGGAACGGAACGGAGAGAGTATCCCTTCGGCTCCCTATATGCCCACGTGGTGGGATATACGGGAAACGGCAGGACCGGCATTGAGTCTCTGACGAATTTTTACCTGCTCACCTCCCATGTGAATCTGGTGGAACAGATCCTGAATCAGTTTTCCGGCACGAAGAATCTGGGGGACGACGTGGTGACCACCCTGGATTCCACTCTGCAGCAGACGGCCTATGATCTGCTGGGAGACCGGAGGGGAGCGGTGGTGGCCATGGAACCGGATACGGGGAAGATTCTGGCCATGGTGTCGAAGCCGGATTATGATCCCAACACCATCGCGGAGGACTGGAGCTCCCTCACCGCCGACGAGGCGGGGGAGGCCAGACTGTTAAACCGAGCCACCCAGGGGCTCTATGCTCCCGGCTCCACCTTTAAGATTCTGACCCTGCTGGAGTATCTGCGGGAACATCCCGCCGATTACGGGGAGTTTCATTTTGATTGCGACGGAACCTATGAATACGGGGATTATACCATCCGGTGCTATCACGGGGAGGCCCACGGCAGCCAGGATCTGGCCCAGGCCTTTGCCAATTCCTGCAACGGCGCCTTTGCCCAGATCGGCCTGACTCTGGATAAGGACCGCTTTCATCAGCTGGCCCTGGAACTCCTGTACAACCAGGAACTGCCTTTGTCCCTTCCCTACAGCCAGAGCTCTTTTTCCATGACGGCGGAGGCAGATGACTGGGAGACCCTGCAGACGGCCATCGGACAGGGGAAAACCCAGACTACTCCCATGCACACTCTGTTGATCACCGCGGCCATCGCCAACGGGGGGACCTTGATGAGACCTTATCTCATCGATCATCTGGAAAATGCGGGAGGCCAGGAGGTGGAGAAGTTTATGCCGTCCTCCTATGGCCAGCTGATGACTGCGGAGGAGGCCGGAAGGCTGACGGAATTCATGAGAGGTGTGGTGACGGAAGGCACCGGTTCCGCGGTGCGGACGGACGCCTACACCGTGGCCGGAAAGACCGGTTCCGCAGAGTTTGAGACGGGAAAAGAGACCCATGCCTGGTTTACCGGCTTTGCCCCCGCGGAGGATCCCCAGATCGCTGTGGTGGTTCTGGTGGAAGAGGGAGGATCCGGCGGAAGGGCGGCGGCCCCCATTGCCAGGGGAATATTTGATGCCTACTTTTCCGGGAGCCAGTCCGGCTCCTGACAGAAAGCGGGCGGCGGAAAGTAAAATACAAGGAGGATAAAATGTTCAGGGCGAGAGAATATGTAAAGGCGGAAAGTCTGAAGGAGGCCTGGGACCTGAACCAGAAGCGTTCTTCCGTCCTGGTGGGCGGAATGATGTGGCTGAAGATGGGAAACGGCCAGAAGAAGACGGTGGTGGACCTGTCCGGCCTGGGGCTGGATCAGATCCGGGAGACCGAGGAAGAGTTTATTATCGGCTGTATGTGCACGTTAAGACAGCTGGAGCTTCACCAGGGGCTGAACCGGGAGTTTGACGGCCTGTTCCGGGACTGCGTAAAGCACATTGTGGGCGTCCAGTTCCGCAACGGGGCCACGGTGGGAGGAAGCGTATTCGGACGGTATGGATTTTCCGATGTGCTCACCGGTCTGATGGCCCTGGAGACGGAGGTGGAGCTCTACCAGGGAGGAAGAATGTCTCTGGAGGAATTTGGGGCCATGCCCTATGACCGGGATATTCTGGTGGGGATCCGTGTCCGCAGAGATGGGCGGAAGGCCGCTTATATTTCCCAGAGAAATACGGAGACGGATTTTCCGGTCATCGCCTGTGCCCTTTCCCGGAAAGGCGATCAGTGGAAGGTTTCCGTGGGAGCCCGGCCGAAACGGGCGGAGAGCAGGATCATCTGCGGAACGGGAAAGACAGCGGGAGAGCTGGCGGAGGAGGCCGCAGGACTGTTTGACTACGGTTCCAACATGAGGGCCAGCGGCCAGTACCGGGCCCATCTCGCCCGGGTTTATATTGAGAGACTGGCGGCTCAGCTTATGGGAGAGGAGGCATAAGATGGAGATCTGTGTGAAATTAAACGGAAGAGATGTCCGGGCGGAAGTGGGGGCGGACCTGCTCCTGCTGGATTTTGTCCGGGCCCATGGCTGCCTCAGCGTGAAGCGGGGCTGCGAGACCTCCAACTGCGGTCTCTGTACGGTCTGGCTGGACGGAAAGCCGGTGTTGTCCTGCTCGGTGCTGGCAGTGCGGGCGGATGGCCATGAGGTGACCACCCTGGAGGGAGTGGAGAAGGAGGCGGAGGCCTTCGGCCGGTATCTGGCGGGAGAGGGAGCGGAGCAGTGCGGCTTCTGCAGTCCCGGCCTGATCATGAATGTGCTGGCCATGGAGAGAGAACTGGTTTCCCCCACAGAGGAGGAAATCCGGGAATACCTGGCGGGCAATCTGTGCCGGTGCACCGGTTATATGGGGCAGATGCGGGCCATTGAGAAATATCTGAACCGGAAAGGAGGACGCGTCTGTGGAGAGAACAGCTAAAATTGTGGGAAGTCCGGTGATGAAGAAGGACGCCATGGCCCTGGTGACGGGGAAACCGGTGTACACCGACGACATCGCCCCGAAGGACTGTCTGGTGGTGAAGGTGCTGCGCAGCCCTCATGCCCATGCCCTGATAAAAGAGATTGATAAAGAAGCGGCGGAGAAGATTCCGGGAATCGCCGCGGTGCTCACCTGGAAGGATGTGCCGGGGAAGCGGTTTACCATGGCCGGGCAGACCTACCCGGAGCCCAGCCCCTATGACCGTCTGATTCTGGATCAGCGGGTACGGTTTGTGGGGGATGCGGCGGCTATTGTGGCAGGAGAGACGGAGGAAGCGGTGGATCAGGCGCTGAAGAGAATCCGTGTGGACTACGAGGTGCTGGAACCGGTGCTGGACTTCCGGACGGCGAAGGATAATCCTGTGCTGGTCCATCCGGAGGAGAACTGGAAGAGCCTCTGCCCGGTGGGAGCGGATAACCGGCGCAATCTCTGCGCATCCGGCCAGGACGGACACGGAGACGTGGAGGCTGTACTGGCCCGGTGTGAGCATGTGATTGAGGAGACTTACCACACCAAGGCCAATCAGCAGGCTATGATGGAGACTTTCCGGGCCTTTACTTCCATGGATCCCTACGGCCGCCTGGTGGTGACGGCCTCCACTCAGGTGCCCTTTCATGTGAGAAGAATCATCGCCCACGCCCTGGATATCCCGAAGGCCAAGGTCCGGGTGATCAAACCCAGGATCGGAGGAGGCTTCGGCGCCAAGCAGACGGTGGTGGCGGAAGTTTATCCCGCCATTGTCACCTGGCTGACAGGACGGCCGGCGAAGATCGTCTACAGCCGGTACGAATCCCAGATCGCTTCCTCCCCCCGCCATGAGATGGAGGTAAAGGTGCGTCTGGGAGCCGATAAGGACGGAATCATCAAGGCCATTGATCTGTACACCCTGTCCAACACCGGAGCCTACGGGGAGCACGGTCCCACCACGGTGGGGCTTTCCGGCCACAAATCCATTCCCCTTTACGGCAAGGCGGAGGCATTCCGGTTTACCTACGACGTGGTCTATACCAACCGCATGTCGGCGGGGGCCTACCGGGGATACGGAGCCACCCAGGGACTGTTTGCGGTGGAGTCGGCGGTCAACGAGCTGGCGGACCGGCTCCACATGGATCCTGTCCATCTGCGGGAGATCAACATGGTGCGGGAAGGAGACGTGATGCCGGCCTACTACGGAGAGACGGCGGCCAGCTGCGCTCTGGACCGGTGTATGGCCCGGGCGAAAGAGATGATGGACTGGGATCGGAAGTTCCCGGCCCGGGATATGGGGAACGGAAAAGTCCGCGGTGTGGGGGTGGCCATGTCCATGCAGGGATCGGCCATCTCCGGCGTGGATGTGGGATCCGTCACTCTCAAGCTGAACGATGATGGATTTTACACCCTGATGATCGGCGCGGCGGATATGGGAACAGGCTGCGACACCACCCTGGCTCAGATCGCGGCGGACTGTCTGTGCTGCGATCTGGACAACATTGTGGTACACGGAGTGGATACGGACGTTTCCCCCTACGACTCCGGCTCCTACGCCTCCAGCACTGCCTACCTTACCGGAGGCGCGGTGGTAAAGACCTGCGATTCCATGATCGAAAAGATCCTGGAGAAGGGGGCGGAATATCTGGAAGCCCCCGCCGATCAGGTGGACTTTGACGGAAAGAAGGTTTACCGTCTGGACGGGACGGGAGAGATCAGCTTAAAGGACATCGGCAACCGGGCCATGTGCGGCAACGGAAGTGCGCTGGAAGTGACGGAGTCCAATACTTCCCCCACTTCTCCCCCGCCGTTTATGGTGGGAATGGCGGAAGTGGAGGTGGACCGTCAGACCGGCGCGGTGAAGCTTTTGAACTATGCGGCGGTGGTGGACTGCGGCACGCCCATCAATCCCAATCTGACAAGAATTCAGACAGAGGGAGGACTGGCCCAGGGAATCGGCATGGCCCTGTACGAGGACGTGAATTATTCGCCCAAAGGCCAGGTGCGGGAAAATTCCCTGATGCAGTACAAGATCCCCACCAGGCTGGATGTGGGAAATATCCAGGTGGAATTTGAGAGCAGCTATGAGAGAACCGGCCCATTCGGGGCAAAATCCATCGGTGAGGTGGTGATCAACACCCCGTCTCCAGCCATCGCCAGCGCGGTGGCCCACGCGGCGGGAGTCCAGATCCGGGAGCTTCCCATCACCGCGGAGAAAGTGTTCCGCGGAATCTGCCAGCATTCTCATCTTGAAACCTGACTGTAAATGAGGTATACTAAAACCAGTTTGAATACACCCATCAGGAGGATTGCATATGATTGAGGCAACGAGCTGTGGCGGTGTGGTGATTTTTCGAGGTAAGATTCTGGTTTTGTATAAGAATTACAAGAACAAATATGAAGGATGGGTTTTGCCGAAGGGAACTGTAGAGGAGGGGGAAGATTTCAAGGAAACTGCCCTGAGGGAGGTCAAGGAGGAGACGGGAGTCTCCGCGTCCATCATCAAGTACATTGGGAAGAGTCAGTATTCTTTTGCCACTCCCCACGATATGGTGGAGAAGGACGTCCACTGGTATCTGATGATGGCGGACAGCTACTACAGCAAACCACAGCGAGAAGAGTACTTTGTGGATTCCGGATATTACAAATTTTACGAGGCCTATCATCTGCTGAAGTTTTCCAACGAGAAGCAGATTCTGGAGAAAGCCTACAATGAATATCTGGACTTAAAGAGGAGTAATCTCTGGGGATCTAAAAAGTATTTCTGATTGACATTCGACGGAAGAGAGCAGAAGAGCCTGGGCGGCAGAGAAACCGCACAGGCTCTTTGGATTTTCAAATCCCTTTCAGGAGAAGCTGCTTACCGGCGGCTTTTCCTGCTTGGAGAGGACCGCCGGCCGGAGAGAATAAAAGGCTGGCAAAAGAAAGATACTGAAAAAAGCAGGCGGAAGATCCGGCTGCGGCAGACAGAAAGGAGACAGATGATATGGGTAAAAACTGGGAAGAGCTGAAGAGACGCCTGGCGGAGGCGAGGGCAGTGGAGGAGGCCCTGATTTTATTTGAGTGGGACAACGAGACCCTGGCTCCCGCCGGAGCCATGGAGCGGACCGCCGGCACCATGGAACGGCTGTCCGGGATCTATTTCCGGATGATGACGGATCCGCGGATGGGAGAACTGCTGGAGACCTGCGCCGGTGAGTGTTCCGCCCCGGAAGAGCAGGCGGTTGTGCGGGAGGGAAAAAAGAAGCGGGAGGAACTGGTGAAGATTCCCAGGGAGGAATATGAGGCCTTTGCCGGCCTGACTTCCAGGGCTTCCCTGGTGTGGGCGAAAGCCAGAAAAGAGGGAGATTACAGCCTCTTTGCCCCGGTACTGAAGGAGATTCTCGCCTACAAAAAGAAGTTTGCCTCCTACAAGGCAAGAGAAGGGCAGTCCCTCTACGACGTGATGCTGGAGGAGTTTGAGGAGGAATTTCCCACAGAAAAGCTGGACCGGTTCTTCGGACAGCTGAAGGAGGAGATCGTTCCTCTTCTAAAACGCATAGAGACGGAGGGCAGTCCCGTTGCGGCGGATTTCCTGGAAGGAGATTACCCGGAGGAGCAGCAGGAGCAGCTGGGGCGGTTCCTGGCGGAATACGTGGGCTTTGACTTTCACCGGGGAGCGATGGCGGTGAGTGCCCATCCCTTTACCACGGCCCTCCACAACCACGACGTGCGGCTGACCACCCACTACGACCGGTGGGTGGATCACTCGATGTTTTCCGTGATCCATGAGAGCGGCCATGGGATCTACGAGCAGGGCATCGCTGACAGCCTGACCCAGACGCCGGCGGGGGAGGGAACGTCCATGGGCATGCACGAATCCCAGTCCCGCTTCTTTGAAAATATGATTGGGAGAAACAAGGCGTTCTGGGAGCCGGTGTATCCCCGGGTTCAGGCGCTGTTCCCCCGGCAGCTGGGCGGCGTGGGCCTGGAAGAATTCTACCGTGCCATCAACCGGGTGGAGCCGGGGCCCATCCGCATTGACGCCGATGAACTGACCTACAGCCTTCACATTATGATCCGCTATGAGCTGGAGAAGGCGCTGGTGGGGGGAGAAATCGGAGTGGAGGAACTTCCTGAACTTTGGGACAGAAAATATGAGGAATACCTGGGGATTCGCCCGGAGAATGTATCCCGGGGTGTGCTTCAGGACATTCACTGGTCCCAGGGATCCATAGGATATTTCCCGTCTTATGCCTTGGGCAGCGCCTTTGCGGCTCAGATCTATGCCCATATGGCAGAGGAGATGGACATGGAAGGACTTCTCCGGGCAGGGCGGCTGGATGTGGTACGGGAATATCTGAGGGAACACATTCATCGATATGGAAAGATGAAAAACAGCCGGGAACTGTTAAAAGAAATGACAGGGAAGGAATTTGATCCCGGCTGCTATATCGCTTATCTGAAGGAAAAGTTTGGCCGGATCTACGGATTGAACCGCTGAGCGGGGCTGAAATCATCACAGATAACCTCTGTGGACGATTTCCCCCAGCTGATAATTGATCTCTGCGCCGAGAAACAGGATGCAGATGCAGAAGTAGATCCACAGCATCAGCAGAATCACCGCCGTCAGACTGCCGTACATGTAGGAAAAGCGGCTGAAATGGTTGAAATAGATGGAAAAGCCGTAGGAGAACAGCAGCCATCCGGCGGTGGCAAACACAGCCCCGGGAAGCTGGTTTTTGATCGGGTGCTTCCGGTGGGGCAGCCAGGTGTAAATTCCCGTAAAGCAGCCCGCCAGCACGGCCATGGCCAGCAGGGAGCGGATGTTTAAAATGTTTCTGGTCACCCCTGCCACAATGGGGAAGGTGTTTTCCAGAAAGTTCTGGAGGCTGTCTCCAAACACGATGAGCAGCAGGGACAGAATGCAGGCCAGCAGAAAGAGCAGGGTGTAGCCCATACACACCAGGCGGCTCATGAGATAGCTGCGGTGGATGGGGCAGTTGTAGGCCCGGTTCAGCCCCCTCTCTACCCCCAGCATGCCTTTGGAGGCAGACCAGAGAGCCACCACGATGGTGATGGACAGCACCGTGGCGGGGGAGTTGGTGTAGAGATTTAAAATGGCGCTCTGGATCAGGGGAGCAAGATCCCGCACATTGGGAACCAGGGCCAGGATGGTGGCTCCCACGTCCTCCGGACTGAGATTGGGAATCAGCTGGACCACCGTCATCAGCATCATCACAAAGGGGAAGGCGGACAGTACAATGAAAAAAGAAGCCTGGGCGGCGTAGACTGTCATCTCATCCCGGATGAATTTTTCTGCGATTTTTCGGCACTGAATGATAAAAAAAATCATGGGAGAATCCTTTCTTTGAGGGCAGGACGGGGTCCTGATTTTTCTATTTAAGAATACTACCACCGAAAAGAAAAAATGGCAAGGTAGTTGTGGTTACGCGAAAAATTTGGTAGAATACCCCATATGTGCAAAAAAATGCGGAGGAAGAAGCTATGAGAGAATTGCTGAAATATCTGAAGGCTTACCGAAAAGAGAGCATTCTGGCGCCGCTGTTTAAGATGCTGGAGGCGACCTTTGAGCTGTTCATCCCCCTGGTGGTGCAGCAGATCATCGATGTGGGCATCGGAAATGGGGACACGGGATATATTCTGAGAATGGGCGGCCTTCTGGTGATGCTGGGCGTAGTGGGGCTGGCGGCTTCCCTGACTGCCCAGTATTTTGCGGCAAAGGCGTCGGTGGGATTTTCCACATCCCTGAGAAACGACCTGTTTGCCCACATTAACCGCCTGTCCTATGCGGAGATCGACCGGGTGGGAACTTCCACGCTGATCACCAGGATGACCAGCGACATCAACCAGGTGCAGACGGGACTGAACCTGTTCCTGCGCCTGTTTCTCCGTTCCCCGTTCATCGTCTTCGGCGCCATGATCATGGCCTTTACGGTGGACGTGCGTTCGGCTCTGGTGTTTGTGGTGGTGATTCCCCTGCTGTCGGTGGTGGTGTTCGGCATTATGCTGATCACCATGCCTCTTTATAAAAAGGTACAGAGACAGCTGGATCAGGTGCTGCTGGCCACGAAAGAGAACCTGGAGGGCGTCCGGGTGATCCGGGCCTTCAATCGTCAGGAAGACGAGAAAAAGCGGTTTGAGCAGGAGAACAGCCAGCTGGTGGACATGCAGGTATTCGTGGGAAAAATCTCCGCCCTGATGAACCCGGTGACCTACGTGATCATCAACAGCGGCGTCATCGCCCTGGTGTGGGTGGCCGGAAAACAGGTGGACAGCGGGATCATCACCCAGGGAGCTGTGGTGGCCCTGGTCAACTACATGTCCCAGATTCTGGTGGAGCTGATCAAGCTGGCCAACCTGATCATCAACATCTCCAAGGCCCTGGCATGCGCCGGGAGAGTGCAGAAGGTGTTTGAGGAGAAGAGCAGCATCACCGATCCCGGACAGGACGGAAGGACGGCAGCGGATGGTTCTGAGCCGGCACCGAAGGTGGAGTTTCGGGATGTGGATTTCTGCTACGGGGACGCGAAGGAGCCGTCCCTTTCCGGAATCTCCTTAAAGGTTCAGCCGGGGCAGACGGTGGGCGTCATCGGAGGCACCGGCTCGGGAAAATCCACCCTGGTGAACCTGATTCCCCGTTTTTACGATGTGTTCCGGGGAGCAGTGCTGGTGGACGGAACCGACGTGCGCCAGTGGCCCTTGAGTGAGCTGCGCCGCAGGGTCGGCGTGGTGCCCCAGCGGGCTGTGCTGTTTGCGGGAAGCCTGCGGGAGAACATGAAGTGGGGCCGCCGGGACGCCACGGATGAAGAGATCTATCAGGCGCTGTCCATTGCCCAGGCAAAGGAATTTGTGGACGATAAAGGAGAAGGACTGGACCTTCACATTGCCCAGGAGGGAAAGAACCTGTCCGGCGGGCAGAGACAGCGTCTCACCATCGCCAGAGCCCTGGTGAGACAGCCGGAGATTCTGATCATGGACGACAGCGCCTCCGCCCTGGATTTTGCCACGGATGCGAAGCTGAGGAAGGCAATTCGGGAGGAGACAAAGGGAATGACAGTGTTCCTGGTGTCCCAGCGGGCCGCCACAGTGCGGAGCGCGGATGTGATCGTAGTGCTGGACGACGGCGCAGTGGCGGGAATCGGAACCCACAGCGAGCTGATCCATTCCTGTCAGGTTTACCGGGAAATCTGCCTGTCCCAGCTTTCCCCGGAGGAGGTGGAGTGAGATGAAAGAGAAGCAGATCGTAACAATCAAGAGAATCCTCACTTATATTAAACAGTACCGGTTCTGGGTGGCCGCCTCCCTGATTCTGGCGGTGATCACAGTGGCCACCACCCTGTATGCCCCCATTCTCGTCGGCGACGGGGTGGATCTGATCGTGGAGAAAGGGCTGGTGGATTTTGACGGACTTCTGGCCATCCTCAAAAAGGTGGCAGTGGTGATCGTCATCACCGGCCTGTCCCAGTGGCTCATGAACCACATCAACAACAAGATCACCTACCGGGTGGTAAAGGATATCCGCACCAGAGCCTTTAACCGGCTGGAAGAGCTGCCCCTGAAATATGTGGACTCCCACCAGCACGGGGACATTATCAGCCGGATCATCGCGGATATCGACCAGTTTTCCGAGGGACTGCTCATGGGCTTTACCCAGCTGTTCACGGGAGTGATGACCATACTGGGAACTCTGGGCTTTATGCTGTCTGTCAATCCCTTTATCACCCTGGTGGTGGTGGTTCTGACGCCCATCTCCCTGTTTGTGGCGGCGTTTATCGCGAAACGCACCTTCTCCATGTTCACCCTTCAATCCAAAACCAGAGGCGAATTGACGGCCCTGGTGGACGAAATGCTGGGAAACCAGAAAGTGGTGCAGGCCTTTGGCCAGGAGGAGGAGGCCCAGAAGCGGTTTGAGGAGATCAACAGCAGGCTGAACGACTGCAGCCTGAAAGCCATATTCTTTTCCTCCATCACCAACCCCTCCACCCGCTTTGTCAACGGTCTGGTGTATGCGGCGGTGGGAGTGGCGGGAGCCTTTGCCGCGGTGAGAGGAGCTCTCTCCGTGGGCCAGCTCTCAGTGTTTCTCTCCTACGCCAACCAGTACACCAAGCCGTTCAACGAGATTTCCGGCGTGGTGACGGAGCTGCAGAACGCCATCGCCTCCGCTGCCCGGGTGTTTGACCTGATTGACGAGGAGGCGGAGACGCCGGATCGGGCGGATGCCAGGGAGCTGGAACACGCCGACGGTGAGGTGGATCTGGAGCATGTGTATTTCTCCTATGATCCCCAGGTGAAGCTGATCGAGGATCTGAACCTGGCGGTGAAGCCGGGACAGCGGGTGGCCATTGTGGGCCCCACAGGCTGCGGAAAGAGTACGGTAATCAACCTGCTCATGCGCTTCTATGACGTGGACCGGGGAGAGATCCGGGTGGATGGAACCGACATCCGCGCCATGACGAGAAAGAGCCTGCGGAAGAATTACGGCATGGTGCTCCAGGAGACCTGGCTGAAATCCGGCACCATCCGTGAGAACATCGCCTACGGGAAACCGGACGCCACGGAGGAGGAGATCATCGCCGCCGCGAAGAAATCCCACGCCCACAGCTTTATCCGCCGGATGCCCCAGGGATATGACACGGTGATTTCCGAGGACGGAGGCAACCTGTCCCAGGGACAGAAGCAGCTGCTGTGCATCACCCGGGTGATGCTGTGCCTGCCGCCCATGCTGATCCTGGATGAGGCTACCTCCTCCATCGATACCAGAACGGAGATCAAGATTCAGGAAGCCTTCGCCAGAATGATGGAGGGCCGGACCAGCTTTATCGTGGCCCACCGCCTGTCCACCATCAAGGAGGCGGACCGGATCCTGGTGATGAGAGATGGAAAGATCATTGAGCAGGGTACCCACACGGAGCTTCTGGCCCAGGGCGGCTTCTATGCGGAGCTGTACAACAGCCAGTTTGCGCCGGTATAGAAAAATATTCAGATTAAAAAAGCGGACGCGCCCCGCCGGAAACCAATCCGGCGGGGCGCGTCTGCTTTTCCGGCAGCCTAGAGAATTTCGATCTGCCGGCGGTATTCATTGACGGGGGACCGGCCGTATTTGTCTGCGGCGGCCGCTTCCCGGATCTGGGAGGCCAGGATTCCTTTCCGGAACATGGAGAAGGCGTCCGGGGAGAGAAGGTCTCCGGCGTCCGCCGCCTTGGAGATGATAGGGATGGAGCAACTTTTTTTAAGGGCGGACAGCAGGGGGGCGGCCTCCCGCCGAAAGCCCAGAATGCGGGCGAAGGGGGCCGGCCCGCAGCTCTCCTTCCACAGCCGGACTTCTTCCCCGGAGAGATTTAAAACCAGGCTCAGCAGGGCTCTGCTGATGCGGGCGTAAGTGTAGTTTCGCGTTTTCAGTCCCAGGACCCGCTCCTGCCAGCTGCCGCCTTCCGCGGCCTGGGCGGCCAGACGGTCCGACAGCTCCCTGGAAAAACCGGAAAAACGGGCGAAGCCGCCGGGAAGAGCGGTGAGGACAGCGTAGTTTAAGAGCCGGGAAAAATCCTCGGGAAACAGGGGCTGTCCGTCCCGGAGAAGGGAACGGCAGTTTTCCGGGACCTGGGAGGAGAACCCGGCGGCGTCTCCCTCCCGCAGCAGCCGGCGCAGAGCGGTGGCGGAAGCGAAGGAGCCTTCTGTGACGGCGGTCTCATGGTAACCGTCTCCGGCCCGGGGGATGGTGTGGGGGCGGATGGTGCTGTGGAGCCGTTCCAGGGCTCTGAGATATTCCGCTCCCAGAATGTTGTTGGGGGAGGAGAGAAGCTGAGCCTTCTCCCGGTCAGTTCCGGTGCGCTCCAGAGCGGCCTGCCTGGCGGCGGGGAAGGACTGTCCGGCGGCAAGCGCCTCCTTTAAAGCACGCCGGTATTCAGCCGGTTCCCGGCACATGAGATCTGCCGCCTCCCGGAGAAGATCAAGATCCCCGGATTCGCTCCCGAAGGAGAGGACGTTTACGATCCCAAGGCTGTGGAGCAGGCCCGCGCCGGAGGCGGCGAAATCCTCGGCGGAGGAGCAGGAGAAGGGCCAGGGGAGTTCCAGGACCAGATCCGCCCCCGCCAGAAGGGCAGTTTTGGCCCGCAGGTGCTTGTGGAACACCGCCGGCTCCCCTCTCTGGACATAGTCCCCGCTCATGACCACCACAATGTAATCGGCGTCCGTTTCCCTTCTCGCGGCCTCCATGTGGTGGCAGTGGCCGCGGTGAAGGGGATTGTATTCTGCGATAATTCCCGTAATATTCATAGACATTCTCCTCTGCATGGCCTTTATTCTATCATTACAGGAGAAAAAAGTCACCGATTCATAAAAATTTATGTATTTTTTACAAGCCAAATCCATATTTTTGTTGTATAATATAAACTAGTGCTAAATAAAAGGAGGATATGCTATGAAGTTGGTATATGCAATCGTAAGAAAAGACAATGAAGACGAGGTTATGAATGAGCTGACCGTTCACAGATTCTCCGTTACCAAGCTCGCTACCACCGGCGGCTTTCTGAGAAAGGGAAACTCCACCCTGATGATCGGTGTGGAAGATGATAAAGTGAAGCAGGTAATCGATATCATCAAACATGAATGCGGCGAGAGACAGAAGATCACCGTCAACATGCCTTACGTGTCCGGCCCGGCCATGGTGAACTACTCCACCATGCCTATGACGGTGGAGGTGGGCGGCGCCACCATCTTTGTGGTGGACGTGGAACATTTTGAGAAGATTTGACGGGAGAAGGACTGCCGCCTGTTTTTGGTATGGAAAAAAGTACAAGAAAATTGAGGAAAGTATCTTGTATACAATAAACTTATAGTATATAATGAATACAGATGCTTAAAGATAAGAAAGGGGATTATGTCATGGGATTTATTGATGTAATTAAGGAGAGAGCGAAAGCCGACAAAAAGACCATTGTTCTGCCCGAGTCCATGGACAGGAGAACATTTGTGGCAGCTGAGAAGATTCTGAAAGAGGGACTGGCAAATCTGATCATTATCGGAACTCCTGAGGAGGTTGCCAAGAACAGCGAAGGCCTGGATATTTCCGGCGCTACCATTGTAAACCCGTTTACCTATGAGAAGACGGACGCTTATGTAGACCTGTTTGTAGAGCTGAGAAAGGCAAAAGGAATGACTCCCGAACTGGCCAGAGAGACCATGATGAAGGACTACGCTTACTACGGCTGCCTGATGATCAAGAACGGCGACGCAGACGGTATGGTGTCCGGCGCCTGCCATTCCACAGCAAACACCTTAAGACCCTGCCTGCAGATCATTAAGACCAAACCGGGAACCAAGCTGGTATCCGCTTTCTTCCTGATGGAAGTTCCCAACTGCGAGTTCGGTGAGAACGGAACCTTCGTGTTTGCAGACTGCGGCCTGAACCAGAACCCCACTCCCGACGAGCTGGCAGCTATCGCCATCTCTTCCGCAGAGAGCTTTAAGATGCTGGTTGGCAAAGAGCCGAAGGTAGCCATGTTAAGCCACTCCTCCAAGGGAAGCGCGAAGCATGACGACGTGACCAAAGTGGTGGAAGCGACCAGAATCGCAAAGGAGACCGCTCCTGACCTGGCTCTCGACGGAGAACTGCAGCTGGATGCCGCCATCGTTCCGGAGATCGGCGCCTCCAAGGCACCGGGCAGCACTGTGGCCGGACATGCCAACGTGCTGGTATTCCCCGATCTGGATGCCGGAAATATCGGCTACAAGCTGGTGCAGAGACTGGCAAAGGCAGAGGCTTACGGCCCCATGTGCCAGGGCATCGCAAAGCCGGTGAACGATCTGTCCAGAGGCTGCTCCGCTGACGACATCGTGGGCGTTGTGGCTATCACTGCCGTTCAGGCACAGAACCAGGACTGATAAACAGGAAGAGAGCAGACTTCCTGTAAAATAACTGAGTGCCGGGACAAGCTGTTCCGGCACTCCCTGCGGGAGAAGCCGGGCAGAACCGGATGATCCCGTATTTTTTGGAGAATATAGATAAAGGAGAAAACAACATGAAGATTTTAGTGATCAACTGCGGAAGCTCTTCCCTGAAATACCAGCTCATCGACATGGACAACGAGAGCGTTCTGGCTAAGGGTCTTTGCGAGCGAATCGGCATTGAGGGCTCCCTTCTGACCCACAGACCGGCAGGAAAAGACAAATATGCCATTGAGAAGGACATGTCGGACCACAAGGTAGCGGTACAGATGGTAATGGATGCCCTGGTAGATCCGGAGCACGGCGTGATTAAGAGCACCGACGAGATCTCCGCAGTGGGACACCGGGTACTGCACGGCGGCCAGTACTACAGCGACTCCATCGTGGTAAACGACGACGTGAAGAAAGTAATCCGTGACTGCTTCGAGCTGGGACCGCTGCACAATCCGGCCAACCTGATCGGAATCGAGGCCTGCGAGGCTGCTATGCCGGGCGTTCCTAACGTGGCAGTGTTTGACACGGCATTTGGACAGAGCATGCCCAAGAAGGCATACCTCTATGCCATCCCCTATGAGTATTATGAGAAATACAGCATCAGAAGATACGGCTTCCACGGCACCAGCCACCGCTTCGTATCCGCAGAAGTTCTGAAGTTCGCGGGACTGGATCCGGAGAAGGGCAAAGTGATCGTCTGCCATCTGGGCAACGGCGCCAGCATTTCTGCTTCCATCGGCGGCAAGTGCGTGGATACCAGCATGGGACTGACTCCTCTTGAGGGCCTTGTGATGGGCACCAGAAGCGGCGATGTGGACCCGGCAGTTCTTCAGTTCATCTGCAACAAGGAGAACAAGACGGTCAACGAGATGCTGGATATCCTGAACAAGAAATCCGGACTTCTGGGAATTTCCGGAATTTCCAGCGACTGCCGCGATGTGCAGAACGCCCAGCAGGAGGGCAACGAGAGAGCCGATATGGCCATCAAGTGCTTTGAGTATCGTATTGTTAAGTACATTGGAGCCTATGTGGCAGCCATGAACGGCGTGGATGCCATCGCTTTCACCGCTGGAATCGGCGAGAACGACGGCATGATCCGCAAGGATGTGTGCGACAGCCTGGGCTATCTGGGAATCACCATCGACGACGAAGCCAATAAAGTGAGAGGAGAGAGAAAGATGATCTCCACTCCCGACTCCAAAGTGAAGGTTATGGTAATGCCCACCGATGAGGAGCTGGCCATTGCGAGAGAGACTCTGGCCCTTGTAAAATAATAGCAAAAAACGGTTGACAAAAAAAAGTCGCCTATGTATAATAGCATAAGTGCGTATTAGGAGAAAATATGCAGATTAACTTATCAGAGCTGTTTTCCAGTGATGGAAAAGAGAAAACCTATACCCAGGATATTGAGATGACCCGGTTTCAGGCTCCTGACGGAGTGTACGAGATCGTGGAAAAAGAGCCCGTCCGGCTGACGGTCCGTCATGTGGGCAATCGGAAGCTGGAGATGAGCGGAGAGATCCGTCTGTCTCTGGAGATTCCCTGCGACCGCTGTCTGACGCCGGTGAAGGTGGATTTTGATCTCGATGTGGATTCTTCCATTGATATGAATCAGTCGGAGGAGGAGCGGGCAGCGGATCTCGATGAGCAGCCCTATATAAGTGGTAATTATCTGGATGTAGACCAGCTGGTCCGCAACGAGCTGTTGCTGAATTTGCCCATGAAGGTTCTGTGCAGGGAGGATTGCAAAGGAATTTGCAATAGATGTGGCGCCAATCTCAACTATGAGACTTGTGAGTGCGACAAAAGCACCCCAGACCCGAGGATGTCAGTAATCCAGGATATTTTTAAACAGTTTAAGGAGGTGTAAAACCATGTCTATCTGTCCTAAGAATAAAACTTCTAAAGCTAGAAGAGACAAGCGCAGAGCAAACTGGAAGATGAGCGCTCCCAACTTAGTAAAGTGCAGCAAGTGCGGAGCTTTAATGCTTCCCCACAGAGTGTGCAAGGCCTGCGGCAGCTACAACAAGAGAGAGATCGTTAAGGTTGAGGACTGATGAAAGATTCCGGTTTCCGGACACAGTCAGCTGAAATCTGAAGTGTGAGAAGGTATTTTCGAGAGCATGGGCTCTCGGAGATGCCTTCTTTTTTACTGTGAAAGCCCGGTCTCAAAACAGAGGCGGAACGGGCTGCTTGCAGACCGGATCGCGTGAGTGCGCAGCACGGAGAGATCCGAGGGCTTTCATGGTTCGCGGTGTCCGCGTCAGCGGAACACGGAGGTTTCCCGGAAAACGCCGTTCCCTTTCCATGGAAAATCTGCTATACTAAAGCCAAACCATTACAAACTTACAACAGGAGGTATCGCAAATGGAATATCAGGTTTCGGAAAAAGTACGGGAGAGTTTTGAGAAGCTGACGGGAAATGAAAAGGTTCAGAAGGCTCTGGCCTTTATGGAGAAGGATCACGAGAATATTGTGGAGAAGCAGATTGAGCTGACTCTGATTCCTTCCCCCACCTATCATGAGGAGAAGAAGGCGGCCAGGCTCCTGGAGATGTTTCAGGAAGAAGGTCTGACAGATTGCCATATTGACGAATACGGAAACTGTGTGGGAATCCGGAAGGGAACCGGCGGCGGAAAGACGGTTCTGGTGGAGGCCCACATGGACACAGTGTTTAATCTGGACACCAAGCTGGAGATCGTCCGGGAGGACGGATTTATCAAATGTCCGGGAATCGTGGACGATACCAGAGGCTGCGCGGTGGTTCTCTCCACCATCCGGGCTCTCAACGCAGCGGAGATCGAGACCAAGGGAGACATCCAGTTTGTGGGAACGGTTCAGGAAGAGGGAACCGGCGCCCTCAAGGGCATGAAATACTATGTGGAGCATCATCCGGAACTGGAGGCCAGCATCTCTGTGGACGGAGATGGGTATAAGGAGATTACCTATGAGGCTACGGGAATCCAGACCTATGAGGTGACCTTTAAGGGAATCGGCGGCCACGCCTGCATGATGTTCGGAAAGGTGGCCAATCCTCTTCACGCGGCGGCCAGGGCGGTAGCAAAGATCGCGGAGTTCCGTGTTCCCTCCGATCCCATGACCACCTTCGCTGTCACCAATTTCCATGCGGGAAGCTTTGAGGCGGTTCACGCCATCGTCCCGGAGGCGACTATCCGGTTCAATTTCCGCTCCAACTCCCAGGAAGAGCTGGAAAAGCTGAGAGGACGGATCTTTGAAGCCATTGAGGAAGCCTGCAAGGAGGAGACGGACCGCTGGGGACAGGATACCATTACCTACGAGGTAAAACACATCTGTGATGTGAACGCCGGCCATCAGGATTCCCACACCCCCATTGTGGAGGTTTCCATGCTCTCTGCCAATTATCTGGGCTGTGAAGAGCCGAAGCTGGGAAATGGCGGCTCCACCAACTGCAACCGGGCTCTGGAGGCGGGTCTGCCCGCCGTCTGTCTCGGCGGAGGCAGTGACTACGATATCCAGGCCCATACCCTGTCGGAACAGTTTAAGCCGGAGGGAGCTTATAAGTGCTGCCAGCAGGCTCTTCTGGTGGCGCTTCTGTGCGCGGGAAGCGAAGCTGCGGACAGTGTGATCGAATAAAGCGAAATGTAAATACAGAAAATGTGAGAATGTTCCGGGTGCCCCGGCTGCGAAAACTGCAGCCGGGGTATTTTTTTGTGCGATACGCCCGGCATGCAGCTGCCTCCCCGGAGGTGCAAGCACCTCCGGGGAGGCAGATATATGCCGGGCAACGGACAGCGAACAGCTTTGCTGTGAGCTGCCCGTGGTATCGCGAATCGGATAGGGGAAGGGACTTTCCCTATCCGATCATTCCAGAAGCCAAAAGGATGAAGGGGGTTTGTCTGTTTTGCAGAAAAAGTCCTTTGAAATTTTAGAAAAAAAATTTAATTTGACATATAATGTTACATAAGAATATAATATAACATAATAAAAATAGATAGCTGAAATACAGAAAAGGGGGTATGGCGATGAATCTGGATATGTATCTGAAACAGCTGGAGGAGCTGGTAAATATTGACAGCGGTTCCAGAAATCCGGCAGGCATTGCTCAGGTGGCGGACAAGCTGGCGGGATGGTATGAGCAGCTGGGCTGGCATGTGGAGCGGATCCCGCTGGGAGAGGAGACCGGACCGGTGCTCCTGATCACCAACCATCCGTCAGACCACTATGACGTCATGTTTGTGGGACACATGGACACGGTTTTTCCTGACGGCACAGCAAAGAAACGGCCATTCCGCGTGGAAGGGGACTACTGTTACGGTCCCGGCGTGGGAGATATGAAAAACGGCGATGTGGCCATGTATCACGTGGCGGCCAATCTTCCGGCGGAGGTTTCGGACCGGCTCTCCATCGCCATGGTTTACAATCCCGACGAGGAGATCGGATCCGTCTATTCCAGGGATGTGCTGGATTCCATTGGAAAGAAGGCGGATTATATCTTTGTCATGGAGTCAGCGGGTCAGAAGGGCACCAGGCACTGCTTTGCCAGAAAAGGCTCCCTGGGCTATGAGATCGAATTTCACGGCATCGCCGCCCACTCCGGTTTTATGTTCGAGGTGGAGAACGCTTCGGCCATCCTGGAAATGGCAAATTACATTGTGAAACTGATGGGCCTGGCCAGCCGGGAGGAGGATACCACCGTAAATGTGGGAATCGCCCAGGGGGGAACGGCAGGAAATGTGGTGGCGGATTACGCGAAAATCTCCGTGGAGATGAGGTTTAAAAAAGATTCCGAGCGGCTCCGCTTAAAGAGAGAGGTGGACACTCTGGTAAAGGGAGAGCCTTTTGTGAAAGGGGTGCGGACAGAGATTGTCCGGTCCCGGGAGAACATGCCTTTTGTTAAGACGGAGGAGGCAGCCCGGTTTGTGGCCCGCATGAAGGAGCTGGCAGATGAGCTGGGAATCGGATTCCAGGAGAAGGACCGGGGAGGCCTGTCTGACGCCAACCATTTGAGCCGGTGCGGCCATGCCGTCGTTCTGGACGGTATGGGCCCCCACGGAGCCAACGACCACAGTGAGAAGGAAAACGGATATATTGGATCGGTGGAGCCCTGCGTCCGTCTTCTGGTGACAGTTCTGGAGGATCTGGCGAAAACCAGGTGAGAGGAGAAGGAGGGGTAGTATTTGTTTAAATATGTAATTAAAAGACTGCTGTATGCCATTCCCGTGTTCCTGGGAATCACATTCGTTATTTATCTGCTGATCAATCTGGCGCCCGGCGGTCCTCTGGCCATTCTGGCCTCCTCCGGAGAGATGTCTCAGGCTGACCTGGAGGCCATGAGAATCACTCTCGGGCTGGACAAGCCTATTGTGGTCCGGTATTTTCTGTGGCTGGCAGATTTATTCCACGGTGACCTGGGAGTGTCTTACCGCACGTCCCAGGATGTGGCTATGATGATTTCCCAGAGAATTCTGCCGTCCCTGACTTTGACCGGCGTGGGAATTCTGGGTTCCATCATCATCGGGGTTCCCCTGGGAATCATATCCGCCTATAAGCCCAATTCCATCTGGGACCAGATCAGCACCTTTATTTCCTTTATCGGCGCGTCCGTCCCCAGTTTCTTTTTAAGCCTTCTGATGATTTATGTTCTCGCGGTAAAACTGAAATTGTTTCCCACCAGCGGCATGTACTCCTCGGGAGGCGGGGAGGATATTCTGGATATTCTGCACCATCTGGCTCTTCCGGCCTTTGCCTGCGGGATCCAGACCATTGGAAACTATATCAAACAGACCAAATCCAGCGTTCTGGAAGTACTCAACGAAGAATACATAAAAACGGCCCGCTCCAAGGGCCTGACCAATACGGTTATTGTTCTCAAGCACGCTTTTCGAAATGCCCTGATCCCCATTGTCACCACCATCAGCTTAAGTATTCCCTTCCTCATCGGAGGAGCCGTGGTGGTGGAGCAGATTTTCGCATGGCCGGGGCTGGGCAGCCTGATGATTATCTCCATCACCAGCCGGGACTATCCCGTGATCATGGGAGTGGCCGTGCTGATCTGCGCTGTGGTTCTGATCGCCAATCTGATCCTGGATCTGATCTACGCGGCTCTGGATCCGAGAATTGAGTTTAAGTAAGGAGGAGGCGGGTAAATGAAGAAAATACTGGAAAATCAGACCCTGAGAAAATTCCTCCGCAATAAAAAAGCTGTGTTTGGAGTGATTGTTGTGGCGCTGCTGGTGCTGGCAGTGCTGCTGATTCCCCTTTTCATGGATCTGGATCCCTATACGACGGACCGGACGGCGGGGTTTAATGCCAGGCCGTCCAGCAGCCACATCCTGGGGACGGATGACGTGGGACGAGATCTGCTCGCCAGACTTCTTTACGGCGGGCGGGTTTCCCTCTTTGTGGGAATCACCTCCACCATCATCTCCGTTCTGATCGGAATTCCCCTGGGCCTGATCGCAGGCTATTTCCGGGGGAAAGCGGAGTCTGTGATCATGCGGGTGGCGGACGCTTTCATGTCCTTTCCGTCTATGGTCCTGATTCTGGTGCTGGTGGCTGTGTTTGGACCGTCCATTCTGACGGTTACAGTGGTGATAGGAATTCTGGGGTGGACGGCCATCGCCAAGCTGATCTACGGCAATGTCCTCTCCATCCGGGAACAGGAATATATTCAGGCGGCCAGAGCCATCGGGATGAAGACCGGCCCCATTCTGCTGACGGAGGTGCTGCCCAACGCCATCCCGCCGGTGTGGGCCAATATTTCCTTCCGGGTGGCGGGAGCCATTCTGACAGAGTCGTCCTTAAGCTTTCTGGGCATGGGAGTACAGACCCCTCAGGCTTCCTGGGGAAATATTATCTACGCGGCCCAGAATCTTCTGGTGCTGACTGCCAGGCCCTGGGTGTGGATTCCGCCGGGTCTCTGCATCATCCTGGTGGTAGTCGGTTTCAATTTTATCGGAGAAGGCGTCAGAGACGCGCTGGATCCGAAAACAAAATAAATAATAAAAAAGGAGGAAGTATCTAATGAGAAAACGAACAATGCGGGTGTTAAGCCTTTTGACGGCGGCAGTCTTGTCAGCGTCCCTTTTGGCCGGCTGCGGAGGCGGCTCGGCCACGGAGACAACGGCGGCCCAGACTTCGGAGGGAGAAGAGACAGCGGCAGGTGAGGGGACGGAGGATTACTCCGATGTGGTGATCACCTACGGCATGACCTCTGCCTGGGACACGGTCAACCCCTACGGTTCCTCCTCCGGCTCCATGTATCAGCAGCTGGTGGCGGATAAGATTTATGACCGTCTGGCCTTTATCGAGGAGGCCGGTTCCGACATCACAGCCAGAGGAGCGGCTTCCTGGGAATCTGCGGATGACGGCATGGCGGCGATCTTCCATCTGGATGAGAACGCCACCTGGCACGACGGAGAGCCGGTGACCGCGGAAGACTGGGTGTTTACGGCCCAGCTGATCACGGACCCGGACTTCCCCTTTGGCTTAAAGAGCGAGTTTAACTCCTGGGCGGGCACCACAGACGCCGGCATTGAGGAGAGTGAGAATTCGGTCATGGTGGAGGCGCTGGATGACTACACCCTGAAAATGACCTTCAAGACAGTTACTCCTGTGGAGGACTGGCTGCTTCTGCACAACAAGTACTACTACGTACTTCCGGAACACCTTCTGGGAGACATTGCCCCGGCGGACATGATGTCGGACAGCTTCTGGAATTCCCCCATCGGTTCCGGCCCCTGCACCTTTATTTCTGAGATCTCCGGCAGCGAGCTGCAGCTGGGAAGCTTTGCGGACTATCAGCTGGGCGCGCCGAAGTTCGGCAAACTGGTGCTGAAGGTGATCGCTTCCACCAACACCATCACCTCTGTGGCGGCAGGTGAGATGGACGCGTTTTTCCAGGCGCCCACCACCGATGACGCTCTGGCGGCCCAGGATATGGGACTGGATGTGGAGAAATCGGCGGAGCCTACCAGCGTGGTGGCTTTCCTGATCAACAATCAGAATGTGCCGGACAAGAGAGTCCGCCAGGCCATGAGCTACGCCATTGACAAGGAACTCCTCATTGACCAGCAGCTCCAGGGACAGGGCCTGGCCTCCGCCACCTGCATTATCCCCGGTTCCCAGTGGGATTCAGGAATCACCTGGGAGAGAGATGTGGACAAGGCGAAGGAGCTTTTGGCGGAAGCCGGCTGGGATTCCAGCACCGTTCTTCAGATGGCGGTTATCTCCTCCCGTGAGAGTATGGCGGCAGTGATTCAGCAGAACCTGGCGGAAGCAGGCATCAACATTGAGATCCAGACGGTGGAGCTGGCAACCATGTTCTCCGGACTTCAGGACGGCACCTACGATCTGGGAATCTGCGGTACAACGGCTATGGACTATCCGCTGTGGATGTCCGGCTACTATGACTATCAGAACGCCACCTACTGCCAGATCACAGACACTTCCTACGCGGAGATCCAGGACGCCATCGCGGGAGAGCTGGATGAGAACGTCAGGAAGGAACTGGTAAACGAGTATCAGGATCTTCTGTATGATGAGATGCCGCTGGTGGTGCTCTATCACGGATACGGGTTCAGCGTGAAATCCGACCGTCTTCAGGGCTACAACGGCTTTGAGGGATCCATGAACAACCAGGCAGTCTGGAGATGGTCTGTGACGGAGTAATCCCAGGACGGAAACGGAGGAACGATAATTAGCAGGAGGGGTACGGATGGAGAATCGATTGCTGGAAGTTAAAAATCTGAAAGTTTCTTTTAAAGTTGGAAAGAAGAAACTGACTGCGGTGGAAGATATTGAGTTTTCCCTGGATAAGGGAAAGATCATCGGCATCGTGGGAGAATCCGGGTGCGGAAAAAGCGTGACGGCCACGTCGATTCTCCGGCTGGCCTCCCCCGCTGTAAGTGAAATTGACGAGAACAGTCAGATCCTGTTTGACGGAGAGGATCTGACGAAGGTTTCCGAAGCCAGAATGCGCCAGATCCGCGGAAATGAAATTTCCATGATTTTTCAGGAGCCCATGTCTTCCCTCAATCCGGTTTACCGGATCGAAAACCAGATGCTGGAGATGATACGGACCCACAACAAAAAAATATCCAAAAAGGAGGCCCTGGGCCAGTGCATTGAGATGCTGAAGCGGGTAGGGATTCCGTCGCCGGAACAGAGGGTGAAGGAATTTCCCCACCAGTTATCCGGCGGAATGAGGCAGAGGGTCATGATCGCCATGGCGCTTTTGTGCAGCCCCAGGCTGCTCATCGCCGATGAGCCCACCACTGCCCTGGATGTGACGATCCAAGCTCAGATTCTGAGAATTCTCCGCAGCCTGACAAAGGAATCCCAGACGTCCGTGATTCTGATCACCCATGACATGGGAGTGGTGGCGGAAATGGCGGATCACGTGCTGGTGATGTACGCGGGGAAAGGGGTGGAGTACGGGACAGCGGAAGACATTTTCGACCATCCCCTTCACCCTTACACCGTGGGCCTGCTGGAGTCCATCCCCAAGCTGGGAAGCGGCCGGGAGGAGCATCTGCACACCATTGAGGGCACTGTGCCGGGACTGGATGAGATGCCGGAGGGCTGCAGGTTCTGTACCCGCTGTCCTTACGTGGAAGAGCGGTGCAGGAAGGTGGATCCGGGCATGAGAGAGCGGAACGGACACCGCGTGCGCTGTTACCGGTGGGAAGAAAGCGGCGGCGAAGACGCAGGAAAGGCTGGTGGGATGAAATGACGGCCCCATTGTTGGAAATCAAAAATCTAAAGAAGTATTATCCCGTAAAAAAAACAAGAAGTGGGGAAAAAACAGTAGTAAAAGCGGTGGATGACATTAATCTGACAGTAAATCAGGGTGAAATCATCGGCCTGGTGGGGGAATCCGGATGCGGAAAATCCACGCTGGGAAAAACGATCCTGAAGCTCCACAGCGTCACGGACGGACAGATCTTATTTCACGGGGAGGATATCACCTCCTACAATGAAAATCAGATGCGTCCCCTGCGGGAGAAGATGCAGATCATTTTTCAGGATCCTTATGCCTCCCTGAACCCCAAAAAACGGGTGGCACAGGCGGTTATGGCCCCTTTGAATGTCTCCGGGAAGTATTCCCAGAAGGAGAAGGAGGAGAAGGTGGAGGCCATTATGCAGGAGGTGGGGCTGGGGGAAAAGTTTCTGGACAAATATCCCCATGAGATGTCCGGCGGCCAGCGCCAGAGAGTGGTGATCGCCCGGGCGCTGATCAATGATCCGGAGCTGGTGATCTGCGACGAGCCGGTGTCTGCTCTGGATGTGTCTGTCCGCTCCCAGGTGCTGAATCTGCTGAAGGATCTGCAGAAGGACAGGAATCTTACCTACCTGTTTATCTCCCATGACCTCAGCGTGGTGGAGTATCTCTGCGACAAGGTGGCGGTGATGTATCTGGGGAGAATCATGGAGCTGGCGGACAAACGGGAGCTGTATGAAAATCCCCTTCATCCCTACACCCAGGCTCTCCTTTCCGCCATCCCGGTGCCGGATATCCATGCGAAAAAGGAAGAGATCATTCTCCAGGGAGAGGTGCCCAGCCCTATGGATCCCCCGAAGGGCTGTCTCTTCTGCACCCGCTGTCCCCACGCGTCAGACCGGTGCCGCCGGGAGGCGCCGGAGCTTAAAACTGTGGAGTGTGCCGGAGGCGGGACCCACCAGGCAGCCTGCTTCCTCTGTGAGGGAAGGGAGGAATAAAGATGCTTTATTTAAATCAGCTGAAGTTTCCGGATATCCCCTATGAGCACAACCTGGACGGGGGCGGAGCGCCGCCGGAAAAGAGCACGGTGGCTGCGGCGGGCTGCGGTCCCTGCTGTCTGTGCATGATGGTGGAAAATCTCACCACCGGCCATCTGGACCTGATGGACTGCCTTGCCATGTCGGCAAAGCTGGGAGCCAACCGGAAGCCGGGAACAGATCTGAAGATCCTGGGAAAATGGGTGGCGGAAAGTTACGGCTTGGATTTTTCTGTGACAGACGACATCAGAATCCTGGCGGAGCATTTGCGGCGGGGAGGTATGGCGGTGGCCAATTCCGGCGGGGACCGGGAGGGCTATAAGGGGATTTTCACCCATGGAGGACACTACATGGCGGTGGTCGCTCTGGACGGAGAGGAGGTCTGCATCCTGGATCCCTCTTATTTCCCCGGGAAATTCGACGAGGACGGCAGGAGGGGAAAGGTAAAGGTGGCGGAGCCGTTTATTTACTGTTCCCTTCAGGTGCTGAAGAAAGACTGCGAAAACCGCAGTCCGGCATTTTACCTTTTTAAACGGAAAAGCCCGGTATTTTATCAATAGAAAAGGAGAGCATCATGGAAGTAAAAGAGATTATTGCGGAAATTAAAGAGAAAATGGCGGCCAGAGGCGGCCTGAAACACGTGTACTTTGTGGGGTGCGGAGGATCCAAGGCGGCGATTTTCCCAGGTCTGTATCTGCTGCAGAGCGAAGCAAAAAATTTCAGCGCAACCACTTATACCAGCAATGAATTTGTTCATGCCACACCGGCTCAGCTGGATGAGCGGTGCCTGGCGGTGATCTGCTCTCTGAAAGCCACTCCGGAGACGGTAAAGGCGGTGGAGACAGCCAACGCCGCGGGAGCCATCACCATTGCCATGACGGGATCCATGGAAACGGGAATGGCGAAGGTAGGCCAGTATGTGGTGACTTATTCCAACGGGGAGGATCAGGTGTACAGCAACTCCAACCAGGCCAACGCCCTGAGGATTGGATTTGAGCTTCTCCATCAGCTGGAGGGCTGGGACAAATATGAGCTGGCCATGGAGGCCTATTCCCACATTGACGAGATCGTGGCGGAGGGCAAGGAAAACTGTCTTCCGGCGGCGAGAGAGTGGGCTCAGAAGGTGAAGGATGAGCCGGTATTTTTCGTACTGGCGTCCGGCCCCAGTTTCGGGGTGGCCTACTCCATGTGCAGCTGCCATTTTATGGAAATGCAGTGGAAATACGCCATCTGCATGCACTCGGGAGAATATTTCCACGGACCTTTCGAGGTGACGGACAAAAAGCTTCCCATGGTTTTGATCATGAGTGAGGGACGGACGAGGGCTCTGGATGAGCGCTGCCTGAAATTCTTAAAAACCTACGGGGAAAACTACATCATCATCGACTTTAAGGAATTAAACAAGGGCAGAATTCCGGAGGAAGTGGCGGAATTCTTCAACCCGGTGGTTCTGATCCCCATTGAGCGGTTCTACGTGTCCCAGCTGGCGGAAGCGACGGGACATTCCATGGACGAGCGCAGATATATGTGGAAGGTGGAGTACTGATCCATCCCCAGGGAACAGCGGCGGATACGGTTTTCCCTTGATATTTGAACGTGTCTGTATTAAAATAGGAATATGTATGAATATTGCTGTTGGTTGGAGAGTAGACATGGGGAATAGAAAGCTGAACCAGGATGAAATGACGCCGCTATATGTCCAGCTGATGTCGGAGATTGAAAAAGATATTAATTCAGGAATCTACAAACCGGGAGACCGGATCATGACAGAGTCTGAGCTGGCGAAGACCTACGGGGTCAGTCTGATCACTGTGAGGAAGGCCATGGGCTCCCTCATGGAGAAGGGACTTGTGGTGCGGAAGCAGGGAAAAGGGACTTTTGTGACAAAGCCCAAGTTTTCCAGAAATATGAAGAAGCTGCAGAGCTTCAGTGAGATGTGCGTCCAGATGGGGGTGACTCCCGGGGCGAGGATGCTGGAAAACCGTCTGGTGAAGGCCGACGTCAAGACGGCCCGGTGCCTGGGCGTGGATCCGGGAAGCGATGTGATTTACATATCCCGCCTCCGGTTTGCAGATCAGGAGCCGGTCCAGATAGAGAAGAATTTTTTCCCGTTAAAATACGCTTTTCTGCTGGAGGCGAAGTTTGACGACAATTCCCTCTTTGATTTTCTCAGGGAAAAAGCGGGAGTGCGGGTGGCCAGCTCTGAAAAGGTCATTGAACTGTGCCGCGCCACTGCGGATGAAGCGGATCTTCTGGGAATCAAAAAGGGAGATTACCTTCTGTTTGTCAGGAGCACCGCCTTTGACGATCATGGAGATCCCCTCTATGCGGGAACCCAGATCATCAACGGGGACCGTTTTTCTCTGTATGTGTACGAGAGCATAGGAAACTGAGAGGAAAAATCAATAAATACGGGAGACAGTAAAGGCTGTCCGTCTGAGAAGGCGGGCGGCCTTTTTTTGGTGTTTTTATCAGAAGAAACCATGCCTATTCGGCGGCCGGGAAAATGCGATTGACAAGGAAGAATGCTTAGAATAAGATATATATTATAATATAATGATATATAATCTATTTCAGAGGAGCGGCAAATGAAGGTAATAGGCATCGGAGATAATGTGTGTGACAAGTATGAGCATCTGAGCATGATGTTTCCCGGAGGACAGGCTCTGAATTTTTCTGTCTATGCAAAGATGCTGGGGGCGGAATCTTCCTATATGGGGGTATTCGGCGACGATCCGGTGGCGGAGCATGTGATCCGGACCCTGGATCAGCTGGGGGTGGAGCATGGAAGGTGCCGTCAGTATCACGGGGAGAACGGCTGCGCCAGGGTAACCCTGGAAAAGGGAGACCGGGTTTTTCTGGGGAGCAACCGGGGCGGCGTTGCCAGGGAGCATCCTCTGGAGCTGACAGAGGAGGACTTGGAGTACATAAAGGGATTTTCCCTGGTGCACACCAGCAACAACAGCTATTTTGAAAGACAGCTTCCACGGGTGTGGGCAACGGGCGTTCCCATCTCCTTTGATTTTTCCGGCAGGTGGACGAACAAGGAGCTGGTAAGACAGGTGGCACCCTGCGCCTCCTGGGTGTTTTTATCCTGCGGATCCCTTCCGGAGGAGGAGGTCCGGGAGATCTGCCGCGAAATGAAGGGGGAAGGGTGCAGGAGAATTGTGGCTACCCGGGGAAGCCTGGGATCGGTGTATTATGACGGAGAAGATCTGATTTTTCAGCCGCCGAAGCTGGTGGAGGCCGTGGATACTCTGGGGGCGGGGGATTCTTTTGCCACAGCGTTCCTGCTCTCCGTCACAGAGGCTGCGGGAGGAGATCTGGAGAAGCTGGAAGAGGACAGGGATGCCTTCCGGGCCCAGATTGTCCAGGCCATGGAAAAGGGAGCGGAATTTGCGGCGAAAACCTGCCTGGTGCAGGGAGCCTTCGGCCACGGAACGGCTTTCTGACAGAGTGGCAGAAGGAGCGCTGGCGTTTTCTTCCGCGGTGCCTTTGGCGGATTCCCCCACTTTGTAAAATTTCTGTAAAACATTTGCTTTGACATTCCTTCTCTTTTCCTGTAAAATAGTAAGCCGTTTGAAACTATTTACGGGAGAGAGATAAGTAAGATGAAAAAAATACAGACATCCGGCTGGAGAAGGGCGTGTCTGTCTGCGGGAGGAACGGTTCTGTTTCTGGCGGCGGTGCCCTTTGCAGCTTTTTACATGATGCAGTTTCTGTTTGGGGGACTGCCCTGGGAGTATTCCCTTTCCGTTGCCCTGGGCAATGCCCTGTGCGTGGGAATGATTTACTATCCCCTCTGCGCTCTGACCGGCCGCCCGGTCCTTTCCGGCCTGACGGTAGAGATCCTGGCAGGCATCTGGGGAGCGGCCAATTATTATGTAGCTGAGTTTCGCGGAAATCCGGTGCTGCCCTGGGACTTTACTTCTCTGGGAACCGCGGCGGCGGTGTCGGGAACCTACCGGTTTGACATTACCTGGAGAATGGCACTGGTTCTGGCGGTGACCGTCCTGCTGGGGGTGGCTGTAATCATTGGCAGGAAGCGGGCGTGGTTTCGCCTGCGCATATGGGGCCGGGCAGCGGTGCTGGCCTGCGGGATTTTCTGCGTATACACAGTCTTTCGGACAGACCGGCTGAGCCGGCTGGGGGTTTCCGCTGATGTGTGGGATCAGGCGGGTGCCTATCTGGAGCGGGGAATGGCGGGAGCTTTTGTGAGCAATCTGAAATTCCTGGATGTGGAGGTGCCGGAAAATTACTCTCCGGAGCGGGCCAGACAGCTTCTTGTGGAGGCGTCTGCCGCGGCGGACGGAGAAGAGGGCACCCGGCTGGCGGCAGCGGGAGATCCGGTTCCAGCGGCGGAGACCCATGTGGTGCAGCCCCACATTATCGCCATTATGAATGAGTCCTGGGCAGACTTTGAAGAGTTTGGAAATCTGTCTCTGACGGACCGTGTGATGGAGTATATTCCCTCTCTGGACGCGGCCAAAGGCCACGCCTACACTTCTGTGTTCGGCGCGGGAACCAGCGCCAGCGAGTTTGAATTCCTCACAGGCAATACCATGGCGTTTCTGCCGCCGGGGAGCATTCCCTATCAGCAGTACATTCTGGAGCCGTCAGAATCCATGGCGTCTGTGCTGAAGGACAACGGATACACCTGTCTGGCCTTTCACCCGGGAGAGAGAAGTTCCTGGCAGAGAAACCAGGCCTATCCTCTGCTGGGATTTGATGAGTTTAAATGTGGGGAGGATATGAACGTGGAGGCGGCAGAGTCCCACGGATATATCAACGATCAGTCGGATTTTAATCAGCTGATCTGGGAGTTTGAAAATCGTGATCCTGGGGAGAAGCTGTTTCTGTTCAACGTCACCATACAGAGCCACGGCAGCTACACAGACCCGGACTATCCGGCAAAGCTTCAGCTGACGGATGAGCCGGGAGAATACCCCATGGCGGAACAGTATCTGACCCTGGTCAGGGAGACGGACCAGGCCTTTGAGAAGCTGATCCGATATTTTGAAAAGCAGGAGGAGCCGGTGCTCATCGTCATGTTCGGAGATCATCAGCCGTCGGTGGAACAGGAATTCCTGGATAAGGCCTACGGCGTGGAGCAGAAGGATATGACCATGGCCCAGTACATGGGAAAGTTCCGGGTGCCCTTTATGATCTGGAATAATTACGGCCTGGAGGTGGAGGCCCCGGAGATCACCAGCCTGAATTTCCTGGGACAGTACGTGCTGGACTGCGTCGGGATTGACGGCGGGGAGTACAGTGATTTCCTGCGGGAGTTCCAGCAGGAGATACCGGCCCTGACCTTTTCCGGATATTTTGACAGTGAGGGAAAGGCCCACAGCCATCTGGAGACCAATGAGCTGGATGAAGTGATTGGGGAATATGAGACGGTTCAGTATTACCGGATGTTTGAGGAGTGAAAAAAGGAGAGAAGACGGTCGGAAGGCGTCTTCTCTCCTGCGTTATCTGGAGATTTTTATTTGGATTCAATGGCGTCAATAGCATCGATCACCGCAGCCCGGAAGCCCTTTTCCTCCAGTACGGAGACACCCACAATGGTGGTTCCGCCGGGGGAGCAGACGGCGTCCTTCATGGCGCCGGGATGGGTTCCCGTCTGAAGCTGGAGTTTCCCGGTGCCTGCGATCATCTGGCTGGCAAGGCGGTAGGCCGCCGCCCGGGGAAGTCCGTGCTTCACAGCTCCGTCCGCCAGAGCCTCAATAAACATGCTGGCAAACGCGGGGCCGCAGCCGCTTAAGGTTCCGGCCACGGAGAGCTGGGAGGTCTCCACCGGCTGGATCACAGCGATGGAGGAAAACAGCTCCTCAAATGCCTGGTAATCCTCCTCTGTCAGGGAGTGGCGGTTCTCACAGACGATAATTCCCTCCCCCACTGACACGGGAGTGTTGGGGATGGTGCAGATCAGCCGGCTGCCGGCGGGCATGATGGCCTCATACTTTGAGAAATTCCAGCCGGCCGCCACGGATACCACAATTTTTTCCTTCAGGATATTCCAGATGGGGGCGGTGACTTCCTCGATCAGATAAGGCTTTACAGCCAGCACCACCAGGTCAGCCTCCCGTGCTACATCCTCGGCGGTGGGAAGGGGACGGAAGCCCTTCGCCTCCGTGTTTGCCTTCAGCTTTTCCCAGTGTTTTGCGCAGGCGCAGATCTGATCCGGCCTGACCGCGTCAGCTCCGATCAGCCCTTCTGCCATGGCCTGAGCCATATTTCCAAACCCGATAAATCCAATGTTCCGTACCGTACTCATGCCAGTCAGCCTCCTTTACATTGCTTTGCACACGTCCACCCACTGCTTTGCGTGGGAATACTCAGCCAGCTCCTCACAGGTCAGCTCAATGGCTGAATTGGAGCTTCCCGCTGCGGGGAACACCGTCTCAAACCGCTTCATGGAATCATCCAGATAGACGTCCACATGGTCCGGGTTGGCGAAAGGACAGACTCCGCCGATGGCGTGCCCTGTCAGGCGCTCCACGTCCTCCCCGGAGAGCATCTTCGCTTTATAGCCGAAGAAATGTTTAAATTTGCTGTTGTCAATCTTCATATCTCCGGCTGTGATCACCAGAAGACAGCCGTCACTGTCTTTCTCATAAAAGGAAAGGGTCTTGGCGATTCTGGCCGGCTCCGTTCCCACGGCCTTGGCTGCCAGCTCCACCGTGGCGCTGGAAACCGGAAATTCCAAAATGTCCCCTTCCCGTCCATACTGACGGAAATACTCACGTACCTTTTCAATTGCCATAATCTCTGCCTCTTCTCTGAAAAAATGTCAACTGCCCGCTCGGACAGCCCTGGCCAAAAACCATTGCTCATAATTGTATCATTGATATTGGGAAATGTAAATGGTATAATCTCCACGTGACCAAACCGCGCAAAGCGGAGGTGAGACCCACCAACTCAAGAAAAGAACGAGGAAGCGAATGTCAAAATCATTATATATAGCAGAAAAACCAAGTGTGGCCCAGCAGTTTGCCGCTGCCTTAAAAGTTTCCGGCCGGCGGGCTGACGGCTACATCGAATCGGACGACGCCATCATCACCTGGTGCGTCGGCCACCTGATCACCATGAGTTATCCGGAGGCGTACGATCCGGCTCTGAAGCGGTGGAGTCTCTCCACCCTGCCTTTTCTCCCGAAAACTTTCAAATATGAGGTGATCGGCTCTGTTTCCAAACAATTCCGCATTGTCAGCGGCTTATTAAACCGGCCGGATGTGGACACCATATACATATGCACCGACTCCGGGCGGGAGGGAGAGTACATTTACCGCCTGGTGGACCAGATGGCAGGGGTCCATGGAAAGACGAGAAAGCGGGTATGGATCGATTCCCAGACGGAGGAGGAGATTCTCCGGGGAATCCGGGAGGCGAAGGACTGGTCGGAATACGATAACCTGGCGGCCTCCGCCTATCTCAGGGCAAAGGAAGATTACCTGATGGGAATCAATTTCTCCCGTCTTCTCACTTTAAAATACGGACCGTCCATCTCCCAGTATCTCCGCACGGACCGGACGGTGCTCTCTGTGGGCCGGGTGATGACCTGCGTTCTGGGCATGGTGGTGCGCCGGGAGCGGGAGATCCGGGAATTTGTAAAGACTCCATTTTACCGGGTGCTGGGCACCTTCGGGGATGAAACCTTCCGGCTGGAGGGAGAATGGCGGGCAGTTTCCGGCTCCCGGTATTACCAGTCCCCCCATCTCTACAAGGAGAACGGATTCAAGGAGAAAAAATATGCCCAGGAGCTGATCGGCCGCCTGTCAGCGGTCCGCCCGGCGGAGGGAACTCTGACAAAGCTGGAAAAGAAGAGGGAGGTGAAAAATCCGCCCCTTCTCTACAATCTGGCGGAGCTGCAGAACGACTGTTCCAAAATGTTTAAGATCAGCCCCGACGAGACCCTGAAAATTGTCCAGGAGCTCTATGAGAAAAAGCTGGTCACCTATCCCAGAACGGACGCCAGAGTGCTTTCCACGGCGGTGGCAAAGGAGATTCAGAAAAATCTCAGCGGTTTAAAATCTGTGGGAGAGCTGGGAACATATGCCGGGGAGATTCTGGAAAAGGGAGCTTACCAGGGCCTGGCAAAAACCAGATATGTCAATGACAAGCAGATTACAGACCACTATGCCATCATTCCCACCGGCCAGGGCCTGGGGGCCCTGCGCAGTCTGAAGGGACTGTCCGCATCCGTTTATCAGGTGATCGTCCGCCGTTTCTTAAGTATATTTTATCCTCCGGCGGTGTACCAGAAATTCAGCCTGGAGATCCAGATGAAAGAGGGAGAGCACGGGGAGACCTTTTTCGCCAGCTACCGGGTGCTGGTGGATGAGGGATATTTGAAAGTGGCGGCGGTGCCCGGCAGAAAAAAGAAGGACGGGCAGGATAAGGACGATGAGACGGTGCAGGCCAGCGATCCCGCGTTTCTGGAGAGGCTTCATTCCCTGAAGAAGGGGGCAGTGCTGCCGTTAAAGGGACTGGCCATCAAAGAGGGGGAGACCTCCCCGCCGAAGCGCTACACATCAGGTTCCATGATTCTGGCCATGGAAAACGCGGGTCAGCTCATCGAAGATGAGGAGCTGCGGGCCCAGATCAAGGGAAGCGGCATCGGAACCAGCGCCACCAGGGCTGAGATCCTGAAAAAGCTGGTCAATATCAAATATCTGGCGCTGAACGGAAAAACCCAGGTGATCACCCCCACGCTTCTGGGGGAGATGGTGTTTGACACGGTGAACGCCTCCATCCGCCAGCTTTTAAATCCGGAACTGACGGCCAGCTGGGAGAAAGGGCTGACCTATGTGGCGGAGGGAACCATCACTTCCGATGAATATATGGAAAAATTAGAAAAATTTGTAGCCGGAAGGACCTATTATGTGTTAAAATTGAGAAATCAGTATGATCTGCGCACGGCGTTTGACGCCGCCGCTGTCAATTATAAAAAGTAATGGGGGACGCTCAGGCAGCCAAAAGCTGCCGCCGGATCCCGGGAAGTAAGGAGAGAAATCATGAAAAAAGAAGAAATGACCATCCAGGCGCTGTATGACCTGACCAATACCATCAGCCGCAAATGGCTGGAGAAATACACGTATCCGTGGGAAGTGCTTCCCCACATCGGCGAGATCATCGAGGAGATCGCGAAGATCCTTCCCGCCGGAGAGTATCAGCTCATCGGCAAGAATATGTACGTTCACAAGACGGTGAAGCTGCCGCCGACAGCAGCCATCAAGGGACCGCTGCTCATCTGTCCTGACACGGAGATCCGCACCGGCGCCTTCCTGCGGGGCAATGTGATCATCGGAGGCGGCTGTGTCATCGGAAATTCCACAGAGATCAAGAACGCCATCCTGTTTGACCGGGTTCAGGTGCCTCATTTCAACTACATTGGAGACTCTATCCTGGGAAGCAGGGCCCATTTCGGAGCAGGCGCCCTCACCTCCAATGTGAAGTCTGACAAGACTCTGGTGAAAGTTCACGGGGAGGACGGCGACATTGAGACCGGCCTGAAGAAATTCGGAGCTATGGTGGGAGACGGAGCGGAGATCGGCTGCAACAGCGTGCTCAATCCCGGTACCATCATCGGCAGGAATTCCAATGTATATCCCCTGTCCAGCGTGCGCGGCTGCGTAAACGCGGATTCCATCTATAAGAAGCAGGGCGAGATCGTGGAGAAACAGTAAGATGCTGTCCCTGCGCGGCTGTCAGAGAAGACGGCGGCGCAGGGACTTCCTGCATTTTTGGGAGAAACAGAGGGGAGAAGGAACATGAATCTGAACACGAAAGAACGGACGGTTTATCTGGCGGAAAAGCTGGCCGGGGAGGGGGATCTCTCCGATGGAGAGCTCCTGGAGCTGATCCGGGACCGGAACGGGGCGTCCGCAGAACGTCTGCGCCAGCTGGCGGGGGAGGTGAGGGACCGGGTTTACGGGAGGAAGATCTATATCCGGGGACTGATTGAATTTACCAATTACTGCAGAAACAACTGCTATTACTGCGGAATCCGCCGGGAAAATGAACATGCACAGCGCTACCGCCTGAGTGAGGAGGAGATTCTGGAGTGCTGCCGGGAAGGGTACGGGCTGGGGTTTCGCACCTTTGTGCTCCAGGGTGGAGAGGATCCCTGGTACAGCCAGGACCGGCTGGAACATCTGGTGAGGGCCATCCGCCGGGAATTTCCGGACTGCGCCATCACTCTCTCCGTGGGGGAGCGGAGCCGGGAGAGCTATGAGGCTCTGTTTGCGGCCGGCGCAGACCGGTATCTGCTCCGCCATGAGACGGCGGTGAAGAGCCACTATGAAATGCTTCATCCCCGGGAGATGAGTTTTGACCACCGGATGCAGTGCCTCCGGGATCTGAAGGACATCGGGTATCAGACAGGCTGCGGCATGATGGTACAGTCTCCAGGCCAGACCCTGGAAGATCTGGTGGCGGATCTGCGGTTTATGAAGGAATTCCGCCCCCATATGATCGGGATCGGCCCATTTCTCTCCCACAAAGACACTCCGTTCAGAGATGAGAAGAGCGGGACGGCAGAGCTGACGGTCTACCTTCTGTCTATTATCCGCCTTATGCTTCCTCAGGTGCTGCTCCCGGCCACCACGGCTCTGGGAACTGCGGAGGAAGGGGGACGGAAGCTGGGAGTGCTGGCAGGAGCCAACGTGGTGATGCCAAATCTGTCCCCCGCGGGGGTGAGAAAAAAGTACATGCTGTATGACAACAAGCTGTCCGGCGGCTCTGAGGCTGCGGAACATCTGGATCTTTTAAAGAAGGAGATGGGCTCCATCGGGTTTGCGGTGGCGGTGGACCGGGGCGACAGTCTTATGGACAGCGGAGAGGACGACAAGGAGGAATAGAAAATGGGATTGAATGATACACCGTCGGCCGAGCGGGTGCATATCGGCTTTTTCGGGCGCAGGAATGCGGGAAAATCCAGCCTGGTCAATGCGGTGACCGGTCAGGAGCTGTCAGTGGTCTCTCCGGTGAAGGGGACGACCACCGATCCGGTTTACAAGTCCATGGAGCTTCTGCCCCTGGGCCCGGTGGTGATCATGGACACTCCCGGTTCCGATGACGAGGGGGAACTGGGAGAGCTGCGGGTGAAGAAGACTGCGGAGACTCTGGGAAGGACGGACTGCGCCGTGCTGGTGGTGGACGGAGAGAGAGGAATGACCGACAGGGAGTGGGAGCTGGTCCGCATGTTCCAGGAGAGGAAGATTCCCTTCCTGGTGGCGTGGAATAAAGCGGATCTGGCGAATGAAGCGGGAGACGGACCGAAGGCGGAGAGCCTGGCCTCCGATCCGCGCCTTGGGGGAACTCCAGTCCTGGGAGTCAGCGCGGTGACGGGAGCGGGCATTCGGGAGCTGAAGGAAAAGATTGCGGAGACTGCCTTAAAAGATCGGGAAGGGCGGGAGAACAAAGGACTTCTGGGAGGTCTTCTCACCCAGGGCCAGACGGCGGTTCTGGTGATTCCCATTGATGAATCGGCGCCGAAGGGACGGATCATTCTGCCTCAGCAGCAGGCGATCCGGGATATTCTGGATTCCGGGGCCTTCGCCATAACCACCAGGGATACGGAGCTGGGAGAGCTGATGGAGAAACTGATCCGCACTTCCAGCCTGCCGGATCTGGTGATCACGGACAGTCAGGCCTTCGGGAAGGTGAAAGATCTGGTTCCCAGAGAGGTGCCCCTCACCTCATTTTCCATTCTCATGGCCCGTTACAAGGGATTTCTCACAGATGCGGTCCGGGGGGCCGCAGCCATCCGGAAGCTGAGAGATGGGGACCGGGTGCTGATTTCCGAGGGCTGCACCCATCACCGCCAGTGCAACGACATCGGCACAGTGAAAATTCCCCGCCTGCTGAAAAAGACTACGGGAAAGGATCTGGAGATTTCCACTTCCTCCGGCCGGGAATTTCCGGAGGATTTAAGCCCCTTCCGCCTGGTGATCCACTGCGGCGGCTGTATGCTCAACGAGCGGGAAGTGGAGTTTCGGAGAGACCGGGCAAAGGCCCAGGGAGTTCCCTTCACCAATTATGGGATCGCCCTGGCGGGTATGAACGGCATTCTCGGTCGGAGCATAGAAATGTTTCCGGAGCTGAAAGGAATTTCGCAGGAGTTTTAACCGGTCTTCCGCAACAGAAAAGAAGAGCTTTTCGTCATTCTCTTCAGAGAGTGGGAAAAGCTCTTCCAGTCTGGTCTGTTTTATTTGGTTCCAAAGATCCGGTCGCCGGCATCTCCCAGGCCGGGACAGATGTAGGCGTTTTCGTTGAGGCAGCGGTCCACATGGCCCACGTAGATCTGAATGTCCGGATGGGCCTTGCGGAGACGCTCCAGCCCTTCGGGAGCTGCGATGATAGACATGAATTTGATCTTCTTTCCGCCGTGTTCTTTGATGAAATTGACGGCGGCCACGGCAGAACCGCCGGTGGCCAGCATGGGATCGGTGACCACGATGGTCCGCAGTTCAATGGGATCCGGCAGCTTGCAGTAGTACTCGTGGGGTTCGTGGGTGACTTCGTCCCGGTAGAGGCCGATGTGACCTACCTTTGCGGAGGGAACCAGGGCGAGGATTCCGTTTACCATCCCCAGTCCCGCCCGGAGAATGGGAACTACCGCCAGCTTTTTGCCGGCAATCATAGGGGTCATGCAGGTTTCGATGGGAGTTTCCACCTTCACGTCCTGCAGCGGAAGATCTCTCAGGGCTTCGTAGCCCATGAGCATGGCGATCTCCTCCACCAGGGCGCGGAACTCATTGGTCCCTGTGTTTTTGTCCCTGAGAATGGAGATCTTGTGCTGGATCAGCGGATGATTGAGTACAGTTACATTTTCCATGGTATATTCCTTTCTCTATTTGGTTTCCGGTGTAAAGGCCACGAGGGCGTAGTCCCCCAGAGCGTGGGGAACGGGGATGGAAAAGTAGATATCCCCTTCTTTTTCGTAGCTGAAGCTTTCCGGGAAGGTTTCTCCTTTAATGGGGAAATCCGCCTGGCGGAAAAGCTGAGTGTAATAATCCATGGACTGGGAGGCGATATACTCCTTGACTGCGGCCTCTCCGTCGGCATCCAGACCTTCAAACTGGCAGCCGTCAGACATGACATATCCGGCCATGGTGGACGGCTCCGCATAGGTGGTAAATCCCACGTCTGAAGCCTGATCCATGTCAACGGTGTTGGTGTAAAACACAGCTGTGGAGTAGGCAGCTCCCGCTGCGGAGAGCTGTCCCGTATAGACTGCAGTGAGCCGCTGACGGTCCGCGGATACGATCTGACAGCGGACCGTCAGGCTGTCGTCCGCCTCGTTTAAGTCCTGGGCGTCAATGATGGACAGGGCATTATTTTTCAGCAGGTCATTGACGGCATCCTCCGTTTCGCTGCTGTTTAAACCGGAGACCACGGGATACTGTATGGACACCTTTCCGGAGGTGTAGGTCTCCAGGGAGGTGGACAGGCCTTTGGAGGAATCCGGGCGGGTATTTCCCTCCGCCTGGGAGGATTCCTCGGCTGTTGTCCCTGTCTCCGCTTCCGTTTCTTCTGAGGAAGCCATGGTTTCTGCCCCCGTAGTGTGGGAGCTGGACAGATCTACATTGTTTTTGGAACCGCATCCGGCTGCCAGACACATGCCGGACAGCAGGAAAACAGGAATGATAAGAGAACGCTTCATAGGCAGAGTCTCCTTTCTTGATTTGAGCTCATTATATACCAAAAAGCGGGATTTTTCTACTGCTTTCGCGGAGGCCGAATGCTTTTTAAGGATAAATTATAAAAATCGTAAAGTCTGAGGACATGGGCCATAGTATAATGGCTGTAATAAAAGGAGAAGGAGGAAGAAAATAGTATGGGTTTTCTGGACAGTGACGACAGAGAGGTGCTGGCGCGGATCGGATTCCAAAACGGCAGGAAGGGCGGAAGCCTGGTCCATTACCTGAACAAGCGCCTGAGCGGCGGAGACGGGCTGGGGGGCCTGGCTTTTGCCGGAAATGACAGGGAATTGGCCCTGTGGATGGCCAGAGGCTGCTGCGCTCTGGGAGACTATGAACACTACTACATGGCAGCCCAGTGGCTGGGGAGGGCCGGAGGAGAAGAGTCGGCCGAAGGAGAATCTCTCTATCTTATGGCTTTGGCCGCCATGTACTGTGGCCGGCCGGAGGAAGCCCTTTCTTACGCGGAGAGCAGCGTGGGACAGGAGGAAGGGCGGCCGGAAGCCTGGCACCTTCTGGCAGAGCTTTACAGCTTCGCCGGGGAGCAGCAGAAAGCCCTGGATGCGGTGGAAAAAGGCCGGCCGGCCGGCGGCTTCCCGGAAGACTGGGACCGGCTGGAACAGATGATTCTGGCGGGAGACAGTCTGGAGGCTATGGAAAAAACAAGAATCCGGAACATGAGCGCCCGGGCCGGAGAGCAGGGCAGCCTGCTGGAGAAATGCCGGCTGGAAGCGACGGACGGCCTGGTCTGCGACCGGGCGGGGCTGGAAGGGGTGATGTCGGTGCTGAAACCGGAGATCTGGGATGGGGATGAACCCTACTGCGGGTTCTGCTGCCTGAACGGGGACCGGGAACTGACGGGCGCGTTTTACATGAATGAGGCCGCCGTATCCAAGTGGAAGCCGGAAGAGCTGCGCAGGATTCTCGGGGCCCTGCCGGAGATGGAAGGGGAGGGACGGAAAGCCCTGGCGGAAAACGGAGCCGGAGACGGGGAGCTGTGCCTTCTGGAGCTGTATCCGGATCACACTCTGGGCCTGGTGTTTGAAACTGAAACCGGAGAGCAGAAGGTGGCTGTGGATGGGGCCGGAACGGTCAGCCGGGAGATGGAGACCACGGCCTCCGCGGAGAGCTCCCTTCTGTTGAGGGAGCCGGGATGGAACTTTGAACAGCTGAAAAAAGATCTGTATCTGGACTGGGGGATTTCCTGCGGGGAGATGGAAGAAAAGGGGATGCTGACCTTTTTAGACAGCGGTATGAAGGTGACGGTGAGCCTGGGACTGGACGGAAACAGAAATGTCTGCCTGACGGCGGTGGTTCTGGGAGAGGAGGGACAGCAGCTGGAAGCGGAGCTGGAGCTGGAGCGTGTCCTGGAGTCCTGCAGAAAGCAGAAGGGAGTGGGATGAGAAATTTAAACAATGATTGACCTTCTTATCATACACTGCCGGCATAAGGTATTTTCGTTTGAAATGTTTACGAAAACTATTGCTTTTTTAATTTGTTTCTGATAAGATATTTTTTGTTGATCATTGGAAGCCGGCTTGTCGGAATGGCAGACGAGGTGGACTCAAAATCCATTGGTGGCGACACCGTGCGGGTTCAAGTCCCGCAGCCGGCAGTGATAAAGATCTCGTGTTTATTTTAGAGAAAACACGGGATTTTTTTTTACTTTAAAAGCCCAGTCTCAAGGCAGATGTGGAACGGCTGCTTGCAGGCCGGGCCGTCTATGCTTTAGAGACACTAATCTGTATGAGCAAGAAGACCGATAGGCCGGATTGCATGAGTGAATAGCACGGAGCGATCCGAAGGCTTTCAAGGTTTGTGGTGTCCGCGTTAGCGGATTCGGAGGTTTTATAGGAAAATTCGTCCCCCAATTCACTTCTTGGTACGATTCACAGACTTTGTGAATGATACCTGGAAATGTGAAATGCACCAAAGTGCACAAAAAATATTGCTTTGACGCGAGAAAATTTGTATTATGTACCCGAGATGATAGACCGGTTAGTCACTTGAGAAAATTAACAGGGGGATATTAGAACGATGACTGATAAGAAATCTAGCATCATGCAGAAAGTTCAGCGGTTTGGCGGAGCGATGTTTACTCCGGTACTGTTTTTTGCCGTGTTCGGTATCATAGTTGGCTTTGCCACGCTGTTTAAAAACAATCTGGTTTTCGGATCTATGGCGGATCCGGGAACCACGTGGTACCAGGTGTGGGATGTGATTTACAACGGAGCTAACACCGTATTCAAGCAGATGCCGCTGCTGTTTGCCATTGGCCTGCCGGTGTCTCTGGCAAAGAAACAGCAGGCGAGGGCCTGTCTGGAGGCATTTGTGATCTATGCCATTTTCCTCTACCTGACCAGTACCATTCTTCAATACTGGGGACCGGTTTTCGGAGTAGACTTTGAATCCACAGCTAGAACCAGCGGATTGGCAACGGTGGCCAGCGTGAAAACCTTGGATATGGGTATGGTGGGAGCCCTGATCATTTCCGGCATCAGCGTGGCTCTGCACAACCGTTTCTTTGACACGGAGATGCCCCAGTACATAGAAACATTCAAGGGTTCTCCCTTTGTGGTTCTGCTGGGATTTGTGGTCATGCTGCCGGTGTCAGTGCTTGCCTGCTTTGTGTGGCCCCATGTGCAGGATGTGATCGCGGGACTGCAGCAGTTTCTGGCAAGCACGGGAGTCCTGGGAGTGGGACTTTACACCTCCCTGGAACGGTTCCTGATTCCTTTCGGACTTCACCATTTTGTGTATGCCCCGTTCCTGTATGACTCGGCCGTGGTGGACGGTGGAATCAAGGCGTTCTGGGTTGCCCATCTGCCGGAATTTGCAACAGCCCAGGGTTCTCTGGCATCCCTGTTCCCCCAGGGCGGATTTGCTCTCACGGGAATGAGCAAAATGTTTGCTCCTCTTGGCGTCTGCGCAGCCTTCTACGCTACAGCCCGTCCGGAGCGCAGAAAAAAAGTGTTGGCTCTTCTAATCCCGGTGTGGATCACCGCCATGTTCACGGGAATCACGGAGCCTCTGGAGTTCACATTCTTGTTTGTCGCACCGATTCTATACGTGGTTCATTCCATTCTCGCGGGATTGATGTCCGCAATCACCTTTGCCTGCGGAATCAGCGGAGACTTCAGCCTGGGACTGATCCAGAATGCGGCGCTGAACTGGATTCCTCTATGGGCTTCCCATTGGACCAGTTACCTTTTGCAGATCGGAATTGGCCTGGTATTTTCCGGAATCTATTTTGTAGTGTTCCGTTTCCTGATCCTGAAGTTGGATCTTAAGACGCCGGGAAGAGAAGCGGACGGAGAGGAAAGCCGTCTGTACACAAAACAGGATTATCGGGAGAAAACGGCGAAGGAATCAGAGAAAAAGGGGTCCGGAGGAGAAAGTAAAGACCGCACGGCGGCGGAGGCCTATCTTATTGGATTGGGCGGAAAGGACAACATTATTGATGTGACCAACTGTGCCACCAGACTCAGAGTGTCGGTGAAGAACGCGGCTCTGGTGAAGGAAACAGAGTATTTTAAACAGAACGGGGCCCATGGCCTTGTGAAAAATGGAAATGCCCTTCAGGTGATCGTCGGGCTCTCGGTGCCCACGGTCCGGGAGGAGTTTGAAAAACTGCTGCAGGAACAGGAAGTAGGAGGAGATTTGTATGAGAAGAAAATTTAACATTACCATTGCGGGAGGCGGAAGCACATATACGCCGGGAATTATTCTGATGCTGATGGAGGAATGCGAGAGATTCCCCGTGGGGACCATCAAACTGTATGACAATCTGGCATCCAGACAGGAGCCCATCGGAAAGGCCATGGAGATTCTGCTGAGAGAACGCCATCCGGAAGTGAAGTTCTCCTACACTACGGATCCGGAGGAAGCCTTTACCGGAATTGATTTTGTATTCGCCCACATCCGAGTGGGGCTGTACGCCATGAGGGAAAAGGATGAGAAGATTCCGTTAAAGTACAATGTGGTAGGGCAGGAGACCTGCGGACCCGGCGGCATCGCATACGGCATGCGCTCTATCGGAGGCGTTCTGGAGATTCTGGACTACATGGAAAAATATTCCCCCAACGCCTGGATGTTAAATTATTCCAACCCGGCGGCCATTGTGGCGGAAGCCACTAGAAGACTCCGCCCCAATTCCAAAATCATCAACATTTGCGATATGCCGGTGGCCCTGGAAAATATTATGGCTAACATTCTGAACCTGGAATCCCGAAAAGAGATGATCGTCCGCTATTACGGGCTGAACCACTTCGGCTGGTGGACCAGCATTACGGATAAATCGGGAAAAGATCTGATGCCGGAATTAAAGGCATTTGTGAAGGAGAAGGGCTACGCGAAGGAGACGGAGGACTACCAGCACAGAGCCCAGAGCTGGAAGGATACTTACCTGATGGCAAAGGATGTATACGCTTTAGATCCGGATACTTTACCCAACACCTACTTAAAGTATTACCTGCTTCAGGACGAGGTGGTAGCCCACTCTAATAAGGAATACACCAGGGCCAACGAGGTCATGGACTCCAGAGAAAAAGAAGTATTCGGTACCTGTCGGGAGATTATCGAAAAGGGAAGCGCAGAAGGGTGCAATTTCGCCACAGGAGCCCATGCTACCTTCATCGTGGATCTGGCCTGCGCATTGGCCTTCAATACAAAGGAACGGATGCTTCTGATCGTTCCCAACAACGGGGCGATTGTCAACTTCGATGAGGATGCCATGGTGGAGATTCCCTGTCTGGTGGGCAGCGACGGACCAGAGCCCCTGACCATGGGAAGGATTCCCCAGTTCCAGAAGGGGTTGATGGAGCAGCAGGTGGCAGTGGAGAAGCTGACGGTGGATGCTTGGATCGAACACTCCTATCAGAAGCTGTGGCAGGCCATCACCCTGAGTAAGACAGTTCCCGGGGCCAAGGTTGCCAAGCAGATTCTGGATGAGCTGATAGAGGCCAACAAAGATTACTGGCCGGAGCTTCACTAAATGCAGGTGGGATTTGATCTGGCTGAGAAAAAGAAAATGCTGGAGAGACGAAAGGTTCTATGATATGATGGAAACCAGATAGATAAAGAAGGGGATGTACATCATGAAACTTGAGGCTCTGATCAGTAAACACTACGACAGCCTGAATCCCAACGATTTGATCATTTGGCGGTATATTTATAAACATAAGGAAAAATGCGCCAATATGTCCATAGAGGCTCTAGCGGAAGCCTGCAGCGTGTCTCGGAGCACGGTGATGCGGTTTGCCCAGAAGCTGGGTTTGGCCGGATACAGCGAGCTGAAGGTTCACCTGAGGTGGGAGCTGGAGGAGATCCGGGACACGCCGGAGCATTTCGCAGATATGGTCTGCGATATGAATATCCGGGCGATCCAGCATTTCCGGGAACAGAAATATGACAAAGTATGCGGGCTGCTGACGGAGTCGAAACGCATTTTTACCTACGGCACAGGGATGGCCCAAAAGGCAGTGTGCAGCGAGTTCAGGCGGATGATGTTGTCCCTGAATATTCTGGTCCAAGACATTCCTGGGGAGGGGGAACTACGAAAAACGGCGAAGCTGCTGACGGAAGACGATGTGATTCTGATCGTCTCCAAATCAGGGGAGAGCAGTGTTCTGGCGGATGTGATGACCTGGCTTGATGGCCGCGGGATCCCATCCATCTCCTTGACCAGATATGGGAACAATACTTTGGCGAAGATGAGCACCATTAATCTGTTTGTGGACATTGAGGAGATCGCTTTGCTGGAGAACACCAATTTTGAGTCCATGACAAGGATGTTCATTATTATGGAAATTTTGTTTACCAAGCTGGTAGAGTACAGAACCGGAAGGCTGAAGGGAGAATCCTCCGTCTCCGGATAAACAATAAAAGAATGAGAGGGCAGGTTTTGCAAAAAACGGGCAGAACCTGCCTTCTTTCACGTTCCTGGACCGGCTTTCATTTTTCCCCAGGCCGGCTTCCGTTTTTTCCCGGAGGTTGAAAACGGGGATGATCTGTTGTATGATAGGGAAAGATGAAAATGGGAGGAGGATGCCGACATGACATGCAGGGAAGCGCAGCAGATGGTCATGCCCTATATCAATCACCAGCTTTCAGATGAGGATCTGGAGGCCTTTCTGCTCCATGTGAAGGGATGTCCCGACTGCAGAGAGGAGCTGGAGATCTATTTTACTGTGGATTACGGCCTGCGCCAGCTGGATGACGACAACGGGACCTACGATATCCCGGGTGCCCTGAAACGGACTCTGGAACAGTCCTGGGACCACGTCCGCCATGTGCATGTCCTCACCGTGCTCCGGTACGTGTTCGGCACCTTAAGCGCTCTCAGCCTGACGGTCATGTTCCTTCTGCAGATGAGGATCTGGTGGCAGGCGGGAATGTTTTGACCCTGTGATTGCAGATAGGAGAACAGAATGGAAAAATTAGTATTAATCGACGGCCACAGCATCCTGAACCGGGCTTTTTACGGGGTGCCGAATCTCACCAATTCCGAAGGAATCCATACCAATGCAGTGTATGGATTTTTGAATATTATGTTCAAGATCCTGGAGGAAGAGCAGTGCGACCATCTGGCGGTGGCCTTTGACCGAAAGGAGCCCACCTTCCGCCACAATATGTATTCCGACTATAAAGGGACGAGAAAACCCATGCCGGAGGAGCTGAGAGAGCAGGTGCCCCTGATGCAGGAGGTGCTGAAAGCCATGGGGATCCCCATTCTGACTCTGGCCGGATATGAGGCAGACGATATTCTGGGAACGGTGGCAAAACGGATGGCGGGCCAGGGCGTGGAGGTCTCCGTGGTATCCGGGGACCGGGATCTGCTGCAGCTGGCGGATGAGAAAATAAAAATCCGGATTCCGAAAACCAGCCGGGGAACCACAGAGGTCCACGATTACTATCCGGAGGATGTGAAGCGGGAGTATCAGGTGACGCCCCAGGAGTTTATCGACGTGAAGGCGCTCATGGGGGACAGCTCCGACAACATTCCGGGGGTTCCCTCCATCGGGGAGAAGACGGCGACGGCTATTATCGCGGCTTACGGGAGCATTGAAAACGCCTACGCCCACCTGGAGGAGATCAAGCCGCCCCGGGCGAAGAAGGCTCTGGAAGAACACTACGACATGGCCCAGATGAGCAAGGAGCTGGCAACCATCTGCATCGATGCCCCGGTGGAATTCTCCTACGAGGACGCGGAGGTGGGAGATCTCTATACCCCGGAAGCCTATCAGTATATGAAGCGCCTGGAATTTAAGTCCATCCTCACCAGGTTCGGGGACGGCGCCAGGGGGGAGGTCTCCGTGGAATCCCGGTTCCGTCTGGTGGAAAATCAAAAGGAGGCGGAGGCCCTGGTCCGGGAGGCGAAGCAGGCGGAGCGGAGAGGTCTTCAGCTGATTCTGGGGGATGCAAAGGAGCAGGAAGAACAGCTGTCCTTTTTCTCCGGGGCGGACGGCACCCTGGAAGTGGGGAAAAAGGCCGCCGGGCCGGGAAAAGAGGGGGCTGCTCTGGCTCTCTGCTTCGGACCGGATCAGATTTTCTGTCTGAAGGCAGGCGGAGAAATTTCTTCCCAGTGGCTGGAAGAGGCGGCGGCGGAACTCTGCCGGTGCGGGGAGACCTGGGTCATGGACCTGAAGGAACAGCTTCCCAGACTGGGGCTGGAGGATGACGCCCCGGTATTTGACGCCGGAGTGGCCGCCTACCTGTTAAATCCTCTGAAGGACAGCTACGCCTACGATGATCTGGCCAGGGATTACCTGGGGATGACGGTGCCCTCCCGGGCGGACCTGCTGGGAAAGGCGTCCCTGGCGGAGGCCATCCGCTCAGGGGAGGAGAAGGGAATGGCCTGTGCCTGCTACATGGGCTGCATCGCCTGGAAAGCGGGCCCGGTCCTGAAGGAACAGCTGAATGAGACAGGGATGCAGGCCCTGTTTGCGGATATTGAAATGCCTCTGATCTACAGTCTGTATCATATGGAAGCGGAAGGCATCCACGTGGAGCAGAAGGAGCTGAAGGAATACGGGGACCGGCTGAAGGTGCGCATTGAGAAGCTGGAAAAAGAGATTTACGACCAGGTGGGCGAGGAATTCAACATCAATTCCCCCAAGCAGCTGGGAGAAATTCTGTTTGAGAAAATGAAGCTGAAAGGCGGCAAGAAGACGAAGACGGGATACTCCACGGCGGCGGATGTGCTGGAGAAGCTGGCTCCGGACTGCCCGGTGGTGCAGATGGTCCTGGACTACCGCCAGCTGACGAAATTAAATTCCACTTACGCGGAGGGGCTGGCTGCCTACATCGGGCCGGACGGAAGAATTCACGGAAAATTCAATCAGACCATCACCGCCACCGGACGGATCAGCAGCACGGAGCCCAACCTGCAGAACATTCCCGTCCGCATGGAGCTGGGGCGGGAGATCCGGAAGGTATTTGTGGCGAAGGAGGGCTGCACCTTTGTGGATGCGGACTATTCTCAGATTGAGCTGAGAATCCTGGCCCACATGTCCGGGGATGAGAGGCTTATCGAGGCATACCGGGAAGCCCAGGATATTCACGCCATCACCGCCTCCCAGGTGTTCCACATCCCCCTGGATCAGGTGACTCCCCTTCAGCGGCGCAACGCCAAGGCGGTGAACTTCGGCATCGTGTACGGAATCAGCGCCTTCGGCCTCAGTGAGGGCTTAAGTATCTCCAGGAAAGAGGCCATGGAATATATTGAGAAATATTTTGAAACTTATCCGGGGGTGAAAAAGTTCCTGGACGGCCTGGTGGAGCAGGCAAAGGAACAGGGATATGTCACCACCCTGTTTGGAAGACGGAGACCTATTCCAGAGTTGAAATCTCCCAGAACCAGGGCTTTCGGCGAGCGGGTGGCCATGAATTCCCCCATTCAGGGAACTGCGGCGGACATTATGAAGATCGCCATGGTGGCGGTGGACCGGGAACTGCGGCGGCGGAATATGGAGTCCCGGATCGTGCTTCAGGTTCACGACGAGCTTCTGGTGGAGGCCAGGGAGAGCGAGGCTGAGGAAGTGGTGCGGATTCTGGAAGACAAGATGAAGCACGCCGCCGATCTGAAGGTATCTCTGGAGGTGGAGGCTAAGACCGGCCGCTCCTGGTTTGACGCCAAATAAGGACCGGAAAAACGGCACCGGCGAAAAAAGGAGGAGAGACTGTGGCACAGGAAAAGACTCCCTATGTGATAGGAGTGACGGGAGGCGTGGGCTCGGGAAAGAGCTGCGTTCTCCAGATCTTAAAGAATGACTGGAACGCCAGGATTTTTCTGGCGGACAATATTTCCCATGAGCTCATGGAGCCTGGTCAGGATGGTTTCCGGCAGGTGACGAAGGCTCTGGGAACGGGCATCCTGGCTCTGGACGGAACCATAGACCGAAAGGCCATGGCAGCCAGAATTTTTTCCGACGCCGCGGCCAGGGAGACGGTAAACGGCATCATCCATCCCATGGTCTGGGAAGAGGTGAGGCGGCGGCTTCGGAGAGCGGGGGAGGAGGGCGCTTCCCTGGCGGTGGTGGAAGCCGCCCTGCCCGGAGAAAAAATCCATGACATTTACGATGAAATGTGGTATGTTTATACTTCAAGAGAGAACCGGATCCGCCGCCTGATGGAAGGGCGGGGCTACACCAGGGAAAAATGCGAGAGCATTATGGCGAGCCAGCTTTCCGATGAGGCGTTCCGCAGGCTGTGCGATTTTGAAATTGACAACAACGGCAGCCTGGAGGAAGTAAAGGAGCAGATCCGGAGCAGATTAGAGAACAGAGGTTTTACGACATGAGATTTGTGAGCATAGCCAGCGGGAGCAGCGGCAACTGCATCTATGTGGGAACGGATGAAGCCAATATCCTGGTGGATGCCGGGATCAGCAATAAACGGATTGAACAGGGATTAAATGAGATCGGAATCAAGGGCAGCGAGCTGACGGGAATTGTGATCACCCATGAGCATTCCGACCATGTGCGCGGGCTGGGAGTTTTGGCCAGAAAGCACGGGGTCCCCATTTACGGCACGAAGGAGACTCTGGAGGAGATTCAGTCCATGAGCGCTCTGGGGAAAATGCCGGCGGAGCTGTTTCACCCCATTCTGCCGGAGGTGGAGTTTTCCATCGGGGATATGAAACTGCTGCCCTTTTCCATTGACCACGACGCAGCCAACCCGGTGGCCTACCGCATTTCCCAGGGCAGGAAGCAGGTGGCGGTGGCCACGGACATGGGCCACTACGATCAGCATATCATTGACCATCTCCAGGGGCTGGATGCCCTGCTGCTGGAGTCCAACCACGATGTGCGGATGCTGGAGACGGGGCCCTATCCCTATTATCTGAAGCAGCGGATCATGGGGGATCACGGCCATCTGTCCAACGAGACGGCGGGACAGCTGTTAAACTGCATTCTGCACGACCACTTGAAGGCCGTTCTGCTGGGGCACCTGAGCAAGGAGAACAATTATCCGGAGCTGGCTCTGGAGAGCGTCCGCTGCGAGATCACCCAGGGAGACACTCCCTACAAGGGGACAGATTTCTGTATAGAGGTGGCCGGCCGGGATTCCATGTCGGAGATCATCACCCTGTGAGACCAATCTTTACATATAAAAAGGAGAAAAAAACTATGAGCAAGGCAATCATCACTGTAGTGGGCAAGGATACTGTGGGAATCATCGCAAAGGTCTGCACCTTCCTGGCGGACAACCATGTGAACATCCTGGATATTTCCCAGACCATCGTGCAGGGATATTTCAACATGATGATGATCGTGGACATCACGGAAGTGGAAGACCGTTTCGGAGCCATGGTGGAGGAGATTGAGAAACTGGGAGATTCCATCGGCGTGAAGATCAAATGCCAGAAGGAAGAGATCTTTACCAGCATGCACAGAATCTGATCACGGGAAAAGGACGGTAAACGGCTATGTTGAATATGTTTGAGGTAATCGAGACCAACAATATGATCGAGCAGGAGAAGCTGGATGTGAGAACCATCACCCTGGGCATCAGCCTGCTGGACTGCTGCAGCAGCGATCTGGACGAGGTCAATGATAAGATTTACAGGAAAATCACGTCCCTGGCAAAGAATCTGGTCTCCACTGGAGAGGAAATTGAGCGGGAGTTTGGCATTCCCATTGTCAATAAGCGGATTTCTGTCACTCCCATCTCCCTGGTGGGAGGAGCGGCCTGCAGAACGCCGGAGGATTTTGTCACCATCGCAAAGACCCTGGACCGGGCAGCCAAAGAGGTGGGCGTCAACTTTCTGGGAGGATATTCTGCCCTGGTGAGCAAGGGCATGACGAAGGCGGATGAAAACCTGATCCGCTCCATTCCCCAGGCTCTGGCCTGCACGGAGCGGGTGTGCAGCTCCGTCAACGTGGGATCCACCAAGACCGGCATTAATATGGACGCGGTCAGCCTCATGGGCGAGATGGTGAAGGCTACGGCGGAGGCCACGAAGGAGCAGGATTCCTTAGGCTGCGCCAAGCTGGTGGTGTTCTGCAATGCCCCGGACGACAATCCCTTTATGGCGGGAGCCTTCCACGGGGTGACGGAGGCGGACGCCGTCATCAACGTGGGCGTCAGCGGTCCGGGAGTGGTGAAAGTAGCTCTGGAGAAGGCCAGAGGAGAGAACTTTGAGGTGCTCTGCGAGACCATTAAAAAGACGGCGTTCAAGATCACGAGAGTGGGCCAGCTGGTGGCCCAGGAAGCTTCCAAGCGTCTGGGCGTGCCCTTCGGCATCATCGACCTGTCCCTGGCACCCACCCCGGCGGTGGGGGACAGCGTGGCAGAGATCCTGGAGGAGATCGGTCTGGAGCGGGTGGGAGCACCCGGAACCACGGCGGCTCTTGCCATGCTGAACGATCAGGTGAAAAAAGGCGGCGTCATGGCATCCTCCTATGTGGGCGGATTAAGCGGCGCTTTCATTCCGGTGAGCGAGGATCAGGGCATGATCGACGCTGTCAGTCTGGGAGCTCTCACCATCGAGAAGCTGGAAGCCATGACCTGCGTCTGCTCCGTGGGCCTGGATATGATCGCCGTTCCGGGGGACACCCCGGCTACCACCATCGCCGGAGTGATCGCTGATGAGGCGGCTATCGGTATGGTGAACCAGAAGACCACGGCGGTGCGGATCATTCCGGTGATCGGAAAGGGCGTGGGGGACACGGTGGAGTTCGGCGGCCTTTTAGGCTACGCCCCGGTGATGCCGGTGAACACCTACTCCTGCGAGAAGTTTGTGACCAGAGGCGGACGGATCCCGGCACCCATTCACAGCTTTAAGAATTAAATATCAGCTCCGGACCAGTCTTTTGTCTCGCCGGGAACTCGGCTGGGGAGACGGGCCCGGAGTTTTTTTATAAACTGGCCATATTCAGGAGGAGGAAAATGAAACTGTATCTGATCCGCCACGGGCGGCAAAACAGCAGACGGTGCAACGTGAACGTGCCTTTGGATGAGGCGGGGAGGCGGCAGGCAGAGCTTGCCGGGGCCAGGCTGAAGGAATACGGTGCGGAAAAGATTTTTGCCAGCGATCTTCTGCGGGCGGAGGAGACGGCGGAGATCATCCGCAGTTTTCTCCCGGTTCCCGTGGAGATCCGCCGGGAGATCCGGGAGATCTCTTTCGGGGAGATGGAAGGCCTGACGGATGAGGAGATCCATGAGAAATTTGAGGCGTTCCAGAAAGAGTTTAGGAAGATGGAGCGGGATCTGCCCTATCCCGGCGGGGAGTGCGCCGGAGATGTGATCCGGCGGGCCCTTCCGGTGTTTCAGGAAATTTTTCACAGCGGACTTTCCCGGGCGGTCATGGTCACCCACGGCGGAGTGATCCGGTGTATGACGGCTTACTATCTGGGAATGGACCCGGCCCGGTGGCGGGTTCTGGGGAAAAATCTGGAGAACTGCAGCATTACGGAGCTGGCGTATGAGGAGAAGACGGGAAAGGTGACGGTGGAGCGGTTCAACGACTACGCCCATCTGGAGGCATTCCCGGAGCTTTTGAGAAAAAACTGGTGAGGAGAGAGCGATGGAAGAGCGTGACAGAGCGGCCCTTGCGGGGGCGCTGGAGGAATTTTTAAACGAGAGGATGGAGCGGCTGATCTTAAGCGGACCGGCGGAGAAAAACGGTCTGCAGAAGGTGAGGATCCATCCGGTAATGCTTCGGGGAGAGCTGGCGTTCCAGGCGGAGGAGCAGCGGGGAACCCAGGCTTTTCACCGGAATATGGACAGAGACCGGGCGGCGGCCTATGTGACGGAGATGCTGGACGGGATTATGAGGCAGATGGAGCTTTCCTCCGCCTCCGGCACCGTCCATGCTCTGGTGAGCAAAAAGGGAAAGGTGACGGTGAAAGTAAAGCGGAAGATGGCGGCGGCAGCGCCGGCGGCGCCGGCGGTTCTCGCCCACAACCGGAAAAAGCGGTATGTGCTGGAGGAGGGGCGCCCGGTTCCCTTCCTGGTGGATCTGGGAGTGATGACCAAAGAGGGACAGGTGGTCCGCTCCCGGTACGACAAGTTCCGCCAGATCAACCGGTTCCTGGAGTTTATTGAAGATATTCTGCCCAGGCTGGACCGGAACCGGGAGAACGTGATTATCGACTTTGGCTGCGGCAAATCCTACCTCACCTTCGCCATGTACTACTATTTGAAGGAGCTGAAGGGGTATTCCGTGCGGATCATCGGCCTGGATCTGAAAAAGGATGTGATCGCCCGGTGCAACCTGCTGGCGGAACGGTACGGTTTTGACCATCTCCGCTTTTATCACGGAGATATCGCCTCCTATGAGGGGGTGGACCGGGTCGATATGGTAGTGACTCTTCACGCCTGCGATACGGCCACGGACTACGCCCTTTACAAGGCGGTGAAATGGGGCGCCAAGGTGATTCTGTCCGTTCCCTGCTGCCAGCATGAGTTAAACGGACAGATGAAAAATGAGCTGCTGGCCCCGCTGTTTTCCTACGGAATCATCAAAGAGCGGACTGCGGCCCTGTTTACCGACGCCATCCGGGCCCAGATTTTGGAAGGCCAGGGCTACCGGACCCAGCTGCTGGAGTTCATCGACATGGAGCACACCCCGAAGAACATTCTGATCCGGGCAGTGCGGCAGGGGGAGAAAAAAGATAATGGGGAGGAGTTAAAGGCCGTTCTGGACTTCCTTCACGGAGATCTCACTCTGTACCGGCTGTTTCAGGAACATGCCGGTGAAGGAGAGGCGTAATGGGTGGAGAAGGCCAGTGGGTGATCGGAGAGGTCTCCGAAAACCGGAAGGAGTATCTGGATCTTCTGCTGCTGGCAGACGAACAGGAGAATATGATCGACCGCTACCTGGACCGGGGCTGGATGTATGTGATGAAGGACCGTTCCGGGGACGGACCGGCAGCGGCGGTCTGTGTGGTCACGGACGAGGGGAAAGGGGTTCTGGAGATTAAGAATCTGGCGGTGAGACGGGAGCTGCAGGGCAGAGGGCTGGGCCGCCGGATGGTGGAGTTTGCGGCGGACCGGTTCCGGGGACGCTTTCAGATTCTGCAGGTGGGAACAGGGGACAGCCCTCTGACCCTGCCCTTTTATAAAGCCTGCGGCTTTGCCCCGTCCCATGTGGTAAAGAATTTTTTTACAGATCATTACGACCATCCCATATGGGAGGGCGGAGTGCTGCTGCGGGATATGGTGTACCTGCGGAGAGAGCTTTGAAATACGGAGGTAGAAGACAGAAATGAAAAGGGTCATGGTCATCGGCTGTCCTGGGGCGGGAAAGAGTACGTTTTCCAGGAAGCTGCAGGAGAAAACCGGTCTGCCTCTTTATTATCTGGATATGATCTGGCATCGGCCGGACCGAACCAATGTGAGCAGGGAGGAATTTGACGAAAGGCTGGGAGAGATCACAAGAAGAGACCAGTGGATTCTGGACGGCAATTACCTGCGGACCATGAAAGTCCGCCTAGAAGCCAGCGACACCGTCTTCCTGCTGGATTATCCCCTGGAGGTGTGTCTGGAAGGGGCTATTTCCCGCATCGGGAAAAGGCGGGGGGATCTGCCCTGGGTGGAAACGGAGTTGGATCCGGAATTCCGTCAGTGGATCCTGGATTTTCAGAAAGATCAGATGCCGGAGATCCGTCGGCTGCTGGAACAGTACGGTGTTGGCAGAGAAGTGAACGTGTTCTGCTCCAGAGAAGAAGGAGAAATGTATTTGAGACAATGGAAGGCGAAAGAAAGGAAAAACATATGAAATTTGCATTTTTAATTATGGGGGATTATGATTCTGTGAAGGACCAGGCGTCCATTCACGGGGAGAGCGCCAGGATCATCGGCGTATCCAGTATCCAGGGTGCCTGTGAGGCGGCTGAAAAACTGTGCCGGGAGGGAATCGGCTGCATTGAGCTGTGCGGCGCCTTCGGGCCGGACGGGGCAAGGCAGGTGATCGAGGCCACGGGAAACCGGATTCCGGTGGGATATGTCACCCATCTGCCGGAACAGGATGATATCTACCGGGCGGCTTTTCCGGCAGACAAAAAGGAAGAGCGGGAATGATCCGGAGAATGGAACCGGCGGACACAGAACGGGTCAGCGAGATCTGGCTGGAGGCCAACCGGGAGGCCCACGGCTTTATCCCGGCATCCTACTGGGAGGAGAATTTTCAGATGGTAAAGGAGATGCTTCCCCTGGCGGAGGTATACGTCTGGGAGGACACCGGCGGAATTCAGGGCTTTGTGGGACTGAACGGAGATTATATCGAGGGAATTTTTGTGAGTGGTTCCCGGCGGTCAGCCGGCATCGGCCGTCAGCTGGTGGATCACTGCAAAGAGATCCGAAGCAGCCTGAGGCTGAAAGTATATGAAAAGAACCGCAGGGCAGCGGCTTTCTACCTGCGGGAAGGATTTCAGATTACGGCGGAAGGCGTGGATGAGGACACCGGGGAAACAGAATATGAGATGGGATGGAGGGCTGCGGCAGCTGCCAGGTGACAAAAATTGATTAAGTACTTGACTTTTTCCTGCCGGATGGATACAATAGAACACAGATTTCGCGCTTCCCCACGGAAGTGCGCCATATACAAAGGCAGTGAAGGCACAAACGTAAGGGCTTACATTCTTTCCAGAGAGGGGAGATCACCGGCTGCGAGTTTCCCCAAGTTCCGTAAGTATCCTGAATTTCCCGCCGGAGCCGCACGGCTGAAAGGATTCCTCCCGCTAGGCTGTGACGTATCTATGCGTTAAATAGAAGAGTGCCTGTCCGGATTCCGGGCGGGAATTAGGGTGGTACCGCGATGACCTCGTCCCTTTGGGGACGGGGTCTTTTTTTGTTTCCCGGGATTCGCGAAGCAAAAGGTTCCGGCAGATGAGCCGGGCGGTTTCCTGCCTCAATCCAGAAAGGAGAATTGGAATGAAGGATAAAATCAATGAAATTTTATCAGAAGCACAGAACAAAATTTCTGCAGCGGCCAGCGAGAGCGAACTGCAGAGCGTAAAGAGCGCCTATGTGGGCAAACAGGGTTCTCTCACGATGATGATGAAGGAGATGCCGAAGCTGGATCCTGCTCTCCGCCCGGAGATGGGCAAGCTGCTGAACCAGGCGAAGAACCAGGTGACGGAGCTGATCGATGCCAAGAGAATGGAGTTAAAGTTAAAGGCTTCCGAGGTGTCCCCGGATTTTGACTGCACTGTTCCAGGAATTCTGCCGCCGAAGGGAGGACTTCATCCCATCACCCAGATGTGCTACGACTTAAACGACGCGTTCCGCTCCATGGGATTTGAGATTTTCCAGGAGGACGAGATCACCAGCGAGCTTTACGCCTTTGATAAACTGAATTTCCCGCCCAATCATCCCGCCAGAGAGAGCATGGATACCTACTGGCTGGAGGGCCATGACAGCGGCAGCACCAACGAGAAACTCTGCCTCCGTCCCCATCTGACCGGCGGCAGCGTCCGTTATATGCAGACCCACAAACCGCCGTACCGCTTTGTATATCCGGGACGGGTTTACCGCAACGAGACCACGGACGCCCATCACGAGAGAGCGTTCTTCCAGTATGAGGCCCTGATCGTGGACAAGGACATCACTTTCACCTCCGGAAAGGTGATGATCAAGAGCATCCTGAACAAGGTATTCGGAACGGATGTGCCTGTGAGAATGCGCTCCGGCTTCTTCCCCTTCGTGGAGCCGGGATTTGAGATCGACATGCAGTGCCAGGTCTGCGGCGGAAAGGGCTGCAGCGTCTGCAAGCATGTGGGCTGGATTGAGGTAATGCCCGGCGGATCTCCCCATCCCAACGTGCTCCGGGCAGCCGGCCTGGATCCCGATGAGTATACCGGTTTCTATGTAAATATCGGTCTGGACCGTCTGGTGATGATGCGCTACGGCGTTGACGACGTGAGACTGTTCCACAGCGCGGATTTGAGATTTCTGAAGCAGTTTAGATAAGGAAGAGAGGCGGATTACAGAGATGAAATTGTCATTATCTTGGATTAAGGATTATGTAAAAATCCCGGACGATATGGATCTGAAAAAACTGGCGTACGACCTGACCATGTCTACTGTGGAAGTGGAGGACGTGGAATACCTGGCACGGCGTTTCGATAATATGGTGGTAGGCGTGATCGAGAAGATCGAGCCCCATCCCAACGCGGACAAGCTGAGAGTGTGCAAAGTGGATATTGGCGGCGGCGATGTGAAGACCATCGTCTGCGGCGGCATCAATCTGTCAGAGGGAATGCGGGTGGCCGTGTCCTGTCCCGGTGCCATCGTGCGGTGGCACGGAGAGGGAGAACCGGTGGAGATCAAGAACTCCAAGCTGCGGGGTGTGGAGTCCTACGGCATGATCTGCGCCTCCGATGAGATCGGTCTGGGAGATCTGTTCCCGGCTTCCCAGGAGGCGGAGATTCTGGACCTGTCTGCCTTTGACGTTCCCGCCGGCACGCCTTTGGCGGAGGCTCTGGATATGGACGACGTACTGCTGGAGATCGACAACAAGTCCATGACCAACCGCCCGGATCTGTGGGGCCACTACGGAATTGCCAGAGAGCTTGCCGCCCTTTACGACCTGCCTCTGGTGGAGTTCAAACCCTATGAGCCGGAGACAGGAAATGAATTTAAGGTGGAAATTCAATCTCCAGAGCGATGCGCCCGTTTTATTGGCGTGGAGATGTCCGGTGTGGGGATTCAGGAATCTCCCTATCAGATGAGAAACCGGATCTGGAAAGCGGGTATGCGCCCCATCAATGCCCTGGTGGATATCACCAACTATGTGATGCTGGCCACCGGCAATCCTACCCATGCTTATGACGCGGACAACATTACAGATCATATTGTGGTTCGGCAGGCAAATGAAGGGGAGAAACTGATCCTTTTAAACGACGAGGAACTCAACCTCTGCCCGGACGACCTGGTGATTACAGACTCCGAGGGTCCGGTAGGCCTGGCCGGCGTCATGGGAGGAGCGAAGGACTCCATTCTGCCTGATACGAAGCGGGTGATTCTGGAGGTAGCCAATTTTGAGGCTACAGGAATCCGCAGAACAACCCAGAGATACGATTTCCGTACGGAGGCATCATCCCGGTATGAAAAAGCGGTGGACCCGGAGAGATGCGTTCAGGCGGTATCCCTTGCGATGAAGTATTTTCATGAGTTTTATCCGGAACTGAAGGTGACCGGCTACTGCGATCAGTATGTGAAGAAACTGAAACGGGCGGAGATTGACGTCAGCCTGACCTGGCTGGCCAAGCGCCTGGGCAAGAATCTGACCAATGAGGAGATCCGGAACAAGCTGGAACTGCTGGGATTTGACGTGGCCATTGACGGCGACAACATGCACGTGACGGCCCCCACCTGGCGTTCCACCGGAGACATTTCCATCAAGGATGACGTGATGGAAGAGGTGGCCAGAATGTACGGCTACGACAATTTCGAGGCCACATCCTTCACCACGACCTTTGAGGGCGCCATCAACCAGAGAGATCAGGATCTGATCCGGAATATTAAGGAGTATCTGGCCATCCGCTGCGGAATGCAGGAAGTTTATACCTATCCCTGGATGAACGACGTGTTTGTCAATGCCGTTCTTCAGGACACCACAGGCGTGCTGCGGCTCTCCATGCCTCCGGCGCCGGATTTAAGCTGCATCCGTTCCTCCCTGCTGCCCAATCTCTGTGAGGCGGTGGTGAAAAATGAGCGGTATTTCAACGATTTCTCCATCTTCGAGGAGGCCCAGGTGTTCTTTGACAGAAATTACACCTCCCCCTACGATGAGACCGAGTCTCTGCCGGAGCAGCGCAGACATATCGGCGGAGCCTTTGCCAGCAGCGTGAAAGACATCACGGAGCTGTTCCGGGAGGCCAAAGGCGTTCTGGAGTATATGCCCCGGTACACCCATATGGGGGCGTTCACCTTCCGGAAGGAAGAGAAGCCGGTATGGGCGGACAATGTGGTGTGGCTGAATCTGTTCCTGGGTGAGGAGAAGATCGGCGATATGGGCCTGGTGGCGAAGAAAGTATCCATGGAGTGCGGCATCAAGAATCTTTCTGTCATGCTCTTCGAGATGGACGCCACAAAGCTGAAGCCGCTGAAGTCCAGAACCAACAAATTCACCCATCTGGCGGAGTATCCGGAGACGGATTACGATATTTCCATGCTCTTTGACTCCGATGCCGCATGGGAAGACATCTACGACGCTATTATGGGCCAGAAGAAGGCCAGCGCTCTCCTGAAGGAAGCTGCCTTTGTGGATGAGTACCGGGGAAAACAGATTCCCGACGGCAAGAAATCCGTGACCATTCGTCTGACCATCGGATCCGGCGAGAAGACTCTCACCTCCCAGGAGATTGAGAGCGCCGCCAACCAGGTGATGAAGAAGCTGGGCAAGAAGATGGGAGCAGAGCTGAGAACCCAGTAAAAAGCGCGGAAAATTAAAAAATAGTAAGAAAAAGCAGGTGGATATACTGGCAGAAAAAAGCCGGTATATCCACTCTTTTTTTGCATTAAATATGAAAAATTCTATAATTTACAGACATTGACAAAAATAGAACCGGCGTTTCGGCGAAAATCCGAGGATGACTTCATAAAAAATTTATAGAAAATAAAGAAAATGGAAATCTTTCTCAAAATCTATTGACAATCATTTCCAGTTAGAATATACTAATCGAAGATAAAAGATAAATGATATTCATTATCATTAAAAGAAGGGTGGATAGAATGATGCCGTTAGCATTTATGAAACCGGGGGACTCCGCCGTGGTAAGACGGGTGGGGGGCTCGGATGAGGTAAAACGATTCCTGGCAAATCTGGGATTTGTGGATGGAAGCACAGTGACTGTGATCTCTGAGATCCACGGTGACCTGATTGTGAACGTCAAGGATTCCAGAGTGGCGATCAACAGGGAGATGGCTAGCCGTATCATGGTCTAGCCTGACAGGCGGTAACAGCAGCCTGTGAAAAGAAAGGAGCAAATGAGTTATGCAGAAGGCATTGCGCGACGTAGCTGTTGGAAAGACAGTAACGGTGACAAAACTGACTGGCGAAGGAGCGTTCAAGCGCCGCATCATGGACATGGGAATCACCAAAGGCAGTGAGATCTATGTGAGAAAAGTAGCGCCTCTCGGAGATCCGGTGGAGATCACCATCCGGGGATATGAGCTGTCGCTGAGAAAAGCAGATGCGGAAAGCATCCTGGTGGAAGAAAAGTAAGTTTTGACAAAGGGAGGAAAGCTCTATGGCAATCAGAATTGCTTTGGTCGGAAATCCCAACTGCGGAAAGACGACCATGTTCAATGCTCTGACGGGAGCAAATCAGTACGTGGGCAACTGGCCCGGCGTTACTGTCGAGAAAAAGGAAGGAAAGTTAAAGGATTCAAAGGGAGAGGAGATCATTATCACCGATCTTCCCGGTATCTACTCCCTGTCCCCCTATACACTGGAGGAAGTGGTCAGCCGGGATTACCTGCTGAAGGATAAGCCGGATGCAGTGATCAACCTGGTGGACGCTACCAACATTGAGAGAAACCTGTATCTGACCACCCAGGTTCTGGAAGTGGGAATTCCCGTGGTGATCGCCCTGAACATGAGCGACCTGTTAAAGAAATCCGGGGACAAGATTGATGCGAAGAAGCTGGGAGCGGCACTGGGCTGCGAGATCGTGGAGACCTCCGCCCTCAAGAGGACCGGCCTGAAAGAGGTTGTGGAGAAGGCGGTAAAGCTGGCCAAGGCGAACAGAGCCCAGGTTCCAGACAAGATCTTTGCCGACGACGTGGAGGCGGCTGTGGACGAGATCGAGGGATGTCTTCCCGACAGCGTGCCGGAGGTGCAGAAGAGATGGTTCGCCGTCAAGCTTCTGGAGAAGGATGAGAAAGTAAATGTCCAGCTGGCTCTGCCTGCCAGCGCGAGGAGCACGGTGGACGCTGTGGTCAAGAGAGTGGAAACTGCCCACGACGATGACACGGAGAGCATTATCACCAACGAGAGATACGTATACATAACTAAGCTGATCAAGAATACGGTGAAGAAGGCGGGCAGAAAGATGTCCACTTCCGACAAGATCGACCAGATCGTCACCAACCGGATCCTGGGACTTCCCATCTTCGCTCTGGTGATGTGGCTGGTGTATTATGTGTCTGTGTCCACCGTGGGTACTATGGGTACGGACTGGGCCAATGACACCTTTGTGGGCGGAATTCAGGAGGCTGTGACAGCTGCCCTGGCCGGCGCAGGCGCCGGGGATCTGGTGACCAGCCTGATCGTAGACGGCATCATCGGCGGCCTGGGAGCCGTGTTCGGTTTCCTGCCCCAGATGGCGATCCTGTTCATCTTCCTGTCCATCCTGGAAGACTGCGGATATATGGTTCGTATCGCCTTCGTTATGGACCGGGTGTTCCGTCACTTCGGACTGTCCGGCAAATCCTTTATCCCGCTGCTCATTTCCTCCGGCTGTGGAATCCCCGGAATTATGGCTTCCAGAACCATTGAAAATGACAACGACAGACGGCTGACCATTATGACAGCCACCTTTGTTCCCTGCGGCGCGAAGCTCCCGGTTATCGCTCTCATGGGCGGACTGATCACCGGATGGGCTACGGGAGATTACTCCGATGCCGGATCCTGGGCTTTCATCATGTATGTGATCGGCGTTGCGGCCGTTCTGGTCTCCGCCATCATGTTGAAGAAGACGAAGCCCTTCTCCGGAGAGGCGGCGCCCTTCGTCATGGAGCTTCCGGCTTACCACATTCCCTCCATCCGCACCGTGGCCATCCACGTGTGGGAGAGACTGTTCAGCTTTATCAAGAAGGCAGGTACCATCCTGTTCCTGGCCTGCGTGGTAATGTGGGTTCTGTCCACCTTCGGATTTACTGCTGACGGTTTCGGCATGGTGGAGGACAGCGCAGACAGCTTGATGGGCGTCGTAGGCGGATTTATCGCTCCCCTGTTCCATCCCTTGGGCTGGGGCGTGGGCGAGTACGGATTTGCCCCGGTGGCAGCTTCCATCTCCGGTTTCAGCGCGAAGGAGAACATTGTTACCACCATCGGCATTCTGGCCGGTGTGGCTGAGGAGGCCTCTGAGGATGCTCCCACCGTTGCGGCGGCCATCCGCACATGGTTCCCCAACACGGCAGCAGCAGTATCCTTCCTGGTGTTCAACATGTTAAACTCCCCCTGCCTGGCGGCAATCGCCACCATGGCACAGCAGATGCAGTCCAGAAAGTGGTTCTGGTTTGCCATCCTGTTCCAGAACATCTTTGCTTACCTGGTGAGCCTGATGATTTACCAGCTGGGCACGGTGCTCATGGGCGGAGCCTTCGGTGTGGGCACTGCAGTGGCCATTATCGTACTCATTGGAATGCTCTATATGCTGTTCCGTCCGGATCCTTATAAGAACGTGAAGGTGGCGGCAAAGAGATCTGTGGCTGTGTAAAATCAGTCTCCATCATTTCATAAAGAACTCTTTTTAAAGAGAAAAGCCGCATCGGTGCGGCTTTTCTCTTATTTTTCTCTACTTTTATTTTTTATCCACTTCGAACAAATACTTCTCGTAGGCGTTGATGACCGTGGTGTCGTGGTAGCGGAGCACACGCTTTGCCGTGGGATTGTAGGAGAGATGGACGTGGCCGTGGACGAAAAAAGCGGGCCGGTAGGCTTCCACGAGGGTGAGGAAACCCTTAAATCCCATATGGGGCAGGTCCTCTCCGTCACCCAGTTTATAGGCGGGGGCATGGGTGACCAGCACATCAAAGCCCCGGTGGATCTTTAACTGGAACCAGAGGCGGATGATCCGCAGGTTCATTTCCAGCTGGGTGTACTGATGAGATCCCGGCTTATAGCGCATGGATCCTCCCAGCCCCAGAAAGCGGACACCCTCATACTCATAGATCCGGTCTTCAATGGAGATGCACCCCTCCGGCGGCGTTTTCTCATAGCTGCCATCGTGGTTTCCGTGGACGTAGAGGATGGGGCCGGAAAAGAAAGTGGCCAAAAAGGACAGATAGTGGGGATCCAGATCTCCGCAGGAGAGGATCACGTCCACATCTTTCAGCCGTTCCGGATTATAGTAGTCCCACAGGGCTTTGGACTCCACGTCTGCAAGGGCCAGGATTTTCATACCGTACCGTCCTTTCCCAGGAAAAAGCCCTGCGTTTCCATCATCTGGGCGGCCTCTTCGTTCAGTTCCTCCGGTTTCGGAATATGCCCCACCACGTTGGAAGCCAGCCAGTCCATGCGGACGATCTGGGCGGGAGTCAGGGAGATTCCCCCTGGAGTTTTGACCGTTCCCTCCTGATCCCGCACATCCCCGGAGAAAATCTGGAAATTATCGCTGACGATCTGGCTTTTTACCAGCTCCATCAGCTGAAGGGATCTGGCCGGTATGGTTTTGGAGGTGATCACGTCGATGACTCCGGAGGAGATTCCCCACCAGTAGTTGATGGAATCCCCGGAGAATTCGTAGGCGGACCGGCTCCAGTTGCCGTTTAAGATGGTCTGGAGAATCCGGTGGTAAAACTTTCCCCAGTGCCAGATGGAGGAGGCCAGACTGACGCCTCCCTGTTCCCCCGGCTGGAACAGGCCGTAAGGGCGGGGGGAGGAGGAGGGGGCTAGCATTTCGGGGCCGGAAATCAGGGAAACTCCCTGGCGGAGGAGACGGCTCTCACATCTGCTGTCTTTCAGAGAGAACCAGTCCAAAATCACTTTCGCCTCCGGACAGACCATCTGGACCCCCAGGGCAAAGGCGTTGATGGCTGCGGCTGTTCCGAAAATGGGAAAATCGGCGATATATCCGATGCGTCCGTCCCGGGAGAGGATGCCTGCCAGCATTCCCACCAGAAATTTGGCTTCATACAGGCGGCCGTAGTAAGTCCGAAGGTGGCCGCTGTAGGTGTTGAGAGAGCAGTTTAAAATTTTGATGCCGGGATAGCGGATGCAGGCCCGGATGCTGGAGTCCAGAAACCGGGGAGAGGTGGTGAAAATCACCTGACAGCCATCGGAAACGGCCTGCTCAATAACTTCCATGCAGTTTTTTCCGGGGGCTGCTCCGTCGTATACGGCGGTGGTGATGGTTCCGGCCATACAGTCCTCCAGATAGAGCCGTCCTAAGTCGTGGGCATAGGTCCAGCCGGAGCTGTGGATAGTGCCGTGATGGATAAATCCCACCTTCAGCTTTGGTCTGGCGGCGGGAATGAGCCTTTGAATCAGGGCGGCAGTATTGTTTTTTTTCTCTTCCGGGCGGGTGACCAGGCGGACGGTTCCGCCGGAGGACAGGGATTCCAGATCCGGCCAGAGCAGAGTGATTTCCCGGCGGAGCTGGTCCATGGACTTGTCCAGCATTCCCTCCCAGCCGTAGACATTCAGGTACAGCAGGAAGCAGTCGCCGGGGGTGGAAGAGAGCTTCTCCCCGCCTTTTTCCCGGAAAATTTCAGAAAAGCGAAGGAAGGCGGAGGAAAAACGGCTCTTGTCCTCATCGGACCAGGGAGTGGTGGAATCCTTTCCCAGCAGCTTCAGAAGTCGGGGAAAGCTTCCCTCCCTGGAAAAATAGATGGTGTTGATGCCGCCGGATACCCGGTAAAAGTCCATGTACTCATAATAGATCTTCACCGCCGGCTGGTCAGAAGGGGCGGGGATGATCCTGGTGACGTAGCCGGAGACGGAGACCGCCCCGGAGTACTTCAGCACGCTGACCCGCTTGTTTCCCTCTATAATATAGTAGCAGTTCATGAATTCGCAGGCGATCACCGGCTCCCGGATGCCCTCGGAGATGTGGGAGAGATAGAGGGAGGACCATTTGTCCGCGAATTCGGAGGTTTCCGGGAGCAAGGGCATGAAATTGTCTGCAAAAGCCCTGGTCCTTCCGGCGGTTTTGGTTCCCACCACCCGGGAGAGGGGGATTTCCACCAGTCCCAGGTCATTCTCACCTGTGGTCTCCGTCATGGGCAGGATCTCGTCCAAAACCTGGAGATAGGGATTCCGCCCTGCCTCCAGATCCTGGCGGTAAGCTTTCTGGGCCAGCTTCCTGGCTTTGGAATATTCTGGTACAGCCATGTCAGTCTCCCCTTTCTGCAGGTTCCTCCTGCTGTCTGTTCAGGCGGGGCAGCGTCCGGTTCTGTTCCCTCCACCGGTTGGGGGAAATACCGAAGATGGTCTTATAGGCTCTGGAAAAATGGAGCTGGTTGGGATAGCCGCACATTTTTCCGATTTCACTGATGTTCATATCCGAGAATTTCAGAAGCTCTGCCGCCCGGTTCATACGGTAGTACATGAGGAAATGCTGCAGGGTCTGGTTGGTCCCTTCCCGGAACAGCTTTCCCAGATAGTTGCGGTTCAGGTTGCAGAAGGCGGCCACATCTTCCACGGTGATGGGGCGGCTGTAGTTCTGTTCGATGAAAGAGATGGCTTCTTTTATATAGAAATCTTTCATCTTTCCCGCGGGAGTGGTCTTCGCCTGGGCGGAGCAGCGGATCAGACAGTCGAAAAACAGGTACAGATGTCCGATCTGGAAAATGGGGGACTGGCCCGTATTGTCGATGATGGTCATGAGCTCGTCCCGGATGAGAGGCGCGTACTCTCTCTTTTTTAAACGATATACCGGATTGTCGTAGCTTAAACCGGCCATTTCCAGAAACTCCAGGGCCTTCACCCCGTCAAATTCCACCCAGGCGTACTCCCAGGGCAGATTTTCGTCGGCGTAGTAAGTGTTGACCTGGTCGGGGCAGATGAGAAAACCCTGACAGGCTTCCAGCCGGTGCAGGTGAGTGGTGCCGGAGGAATCGTTGGAGCTTAGATAGCCCTTTCCCGAGAAAATAAAATGAAACAGGTAGTGGTTTCTCTTGGCCGGCCCGTAGGAGTGAAGGGGAGCGCACCGTTCCCAGCCGTACTGAAAAATCGTTAGATCAATATTCTTATCGTTCTGAAAAACTCCAAATTTAAAATTCTTTTCCATAGTCCCTCCTATATACCAAAATGATAGCACATTATACGAAAATTGTATATAACTTACATTTTGGTATATGGATATTCTTCTTGTTTATATTACTTGAACTGGTGAATTGTTATAATCTTCTTACAAACTAATTTTAGTTTCTGTAACAAATTCACAAAAAGGAGGGAAAGATGTGAAGAAACTGAAACGATTGGTTCCGCTGTCCATCGCCTGCGCGGCGGCAGTCATGCTGGCGGGGTGCGGATCCGGGTCATCCGATGGGAAGACCCACCTCACATTCCAGATCTGGGATGTGGCTCAGCGTGACGGCATGCAGGCGATCTGTGACGCCTACACGGCGCAGCATCCGGATGTGGAGATTGAAGTGCAGGTGACCAGCTGGAGTGAGTACTGGACAAAGCTGGAAGCCGCCGCCATCTCCAACCAGATGCCGGACATTTTCTGGATGCACACCAACGAGATCCTGAAGTACGCCGACTACGGAAAGATCGCAGACCTGACGGATCTGTACGATGAGACGGATCCGGACTACTTTAAGGATCATTTCTCGGAAGTTTCCTTAAAGAACATTCAGGGAAGCGACGGCCGGTATTACGGAGTGCCCAAAGACAAGGACACGGTGGGACTGGTGTACAACAAGGAGATGTTCGACGCGGCAGGAGTGGCCTATCCAGACGAGACCTGGACCTGGGATGATCTCTGTGAGGCTTCCCAGAAGATCTATGACGCCACCGGAAAATACGGCTATATGGCCTACGGAGACGACCAGCTGGGATACTGGAATTTTGTGTATCAGAAGGGCGGCTACATACTGGCGGAGGACGGAGTAACCGGAGGCTTTGACAATCAGGCCACCCGAGATGCCATGAAGTTCTACATTGACCTGCAGAAGGAAGACTGGTGTCCCGATCAGAACTATTTTGCGGAGACTTCTCCGGGAACGGCATTCTTCTCCGAGCAGGGAGCCATGTTCCTGGAAGGAAACTGGAACATTCTGTCGGAGATGCAGAATTACCCGGATATGCAGGGAAAATGGGACGTGGCAGTGCTGCCAAAATGTCCCGATCCGGTGAGCGGAGACGGGCGCGCCACCATTTCCAACGGCCTGTGCTACGCCACTTCTCCGGAAAACAAGCATCTGGATATCGTGAAGGACGTTCTCCGCTTCTTCGGTTCGGAAGAAGGGCAGAGAATTCAGGGAGAGTCCGGCGCGGCCATTCCAGCCTATGAGGGCCTGGAGCAGACCTGGATCGACGTGTTCGATCAGTTTGACTACCGGCTGAACGTGGAGTGCTTTGTGGATATGTTTGACTACAGTGTACAGTCGGTAAACAACAAATACCGCTCCGTATGGAAACCGGAGGTGACAGAGATTCTGCTGAATATTTACTCCGGAGATATAAGCTTTGAGGACGGCATGGACGCCATGCAGAACGCCCTGAAGGAAGCTGCGGAGGACGACTAAAGGAGGGGGATTATGGCAAATGTGACTGGAAAGGCCAGCAGACACGCAAAATCGGAGAGCAAGTGGGCTTACATTATGGTGGCGCCCACGGTGATCGGCCTGCTGGTGTTAAATATTTATCCGTTTCTGGAAACCATTGTGATGAGCTTTTCCAAGACGCGGCCCTTCGGATTGTTCGAGCTTCAGGGGATTGAAAATTATGTGGAGATGTTCACCAGCGCGGAATTCTGGAGAGCGAATTTAAACACCCTGTATTTTTGCATCCTGACCGTGCCTCTGGGACTGTTTCTGTCTCTGGTGGTGGCGGTGATGCTGAACGCGAAGATCAAGGGAAGAACCTTTTTCCGGGCGGTCTTCTTCCTTCCCATGGTGGTGGCTCCTGCGGCGGTGGCCATGGTGTGGAAGTGGATGTTCAACACGGAGTACGGCATTATCAACAGCCTGCTTCATGCGCGAATCAGCTGGATCACCGATCCCAATGTGGTCATGGTGACCTGCGCTATCGTGGCAATCTGGTCGGCCATCGGCTATGACGCAGTGCTTCTGCTGTCCGGACTTCAGAATATTTCAAAATCCTATTATGAGGCGGCCAGCCTGGACGGAGCTACGAAGCTGCAGCAGTTCTTCTATATTACGCTGCCCATGGTTTCGCCCACCCTGTTTGTGGTTATGATCATGAGACTGATGTCATCCATTAAGGTTTATGATCTGATCTACATGCTGGTGGAGGAGTCCAACCCGGCTCTGACCAAAGCTCAGTCCCTGATGTATCTGTTCTACCGGGAGTCCTTTGTCACCGGCAACCGGGGCCTGGGCTCCGCGGTGGTAATCTGGACGGTGGCAGTGATCGGCCTGGTGACGGTGGTGCAGTTCTGGGGACAGAAGAAATGGGTGAACTACGAGGTATAAGGAGGGAAGCATATGAATTCATCGTTAGAGAGATCCAGACGGATCAGAACCATTGGAATCTATGCCTTTTTCATCATAGGCTGTATGATCATGATCTTCCCCTTTGTGTGGATGTTTCTCACCAGCTTCAAGACGGTGGAAGAGAGCATGCGGATTCCGCCGGACATTCTGCCGGAGACCTGGAAGCTGAGCAACTTCAAGGATGCCATGGCGTCTCTGCCGTTTCTGGCCCTTTACAAAAATACAGCCCTGATGGTGTTCTGGCGCGTGGTCTGCGCAGTAGTATTTTCTTCCATGGCAGGATATGCCTTTGCAAAGCTGAAATTTAAGGGCAAAAACCTGCTGTTTTCCCTGGTACTGGTTCAGATGATGCTTCCGTCCCAGATCTTTATCACGCCCCAGTATCAGATGCTGGCGAAATTTGGCCTGACCAACTCCATTTTCGCCCTGGTATTTCCCGGCATCGTCAGCGCTTTCGGAACCTTTTTCTTAAGACAGGCGTACATGGGAATCCCGGATGAGATCGCGGAGGCGGCTTATCTGGACGGCTGCAATCAGTGGCAGACCTTTGTGAAGGTGATGGCGCCGCTGACGAAGGCTTCCATGGCAGCTCTGGCAGTATTTACCGCTGTGTTTGCCTATGGAGACCTGATGTGGCCTCTGATCGTAAATACCGATCTGAACATGATGACTCTTTCCTCCGGACTGGCAACCCTGAGAGGCCAGTTCAGCACCAATTTCCCGGTGATGATGGCGGGATCTCTTCTGGCCATGATCCCCATGGTGGTGCTGTATCTGTTCTTCCAGAAGCAGTTCATTGAAGGCGTGGCCATGACAGGAGGAAAATAATTACAACAATAGAACAGGCAGGATGAGAAGCAATGGCAGTAAGATATAACGCAGATACCAAAACCTTTATTCTGGAGACGAAAAACAGCTCCTATCTGATGAAAGTCAGCAGATACGGAAATCTGCTGCATCTGTACTACGGGGACCGGGTTCCGGACGAAGATCTGGATTACCTGATCGTCCTTGCGGACCGCGGATTTTCCCCAAACCCCAACGAGGCGGGGAATGACAGGACCTTTTCCCTGGATGTACTGCCCCAGGAGTTTTCCACCAGCAGGAGCGGCGATTACCGCAGCCCCAGCATGGAGGCGGTATGGGGAAAGGGGGAGGTCTCCTGTTCCGGAAAAGTAGCCGGATATGAGATCTGCCCCGGAGCTCCGAAGATTGAGGGAATGCCCGGCCTTCGGGTGATGCCCGGAGAGCAGGGGGAGACTCTGGTGGTCCGGCTGGAGGATCCGGTGAACGGATTGGAGATCGAGCTGTCCTATGCGGTCTTTGAGGAGAAAGATGTGATTGCCCGTTCGGTGCGGGTGGCCAACCGGGGGCGGGAAACGGCCAGACTGGAGAAAGTGATGTCAGTGACCCTGGATTTCATGGAGTCAGATTATGATCTGATCTATTTTTCCGGGCGTCATCTGATGGAGAGAGGTTTCCGGAGAATTCCGGTAAGCGACGGAATCCATTCCATCGGCAGCAGCCGGGGAGCGTCCTCCCATCAGTATAATCCCTTTGCCATTGTCTGCGGAAAGGACTGCACGGAAGATTCCGGGCAGTGCTGGGGATTGTCCCTGGTTTACAGCGGATGCTTCCTCATAGAGGCGGAAAAGGATCAGTTCAGTCAGCTGAGGGTCAGCGCGGGAATCAATCCCCAGGGCTTTTCCTTTCAGCTGGAGCCGGGAGATGTGTTTCAGGCTCCCCAGGCAGTTCTGGCCTGGTCCGGAAAGGGACTGACGGAGCTCAGCCATATTTATCACCGGATTTTCCGGGAGAATCTCTGCCGTTCGCCTTACCGGAAAAAGCCCCGTCCCGTGCTGTTAAACAGCTGGGAAGCCGCGTACTTTGATTTTGACGGGGAAAAGATTTTGTCCATTGCAAAGGAAGCGGCGGACATGGGGGTGGACCTTTTTGTCCTGGACGACGGGTGGTTTGGCTGCCGCAACAACGATGACGCCGCTCTGGGGGACTGGACGGAGAACCGGGAAAAGCTGAGAATGGGAATCCGGGAGCTTTCGGAGAACATTCACGCCATGGGCCTGGAATTCGGCATCTGGGTGGAGCCGGAGATGGTGTCGGAGGAGAGCGAGCTGTACCGCCGCCATCCAGACTGGTGCCTGAGAGAGCCGGGGCGTCCGCCAGTCCGGGGACGCTATCAGCTGGTGCTGGATCTGTCCCGCCGGGATGTGTGCGACTACATCGTAGAGGCGATGAACGGGGTGCTGGACATGGCCAGGATTGAGTATGTGAAGTGGGATATGAACCGCAGCATTGCGGAAGCCTGGTCTGCTCTTCTGGACAGGAACCGGCAGGGGGAAGTGCTTCACCGCTACATTCTCGGTCTGTACTACGTGATGGATCAGCTAATACTCAAGCATCCGGAGGTGCTTTTCTGCGGCTGCTGCGGCGGCGGCGGACGGTTTGATCCGGCCATGCTGTACTACCAGCCCCAGATCTGGTGCAGTGACAATACGGATGCGGTCAACCGGCTGAAAATTCAGTACGGCACGTCCTTTGCCTATCCGGTGAGCACCATGGAGGCCCATGTTTCTGTCTGCCCCAACCATCAGACGGGGCGGATCACCCCTCTTCACACAAGGGGAATTGTGGCCATGGACGGGGTGTTCGGTTATGAGCTGGATCCCACCAAACTGTCCGAGGAGGAAAAGGAGGAGTGCCGCGAACAGATCCGGTTTTACAAAAAGTATTACCGTCTGATTGCGGAAGGCGATTATTACCGCCTGACCAATCCTTATGAAAACCGGTATTTTACCGCCTGGCAGCAGGTATCCCAGGACAGGAAAAAATCCCTGGTAAGCATTGTGATCACGGATAAGGAAGGAAACGACGCCCAGAGGTTTGTAAAACTGAAAGGACTGGAGCCGGACCAGTTTTACAGGATCGAGGGATGGAAGGGAAAATATTCCGGAAAGCTGCTGATGAGCGCCGGAATCCCCGTCCCCGGTGAGCTGAGGGAGTACGCGGGCATTCAGCTGGTTCTGAAAATGGCATAAATAAAGCGGCAGAATGAATGAAGTGAGGGATTGAAATGAGAGACGTTGTATTTGAATGGTATGTACCCTATGTTCTGAGCCGGAAACAGCAGCTGGCCAAAGCGGTTATGATATCGGCAGCTCTGGTGTTTTTTGTGGACGCTGTATTTTTCGCGGCAGCGATGCTGTTTCCGTCTCTGATTCTGGCGGTGACGGTGTTTTTTCTGGCCAGGAGCTGGAAGTATGAGTATGAATATGTGTATGTAAACGGGGATTTTACCATATCAAAAATTATCCGCAAATCGAAGCGGAAAGACGTCTATCACGCGTCCCGCACAGAATTTGAGGAAATAATTCCGGGAAGACAGCCGGCGGGGGGACGTCCGGTCAGGGACTTTACCTCCGGCCGGCCGGATGCCCCGGTTTACACCGTCCATTCCAGGGGAGAGCAGATCTATCTGGAGTGCGGGGAAGATTTCATCGGTGAGATGAAGAAATATTATCCCATACAGGCAAGGTGAGAGAGATGGAGAGAGAGACAGTATTTAAGCGGAGGCTTGCCAGACATTACGATGAGCTGAAATGGCTCTACTGTGAGCTCTATGAGGGCGGCATCGGGATGTTTGAGGAGCTGGTGAAAGCCATGGAACAGCGCAGCCGGGAGAGGGACCGGAAACTGAAACGGCTGGACAAAAAGCGGGAGGAGGACCTGGACTGGTATAAGAGAAACGATATGGTGGGCATGATGATGTACACCGACGCCTTTGCCGGGACTTTGAAAGGGGTAAAAGAGAAGCTGGACTATATTGAGGAGTGCGGCGTGCGCTGTCTCCATCTGATGCCTCTGCTGGACTCTCCCGCGGTAAACAACGACGGCGGCTATGCGGTGTCGGATTTTACCAAGGTAAAGGAAAGCCTGGGAACCATGGAGGATTTAAAGGATCTGGCGGAAGAATGCCACAGAAGAACCATCAGCGTCTGTCTGGATTTCGTCATGAACCACACGTCGGAAGAGCACGAGTGGGCCAGGCGGGCCAGGGCAGGGGAAAAGGAATACCAGGACCGGTACTTCTTTTTCGACAATTACGATATTCCCGCCCAGTACGAGAAAACCTGTCCTCAGGTATTCCCCACTACAGCTCCCGGCAACTTTACCTGGCTGGAGGACGCGAAAAAATATGTGATGACCACGTTTTATCCCTATCAATGGGACTTGAACTACCGCAACCCTGTGGTATTCAACACCATGGTGGACTGCCTGCTGAACCTGGCCAACCAAGGGATCGACGTGATCCGCGTGGACGCTGTGCCCTATATCTGGAAAGAACTGGGAACCAGCTGCAGAAATCTCCCGCAGGTGCACACCCTGGTGCGGATGATCCGCATGATCTGCGAGATCGTCTGCCCGGCCGTTCTTCTTCTGGGGGAAGTGGTGATGGAGCCGGCAAAGGTAGTTCCCTATTTCGGAACCGTGGAGAAGCCGGAGTGCCATATGCTTTACAATGTGACCACCATGGCGTCCATCTGGCATACGGTGGCCACGGGAAAAGTTTCCCTGCTGAAGCATCAGATGGACGTGATCAACGGCCTCCCGAGGGAGTATGTATTTCTCAACTACCTTCGGTGTCATGACGACATTGGCTGGGGTCTGGAATATGACTGGCTCCGGAAGGAGAATATGGAGGAGGTTCCCCACAAGCGGTTTTTAAGTGATTACTTTACAGGAAAATGGCCGGGATCCATGGCCAGAGGCGAGCTCTACAATGACGATCCCTCATCGGGGGACGCCAGGCTCTGCGGAACCACCGCGTCTCTCTGCGGCCTGGAAGGAGCCCTGGAGACTGGAAATCAGGAGGCAGAGGAGAAGGCGGTCGCCTGTGACCAGATGCTTCACGCATTCATGATGACCCTGTCGGGCATCCCCATGCTTTACAGCGGGGACGAGATCGGCCAGCTCAACGATTACAGCTACAGGAATGATCCGGCGAAGGCAGCCGATTCCCGGTATGTGCACCGGGGAAAGTTCCACTGGGAGATGGCGGCCAAAAGAACGGAGAAGGGAACGGTACAGCAGCGCCTGTTTTCCGGAATCCGGCGTTTGGAGGAAATCCGGAAGAAGCTCCCCGTCTTTTTAAATGCCGCGGCGGTGCGCACGGCGGATACCGGTGATCCGGCGGTTCTCTGCCTGATAAGAGAGCTGGACGGAGAAAAACTGGCTGCCATCTTTAATTTTTCCGGAGAGGAGAAGACGGCATATATCAATGAACCGGGAACCTACCGGGACCTGCTCTCAGAGGAGGACCTGGAAGGAGTGAACGTGCCCATGGGTCCGTACGGAGCGCGCTGGATGCTTCTGAAACAGCAGATCTGATGGGAATGGCAAGGAAAAACATTTAGTGTTAGGAGGAAATTATGGCTAGTGTTCAGCTGAAAAATGCATGTAAGAAATATCCCAACGGCTATGAGGCGGTGAAGGATTTTAACCTGGATATTCAGGATAAGGAGTTTATTATTTTCGTAGGCCCCTCCGGCTGCGGAAAGTCCACCACTCTGCGCATGATCGCCGGTCTGGAGGACATCAGTTCCGGCGAACTGATCATTGACGGAAAGCTGATGAATGACGTGGAGCCAAAGGACCGGGATATAGCCATGGTGTTCCAGAGCTACGCTCTGTATCCCCACATGACGGTGTATGACAACATGGCGTTTTCCCTGAAGTTAAAGAAGACGCCGAAGGATCAGATTGACAAGGCGGTGCGCGAGGCGGCCAGGATCCTGGATCTGGAAAAGCTTCTGGACCGGAAGCCGAGAGCTCTTTCCGGCGGTCAGAGACAGCGGGTGGCCATGGGAAGAGCCATCGTGAGAAATCCGAAGGTGTTCCTTATGGACGAGCCCCTGTCCAACCTGGATGCCAAGCTGAGGGGGCAGATGCGTGTGGAGATCTCCAAGCTTCATCAGCGCCTGGGAGCCACCATCATCTACGTGACCCACGACCAGACAGAGGCCATGACCCTGGGAACGAGAATCGTTGTGATGAAGGACGGCGTAGTCCAGCAGATCGACACGCCCCAGAATCTCTACGACCATCCCTGCAACAAGTTTGTGGCCGGATTTATCGGATCCCCCCAGATGAACATGATCACAGCGGACGCGGTGGAGGAGGATGGAGAGATCTGCCTGCGCTTTGCCGGCCACAGGATCGTGATGAATCAGGACCGCGCCCAGGCCCTGAAACAGGGCGGTTATGTGGGCGGAAAGGTTGTGCTGGGCATCCGTCCCTCCGACATCCACGGCGATCCGGACAGCCTGCAGAAGTTCAGCAAATCCTGTTTTGACGCCCAGGTGCGGGTGTATGAGATGCTGGGCGCCGAGTCTTTGGTATATTTTGATATTGAGGAAGCCGGATGGGTGGCGTCCTTAAGCGCGTCCGCAAAGGTGGCGGTGGGAGATACCATCCGCCTGGCTATGGACACCAGCAAGATTCATATTTTTGACAACACGACAGAGAAGACCATCGTGGACTGATGAAAGAGGACGGGCCGCAGCCGGTGCAATGCCGCTGCGGTCCGTTTCTGCATAAAATCCGGAAAATTGTCTACCCTATCTTCCAGAATGAAGAAGATGAGGAGGCTTTTGAGATGGATTGCGGATTTGACATTGCGGCGGTAAAGGGTCGGGAGATTCTGGACTCCAGGGGTAATCCCACGGTGGAGGTGGAAGTGACCCTGGAAAATGGAGCTGTTGGCCGGGCGGGAGTGCCTTCCGGGGCTTCCACAGGAAAATTTGAGGCAGTGGAGCTGAGGGACGGAGACCACCGCTACGGCGGCAAAGGAGTGAAGAAGGCGGTGGAACATGTAAACGGAGAACTGGCGGAGGCAGTTCTCTTTGAGGACGTCAGAGATCAGTGGACCATCGACCGGATTCTTAGGGAGGCGGACGGCACGGAGAACAAGGAGAAGATGGGGGCCAACGCCATTCTGGGGGTTTCCCTGGCGGCGGCCAGGGCTGCCGCCGCCGGACTGGGCATTCCCCTGTACCGGTATCTTGGGGGAGTAAATGCCTGCCAGCTTCCCGTTCCCATGATGAACATTTTAAACGGGGGCGTCCATGCCAGGAACACCGTGGATTTTCAGGAATTTATGATCATGCCCACGGGGGCAAAGGCGTTTTCTGAGGGGCTGATGATGTGCGCGGAGGTTTACCATACATTAAAGCGCCTGCTGGACGAGGATGGATACTCCACGGCGGTGGGAGATGAGGGAGGCTTCGCCCCGGATTTGAAAAACGGGGAGGAGGTGCTGACCTATCTGATAGAGGCGGTGAAAAAGAGCGGATATCAGCCGGGAAAGGACATTCAGATCGCCATGGACGCCGCCTCCAGCGAGCTGTTTGAACCGTCCACCGGCACCTACTTTTTCCCGGGGGAGAGCCGGATGGCGGGGCGGGAGATCCACCGCACCTCCGGGGAGATGATCGCCTACTACAAGAGCCTGCTGGACGCCTTCCCCATCTGCTCCATTGAGGACGGCCTGGATGAGGAAGACTGGGAGGGATGGGAGAAGCTGACGGGAGAGCTGGGAGGACGGGTCCAGCTGGTGGGAGACGATCTGTTTGTGACCAACACCGGCAGGCTCAGCCAGGGAATCGCCCGCCATGCGGCCAATGCCATCCTCATCAAGGTGAACCAGATCGGAACCCTGACGGAGAGCCTGGAAGCCATAGAAATGGCAAAGAGGGCCGGCTACCGCACGGTGATCTCCCACCGTTCCGGGGAGACGGAGGACGATTTCATCGCCGACCTGGCGGTGGCCGTAAATGCCGGCCAGATCAAGACGGGAGCGCCCTGCCGGTCGGAGCGGACCGCCAAATACAACCGTCTTCTGCGGATCGAAGAAAGTTTAATTTGAGCTTGTATTTGACGGGGAACTATGGTATGATTACAGGTGTTTGACTATAGGAGGTGCGGATTTTGAGAATCGCGTTGTCTATCATATTTGTTCTTATAGCGATTGCATTGACCGTAATCGTACTGCTTCAGGAAGGCAAGTCCCAGGGTCTGGGTTCCATCGCCGGCATGGCGGATACCTACTGGGGAAGAAACAAGGGCCGTTCCATGGAGGGAAACTTGGAGAAGTTCACAAAGTTTGCCGCCATCCTGTTTGTGGTGCTGGCGCTTGTGCTGAATTTACTGTAATAAGACAGCGGATAACACTCTTGGCAACAAGAGTGTTTTTCATTTCATGGGATATTTTTCCGTGAGTATGACGCTCCGCAGCACGAAGATATAAAAGAGTGAAAGAGAAGATATGGATAAAGAATTATTAGAGCAGAGAAAGAAAAATCTGGAGGAGCTGTTTCGCGATCCGACGTACAGGCCCATGAAAGTGAAGGAGCTGGCCATTCTTCTGGATATTCCCAAATCCCGCAGGGAGGAGCTGAGGGAGGTGCTGGACGCCCTGGTGGCGGAGGGAAAGGCCGGCGTGTCCAAAAAGGGCAAGTACGGGAAGCCGGAGGCCTTTTCCATTGTGGGATTGTTCAGCGGGACGGCGAAGGGGTTTGGCTTTGTCACCGTGGAAGGGTGGGAGGAAGACGTGTTCATCCCGCCGGACAGGACGGGAGGCGCCCTTCACGGAGACCGTGTCCAGATCGTCACCGAGGACGGAAAGAAGGGACGCCGGACAGAGGGAACGGTGGTCCGGGTGCTGGAACGGGCCAACCGGGAGATGGTGGGATACTATCAGAAAAGCAAAAATTTTGGTTTTGTGATCCCGGACAACCAGAAGATCAGCTGTGATGTATTTATTCCTCAGGGAAAGGATATGGGGGCAGTCACCGGCCACAAGGTGGTAGCCGCCATCACTGACTACGGGGACGGGTCCAAAAAGCCGGAGGGCAGAATCGTGGAGATCCTGGGCCATATCAACGACCCGGGAGTGGATATCCTCTCTGTGGTGAGAGCTTACGGCCTGCCGGAGGAGTTTCCGGAGGATGTGATGGCCCAGGCGGGGCGGATTCCTGACACTGTCCCGGAGAAGGACAAGGCCGGCCGGCTGGACCTGAGAAATGTGCAGATGGTGACCATCGACGGGGAGGATGCCAAAGACCTGGATGATGCCGTAAGCCTGGAGAAGGAGACGGGAGAGCAGGGGGTGAGATACCGCCTGGGCGTGCACATCGCCGATGTGAGCCACTATGTGACGGAGGGAAGTCCCCTGGACCGGGAGGCCTTAAAGCGTTCCACCAGCGTGTATCTGGTGGACCGGGTGATTCCCATGCTGCCCCACCGCCTGTCCAACGGGATCTGCTCCCTGAACGCCGGGGAGGACCGACTGGCCCTGTCCTGTCTCATGGAGATCGATGAAAAGGGAAAGATTCTCTCCCACCGCATCGCGGAGACGGTGATCCGGGTGGACCGGCGGATGAGCTATACGGATGTGAACCGGATCATCACCCATGAGGACGAGGAAACCATGGAGAAGTACCGGGAGCTGGTGCCCCTGTTTTTCCGGATGAAGGAGCTCTCAGAGATTCTCCGGAAGCGGAGAATGAAGCGGGGAGCCATTGATTTTGACTTTCCGGAGAGCAAGATCATTCTGGATGAGAAGGGAAAACCGGTGGACATCCGGCCCTACGAGAGGAACGCGGCTACGAAGCTGATTGAGGATTTCATGCTGGCGGCCAATGAGACGGTGGCGGAGGACTATTTCTGGCAGGAGGTGCCCTTCCTCTACCGGACCCACGATGAGCCGGATCCGGAAAAGATGAAAAATCTGGCGGTGTTTATCAACAATTTCGGCTACACCCTTCGGTTCCAGAAAGGGGAGATCCATCCGAAGGAGCTGCAGAAGCTTCTGACAAAGATTGAGGGTACGCCGGAGGAGGCGCTGCTGTCCAGACTGACCCTGCGCTCCATGAAGCAGGCGAAATACACGGCGGTCAACACCGGCCATTTCGGTCTGGCGGCGAAGTACTACACCCATTTCACCTCCCCCATCCGCCGCTATCCCGATCTCCAGATCCACCGGATCATCAAGGAAAATCTGAGAGGCGGCCTGAGCGGAAAGCGGACGGCCCACTACGAGCGGCTGCTGCCGGAAGTGGCAGTGCAGACATCAGCTCTGGAACGGCGGGCCGACGAGGCGGAGCGGGAGACGGACAAGCTGAAGAAGTGCGAGTATATGAGCCGGTTTATCGGTGAGGAGTTTGACGGAGTGATTTCCGGCGTCACCGGCTGGGGCTTTTACGTGGAGCTGCCCAACACGGTGGAAGGACTGGTGCGGGTCAGCGAAATGAAAGACGATTACTATGTGTTTGATGAACAGTCCCTGGAACTTCGGGGAGAGATGACCCGCAGAGTTTACCGCCTGGGACAGCGGGTGCGGGTGCAGGTGACGGGAACGGACAAACTCTCCCGCACCATCGACTTTGCCTGCGTGGGAGAACCGGAGGCAAAACAGGAGGAATAAGGCATGAGCAAGGAATCAGTCAAGCTGGTGGCCAACAACAAAAAGGCCTACCACGATTACTTTATCGAGGATAAATATGAGGCGGGGATCGAGCTGTTCGGCACGGAGGTGAAATCCATCCGCATGGGAAAATGCAGCATCAAGGAGTCCTTTATCCGCATTGAAAAGGGGCAGGTCTACATCTACGGCATGCACATCAGTCCCTATGAAAAGGGAAATATTTTCAACAAGGATCCCCTGCGGGTCCGCAGGCTTCTGATGCACAAGACGGAGATCCGCCGCCTGGAGTCCAAGCTGGCGGAGAAAGGACTGACCCTGGTGCCTCTCCAGGTGTATTTTAAGGGCAGCCTGGTGAAGGTGGAAGTGGGTCTGGCCCGGGGCAAGAAGCTCTACGACAAGCGGCAGGACATTGCCAAAAAGGACGCCCGCCGGGAAGTGGAGCGGGATTACAAGATGAAGCTGCGGTAGGCCGGATCTGTGATTCCGGCAGTGAGAGACTGGCTGTTTGAGCAGACCAGATAGACGCCGGCCGGCGAAAGAGTCCGTTGAAACGACGGGCTCTTTTTTTGACCCGCCAGCCTGGTGGCCATGGTAAAATAAAAAATGCGTTTTCTGCAACTTTTTCATGAAAATAATTATCTATAGGATAGAAGGACACAAAGGAACACAAAAGAGGACATGATCATGAAACAGGACCTGTATGACAAAATCGTGACTTATATCGTGGAACATCAGAATCAGTTTTACCGGCTGGCGTACAGCTATGTCCGCAGCCGGGAGGATGCGCTGGATGTGGTGCAGAACGGGGTGTGTCAGGCTTTGGAACATTATAAAGACCTTCGGAATGAAGATGCGGTGAAGACCTGGTTTTACCGGATTCTGGTGAATGAGAGCCTTCGTTTTTTGAAGGACCGGAACCGGCTTCCCCTGGGGGAGGAGGAACTGCCGGAAGGTGTCTACGAGGAAAAAGGCTTTGAGATGCAGGATGATTTAAACCAGTATATCAGCCGGCTGGATGGAGATACACAGACGATTATCCGGCTCCGCTTTTTTGAGGAGCTGTCTTTAAAGGAGATCGCCGATATCACAGAAATGAATCTGAATACGGTAAAGGCAAAACTTTACCGGGGACTGAAGCAGTTAAAGGTGAATGTTTTGGAGGTGGATGTATGAATTCCATGGAGAAGGCAAAGCGCCGTTATGATGAGACGGAAATTCCGGAAGAGCTGTCGGGACGGATTCAGGAGGAAATCCGGAAGGCGGACCTTAAAAGAAACAGGATTCTGGCATTCCGCCGGGGTCTAAGGGGGAGCGCGGCGGCGGCTGCAGCGGCAGCGGTGGTATTTACCGCGGCGTTAAACACCAGCACCGCTTTTGCGGAGACGGCCGGAAGTCTGCCGGTGATCGGGGCGGTGGCCCGGGTGCTCACCTTCCGCTCCTATGAGGAGGAGGGCGAGGACCTGAAGATATCGGTGGAAATTCCCAGCGTGGAGATGATCTCGGAAGATTTCAGCGGTCTGGAACAGTCGGTCAATGAAGAGATTTTAAACCTGTGCGAGCAGTATGCCGACGAGGCGAAGCTCCGGGCGGAGGAATATCGGAAGGCATTCCTGGATACGGGAGGCACGGAGGAAGAGTGGGCCGCCCACAACATTGAAATCCGTGTCTGGTACGAGGTAAAATCTCAGACAGACACCCATCTGTCCCTGGCGGTCATGGGAACGGAAAACTGGACCACTGCCTACAGCCAGACCAGGTACTACAATTTTGATCTGGAAAATGGCAGGCTGCTGACCCTTGAGGATGTTCTGGGAGAGAACTACAAAGAGATTTCTGACGAGGAAATCCGCAGGCAGATGAAAGAGCGGGAGCAAAACGGAGCTGTGTACTTTGATTCCTTTGAAGGAATTGATGAAAATACGCCATTTTATCTGAATGAGGCGGGAAATCCGGTGATCGTGTTTGAGGCCTATGAGATCGCTCCCGGCAGCGAAGGGCAGCAGGAGTTTGAGATTAATTAACTAAAAAAGGAAAGAGAGGAATGTGTGATGAAAAAGATGAGAGTGCTTGTGATGGCAGCTGTTGTGGGACTGGCGGTGACCGGATGCGGTTCCGGCAGTGGAAAGGGGCAGACGGAACCGGCGGTTTCCGTGCAGGAGACGGAGACTGAGAAGAGCGCGGACGAGACGGGGGATCTGACGGAGGCCGGCAGTCAGGCAGAGACCGCAGAGACGAGTACTACTGCCGTGACGGAAGAAAATGGAACTGCCGGCTATAAAGACAACTTTGACGTGGACAGTGCCGCAGCCCAGGCGTTTGCAGAAAAAGTTCAGGCGGCAGTGGCTGACAGGGATCTGGAAGCCCTGGCGGATCTGACTGCCTTTCCGGTATATGTGGGCCTGCCGGAGGTGGACGGCGGCGTGGAGAGCCGGGAAGAGTTCCTAAATCTCGGCGCCGATCAGGTCTTCACGCCGGAGCTGGTGGCTTCGGTGGCTGCGGCAGATCTCTCCGATCTTTCTCCCAGCATGGCAGGATTTGTGCTGTCGGACGGGGGATCAGCCAACATTATTTTTGGGGTGAGTGACGGAGTGCTGGCCATTAAGGGAATTAACTATTAAATGTAGAATGAGAACCGTCTGTCGGAGGCTGCCCAGTAGGAGCCCGCCGGACGGTTCTCATTGATTTTATCAGTAAGGGACAAAACTGTTTATAAACTGACAATTTTTGCATTAACTTGTAAAAAATCATGTCACAAATTAAATTTGTGAAAAAAGTGTGAAAATTAGCACTCAGCTATTGACAGTGCTAATAAATGGTGCTATAACATAGTCAGAACAAAGGAAGAGGGATAAAAAGAAGAAAAGAAATGAAATTCTTCGAAATCCCCCGCACCGGTTCCAGAAATCAGGTAACAAGATAAAGAATGTTTGATCGAGAAAAGGAGAGATGATTTATGTTGATGCCTAGTATTTTTGGAGAGAGTTTACTGGATGACTTTTTTGAGGATCCTTTTGATAATTACGCTTACGCGATGAATACGTCGAATCTGATGAAGACCGATGTGAAAGATACGGATCAGGGTTATGAGATCACCATGAACCTGCCGGGAGTAAAGAAGGAAGATGTGAAGGCGGAGCTGAAGGACGGTTATCTGACCATCAGCGCTTCCACCAATTCCAACAAGGATGAGAAGGACGGCAATGGCCGCTACATCCGCAGAGAGCGTTACAGCGGCTCCTGCAGCAGAAGCTTCTATGTAGGCGAGGATGTTACTCAGGATGAGATCAAGGCGAAATTTGAAAATGGCGCTTTGACCCTGCTGGTTCCGAAGAAAGATCAGAAGCCGGCGGTGGAAGACAAGAAGTACATTGCCATTGAGGGATAAACAGTCAGACAGAAGACAGCAGACGGAAAGGAGAAATGACTTATGTTGATGCCCAGCATTTTCAGAGATGATTTATTTGACGATTGGATGAACGATTTCTTTGATGATCGTGATATGAAAAAAGTAGAAAAGAAACTGTACGGCCGCAGGGGCCGCAACCTGATGAAGACGGATATCCGGGAGACAGATACCAGCTATGAGCTGGAGATGGATCTTCCTGGATTTAAGAAGGATGAGATCAAAGTTTCCCTGGAGAACGGTTACCTGACCATCAGCGCCGCCAGAGGCCTGGATCAGGACGAACAGGAGAAGAAGACAGGAAAATACCTGAGGAGAGAGCGCTACGCGGGAGCCTGCGAGAGAAGCTTCTACGTGGGCGAGGATGTTACCCAGGATGAGATCAAGGGTGAGTTCAAACACGGCATTCTGAAGCTGACGATCCCGAAGAAGGATCAGAAAGCGGCGGTGCCGGAGAAGAAGTACATTGCTATTGAATAATCCCATCCCATAGAGATGATACGTTGACATAACTCCTATATAGATATGACTGAAACACAGAAAGGCCGGCGGCCGCCTTCGGGCGGCTGTCCGGCCTTTCTGCACGTCCCGAATTTTTGACGGCGCCGCCGGAATTCTCCAAAATCTTCCGAAAATCTTAAAGACAGAGTAAGGAAGGAACGGAATGAATCTGATATAATAAAAGAAAAGGGAGAAAGGAGAATGACCGTGAAAAAGGGGAAACTTATGATGCTGGCTTTGACCGCGTCCTTAAGCGCTGCCGGGCTGTGGGGCTGTCGGGGAGAGGCGGCATATCTGACCGGAGGACAGGCGCAGTCCGCGGAGGAATCCGGGACGGAGGAGACCTCAGAGGATGAAATTGCCGCCGGGGGGACTTCTGAAGAAGAAACAGACGGGTTCGGAACGACTGCGGATCTCGCCTTTGCCGGGGAAACTTCTCAGGAGGAGACGCAGCTCACGGAATCCATCCAGGTCACCGGAAGTTCCGATCGGTCCGCTCCCTCAGGCATGGCCCTGTACCGGTCCAGTCTTTTTATCTGGAATGAGGAGGAGTGGAGCCTGGAACTTTATGTCCCGGAGGAGGCGCTGGCGGACGGGGAGCTGATGCTGGACGACCTCTGCCCCTTCCAGATCCGGGCGGTGTCTCCGGACAGAGCCTACGTGCTGTTTGACGATTCTGTTCAGCTGGGAACCCCTGCCGGGGATGTGTGGACCGATGAAGAAGGCCGGCTTCACATTGTGATCCGGGATGTGCGCACCGCCCTTTACCGGATCACGGAATTTGTCTATGACGGGGAGCAGGACGGGTTTGAAGGACAGGCGGTCATCGACCGGGAAGGAATCAATTACTGGGGAACGGTGACGGGGCAGTGACGCGCCGCCCCGGCCGGGCCTTGACAGAAGGAAAAATTCATGGTATTCTGTTTAGGCTGAGAACGTATGTTTCAGGGGCAGTACTGGTTTCGACAGGGGCCATGCAGCTGGTGAAGCTATCCGTATGCAATGCGTTAAATGGCAAACCTAAATATAAACGCTGAAGATAATTTAGCAATCGCTGCTTAATTGCAGCTGTCAGCCTTAGAGCACTCACACTTTAAGTTCCTGGCATCGACCATGTGAGAAACGACGTATGCAAAGCTTTGCGCATGCGGGCGTATGATGAAGCTACTGAAACCGTCAGAATGTCTGTTTTCGGGCGGCAGAGGGAATGACAAAGAACAGACTATGATAGTAGAAGAACAGGGAATTGGTTTTTGGACACGGGTTCAAATCCCGTCTGCTCCACTTTGGAAAAACCTCGTAACTATGGGAAAAACCGCGTAGTTACGAGGTTTTTTCGTGTTTTGAAAATAAAAAGTGATCATCACAAATACAAAAATATACGCCTGAATATCACACAAGTATCACACGAATATCACACGAATATCACACGGTTTTCAAGCTGCTGAAGTGATCGTTAATTTTCTTTGTCTGCTTTTCTTTTTCCAGATCAATGACATTACGGTATACTGTTTTCATAACATTATCACTGGACCATCCTCCGCGCTGCATAATATACTGATCCGGTACACCGATGGCGTGCATGATGCTGGCAGCGTAGTGGCGCAGGTCATGGAATCGAAAATGCGGAACCCCGGAATAGATCACAGCGCGTTTAAAGCGGTCGCTGATTTGATCCGGAGTGCACTTGATAATTTTGCCTTCGATCCCGGACAAACGCTTAATCACAAATTCTGGCAGCGTTATTTCGCGGTATCCGCCATAAGTTTTCGGATGATTTTTTATGACCCAAAAGCCATCCGAATCCTGAACCAGGGATTTTGTAATTTTAACTTTGTTTCCCTCGATGTCCTTGTCTGTCAAGGCACAGATTTCACTTCTCCGGAGCGGCCCAAACGCAGCCAAAAGCACAGCTATTTCTAACTCTTTTCCCTGGATATGATGCAGTAGTGTTTTAATATCATCGTCACTGGGACAATAGAGTTCCGTCCGTTCCCGCTGCGGAAGAGTAATTCTCAAACGCAAATCAGGAGCGAACATAGCCAGGGTAGGCACGAGAAGCCCATATACATTGCGTACTGTTTTGGACGATAGCCGGCCTGAAAGGTCGCTGATCCATAGCTGTATGTCCTGGCTCCGCACGTCTTCCAGTTTCATATTCCCGATTGTTCCGGTAAAATATCTTTTCTGCATTCCGATATATTCCTTAATGGTGGCAGGGCTTAAAACCCCTTTTTTGAGGGTGATATAACGAGTGACAGCGTCATATACAGTAAGATTTTCAGGAGTTTGTTCTTTGGAATCGTGTTTTGTCAGCCAATCATTAGCGGCCGCCCTGGCCAGCTTTTTAGACGGTGCTGTAAATGACTTGTAGTGTCGTTTTCCGTTAGCATCGGTGTGAGAGTACACCTGTACGCGGTAGCTGCCACTGGGCAGCTGGTTCTTTTTCTTCTTCGGGGTTTTCGCCATAATCTTGTCCTCCTTTTTGAGTATAAAAATAACAGCCGCACAAATGTTCGGACTTGTCGGCTGCCCCCGAAGATGGTACAATAGTTTTGCACACTTATTGTCCTCTTCGGAGGAAATCTCATCTATTCTCCGGTTGGCGCCGGAGATGTCAGCCGGTTCCTGTTGGCGCAGGGACCGGTTTTTTTATTACACTGGCTTTAACAGTAATAGGTTATCTGCCCAAAATACGAAAGCCATTTATTTACAACATCTTGATTTCGCGCTTCAATAATTTCCATAATGTAGCGCAGTTTCCGGTTCGGAATTCGAGAAGCGTTATTGCAGAGAAGACAGCGCCCAGAGCGAGTAATCCATATTTTGGTAGAATGCTCAGAAGGAACACCTTCTGACACATGAACATGGATAGGCTCCAATGGAACGCCTTCATTTATCCAGAAATAAACAACAAAAGAGCCAATCTTAAAAATTTGCGGCATTGTCGAATCCTCCCTCCCGGGCAAGCTGGATGATAATGTGGGACACTGATTGCAAATATTCCTGATAATTTTTAATTTCCTTATCTGAGAATCCGCATATATTTTCCCATTTGTAGGAGGGAAGATAACATTCCGCAGAACGGAATCCACCGTTAATGGGCTGTTCAAAATATACCTTCACTGTTTCAACTCCATTAACATCGTATGCTTCAGAATGTGCTACGCCGGTGTTGTCGCTTAAGGTCATAAATGGATACATCATAAGGTTTACCTCCTATTGCAGATTTGTTGCTCCTACTTTTTGTGTTTTTAGTCTTAGTTCAATCAACCGCTTTTCATACCCCAGCAAACGAGACAGCTGTTCCGTATCGTAATCACGATATTCCTCCAATACATCATCACCGATCAACAGATCCATGGCAAATGTATCAGCCTCAATTTCAAATTTATTGGTATTGAAACAGGTTCTGGTATCCATAAAAATGGCATTTGCCTTCTTATGAAGGAACATATGCCCCATCTCATGGGCGCATTCAAAAATCTGCTCATGGCGGGGAAGATTTTCGTTGATGTAAATAATATTGTTCCGCTGAAAATATTGGTAGAAAGCCCTGGTGCCGGTAAGCGGGACAAAGACCAAAATTGCATTTAATCCCTGCAGGATCTCAAACGGATTGCGGGTCCGATATTTTCGGGCCAGGTAATCCGCTTTTTTCTTTATATCCATAGGCACATCAGTCCTTTTTGTATTTTTTCGGCGTATACTTTTCTTTATTTTTTTTCTTTGCCAATTCCATACCTATCTGCATGGCAGACAAAATGGAGTCAATGGCTTCCGGGGTGGCCGGCTGTCCGTCAAACATGAGGCCGTCCTGAGAAAGCAGCTGGTCTCTGGTCTGATCCAGGATCTTTTCTATGTCACGCTCATCCCGGCGGGTAAGTTCTGGAGATTTATCTTTTACTTCTTCCTCCATTTTTCCAGTTAAGAGATAGGACAGTGGAACGCCAAAATAATCAGCAATCTTTTGTAATTTATCAGGTTTGGGAGTATATCTTCCTCTTTTCCAGTTAGTTAGTGTAACTGTAGATATTCCGGTTTCTTTTGCCACTTTATAAGCCGTAACGCCGTATTTGTCGAGAAGGCGCTGAAAGTATTCATACATATAGAGTTGCTCCTTTTATTAGCTATCAAATTAGCTAATTTTTTTTAGCTATTTTAATTGACACACTAACAAAAGTATGCTATAGTGTGGACATAGCTAATAAAACTTAGCTAAACATGAAAGAGCTAAGAAATCTTTTATAACTTAGGTGGTACTTTGATTATATTAGATTTCTTAGCTAAAGTCAATAGATAAGATAATGGGAGGTGACATTTTGTACAAGAAATATGCGGAATTAAGAGATAAAGCTGGAAAAACAGATTATGCAGTTTCAAAAGATACTGGAATATCTACAGCTACACTGACGAGTTGGAAATATGGTAGATATTGTCCTAAATTCGACAAACTGCTGATCTTGGCCAAATATTTCGGCGTGCCGGTGGAGTATTTCGCAGAGGGCGATGGGAAGGAGGAGTGAGAAAGAATGACGGAACGACAGTTACGGTTTTTAAAAAATGATGGAATTGATCCAGAAAAAATTGAAAAGGTGTGTGGAGAGGTATTTGAGATACTCGAAACTCAAAATTTTACTTTAAAGGAAACTGATTTTTTACTTTCCTCAATGAAAAGCATTTTAAGATTGATGACAAAAGACGATCCATTGAGGAAAGTAGGTGGGTTTGATTATTTTTCTTCCATCAAAGAGCAATTATCCTTGGAGGCTTCTTCAAAAACAGCGTCATAAATTGTGGCATATAATTTCCACATTTCTATAGCAGAAGCAATAGATGTATTCATGTCACCGGGAATAAAGTTTTCGTCAGGCATTTGTTGTATTTGACGATTGCAATAGGAAGAAGCGATGTTATGTGCCGCAATTTCTGGATTTACATAAAATATTCCCATTAAAAATATTCTCCTTTTTGTACTCGGCGCTGGCACGCCTGTATAAGGAAGTATATCACGGGAGAGAGAGAAAAACCAGAAGAGAAAATTTAGGCAATGTCACTACTAAAGGGTGGAAGACTTCTAACCCTCGCATTGATTCGTTGCAGAGGGTAGCTAAACGGATGGGTATTTCCATTGAAGAACTGCTGGCAGAGGACGATGGGAAAGGAGAGTGAGAAAGAATGGAAGTAAAGACTTGTGAATTAGTTGACGAGATAGGAGAGAGAGAAGGGGTAGAAAGAAAAGAAGTAAGGCCTTACCAGACGGAAAGAATTACCGTGGAAGGCCCGGCAATAGTTTTGATAGTCACAGATTAGCCGATTTTCTTATAGGCATATTGATTCTTTATGTAGTCAGAAAAAAATCTTCCATGTGAACGAGCTTCTAGTAATCCGTTGTAAATAGAAGCTGGAACGCCAATATATTCATATAGGCTTCCAGATTGAAATCTAATATGTAAGATTCCATTTTCCCAGCCTATGGAATGAAGATTGGAAGATGATACAGAAATCATATTCATAGAGTATACCCACTTTCTTTTATACTCGGCCTGGCGGGGCCTGTAAGGGGAGTATAGCACGAGAGAGGAGAAATCGCCAGAAGAGAAAGGGGGAGTGAGAAGAATGGCATTAAGACCTAACGGAACATCAAGTGCTAGAGTAATTCAGGTAATTGAAACTCGAGCACTCCGCGGTGAAGGAAGTGAAGAGGATAAATGTCGGGAAGTAGTTCAGTACTGGTCACTTAATGGAGAGTTTCTAGCGGAAAGTGACCCGGAGTGACAAAAGAGAGCGGGGGATGAGACAAGTGGAAAGAGTTGATCCCAAATATAAAATTCCGGTACCACAAAAAATGGCTGTCTGTCCCAGAGGAATAGGAAGTTGCCTGGTGAAAGAGATGAATATCCGGAGATTGGAAGTTGAGAAGTTTTGTACAGCTATGCAGCAGCTACTTGAACCGCTGGAACTGGGGAAAAAGACTCAGATTGTAGTTGACTACGATCCGGGCCAGCCAGTTGTCCGATTCAGATTTTATGAAGAGAAGTGACAACAAGTTCCTGGGGGATGTCCAGCATTGTTGAGGAATTATTGGTTGAGAACAAAGAGAAAGGAGTTGAGTAATATTAGAGCCGTTATTGTTTTTGCTATTTGGATTATAGGAATACTTTGCGTTGCCATAATGAAAAAGATACAGCCATGGATGTTTTGGCCATATCTTCTTTGGAGCAGTTTTATTGTGATTTCATTTACAATTTTTGCAGTAAATTGGTAAGGAGTGATTCGATATGGTCAAATTACCGTCGTATATTATTGAGTTCCAAATCGCTATGGACGGTGTAAAGCGTTACACCGGCTGGACAGATGAGGAGTTTGCGACAAAACTAGGCGTTTCCGTAGTGACCCTGAGAGGAGCCCGGAGAGACCCGGGCAGTGTTAATGGTGGCCTAATTTTGCGGGTACAGCATATGCTGCAGGAATATCGGAAAAAGGCCGGAGTAATTGGATGAGAGAAAGGGGGAAAATCTGGATGGATAGAACAGGATTGTCTGTGATCCAACAGGAATGGAAGATGATGGACAAGCATGCAGGTAGGCTTCGTGCTGAGCGAGACGACGCGCTGGCACAGCGGGACGAGGCCCGCGGGTGGTGCCGGGCGATGTTGGTGATTATTTTGGTACTGGCTATGGCCCTGGGCTATGTGCTGGCCAATGTGCCGGTATGAGAGGAGGAGCGAGATGAAAAAGACAGTTGAGAAGCTGAGAGAGCATTGTCAGGGTGTCGTAAAAAGGCACGAGGGATCCGACAAGGGAAGGGAATGGGCCTTTGGCGCGATAAGCTTCGCGTTTTACGCAGACCTGATCACACGAGAAGAATTCAAGGCACTTCTGGAGGAGTTTGAACTGGTTCTTCCGGGGACCGTATTGTAAGGAAGGAGAAATCAATGAGAAGAGACTGGGAAGAAGTGAACATCTATGCCGGTGGACAGACGGTGCAGCAGGTATTTTCGGAGGATGTACCGATGGGGAGCATTAATCCGAAGACCGGGCATGAGATCATCTTTAAGATCGTCAGACAGGGTAAGACGCTTTGTTCGGATTATGGAAAGCTTCCATTTGTGGAACATCAATTTGATGGTATGCCAGTAAAGAAGGTGGTCCGCTGGCAGGATGAGATCCGGATCTACGTGTAAGGGAGGTGACACCGTGAGCAAGCGGAAAAACGGCACCCTGCGGGCCGGGGCGCGGTTGGGTCTGAACCCCTACAGCTGGGGCAACGGCCGCGGACAGGCCATGCAGGCAATCAAAAAGGCCCGCCGGCGGCAACCGGTCAGGGCCACAAGAAAAGATAAGTCAATTTTATTTTAGCGATTTGAGGAGGATAAGTCAATGGTAAAAGGAAGAATCTGGGGAGAACTCAACGGAGAGATTTGTGATAGGGACCTGAGGGAATGCGATTTAATCTTCGCGTTTGGGATGAAGAAAATTGATG
>DXFM01000048.1 GCA_019114465.1 Candidatus Lachnoclostridium avicola
AGAAAACCGGCAGTTTCTCTGCCGGCTAAAGGGGGATAGTATGAAAAAGAATTTATGTAAAAAGGATCATCTCCTTGTTTGTGATTATAGGATACCGTTTACCTGTGACCAAACTGTGACCATTTTCTGAAAGCTTTGTGAAGGAATCTGGAAAAAAGTATAAAGCGGAACGGTTGAAATGGCGGGAAAAAGCCGGTATAATATCTGGAATACGAGATTGCAAAGAGCTGGCCCGGTCAGCGGAAAGGAAGGAAAATGGAACACGGTGATGTGAGGAAAGTTTTGGATCAGATCAAGGGACAGGAAGTATTTGAGAAGAACATGAAGCGGCCGGACTGTGTGATTCTGGACAGCGAGTACTGCAGCATGGGACGGATGGTTGCCGTGAAGGCCTGCGAGGGAACTGCCTATACCTACTATGACGCCTCCCTTCTTCTGGATCTGCTTCCGGAGGAGAGGGAACAGAAGGAAAAGATTCTGGAATACGACGCGGTTCTGGCCGGCTGGAAGGGGACTGCACAGGAGCTGGCAGAAGATCCGGAGTTTCAGAGAATCTCCGGAATCTACCGGAAAGCGGTGAAGGCGGCGCTGGAAAAGGGCCCCTGTCTGATCCATGAGCGGGGAATCCGGGAAGACGTGGAGGCCATGGGGTACTCCTGCCTCAGCGCCATCACCTACGGTACGGTTCAGGAAAACAAGAGAATCCGTGCCAGGGTAACTCCCGACTACGCTGGTCTGGAGACAGATGGGGAGCTGGACCAGATCATTGCCGCCGAGGACAAAAAGAGACGGCTGTACCATGACGGGCTGAGCCGGAAGCCCTGGGGAGCAAAGGAAACCTATGATCTGTGCGTCAATACGGAGATTCTGGGAAAAGAAACGGGAATCCGGCTGCTCCGCCTCCTGCTGACGGGAGAAAACTGATGATCTGAAATATGAGGATAAGGGAAGAGAGAGTTATGACGAAAGAGGAACTGGCACTGGCGGTGATTGACCGCCTGAAAAAAGAATATCCGAATGCGGGCTGCACCCTGGATTATAATGAGGCATGGAAATTGCTGGTGAGCGTGCGTCTGGCGGCCCAGTGTACGGACGCCAGAGTGAATGTGGTGGTGGAAAAGCTGTATGAAAAATATCCGGACGTCAACGCCCTGGCGGACGCGGATGTGGATGACATTGAGGCGATTGTCAGACCCTGCGGACTGGGCCGCAGCAAGGCCAGGGACATCAGCGCCTGCATGAAGGTTCTGAGGGATGAGTACGGGGGAAAGGTTCCCGACGATTTCAACGCCCTGCTGAAGCTTCCCGGGGTGGGGAGAAAGAGCGCAAACTTGATCATGGGGGATGTATTTGGAAAGCCGGCTATTGTGACGGATACCCACTGCATCCGCCTGGTGAACCGGATCGGCCTGGTGGACGGAATCAAGGAGCCGAAGAAGGTGGAGATGGCTCTCTGGAAACTGATTCCCCCGGAGGAAGGCAGTGATTTCTGCCACCGTCTGGTTTACCACGGACGGGATGTGTGTACGGCCCGGACAAAACCCCACTGTGACTGGTGCTGTCTGCAGGACATCTGCGGCAGAGTGGGAGTGGAGTGATATCTGGAAAAAGAACAGGCGGCAGGAAAATATCCTGCCGCCAAATTGTACCATTTTCGGAGCAAATGTTCGTGTGGTATTTGGGTGTTCACCAGGCGCATAAATGTTGTTTTCCGGTGATATTATTTTGCATTTAACAATCAAAAAACCTCGTATTTATCAACAATTCCGCTTAAATACGAGGTTTTTTCAGTGGAAGCAATGGGGCTCGAACCCATGACCTCTCGCGTGTGAGGCGAACGCTCATCCCAGCTGAGCTATGCTTCCGAACGGTATGTATTATAGCACTCACTGGAAAAAAATGCAAGTCCAAATTTTTCCGGAGTAAAATGGAGACAACGGGATTCGAACCCGCGACCTTTGCGTTGCGAACGCAACGCTCTCCCAGCTGAGCTATGTCCCCTTTACCCATCTAGTATATCACTAAATGGGAAAAATGCAAGCAAAATAACAAAAAATATAAATTATTCCAACTATTTTTTCTTTTTAACAATAGCCCTGGCCAGGCAGGTTTCGTAGCAGTTTCCGCAGTGAAGACAGTTTTCCTGGTTGATCACAGCCGGACGCCGGCTGATGTCGATGCACTTCTGGGGGCATTTGGAGTAGCAGAGGCGGCAGAGCACGCACCGGTCGGTGATGAAAAAGTATTCGCCCTCCTCTTCCATGCCTCCGAAAGAAAAGCTGTCCCGTTCAATGGGGCGTTTTGACAGGTCAAACCACTCTCCGGTCCCTTTATAGAGCTGGAATACTGTGAGATTTTCCCTGGATGGGCCGTCGGGATAGATGGATGCCATATAGGGATTTTTTTCAAACAGCCTGGGAAGGGGGGCCTGTCCCAGCTCCCGTACGGTTCCCCTCAGGGTCAGGGAACGGCAGGAGAGAGTGTCCGTCCCCTTCATGCCGGTGACTGACAGAAAATTCTTTTTCGTGAGCCGTCTGTAAAAGCTTTTTCCTTTTGCGGTGAGAAAATAAATGCCATGGTCATCCCAGTCCATGATGTCAATGACGCAGGTGACCGGCAGTCCGCTTTCATCCACAGTGGCGGCAACTGTGGAGTGGATTTCATCGGTCAGATATGAGAAATAGTCCCGTACTTCCATAAATACATTCCTCCTCGCCGTTCAGTATAACAGGGAAGGGCGTCAATGACAAGAAAAAAAGGAATCCATTATCAATTGCGCAGTCTGATAGAATGTGCTACAATTGGAGAGACCGGGATTTGGAACGGAACCGGGCTGCCGCCGGCCGGCGGCGGCCGAAAGGAGAACGAACAGATATGAGTTTAGAAGCAAAATTACCGAATGATACAGGATTTCACGGCCTTCTGGAGCGGCTGAGAACGGCTCCGGAGCTGTTTGCCCTGATGTCCGTGTGCACGAAGGAACCCTACGTCATCTGTGATCCGGAGACCTTCGACGATGAGACGGAGCTGTTTTTTGACGAGGAGGATGCGAAGAAGGAGGCGGAGCGCCTGGCCGGAGAGAAGATTCCCGTCACGGTGATAAAACTGGAAAACAGCCAGATGCTTCCCTTCTACACCAGCCTGTACACCATGGGCATCAATGCGCTGCTGGTCTGCGAGGAAGACGAGAAGACCATGGTGCAGCTGACGGATTTTGTGAGAAGAAAGAAAAATGAGGAGATTCCCGAGGGAAAGGTGTGGGTGGAAAATCCCGCCCTTCATCTGACGGCTCTCTATTTCCTTCAGGAGGCAAGAAGGAAACCGGCTCAGGAGATGAGCGAGGAGACGAAGGGAATGCAGGAGGAACTGCTGGCCCATTTTACCCAGGGAAGGTACATTTTCCCCATCCGCAAGGACGGCAAGGGAGTGCCGCTGGCACGCCTGGGCAACGGGGATACCTATCAGCCGATTTTTACGGATATTCTGGAATTCCAGAAATTTAATAAAGATGACCAGCTGAAGGGAGTGGTGGTGGATGCCGCGAAGATCCCCCAGGTGCTGTCCAGCGAGGCAAAGGGTGTGCTGTTAAACCTGATGGGAATTAATCTTCCCCTGCCCATCCGGAGAAAAACTCCGGCGGGAGCTGCGGGAGCAGCTGCATCCGGCCAGGCCCCGGCTGATACTGCGTCCCCGAAGGAAAACGGGACGGAGGAGAAGGCCCCGGCAGAGGAAAAACAACAGTAGAAAATGTGTCAGAAATCAGCGCGGAAGAAGGACCGCCCCCAGGTGGGCGGGATTCTTTTCCGCGCGTTTTTTATTTGCTGTGAAGGCCGCGGCCTGGAGGCGGTTTCCGTGATCTGCAAATCCGGTCGGCGCTGTTTGCTGGACCAAGGAGTATTACAGAGGAAAATTGTAGAAACCGCCCCAGCCCTTTCCTAATGGTTTTCCGGTCATTCTATGATATGATGATTTTGTAACAAAAATGTAATATTTATGTAAAACAGGAGAACATATCATGAAAAAAATATGGAATCGCATACTTATGACGGCTGCGGCAGTGGTTATGGCGGGAAGCTGGACGATCCCCGCCCAGGGAGCGTATGTCTCCTTTCCGGTTTCCGGGGGAGGCGTGGTGATTGCGGGAGGCAGCGGACTGGACGGGCTGGAAAACTGGAAGGATCTGGCAGACCGGATCGGCGCCGTCCTCGGGGAAAACTGCGGAAACTGGCAGCCCGGGAGGCCGGAAGAGCCGGAGATCCCGAACTGGCCTGGGACGCCGGAGATCCCGGACCGGCCTGGGACGCCGGAGATCCCGGACCGCCCGGAGACGCCGGGGGAGCCGAACCAGCCAGAGATCCCGGACCAGCCCGGCTCCGGGGAGACGGGAACAGTGGATGAGTTCACCGTGGAAGTAGTGCGCCTAGTGAATCAGGAGAGGGAGAAGGCGGGACTTTCTCCGCTGACTGTAAATGCGCAGGCGGCGGAAGCAGCCCAGGTGCGGGCCGGAGAAATCGAGAATTTGTTTTCCCACACCAGGCCGGATGGAACCAGCTTTGTGACGGCTCTTCAGGAGGCAGGAGTCTCCTACAGGGGAGCCGGGGAGAACATCGCCTACGGCCAGAAGACTCCGGAGCAGGTGATGGAGGGGTGGATGAACAGTCAGGGCCACCGGGCCAATATTTTAAATCCCAACTTCACGGCCATCGGAGTGGGACATTATCAGAACAGCCGGGGCGTGAGCTATTGGACCCAGCTGTTTGTCCGCTGACTCTAAGGGAAACGGTCAATTTATGCCTCTGTCTAAAAGATGCACAATTACAGGGGCTTTTACAGATTGAAATCCGAAAAAATTACATATAGATGCAAAAATAACCGACAAATCCTCGAATTATTCCGAAAGTTTATGCACAATTTTAGCACTCGGCCATTGACAGTGCTAAAAGCAGTGGTATAATAAAGACGTAAAAAAGAAAAGGACCTGAATGGTTACGATAACATAGGAATGATCTTGAAGGAGGAATGAGTTATGTTATATGTACCGAGTTTATTCAGTGAGAATTTAATGGATGATTGGATGGATGATTTTGAGTCAGAATTTTTTGGCAGAAAGAATCCTCTTTACGGCAAACATGCCAAAAATATGATGAAGACCGATGTGAAGGAAACGGAGAACGGCTATGAAGTGGCTGTGGATCTTCCGGGATTTAAGAAAGACGAGATCAGCCTGGAACTGAAGGACGGCTACCTTACCATCACTGCCAGCAAGGGACTGGACAAAGATGAAGAGGACAAGAAGGGCCGCATGATCCGTCAGGAGAGATATGCGGGAGCCATGAGCAGAAGCTTCTACGTGGGCGACGGCATCACCGAGGAAGATGTAAAGGCTAAATTTGAAAACGGCGTGCTGATGCTGGATATTCCGAAGAAGGAAGAAAAACCTCAGGAGCCGGAGCGGAAACTGATCACCATTGAATAATAGACGGCGGGAAGAGCGGAGATTTCGCAAAAAGAGCGGAAGCTCCGCTCTTTTTTTGCCCATTTTCCGCAAATCCCCTTTGCGTTGGGGCGGCTCCAGGTTATAATCGGTTCCAGGACCGGCGGAGGGAAGGGAGGAGAGACATGCACGATATATGGAATCCCTGGCATGGGTGCGTAAAGTGCAGCGAGGGCTGCAAAAACTGTTATATGTACTATCTTGACCGGCAGCGGGGACAGAGCGGCGCCCAGATCTACAAAACAGATAATTTCAGCTATCCTCTGAAGAAGGACCGGAAGGGAAAATATAAGGTGCAGAGCGGGGAGCAGATCCGGGTGTGCATGACGTCGGACTTTTTTCTGGAGGAAGCGGACCGGTGGAGGCCGGAGGCGTGGGAGATCATGAGAAGCCGTCCCGACGTGGTCTTTTTTCTCCTGACCAAACGTCCCGGCCGGGTGAGGGAATGCCTTCCGCCCCGGTGGGGAGACGGCTGGGAAAACATATTTTTCCATGTGACCTGTGAAAATCAGCGGCGGGCGGATGAGCGAATTCCCCTTCTGCTGGATCTGCCGTTTAAGCACAAGGGCATCATGTGCGCGCCGCTGATCGGACCGGTGACGATGAAAACCTATCTGGAGACGGGGCAGATAGAACAGGTGATCTGCGGCGGCGAGAATTACGGAGGAGCAAGGCCCTGCGACTTTGACTGGGTAAAATCGCTGCAGGGGGAGTGCGTGGACCGGGGCGTTACGTTCTGCTTTATAGAAACCGGATCGGTGTTTATCAAGGACGGGCGGAGGTACGACCTTCCCGGCAAGCAGGTGCAGAGTCTGATGGCCCACAAATCTGGGATGAACTATCAGGGCCGTCCCATCCGGTTCCGGCTGACGGATGTCTATGGGAGAGAACTGTCTCCGGCCCAGCTGTATCAGCCCCATTTCAGAGAAACCTGCGCCTCCTGCGGCAGCCGACTGATCTGCAGCGGCTGTTTTGACTGCGGAAAATGCGGCCGTCCAGAAAGCTATTGACAGAGGCTGCCCCGGGTGCTAGGATTAACATATAACAGGGAGCTCGTTTGCGGGCTGAGAGGAAGTCATCCAACTTCGACCTATATCACCTGATTTGGGTAATGCCAACGTAGGGAAATATGCGACGGAAATTCAGCGGTCTGCGCCATACGTGGCGCAGATTTTTTTGTAAAAATATCCTGGTTTTGGAAGGTGCGGGAGAAGGCTGGCGGCGGCGTTTCAGGAGGAGACGGCTCCCCATACAGGAAGGGAGAAACGGTATGAGCTATACGACGCAGATGGATGCCGCCAGACAGGGCATTCTCACAAGGGAACTGAAAATCGTGGCGGAGAAAGAAGGCTGGGCTCCGGAGGAGCTGATGAAGCTGGTGGCGGAGGGAAAGGTGGCCATTCCCGCCAACCGTCTCCACACCTGCCTGGATCCCAACGGCATCGGATCCATGCTGAAGACGAAGATCAACGTCAATCTGGGCACCTCCAGGGACTGCAGGGATCTGGACATGGAGCTGGCGAAGGTGAACCGGGCGGTGGAAATGGGGGCTGAGTCCATTATGGATTTAAGTTCCTGGGGAGATACCAGGACATTCCGCCGGAAGCTGACGGCGGAGTGCCCGGCCATCATCGGGACAGTGCCTATTTATGACGCGGTGGTGTACTACCACAAGCCGTTAAAAGAGATCACGGCGGAGGAGTGGCTGCAGATCGTGGAGATGCACGCGAAGGACGGAGTGGATTTCATGACCATCCATGTGGGCATCAACCGCCGAACGGCGGACCGGTTCAAGCAGGCCAGGAGACTGACCAACATTGTGTCCAGGGGCGGATCCATCATCTTTGCCTGGATGGAGATGACCGGGGAGGAAAATCCCTTTTATGCTCAGTTTGACCGGATCCTGGACATCTGCCGGGAGTATGACGTGACCCTGAGCCTGGGGGATGCCTGCCGTCCCGGATGTCTGGCGGACGCCTCCGACATTTCCCAGGTGGAGGAACTGGTGACTCTGGGAGAACTGACGGCCAGAGCCTGGAAAAAGGATGTGCAGGTGATCGTGGAAGGACCGGGACATATGCCTTTGGATCAGATCGCAGCCAATATGAAGCTGCAGCAGACCATCTGCAAGGGGGCTCCCTTCTATGTGCTGGGACCGCTGGTGACGGATGTGGCGCCTGGATACGACCACATTACCGCTGCCATCGGCGGAGCGGTGGCGGCAGCGGCAGGAGCTTCCTTCCTCTGCTATGTGACGCCGGCGGAACATCTGCGTCTGCCGGATGAGGAGGATGTGAAGGAGGGCATCATCGCTTCGAAGATCGCTGCCCATGCTGCCGACATCGCCAAAGGCGTAAAGGGGGCGAGACAGTGGGATGACCAGATGAGCAAAGCCAGAAAGGAGCTGGACTGGGAGACTATGTTCCAGCTGTCTGTGGATCCGGAGAAGGCCAGAAGATACCGGGCGTCAGCCAAGCCGGAAAAGGAGGATACCTGCTCCATGTGCGGCAATTTCTGCGCGGTGAAGAACATGAACCGGATTCTGGACGGGGAGATCGTCAGCATTTTTGATGAATGACAGCCGGCGGGACAATCCGCCAAAAAAGAGTTTGGAACGACTAACTTTTTTCTTGACAGCCATCCGCTGCCATGGTATCCTACTAATAGTTAGTGATAACTAACTTCTGTGAATAAATCCTAAACCGTCGCCAGGGACTGCCTATACCGCTTCCTGGCGACAAACTCCGTAAAGGGACGAAAAGTGAGAAAAAAATGAGAGAGGATGGTAATGGCAATGAAAGAATGGCTGGAAATTGAAAAGGTAGTCGGAAGAGAGATCATTGATTCCAGAGGAAATCCCACTGTGGAGGCCCAGGTGACCCTCACCGACGGCACGGTGGCGCTGGGAGCTGCTCCCAGCGGGGCGTCCACGGGAGAGTTTGAGGCTCTGGAGCTGAGAGACGGGGACAAAACCCGCTATCAGGGAAAAGGCGTGCAGAAAGCGGTGGCCAACATCAACGGCGTGATTAACGACAGGCTGAAGGGCATGGATGCCAGCGACATTTACGGGGTGGATCAGGCTATGATCGCCGCCGACGGGACGAAAGACAAGTCCAACCTGGGAGCCAACGCCATTCTGGCTGTGTCCATCGCCTGCGCCAGAGCGGCGGCCGCTTCCCTGGGCATTCCCCTGTATCGGTTTTTAGGCGGGATTTCCGGCAACCGCCTTCCCGTTCCCATGATGAATATCCTAAACGGAGGCGCCCACGCGGCCAACACCGTGGACGTTCAGGAGTTTATGATTATGCCGGCGGGAGCTCCCTCTTTTAAAGAAGGACTGCGCTGGTGCACGGAGGTCTTTCACTCCCTCCAGTCCCTGTTAAAGTCCAGAGGACTGGCCACCTCTGTGGGCGACGAGGGCGGCTTTGCCCCGGACCTGCAGAGCGACGAGGAGGCGATCCAGTATATTCTGGAGGCGGTGAAGCTGGCGGGATATGAACCGGGAAAAGACTTTGTGCTGGCCATGGACGCCGCTTCCAGCGAGTGGAAGGGGTCAAAGAAGGGAGAATATATCCTTCCCAAGTGCAAAAAGACCTTTACTTCCGCAGAGCTGGTGGAACACTGGAAAAATCTGTGTGAAAAATACCCCATCTGCTCTATCGAGGACGGCCTGGACGAGGAAGACTGGGAGGGCTGGCAGATGATGACGAAGGAGCTGGGAGGAAAGGTACAGCTGGTGGGAGACGATCTGTTTGTCACCAATACGGAACGGCTGAAAAAGGGAATTGAGCTGGGATGCGGAAACTCCATTCTGATCAAGTTAAATCAGATCGGTTCCGTTTCCGAGACGCTGGAAGCCATCAAGATGGCCCACAAGGCCGGCTATACGGCCATCGCTTCCCACCGCTCCGGGGAGACGGAGGACACCACCATCGCGGATCTGGCCGTGGCTTTAAATACCTGCCAGATCAAGACGGGAGCGCCCAGCCGCAGCGAGCGGGTGGCAAAATACAACCAGCTGCTGAGAATTGAGGAAGAGCTGGGGGAGAGCGCCTGCTACCCGGGCTTTGGAGCTTTTAACGTAAAAAGATAATAAGGAGGACGGCCCGGGAGGCCGGCAGCAGACAGCCGCGGTGTGGATCCGCGGCTGTTTTCGCGTTAGAGAAAAAATGCAGGAGACAAATTTGATTCCTGCTTGACAAAAATCGGGAGTTTGGTATACTTAACTCATTAGTTAGTTTTAACTAACCACAAAAATTCTATCAGGAGGTGCTTTACCATGTCTATGATCAACAAAGAAATCGGAGAATTTACGGCTCAGGCTTACTGGAACGGGGGGTTCCAGACGGTGACGAAGGAGAATGTGCTGGGAAAGTGGGCAGTATTTTTCTTCTATCCGGCGGACTTTACCTTTGTATGCCCCACGGAGCTGGAGGATCTGGCGGAAAAATACGAAGAGTTCAGAAAGATCGGCTGTGAGATCTATTCCGTCTCCTGCGACAGCCACTATGTGCACAAGGCGTGGCACGACGCTTCTGACCGGATCAAAAAGATACAGTATCCCATGCTGGCTGATCCCAATCATGTGCTGGCAAAGGATTTCGACGTGCTCATTGAGAGCGATGGGATGGCGGAGCGGGGAAGCTTTATTGTAAATCCCCAGGGAAAGATCGTGGCCTATGAGGTGACCGCGGGCAATGTGGGACGGAATGCGGAAGAGCTGCTTCGGAGAGTCCAGGCCAGTCAGTTTGTGGCGGAGCACGGCGACCAGGTCTGCCCGGCCAAATGGCAGCCGGGGGCTGAGACGTTAAAGCCCAGTCTGGATCTGGTGGGGCTGTTATGAGAGAGAACGTGTACGACGCGGTGGTGGTGGGCGGAGGGCCGGCGGGCCTGACCGCCGCCATCTATCTGGCCAGGGCCCGCTACCGGGTTCTGGTGGTGGAGAAGGAAAAGTTTGGAGGCCAGATTACTATCACCTCTCAGGTGGTAAACTATCCGGGGGTGGAATCCGCCGGAGGAGAGGAGCTGACGGCGGTGATGCGCCGCCAGGCCATGAATTTCGGGGCGGAATTTCTCATGGCGGAGGTAGAAGGCCTGGAGCTGGATGGAGACGTGAAGACGGTGAAAACCTCCGCAGGCCCCCTTCAGACTTTCGGGGTTCTGCTGGCCACAGGGGCTCATCCCAGAAAGGTGGGATTTCAGGGAGAGGAGGAGTTCAGGGGCCGGGGGGTGGCTTACTGCGCCACCTGCGACGGAGAGTTTTTTACGGGAAAGGACGTGTATGTGGTGGGAGGCGGCTTCGCGGCGGCGGAGGAGAGCGTATTTCTCACCCGCTACGCGAAAACTGTGACCATTCTCATGGTGACGGAGGATTTCACCTGTGCCCAGGCGGTGGCGGATCCCGCCAGGAATCATGAAAAGATCCGCATCTTAACCAGGACGACGGTGAAGGAAGCCGGGGGAGACCATACCCTGCGCTATGTGGTCTGCGAAAACCTGGACACAGGGGAGGAGCAGATCTTTCGCGCTCCGGAAGGAGAGGGTCTGGGCCTGTTTGTGTTTGCAGGCTATGAGCCGGCGACGGAACTGGTGAAAGACCTGGGCGTGCTGGACGAACAGGGCTATGTAAAGACGGACACCGATCAGAAAACAGCGGTGGAGGGACTGTACGCGGCCGGGGACGTGTGCGTGAAAAACCTCCGCCAGGTGGTGACGGCAGTGGGGGATGGCGCCCGGGCGGCCACAGAGCTGGAAAAATACGCCAGAGCCATGCAGGAGAAGACGGGGATTCATCCCAGACAGCCGGTGACCAGGCTGGAAAAATCCGGGGAAACAGGCAGCCGGGATGGAGAGGCTGCCGCTGAAAAGAGAGGCAGTTTTATCACGGAGGAGATGAAAGGACAGCTGGAAGGCGTGTTTGGACGGATGGAGCGTCCGCTGAGGCTGAAGCTCCGTCTGGACGAGCGTCCCGTTTCCTCGGAGCTGAAGGCCTTTATGGAGGAATTGGCGGCCCTGACGGAGAAGCTTTCCGTCTCCATGGAAGAGAATGAGAAGGACGGTTCGGCCGGCGGGCCGCGTCCCCGGGTGTCTGTCTGCCTGGAGGACGGGACGGACACCGGTCTGGCCTTTTACGGCGCGCCGGGGGGCCATGAATTTAATTCCTTTATCATCGGCCTTTACAACGCCGCCGGGCCGGGACAGCCGCTGGACCTCCGGGTTTTAGAGCGGATCCGCAGAATCAGCGGGCCGGTAAAAATGCAGATCCTGGTCTCCCTCACCTGCACCATGTGCCCGGAGCTGGTGATGGCAGCCCAGCGCATGGCGGCGGAGAATCCCCGGATCAGCGCCTGTGTTTACGACCTGAATCATTTCCCGGAGCTGAGGGAGAAGTACCAGGTCATGAGCGTGCCGTGTCTGGTGATCAATGAAAACCAGATCTATTTTGGCAAAAAGAATGTGGGGCAGCTGCTGGAGATTCTGGAGAAACCGGTTGTTTAAACGAAGCCGTTTTGCTATAATAGGCGTGGAAGTATAGAGTATTTTACAGAAAGGGTGAAACGGTACGCAAAGATTAGGAAAATCACTGGAAGACTACCTGGAAGCCATCTACTGCTTGCAAATGGAGATGGGCCAGGTACATTCGATTGATGTGGCAGAATATCTGAAAGTGTCCAAGCCCAGCGTTTCCGGCGCTATGAAGGCGCTTCGGGAAAAGAAGCTGGTGATCAAAGAGGAGGACGGAGTCCTTCACCTCACCGCAGAGGGAGAAGAGCTGGCAAAAGCCGTGTATGAAAAGCATGTGTTTTTCCAGCAGATGTTCATGCAGCTGGGGGTGGACGAACAGGTGGCGGGACGGGATGCCTGCCTGGTGGAGCACGCAGTCAGCGACGAAGTATTTGAAAAACTGAAGGAAAAATACGATCATGTGCTGACAGGCGGCAAGGAATAAAAAGTTGTATGCCGGATAAGAATGCAGCGGCGCTGCCTCTTATCCGGTTTTTTCAAGGGGTAAGACCGGCAGACAGGGGAATTTTTACCGGCCGGAAAGATTTTCTGAGGGGAGACGAGAGGGATGGATATCAGACTGCACTGGGAGGAAAAGGGAGAGGGGAAGCCGCTGATCCTGCTCCACGGCAACGGAGAGGACGGGAGTTATTTTAAACACCAGATGGAGGAATTTTCCCAGGATTACCGGGTCATTGCCCTGGATACCAGAGGACATGGGAAAAGTCCCAGGGGAACGGCTCCCTTTTCTCTGTCTCAGTTTGTGGAGGATTTAAAGGAGTTTCTGGACGAGAGAGGCATCAGACGCGGGATTTTCTTAGGCTTCAGCGACGGGGGAAACATCGCCTTGCTGTTTGCACTGAAATATCCTTCCTATGTGGAGGCCCTCATTGTCAACGGCGCAAATCTGGATCCGTCGGGGGTAAAGCGGTCCGTCCAGCTTCCCATTGAGCTGGGCTACGGGATCACCGGCCTGTTCGCTCCCTTTTCCCGGAAAGCGAAGAGAAACCGGGAGCTGCTGGGACTGATGGTGAAAGAGCCCCACATCCGCCCGGAGGAGCTGAAAAAAATTTCGGTTCCCGCCCTTGTCATCGCCGGCACAGATGATATGATAAAAGAAGAACATACCCGGCTGATTGGGGCGTCTCTGCCCGGCGGACGGCTGAAGTTTGTAAAGGGCAGCCATTTTGCTGCCAGGGACAACAGCCGGGAGTTTAACCGGGCAGTGAGGGAGTTTTTAGAGAGGGAGGTTCAGTCATGATTTACTATTTTACGGGAACTGGCAATTCTCAGGCGGCGGCAGGTTTCTTTTCCAGCAGAATGGGAGAGGACATGAAGAATATGGCGGAGGCCGTCAGAAAGAAAGATTTTTCCTGCGAGATCGGGGAGAATGAGACTTTGGGACTGGTGTTTCCAGTCTATTACTGGGGTCTTCCCACTGTGGTAGTCCACTTTCTCTCACGGCTGAAGCTGTCCGGGAAAAAGCCCTATGTGTGGGCGGTCATCACCTGCGGAAGCAGCACGGGGGCGGCAGACCGCCAGCTGAAAGCAGTGGGAAAGAAGGCGGGGATAGAAGTAAACGCCGTGTTTTCCCTGGTGATGCCGGACAATTTTGTGCCCATGTTCCGGGCGCCGGAGGAAAAACAGGTGAAGGAGATCCTGGCGAAGGCGGATGTGAGGATGGAAGAGATTCTGAAAGAGATCCGGCGGCGCGGAAGCGGGGAGGAGTCGAAGGCAAAGGATCTGATGCTCAGCGCGTCCATGCAGGCCCTGTACCGCAACGGAAGAAAAACCGCCCGTTTTACGGTGGACGACACCTGTATCGGCTGCGGGCAGTGCGCGTCGTTCTGTCCGGTGGGAGCCATTGAGATGGTGGGCGGACGGCCGTCCTGGAAAAAGGAGCGGTGCGCGTTCTGCATGGGCTGCCTGAACCGGTGTCCGAAGTCGGCAATCCAGTACGGGAAGAGCACGAGAAAAAACGGCCGTTATGTCTATCCCAGAGGCTGAGGGGCTTAAGCCCCCGGCCGATGAAAACGTAGGCTTACGGGCTGCTTTACAGGAGCTTCCGGCCGGCGGGAAATAATTCTTGACTGCCGGCCGGGGAAGTGTTATAGTGAGAATACGATTCTGGCGGGAGGGTCTTCCTGCTGTTTCACACGATGCAGTCGCATCAGAATTCCAGTTTTTATTTTTTAATTGAATTTGTCTCAGTGGGTCAGTGCAGATGGCGCAGATCTTTTTTGCATTTCATTTTTGTTCATTTTCTGCAGTTTCGCAGACAGTCACCATTGGAAAAATCGGAAAAAGGAGGATGGAATTGAAGAAAAAACAGGAAAAATCAGGAAGCAGGGGTCTGCTCTGCCTTCTGGCAGGATTTCTGGCATCAGGGCTGTGGTCTGTTCCGGTCATGGCGGGATGGGAAGGAAACAGCCGGGATGGATGGAGATTGGTGGAACAGGGGGAGGAAAAGAAGAATTCCTGGTACTGGGACGGAGCCTGGTGGTATCATCTGGGACCGTCGGGGAGAATGGACACGGGCTGGCTTCAGGAAAACGGCCAGTGGTATTATCTTCTGCCGGAACCAGGAGGGCCTGAGGGGAGCGCGGCCTGGGGATGGAGAGAAATTGAGGGGAAATGGTATTACTTCCATCCGGTTCATGACGGGAACTTCGGGCGTATGGAGGCGGATCTGTGGGTGGACGGCTGTCTTCTGGGACCGGACGGAGCCTGGACGGGAGAACAGAGGGGAGACGCCGGCCGGAGGAAAACCGGGAGCGGAGCCGGGAGAGCGGGAGCTGGTTCCGGCGGGAGCAGTTCCCGCCGGGAGGAGGCGGAATCCGCCGGGGACGGAGCCGGAAAGACGGAGCCGGAATCCGCCGCCGGCCAGGAAAAAGCAGAGCCTGGGGAGGAACAGCCGCCGGCCCTGGAACGGCTGGCCTTCTGGGAGGAAACAGCCGGCCAGGCGGACAGCGAGCTGCTGAAGAAAGAGGTTTTTCCCGGTCATGACTGGCTGGTAGAGAACCGGAAGGAGAATGACAGCCGGATCAGCGGGATTCTGTCCGCGGTCAGGGACGAAGAATCCCATCGGTTTTACTTGATCGGAGTGAATTATCAGCCGGAATCTTTGGTATTCGGCAGCTGGCCGGAATTTCAGTATACATTTCGGGAGGAGGACCGTTTTGAGGCGGGAGGAAACCAGTATACGGTGACTGGGGTCACCGTGAACAAAATTGCCGCTTCGGAGGAAGAACCCGGAAAGAGGCGTTGGAGAGAGGGAGAGATTCAGGAGAGAATGGTGGGCAGCAGAAAGCTGAGGTTCCGGTGCGTCGACAGTGAATACCGCTCCGGCGGAGAGGTGCTTGCCCTGTTTCTGTGTGAGGAGGTAATTCCGGCGGATGAGGACAGCGACGAGTTTGCCCGGAGAGTGCTCTCCTTTGGGGAGAACAGCAGCTATAAGACGTCCCAGGTCCGAAGCTGGCTTCGAGAGAACGGGCGGGATCTTCGGGAAATCGCAGCGGTTTCCACCGGCGTAACCCGGGCTTATACGGGGGAGACCAGGCCGGGCACCTTTGAGGATCTGGATTTGGATCAGCTGAAGCCGGAGGAGATCGGAGCCCAGAACATGGAGGACTATTATTTCAGCCTGTCTCTGGAGGAAGCCATCAGGTACCGGGAAGAACTGTGGACTTTTGAGGAGGGAAGGGGGCCGGAAAGCCAGCTGGGACCCTGCTGTGAGGGATACTGGCTGCGGACCCCAGTGTACGGGGAAGGCAAAGACGGCTTTGCCTACGGTGGGGAAGTTTACATTGTGGATCTGGATGAGGGATGTATCCGGCCGGCATCGGTGGATCGGACGGACGTGGGCATCCGGCCGGCCTACGGGGCGGTGCAGGAGTGAAAGGAGTGGAGAGGAAATGAAACGGAGCAGAAAACGCCTGGCGGCGGTGCTGGTTATGGGCCTGGCGCTCCGCGGAGCGGTCATGGTTTACGGAGATCCGGGAGCAGAAGGAAAGAATTCCGGGCAGGCGGAAATGGGGGCAGCCACAGAAAGTGAGTGGGAGGAGAAGGCCACTGCCTCCCAGTATGGGATCCGGCTGACGGCCGGAACAGACACTGAAAATCTGTGGGATGGATGGACGGGAGATTTTTCCTTTTTAAGCGGAGACCGGGGAGACGGGTCAGAAACCAGTCCCTATGAGATCCGCACCGCGGCTCAGCTGAAGGCCCTGTCCAGACTGGCGGCCATGGGGATGGCCCTGGAGGAGGGAGAGACGGCGGGAGATTACAGAGGCTGCTTCTTCTCTCTGGAAGCCGATCTGGATCTGGACGGCCTGGACTGGATTCCCATAGGATACGGGGAGGAAGCGGGAGATCCCGGCGGTTTTGAGGGGACATTTCTGGGAAACGGACACAAAATTTCCGGATTCCGCCTGAAGAGGGAGTTTCCATTCTGCGGTCTTTTCGGCCTGGTCCAAAACGGAAGAATTGAGGATCTCCGGGTAGAGCCGTCCGGCACCGTGGCCGGGGCGGACCGGGCTGGACTTCTGGCCGGAAAGGCGGAGGATTCGGTGATCTATAACTGCCGCACTGCCGGAGAAATCCATGGAGGAAAAGCGGTGGGCGGCATCGTGGGCGAGGCGGAAAATGCCATTGTGGAGGACTGCCTGGCCAGCGCAGTGTTAAACAGCGAAGAAGGAGATTCCGCAGTGGGAGGAATCGCCGGCCTGGCCGGGGACAGCGTCATTGTGGACGGAGAGGTGTCTACAGGGGACAATCACACCTCGAGAATCCGGGGAAAGGGCATAGTGGGCGGCGTCGTCGGCGTGCAGAAAAATTCCAGGATCTACAACGTGCGGGTCACCGGAACCGTGGGCGGGGCCGGGACGCAGACGGCCGGCGGAATCACCGGCCGGTTTGCAGGCGGATATCTGAAGGTTGCCAGGTTTGAGGGAACGATGGGAAATTCCGGTCTGGGCGGCCAGGGCCGAAGGGGGACGTTTATCGGTTCGCGGGAAGAGGGAGATTACTTCCGCTACGGGGATCAGGTGGCCTATCTGTTTGCGGACAGGGAGGAAAAGATCGCCGCCAATGTGTGCGGAAGCCAGATCCCTGATGACAACCGCTATGGCTGGGAGGATCACATCGGATATTTTCACCGGGGAGACCTGTTTTTTACCCTGGTTCAGGAGAGCAGGGACAGGGACGTGACCGACCGGTATTTTTATCAGGAGCTGGAGGAGGGGATTCTCCAGATTATGGACCGGGATAACGGCGGGGCCCTTCCCTGGGAGTTAGGTTATACCATCAACCATTTTGCCGCCAGTGAAGTGGGACGGCCGGTGAGGGGATATCTGGTGACCATCCCGAGAATTGACGCGGCCGGTCTGACCGGCTGGGAGGATGTGGCCGTTCTGGAGGCCAGGCCGTCGGGGGCCTACGGGGTGAAAATCGATCAGCTGCACCGGGGAGCGGTGGCCGCCGGGCGGACAGTGACGGTGTACACTTCCCCGAAACACACGGACACGGCAAAATTTCAGCTGGAAGGACCGCCGGTGTTTCTGAAGGGAGGGAAAAATGTGGAGATGTCCCGGGGGCTGGCGGGAGAGTATGTATTTACCATGCCGCCGGAGGATACGGAAATTTCCGCAGTATATACGAAAGTGGCGGCGTCGGTGAGGACGGAGCCGGCCGTCTGCCCCATATCCGTGGTTCAGGAGCGGACGGGGGACCGGAGGGATCCGGTGAAGACCACCAGGATCTTTGATCCGTCGGGAAAGCTGATCGCCACCTACATTAACGGGGAACTGGAGCAGGGGACGAAGGTCCAGCCGGTTTACATCTCCGCGGTGGTGGATGAGAACAACGACGTGTCCGACCCGTCGGTAAAATGGAGTGTGGACGACCCGGATCTGATCCGGCTGCGAAGAAGCGGGGAGGAAGATGATCTGGGCTATACGGGAAAGAGCGCGGCCATTGAGGTGAATTTAGATGCCGGGTTTTTCCGGGATATTCTGGCCAGGGCGGAGGAAGCCCAGGCTCAGACGGGATACCGGGAACCCATCTCCGATGTCGTGTACGGCTACGGCGGACAGGGCGGGGGAGTGGCAGTTCTCACAGCCTCCACCAGGCCGTCCGCTTCCTACGAGGGGAAGGTCCGAATGGCCAACTGTGACATTCGTGTGACCTTTCAGATTCTGGACCGGACGGAGACGGCAGTGGAAAGGGTATCCCTGGATCAGGAATCCCTGGAGTTTACAGTGACCAGAAAGATTACCGGCAGCAGAAGCCGGCCGAAGGAGACGGTGACAGTGACCTCTCCCCAGATTCTTACGGCAGAATTTTCCCCTGGCTATTATTCCAGAAAAGAGGTGGTCTGGACAGCGGGGGAGGATTCGCCGGTGGAGGTGAGGGCGGAAAATGACAGCTCGGCCCTGGTCACAGCTGTGGCAGACAGAAAGTGGATCCGGGATATTATGGAGGCAGATGACGCCGCCAGAGCCGCGGGCTCGGCGGAAAGGCTGAAAGGAGCGGGGGAGAAGGCAGGGACGGTGACAGTGACGGCGGAGGACCGGCTGGGAAACAGGCAGACGGCGGTGTGCGCCGTGAAGGTGCGGTTCGTCACCGATGACCGGACGGGAACCGGCTCCGGCGGCTCGGGAGGTTCCGGCAGTTCAGGAGGCTCCGGCGGTTCCAGTGGCTCGTCCGGCGGTTCCGGCGGTCCTTCCGGCAGCTCTGCCTCCGGTGCCGGAAGCGCCTCCCCGGGTCCGGGCAGTGTTTCCGGAGAAAACGGACAGGCGGGAACAGGGACAGTTCCGGCGGTGGAAGGAACCTGGATTTTGAAGGAGGACGGCCGGTGGATGTTTGAAAGTGGCGGAAAGATTCTCCGGGATGAGTGGGCCTATATTGTCAATCCCTATGCGGGGGATGGACGGGCGGACTGGTTTTCCTTTGACAGCCAGGGATATATGAGAACCGGCTGGTACCAGGAACCGGACGGAAGCTGGTTTTATCTTTCCCCGGTGAGCGACGGCTCCATGGGGAGAATGGTGACTGGCTGGAACTGGATAGACGGGGCCTGCTATTATTTCCATCCGGTTTCTGACGGTTTCATGGGCAGACTGTGGGTGTCGGAGGCGACTCCGGACGGATATCAGGTGGACAGTCTGGGCCGGTGGGTCAGCTCCGGCCGGGTCATGACCGGGACGGAAGGAGCAGCTTAAGGCGGCCGGGGATGAAAAAGAGGAGCGGCGGATGCCGCCGGAAGGTGTACGAGGAGAGAAGATATGGGTATATGGGGAATAGTGAGGGGAACATGGAAGAATACAGCCAGGGCAGGAGCCGCCCTGACAGCGGCTTTGCTGATCCTGACAGCCGTTTTCTGGGGCGGGCGGGGAGCGGTGGAAGCTTCCCAGTCAGATGATGCCATGGCCAAAGGGTATCCCGGCCTGTGTATGGACGGTGTGGGGTATTCTTCCAGAAGTATACGGGCGGGAGGAGATGTCTATGAGGAGACAGAGGAAGCCCTGGAGACGGGCCGGAACCGGGCGCTGCTGTACTGGGCGTTTATTTCCAATCGGGAGGACGGACAGTCTGCCGGGCAGAAATACCGGACCTTCCGGGAGACGGTAAACCGCAGGATCCGGGAAGGGGAGAGCGGCCTGCCGCCCATCACCTCCGTCTCTGTGGCGGACATTAAAAAGCTCATCCATCAGGACCCTCAGGTGGCCGGCCGGTATCCCTGGCTGGAAGCCGCCCTGAAACACCCGGAGGAGTACCTGAGCCTGGGATTGTCCGGCCGGGCGGCCGGAGCTGAGGAAAAGGAGGTGCCCTCCTGGCTGGCCGGCGCCCTGTCGCCGGATCAGGCCTATCTGCTGGAGGGGGAGGCCGGGCCGGCGGGCTACGTGCTGTCTGTGGCCGATCAGGGACTGATCGACCAGGCGGAGATCTCCTTTGTGACCGGCGGGGAGGGCTGGAGCTGGACCAAAGGCCCGGGAACGGTCACCTTCTGGAATACAGGGGGAAGTCCGGGAGCTGTGGCGGCTCTGGATCTTTCCGGCACTGGATACCGGACAGCCAAAATGCAGTGGCCGGGAAACCGTCTCTATGAAGACTATATGCACTGGTATACGGTGACAAGGTGCGGGGGAGATCATTTCTTTCAGGGCTACCGGGATGGGGTCTGCCCGCTGGAAAAGCATCAGCGCCTGTACTCGGCGGAGCTTCCGGACCCGGGAGGGCAGATTCTTTATGTGAAGATGGGGGAAGTTCCCTCCGGATCGGGAGAAAACGGGGAGAAGCTGTACAGACATGAGGAAACTTTTACTGCCCACTACACCATAGAGGGAATCAAGAGAGATCATGAGACAGGCAGGCCCCTGGAGGGAGCGCTGTTTCAGGTTTTGGAATCGTTCCCAGACAGGAATCTGGTAAAAGAGGAAGAAGGAGACGGCGTTCTGTGCAGGGAGAACTGTTCGCCGTCCCCGGCGGTATGGGAAGGATTCCGCCAGTGCGGCAGCCTGGTGACGGACAAAAACGGCCGGCTGTCCCACACGGATATCCGGACTTACGACTATTCAAAAACTTACTGCGGAGGCCACCCGACCCCAGGGTTTCTCCGGATTCCGGAAAAAGACCGGGATCCGGAGACGGGAGAAGTGACCAATCAGGGGGAAATCGACCGGGCCAGAGCAGCCAACGGGGTGATGGCAGCCGCGTGGCTGCAGGCCCTGGATGACTGCCGGGAACGGGAGGAGGAAAATCAGGGAAAACATTTTCACTGGATGATCGACAGCGGGGCGGAAGCGGCGGTGAGGGGAACGAAAGATACGGGGGAGCCCTGCCGGGCGGTGGGAGCTGTCTCTGTGGAGACTGCCTTTGAGAAATCCGGATGCCGGGAAGACTGTGAAAATTCTTATGAGGCATTTATCAATCTGAAATACAGCTATACCCTGAAAGAGGAGACTGCCAGATCCGGCTATACGGTTCACGGGGCGCACGGAGATGACGTGCCGGTGGAGGTGATCACCACCGATTCCTCAGAGGCCGGGGCAAATGAATCCTTTGCCGGAATTTACAGCAGAGATGTGAGCGCGGTCGGGGATGAGGGGAATTTTTACAGGAAAAATGACACTGGGCAGGAAAAGGAAGCTTCCGTGTCAGACGGAATCTCTCCCCTCCCCGGCGGGGATCCGGAATTTTCCAGGGAGGAGACGATTTTACCATCCGCCGTTCAAAGTCTGCTGACGGTCCGGTTCCGGCCGGAGACGAAAATTTTAGAGGAGGCAGACAGAGGAAAGGCGGGAGAAGAGATTTTGACGGCCACTCCCTCGGAGCGGGAGACAGAGCTGCTCCGGGGCACAAGGTCTGAATGGGGAGAAGCAGTTTCCCCGGAAAAAAATAAGGCCACCCCGTCTCAGTTTTCCATGCCTGCCTCCTTCGCGGGGCAGACAGCCGTCCGGGCGGGGACCTTCTCTGGTGAGACCATTCCCCCAATCCGACTGAGCAGTTTCCGCCGGGCTGGGGCTGAGGGAGCTGCGGCAGATGGAATCCGCCACCTGGGAGAGGGGGAAGACGGGGAGAATGTCTCCCATGTATTTCAGATCTACGACCACCGGACGGAAGGGGAGATCCATTTTAATAAGAGAGATCTGGATCTGTACCGGCAGGAGGAGAAGGCGGAGAGCTCTTACGGCCAGTCCCAGGGGGACGGGACGCTGGAAGGCGCCGTTTACGGTCTTTTCGCGGCGGAGGATATTATCCATCCCGACGGTGGGACGGGGGTGGTCTATGAGAAAGGCAGCCTGACAGCGGTGGCGTCCACGGATAAAAACGGGGATGGGGCGTTTCTGGTCTATACAGAGGCGCCGGGAACCATATTTTCCTATGAGACGGGAACCATCCGGCCTGGAACTTTTTCCGGCCCGGACAATCTGTATCACGGGATGGCTTTGGACGATTACATGGGAGACGGGGAAAATGGGACGAGAATTTACGGAGACAACGAAACTCAGAATGGAAATGTGTGGATCGGCCGTCCGCTGATCATGGGAAAATATGAGATCAGGGAACTTTCCAGATCGGAGGGCTACGAGCTGTCTGTCAATGGAAAATCCGGCGCAGTCACCAATTTCGGCGCGTCTCTGGAGACGGAGACAGAGGAGACGGCCGGGACAGCGGTTCTCACCCGTCCGCTGGGGGAAGATGTGCAGACGGACGAGAGCGGGTATGGGGAGCTGGAGTTTGCGGTCCTGTCCAGCGGTACGTCAGCTGCCGGGTACGATATTCTGGTGGAAGGCTACCCGGAAGGTACGGAATTTTTCCGGGAGGATGAGGGAACGGAAGAGGTATGGATGGAGATTGGAACCGGCAGCTTTGAGAAAATCCTTCTGTGGGAGGATCTCCAGGAGACTGTTCCCAGATACCGCCGGGCCAGGTCTGACACCAGCGATCCGGTCTATGAAAACGGCCGGCTGAAAACAGAGCTGAGGCAGATGGAGAGAACAGGGCTGAAGCTGCCTCAGGCAAAAGAGCAGAAGCTGGAGGAAGAAGAGCTGATCAAAATTCTCAGGGGAGAGCCCGGAGAAGATGGGACAGGGGCCTTCACAGACGACGAGAAAAACCAGTCTCCGTTTCTTGGAGGAACAGACCAGAAAAATTACATAAAATATAAGCTGGAACAGGCCCTGCGCACCGGAGGCTATGCCACTCCCCGGGACCGGGAGGGAAGATATTCCACGGAGACCGTCCCGGTTTACGACCGGGGAGTCCGAAAGGGGGAGAAGGATCTTTACGGGATCTCCGGCTGCCGTCCGGGAGAGCGGGCGGAGAAGACTGTCTGGGGGAGCGCAGTGGCGGACGTGGGTATTTCCGATGGGGAATCCCTCACGGTGGGGGATGTGATCTGGACGCTGATTTCCTTTTACCGGGAACGGCCCTGGTGGAGCTGCGGAGGTTTGGATGCCGTGGATAGGGAGAACGGCGGCTGGGTCTTCACCCTGTACCAGTCTGCGCCGGAACTGGGGGATGGATTTTTCGTGGCAGCGGAAGATCAGTCCCTGGCGGAGCGGATCTATCTGCGGAAGGGCTGGGATCCAGCCGATCCGGAAAAATGTCCCCGCTGGGTGTATGCCGTTTACGGGGCAGCGGAAGATTTTGGCCGGATTCTTCATCAGGAGATGGAGACGGTTTTTGCAGGAGGGGCGGAGGTGTCCGCCGTCTCCGCTGCCGTGACTCCCGATTTTACCGTGACGCCGGAGGGAGAGCTGAAACCCTGGCTCCAGGAATTTCCCGTATATTATAAAATGGGAGAGATTGTGCTGGGGGCGGATGGAAAACCGGAGCAGGACTGGGAAGAACGGGAAGTGACGGAGCGGTTCCTGGTGGAAAAACAGTCGGTCCGGCAGCAGCGCCTGCCGGCGGAGTATGACAGGGAAACGGGAGTATACCGGATCCATGTGGATACGGCAGGCACTGACAGCTTCGGCCGTCCCCTGGAGGATGGGGAAGGAGCGGAACTTCTTTTCCGGGCGGTGACTCCGGAAAAAGAGCGGACGCTGACCGGAGAGGATATTCAGCGTCTGAAAGAGAACTGGATGGGATGGAAGGCCGGAGATACTGTGGGATACGGCCGCTACCTGCTTCAGTCGGGGGCGGAGGTCCGGGTGGTTTTGAGCGGAGACCGGGGGGAAGAGCCGGGGGATCACACCTTCATTCAGAGAGCGGAGCTTCAGTCTCAGGATCAGGAGGTCCCGTGGGAGGACGGGGGAACCAGGACCGAACCGGTGCAGGTTCTGGAACGGCCCATCCGCCAGAAGGTCCGTATCCGGAAAACCATCGCCTCCCATGAGGACAATACCTATCCGGTACCGGAGCCGTCGTCTCTGCCGGGATTTCAGTTTAAAATCTATCTCCGCTCCAACCTGGAGCGTCTCTGCCGGGACGGGGAGGGAAATATCGTCTTTATTGACCGGAACGGCCGGCGGGAAAATCCCCTGGATGACGGGTTTCACGGCCTGGTCTGGGAGGAGTCTGCGGCGGTGCCTCAGCTTTACACCAGGATTTCCCACCGGGAAGATTCTCTCACCGCTGGTCCGGTGAGCAACAATGTGAGGGCGGAAGCGGTAAATGCGGCGGAGAGACTGTACCCTTACGACGGCGGCCTTCTCCGGGACGAGCCGGAGTCCGGCTATGTCCGTCTCCTGGAACCAATGCGTTCCGAACCGGGGGAAGATTTGCCCGAATCCCCCGGGGGAGAAAGGATATACAATGGGGAGACCGTATATAATTATGAAAAGTTTTTTGACGGGATCCGCGGGGCAAACGAGGTCAAATGGGACCGGGATTCAGAGGACGGGGCTGAGTATGAGGAGTGGATCCGCCAGTTCGCTATCCGGTGGTACCTGGACGATGAGGTAAAAAAGCGGACCAGGGATAACGGGATGGGCCTGAGGGAAGGAGCGGAGGGAGCTTCCGCCTCACAGATGGAAATTCACGACCAGGCTCTGGCGGAGGCCCGGAAAAAGGCGGAAAACTATCTGAAGCCGTTTCTGGACTGGGATCTGGATGAGATCTGCGCCGTTCCCTGGGATGGCGGCGACGGCGGGGAGGACAAAGATCTGACCACCCTGACGGCGGACCAGCCGGACGGGAGCGGGTATTATACCGGCGTTTCCCGCTATCTGCCCTACGGAGTCTATGTGATCGCGGAGCAGATCCCCGGGGCCGGACAGTTCCGGCAGAAGCACTACGAGGCGGATCCGCCCAGGGAAATAGTCCTGCCCGCGGTTCTGGACGGGGAAGGGCAGCCGGATCACCGATATGACTATGATCCGGAGCTTTCCCTGGAAAACCAGGCGGCGGATTTTCACATCCGTTTTGGAGAAGAGTGGGGAGAAGGATGGAAAACCGGCCATGTGATCCAGGCCCACAGCGGGGACGGAGATTTTGAGGTCTACAAGTTCGGCCTGGAACCGGACCGGATCCAGGGAGAGGAGTGCCTGGGCTACCGGGTGACCCAGGCGGAATTTAAGCCCTTTAAAGATCTGTACAGCTGGGAAAATGTGAACAGCCGCTACCACAATGAGCGGGTGGGAGAGTACTATCCCTACGGATCTCTGTCGGAGGACGGGAGAGTGGAGCATGGAATCCGCCTGATGCTGGGATCCCTGACAGCCAGAGAAGGGGAGTACGCGCCGGCTCTGGTTCCGTGGACTGTGAGGGAGCCGGCAGGATCCTGGGATACCGGCCCCTTTGTGGGCTATGCCTCCCAGATCCGGAAGAACCGGCTCTACCGCAGCGTTCTGCGCATTGAAAAGACAGACCGGGAAACCGGCGAGATGATTCTCGGGGACAGCGGCGCATTTGCCCTGTACCGGGGCCTGCGCCGGGAAGACGGAGAGGGGGAAGCCCTGTTTTATGAGGAGGACACGGTGATCTCCGGTTCCAGGGAATTTCTGGAGGCCATGGGAGCCCGGCAGATCACTCCCGCGGCACGGGAAGATCCGCCTTATCTGGGAAAATACTATGGCACCGTTCCTGAAGGGACTCCCATATGCCGGGAGGAGGATTTGGTGTCCATGACGGATGAACTGGGAAAGAAGACCGGAGAGTTTCTGGCTTTTTCCACAGTCAGAGATGGGCGGATGCCGGATGAGGAAGGAAAGGATCTCCTATGGGCGGACCAGAATTCCGGTTATGTCCGGCTGCTCCAGCCTCTGGGAGCGGGAGTGTATGTCCTGGCGGAGCTGCGTCCGCCGGCGGGATATGTGAGAAGCCGGCCGATTGCGGTGGAGATTTATTCAGACCGGGTGACCTATTACCGGGATGGAGAGCGGGAGCAGAAGACCGCCGCCTGGAAGTATGAAAGCCGGGAGGAATCGCCGGTTTCTCAGGGAAGTCAGGCGTCAGCCGCGGCGGAAAAGAGCGGGCCGGATCTGGTTAGAATTCCCGTGGAAAATCAGCCGGTGCGGCTGACGGTGGAAAAAAAGAAAGGGGTCCAGGAACAGGCGCAGACAGTTCTGGACGGCCGCGTCACCGGAAGCCTGGGAGAGCTGAACGGGAAATACGGCCTGGAAAACCTGGAGCTTGCCTTCAACGCTTCCGGTACCTATCTGGGATATGGCTGGAAGAAGGGCTTTGTGGAAGAACTGGAAGGACTGAGGGCGTCAGGGACGGATGTGGAGCTGATCTATGAAGACGGGGTTTTCTCAGGGAGGGCGAAGCTGTCCCGGAAAGTGGACCAGCCCCAGTCTTTGGATTCCTGGCTTCCGGGAGCGGAATTGACCCTGCTTGAGGGAATCCCCCTGAAAGAGAGCGGGGAGACAGAGGATCTTCGGTATGAAGGGCTGAGAATCCTTCGGGGAGAGGACGGAAACGTGTCCCGGATGTATGTGGAGAAAGGATACGGGGGAGAGCGGCTGGTCTTTGTGAAGGACAGGAGCAGTCCGGAAAAGGATCCGGAGGAAACCGCTATGGAATATTCTTTCCGTCAGCAGGAGGACGACCGGGGAGAGGGAACCTGGACGGTTAAGCGGGCCTGGCGGGAGGACACGGACATTTTATATTACCGCCTGGACAATCTGTCAGTGCTGCGGCGGCAGAAAGGCCGAATTTTGGGCTATGACCGGAACGGGGCGGAGGCAGGCGTAAAAAACGGGGAGTCTTCCTTTGCCTTAAAGGACGGACGCCTGTTTCTGGAGATCATCTGTCCCGATTATGAGAATTTAAATTACAATTCCAGCGACCATGTATTCGACGCTGTGCCGGAGGGCACGGTGATGTACCATCTGGATGAAAACGGAAACCGGGACAGCCTGGTGGATCCCTATACCGGGATGGCCTATGTGGAAAACCCGGAGGGCGGCGTCATGGTGTGGCCGGTCCGATTCCCGGAGGGAAAAGAAGAACCGGCAGAAAAAATCAGAACCTTCCGGATCGCCGCCCCCAGGACGGAGGAGGGACGGACCTACACCGTCGGTACCTACGGCAGCGATGACAGGGGAGAAAAACGCCTTCTGTGCCGGGTAAATCCTGCGGTGGACGAGCACGGTCTGCCGGTTTTCTATCAGAAGTCGGAGGAATCCTTCGAAAGGGGATCGCCTGTTTTTGACCGGGACGGAGATTTTCTCTGGTGTTGGCCTGATCCCGCCCTGGAGCAGCAGAACCGGAACGGATATGAGATTCATTCATCGGAGGAGCTGAATCAGACCGGGAGGAGTCTGTACCGGCGCCAGGGGGAGAGTTTTCTCATGGAAAATACCTGGCGGACCGGGGACCAGCAGGTAAATGATCCCTTTGCAGAGACCATAGGCCCCGGCCAGGCGGATGTGCTGGAGCGGATCATGCCTGGGAGTTATATTCTGGAGGAGAAAACTCCGCCGGCAGGCTGGACCAAAGGACTGCCCCAGGCGGTGACGGTGAAGGAGAGCCTGGAGAATCAGACCATTTCCGTGGAAAACTCCCCCACCAGGGTCCTGATCTGGAAAATTGACGGGACGGAGAACTGGCGGACGGAGGTGGAGGATCTGTCCGGGATTTTGGCTGAGCCGGAATACCGGATCAGCAGAAAAGGGAGCTACCGCTTTGACTCGGTGGCCGGCGCGAAGCTGGCCCTGTATCCGGCCAGGAAAGTGTATGAACCGGGCGGGGAATTTCGGTATGAAAAGACCTCTGAGAAGCCCATCTCCTGGACGTCGGGGACAAAGAATGGAAAGGAGGAGCGGACGGCCGCAGTGTGGGAGAGCGGGAAAGAGCCGAAGATGTTGGAGGGAATTCCGGCGGGAATCTATCTGCTGGAAGAGACGGACACTCCCCCGGGATATCTCCCCGCATCCATGCCGGTGGAAATCCGCCCTTCCGGGGAGCTGCAGTATTTCAGCCTGAAAAACGATCACACCAGAGTGGCGTTTTTCAAGTACATAAATGAGGATGGCACCCTCACTTCCCTGACAAACCGGAACCGGGCGGAGTTTTCCCTGTATCCGGCGAGGATGGATGAGGAGGGAACTGTGCAGAGGGCAGAGGATGGAACTCCTCTCTATGACCCCGGCAGTCCGGTGGAAGTCTGGCAGACAGAGGACTGTCTGGAGTACACCAAAACGGTGGATACCCGGAAGTATGGAGAGAGCACGGTATTTTCCAGGTTCCTTTCATGGCTTCAGGAGCTTGCGGGCGTGGGGGATCGGTATCTGACCGGCTTTACCTGGGACTATGAGAAGCTGTTCGACGAGTACGGAACGGATTTTGACGTGGTATCCTGGAAGGAGGAGCGGACGGCAGTGCGCAGCTCTGTCCATGACCGGGTGTGGCTGTCCCCGGAGGGAGGCAGAATCGTCACCGGCGGCGGGGAGATCCTGTATCCGGAGGATATGGATGATACGGACCGGAAAGAGTTTGAGAAAGAGCTGAAGGGGGGAGAGGACCGGCAGGAGCTTTCCTGGCTGAGAGAACGGCAGGCACACCGGATCGCATCAGAAGAGACGGAGGGAAAAGAGCGCGTTGTTCAGATGTGGGAGACGGACAGCGGGGATATGATCCGCGTCTGTTCGGGACGGAACCTGCTGAATGCGGGGGAACCCTCCCATGACGGAACCTACGGGGACGGACGGAGTTTCGGGAGAACCTTTGAATATCAGTTTCACTACCGGGAATTTCCGGTGGGAGACGGGACTATGGCGGTCAGTTACAATATGGCGGACGGAGGACATTACCTGGAACGGCTTCCCTCGTCGGGGGAAGAAAAGGGAAGCGGCTGTTACGTGCTGGCGGAGACCGGAACTCCGGAAGGTATGATCCCATCCAAACCCGTTCTGGTGGAGATCCGGGAGACACCGAAGCTTCAGATCTGCTCCGTGGAAAACAGGAGGCGCTGTGTGCTGGCGGACAAGCAGGGGACAGACGGCCGGCCGGTGGAAGGAGCGCTGCTGGGCCTTTACCGGGCGGACGGGCAGGGAATGCCTGTTCTGGACGAAGAACATCTGGTCACCAGCTGGAGATCAGGAACGGACGGGGTCTACAGCCGGCGGGAGAAAGAAGAGGGAACTATCCCAGAGGGGAGAGCGGAAGGAGATCTTCGGCCTCACCGGATCGAAGGGATTGAAGAAGGAGAATATTATCTGGCGGAGCTGGAGGCACCGCCCTATTACCGGAAAATGGAGCCGAAAAAGCTGATGATTCTGGGAGAGGAGACGGAGCTTATCAGGGGAGTCAATGAGATCAAGCTGGGACGTCTGGAGGTTGAAAAGGAGGGAGAGGACGGCCGCCTTCTGGCCGGAGCGGAATTTACTCTGACCAATGAGGAGACGGGGGAAGTCCGCCGTCTGGTCACCGGGGTGGATGGAAAGGCGTCTGCTTCCGATCTGATTGTGGGTCTGGCAGGAGAAGGCGGAGCGGTAACGCCCTGTACCTACCGGCTGGAGGAGACGGTTCCGCCGCCATTTTATCAGAAGTCCCGGGAACCGCTGCGGTTTTCCTTTGAAGACGGGGAGGAGGCGGAGCTTTTCCGGAGCCTGAGAGTGGAAAACAGGCAGACGGAATTTGAGATTTCAAAGACGGATGCAGGTTCCGGGGCGCCGGTAAAAGGGGCGCTGCTGGAAATTTACCGGGCGGTGGGGACATCGGAAGGATTGGAAAGGGAAGGAGAAGTCCTGGACACCTGGATCTCCGATGGAAGCCCTCACAAGATCCGGGGAAAGATTTCCGGAGGAGAATCCGCCATTTTGGCGGAGAAGAAAACGCCCGCTGGACGGATGCCGGCGGAGCCGGTGGCATTTACCCTGTCGGCGGACGGCAGGGAAGTGGAGCAGGTGGACTGCGGCTTTGCCAAAATCTCCGTTGCCGCAGATGAGGACTCCGGCGGCAGAATTCTGGAGGTGAAGGGACGGCAGCCGGAATCTGCAAAACGGCAGACCACCTGTGTGCCGGAAAACGGGGAGGCTGAAGAGAACAAAAACCTGTACCGGATCCAGGAGAAAGTGCTGTATTCAGATGGCAGGGAAGAACGGACCTCCTCTGTGCTGGTGAGAATGGAAAAGGGAGAGCGGGAGGCAGCGGAAGCCAGAGAGCCTGTGTACACGGAGCTTACGCTGGCCGGGGAGGATGAGGGCCGTTTCTGGCGGTGGAGACCCGGCGGGGACGGGAAAGATTCCTGGAAGCTGTCCGGGAAAGAGGAGAACGGCAGTCTTCCAGGCGGCGTGTTTGTGCTGAAGGAAACCACGGTGTTTTCCGACGGCACGGGAATAGTGACAGGCACATTCGCATTTCGCCTGGATGAGGACGGCCGCCTGACCGAGCTGATGCTTCCCAACCGGGAGACCGAGCTCTCCATATGGAAGCAGACCGCAGACGGCCGGGGGCTGCCCGGCGCCCTGCTTTCCCTGAACCGTCAGGACGGGACCAGGGTGGATCGCTGGATCTCCGGCGGCGGGCCCCACAGAATACAGGGAAAAGCGGAGCCGGGAGAGCTTCTGATATTGGAAGAGCTCCGCCCTCCCGCCGGATATGAGAGGGCAGCCCCCATGGCGTTTCAGGTACTGGAAGATGGACGGGGGGAACTGGTGATCATGAGAGACCAAAAGCTGCCCGGGGACGGGGGAGAAGGGACGGACGAAAAAGAACCGGATGAAAAAGAACCGGAACAGCCGGACCGGGCGAATCCGCCGGAAGAGAGGGCGGAAGAGGAAAATTCGGGTGAAACGGTGGGCAGAATCCTGGCCTGTTATCCCCGGGACAGGAGAGAAATGCGGCGCGGCCTTCCCCCTTTGGGGGAGACGGCCGGACGCCTTCTTCCTCTCCTGGGAACAGGAGCAGGTCTTCTTCTGCTGGCATATTTCTTCGCCGGCAGGGGTAAAAGAAAATAGAGGTGTATGAGAAATGCCTCATATACCTCTTCAGACCCCCAAATTTCAGTTGTGATAATAATTATTTTCCGGATCCAGCTTTACTTCCATGACATCCTCCACATTACATCTGAGAATGTTGCACAGCATATCAATGGTATGTGTGGAAACGTACATATTTTTCTTCAGTCTTCCAATCTGTCCGGCGCTGACACCATAGTATTTGATCAGGCGGTATTGGCTGATATTAGACCGTTTCATGGTTTCCCACAGCCTGTCATAACTGACCATCTGCATCACTCCTTTTATGACTATTAAACCGTTATTCACCGTATATGTACATTATCCAAAACTGGAACAGGGACTGAAAAAACAAGGAAAATACGGGAAAAAACGGCCCTGGGAAAGGTGCTGGAAATTATTTCCAGCAGCCTGTTTCCGGGGCGGAAAAAGAGTGCATTCCAGGACAGTGGAAAATGCAGATAATTTTTATAATAATTTTAAAAATTCTAATAACAATAGAAAATTAGAAAATATAGACAAATAAAAATTGAAATAAATCCAAAAAAGTATTGACAAATTCTGCTACATAAACTATACTGAAGATACCAAAAGAGAAGAGAGATTAGAAGATGAGAAAAAGAAACGACAAAAAATAAAAAGGAAAGGGTGAGACCGCCGGGCACGTAAATATCGTTTCACTTTCTGATCCCAGATGTGACAGAAAAGCGGAACAGAGGAAACCTTGGAATCCGAAAGCGGATAAGATGGAAAAGGACAGGAACCTGCAGTGAGAGATGTTTTTCTCCGGTTGCCGTATGACGAGAAAGTACAGTGACAAGACGAGAGGTCTGCAGGCAAGAGAATGAAAGATGTCAGGAAAGCTTAAAACGCGCGGAGGAAGAGAAAAGTTCATAGGAAAAACAGAATAAAGAAAGGAAATCAGTCCAATGGATGAGATAGTTTAAGGGCGGATGTCGAAACAGTGAAGATTCGATATCCGCCTTTCCTTTTGCTCTGTTTTCCACACCTTCCGCTTTTTACCGGTGATCCTGGGACGGCGGCAGGGTTGGATCCACTCCCTCCAGATCGAAGGGCGGCGTGTACTCCTCCCTGGCGCTGCTTTTTTTCTGCATGAAGCCGGCGGTAAGTCCCAGACTGATGGCGAAGTCCAGCACCTGATTGTACTCGTAGGTGGTGATTCTCCGGTTGATCTCCGGAAATTCACTGCTTCGGAAAAAGGGCGTGTACTGGCTGAGGAGACTGAGAAAGAAATGGCCCTCAGGAAGGGATTCCTTCATCCACCGGAGAAGCTTCTTTGAGTCTTCCTTCTGGCCGGGAAGCACCATGTGGCGGATGATCACTCCTTTTTTCATCAGAGTGCAGCCCTCTTCCTCCGCCAGCACGGGAGCGCCTGTCTGGCGGATCATGGCGGAGATGGCCCGGGAGGCGAAAGAAAAGTAGTCGGGTGCTGCGGAGTATCTGCCGGAGAGGCTGCTGTCGAAGTATTTGAGATCCGGCAGGTAAATATCGACATATCCGTCCAGCTCCCGGATGGTTTCCGGCCGCTCATATCCCCCGGAATTGTATACAATGGGAATGGTCAGACGGTGGCGCACCAAATCCAGGGCTGCCAGAATGGAGGGGAGGTACTGGGTGGGGGTTACCAGATTGATGTTGTGGGCTCCCTTATCCTCCAGTTCAAGAAAAATATCTCCCAGGCGCCGGACGTCGATGTCTTTGCCGAAGCCGCCGCTGCTGATGGAGTAGTTCTGGCAGAAGCAGCACTTCAGGGTGCAGCCGCTGAAAAATACAGTGCCGCTTCCCCGGACACCGCTGATGCAGGGCTCCTCCCAGAAGTGGAGGGCGGCCCTGGCAACCCGGGGAGAGGAGCCGCAGCGGCAGAAGCCGGCGGCTTCCAGGCGGTTGACTCCGCACTGGCGGGGACAGAGACGGCAGTGGGTGTAATCCATTTAAAATCACCTCGTTCATTGACAAATATTGTCAGAATCGTTACAATAAAATACAATTTTACGGAAAGAGGCCGGCGTTTGTCAAGTGGGACATGAATTTGAAAAACAGGCGCCGGATGGGATGGATGAATATGAAAAAGCAGAAAACAGAACTGGGATATGCCTTTCCCAGAACGGTGCCTGTGATGGCCGGATACCTGGTGCTGGGGGCGGCTTACGGGATTTTGATGGCGGACAGCGGATACGGGCCGGTGTGGTCTGTGCTCATCAGCGTGATTGTCTATGCGGGAAGCCTGCAGTACCTGGGGGTGTCGTTGCTGGCGGCGGCGGTGAATCCGCTGTACAGTTTTTTTATGTCCCTGATGCTCAATGCCAGGCATCTGTTTTACGGGATTTCCATGCTGGACAAGTACAGGACGGTGAAGCGGTTTAAGCCCTACCTGATTTTTGCTCTGACGGATGAGACTTTTTCCGTGGTGTGCGCGGAAAATCCGCCCCAGGAGATGGACCGGGACAAGGTGTTTTTCTGGATCTCTTTCCTGGATCAGTGCTACTGGGTGGGAGGAACTCTTCTGGGAGCTCTGCTGGGAAGTCTGCTCACCTTTGACACCACCGGGATGGATTTTGCCCTCACGGCGCTGTTTGTGGTGATTTTTGTGGGACAATGGGAGGAGAAAAAGGGGCATTCCTCCGCCCTGCTGGGATTGGGGGCTACCTTAGTCTGTCTGCTCATCTTCGGGGCGGATCAGTTCATCATTCCCGCCATGGCGGTGATTCTGGCAGTGTTGTTTGTTGTTTATCAGGGAAAAAAGAGAAAGGAGGAGGCGTGAGATGGCGCAGATAGGTACAGCGGCCGGGATTGTTGCGGCCATGACAGCGGCTACCCTTCTCAGCCGTTTTCTGCCTTTTATCATATTCCGGGGGGACAGGAAGACGCCGCCCTTTGTGGAGTTTCTGGGCAGGACTCTGCCCTATGCCACCATCGGTCTTCTGGTGATCTACTGTCTCAGGACCCCTCTTTTATTAATCGGCCGACAGATCAGACAGGGCGGAGGGGGAGGCGCTTCCGACTGGGGAGTGCCGGAGTTTGCCGCCGTGGCTGTGGTGGCTCTTCTTCACCGGTGGAAGAAAAATTCCCTTCTGAGTATCGGGCTGGGAACAGTTTTTTATATGGTGTTAAAACAGGTGGTATTCGGCTGAAGCCGTGCTGACAGAAAAAACGCCGCGGGGACATTCCGCGGCGTTTTTCCATTTTCCCGTCTCCTACTTTGTGTTTGCAGTGGCCCGTGGGAGGTAGGGATACATCTCATCGTAAAACTCGATCTCCGCTTCCGAGGAAGGGAGAGACGGGATCAGTCCGGTGCAGTCGGTGGAAGAACCGGCCCGGTGCAGATCAAAGCCGTCATGTTCCCTGTAATCCATATTTTTTTGTCTGTTCATGCCATCACCTCCCTATTAGTCTGGCGGATAGAAGGCGGAGAATACCTGGGAAAATTTTATTTTTTGTTTATTGATTTATGAATGGAGTGACATTATAATAATGTGGGGTAGGAGAGGATTCTATCCAGAATGGAGAACAGACACATATGAATAATAACCAACAGAACAACAATGGCAAAACGCCCAAGAGCAACCAGACGATCACCATTCTTCTGATCGCGGCCCTGATCACGTTTGCCACTGTTTATTTCATGAAAAATGCCCTCACCAGCAGCTCGGAGGAGGAACTGACTTACAATCAGTTTATCCAGATGGTGGAAAATGATCAGATTGATTCTGTGGCAGTGAGCAGCTCGGAGATTGAGATCCATCCCAAGAGCAGCGTGGACGGATATTCTCCCCTGAAGCGGTATTATACAGTTCGGATGGAAAGCGACGATCAGCTGACCCAGCGGCTGGAGGATCGGGGGATTGAGATACGAAAGCTGCAGCAGACAGACAGCCTGATGCTGGATATTGTGGGATCGCTGCTGTGGTTCGGTTTTCTGGTATTTTTAATGACCATGATGATGCGCCGCATGGGCGGAGGCGGAATCATGGGCGTGGGAAAGAGCAACGCCAAGGTCTATGTCCAGAAGGAAACCGGCGTTACCTTTAAAGATGTGGCCGGCGAGGATGAGGCAAAGGAATCCCTCACAGAGATTGTGGATTTCCTTCACAATCCGGAAAAATATACGAAGATCGGAGCAAAGCTGCCCAAGGGCGCTCTTCTGGTGGGACCGCCTGGAACGGGAAAAACCCTGCTGGCAAAGGCAGTAGCGGGAGAGGCCCACGTGCCGTTTTACTCCCTCACCGGTTCTGATTTTGTGGAAATGTTTGTGGGCGTGGGTGCGTCCCGTGTCCGCGACCTGTTTAAGCAGGCCCAGGAGTCCGCTCCCTGCATCATCTTTATCGACGAGATCGATGCCATCGGAAAAAGCCGTGATTCCCGCTATGGCGGCGGAAATGACGAGCGGGAGCAGACGTTAAACCAGCTCCTGTCGGAGATGGATGGATTTGATTCTTCCAAAGGACTTCTGGTGCTGGGAGCCACCAACCGTCCGGAGATCCTGGATCCGGCCCTGCTGCGTCCGGGCCGTTTCGACCGGAGAGTGATTGTGGACAAGCCGGACTTAAAGGGCCGGGTAAACATTCTGAAGGTCCATTCCAAGGATGTGCTTCTGGATGACACGGTGGATTTTGAGGAGATCGCCCTGGCCACTTCCGGAGCCGTGGGTGCGGATCTGGCCAATATGATGAACGAGGCCGCCATTATGGCAGTCAAGCACGGCAGGAAAGCAGTTTCCCAGAAGGATCTGTTTGAGGCAGTGGAAGTGGTGCTGGTGGGCAAGGAGAAGAAGGACCGCATCCTGAGCAGGGAAGAGCGGAGAATCGTCTCCTACCACGAAGTGGGCCACGCCTTAGTGTCCGCTCTGCAGAAAGACGCGGAGCCGGTGCAGAAGATCACCATTGTGCCCCGCACCATGGGAGCTCTGGGCTATGTGATGCATGTGCCGGAAGAGGAGAAGTATCTGAACACCAAGAAAGAGATCGACGCCATGCTGGTGGGCTATCTGGCCGGCCGGGCGGCGGAGGAGCTGGTGTTTGACACGGTGACCACGGGAGCGGCCAACGACATTGAGCAGGCCACCAGAGTGGCGAGAGCCATGGTCACCCAGTACGGAATGTCAGAGAAATTCGGGCTCATGGGTCTGGCTACCCAGGAGAATCAGTATCTCAGCGGCAGAGTGGTGCTCAACTGCAGCGACAAGACAGAGGCCGAGGTGGACGAGGAAGTGATGCAGATCCTCAAGCGGGCTTATGAGGAGGCCAAGAGGCTGCTGTCTGAGAACCGGGAGGCCATGGATAAGATTGCAGAGTTCCTGATTGAGAAGGAGACCATCACCGGAAAAGAGTTTATGAAGATTTTCCGGGAGGTAAAGGGAATCCCGGAGCCGGAGGAAGACGGCGGGAAGGAAGAGACCAGCCGGGTGACGGAGAAGCATGCGGCTGAGGAGGATCATCCCGGGACGGAAGAACATCCGGAGAAGGAAGACAGCTCAGAGAAGGCTGAGAAAACAGAATAAAGCACAAAACTTAAGTCCGGTTCTGCGAAGAAAGCAGAGCCGGATTTTTTTGCCGGAATCGGCCGGAAGGCCGCGGGGACCGGGCAGCGGCGGCCTGTTTCGGGCTGCTGTCCGGCCGTGTTTCGGGCAAGCTGTCCGGCCGCCGCTTGCCTGAGGGAAGATCCCATGGTATAATCGAACTGCAATACAGCAAGAGAGAGCGGAGGAGGAAGCATGGAGAGAAACGATATTATCATTATACACGGTACGGATTACAAGGAGATGGCAAAGAAAGTCCTGGAGCGGGCGGATGTGGCCGGGGACATTGGAGACCGGAAAAAGAAGGTGGCGTTAAAGCCCAATCTGGTGACGGCCAGGGATCCCTCTGCCGGGGGCACTACCCATAAGGAGCTGCTGGAGGGAACCATTGAGTACCTGAGGGAGCACGGCTTTGAGGATGTGACCATCATGGAAGGCTCCTGGGTGGGAGATTCCACGGAGGCGGCGTTTTCCGCTGCCGGCTACCGGGAAGTGGCCAGGAAGTACGGGGTGGAGCTGGTGGATCTGCAGAAGGACAGCTACAAGGAGTACGAGGCGAAGGGTATGAAGATTGCCATCTGCGACCGGGCGGCGGAGGTGGATTACATGATCAACATGCCGGTGCTGAAGGGACACTGCCAGACCATTGTCACCTGCGCCCTGAAAAATAATAAGGGCATTATGCCCAACAAGGAGAAGCGCCGTTTCCACACCATGGGGCTGCACAAGCCCATCGCTCACTTAAATACCATCGCTCCCAACAGCTTTATTCTGGTGGATAATATCTGCGGGGATCTGGATTTTGAGGAGGGAGGAAATCCGGTGGTGATGAACCGGGTGCTGGGATTTAAAGATCCGGTGCTCTGCGACAGCTATGTGTGCGACTGTATGGGCTATTCTGTGGACGACGTGCCCTATATCCGCATGGCGGAAAAGCTGGGAGTGGGAAGTACGGACACAGACCATGCCAATTTTATCTACCTGAATGAGGATACGGTGGGGAAAAGCAAGTTCCGCATGACGCGCCGGGTGGAAAATCTGGCAAAGTACGCCGATGCGAAGGACGCCTGCAGCGCCTGCTACGGCTCTCTGATCTACGCTCTGGACCGGTTAAACGACGCCGGGGAACTGAGAGGGAAAAAGGAGACCATCTGCATCGGACAGGCATACCGGGGAAAGACGGGAGCCATCGGCGTGGGACAGTGCACCTGCGGTTTTCAGAAGAGCTTAAAGGGCTGCCCGCCGAAAGCCATCGACATGGTGAAATTCCTGGAAGAAGAATGGAAATAGGAAGAGCGTGAGAATAAGAAAATAGAAAAGGAAAAGGGGCAGGTTCAGTGATAGGCCTGCTCCTTTTTTGCGCGATACGCCCGGCAAGCGGCCGCCATGCCTGCATGGGCGGACATTTGCCGGGCAACGGACAGCGAACAGCTCTGCTGTAGCTGCCCGTGGTATCAGTGATAGATTTTTCTCTCCTCGTAAACCGGCTCGGAGGTCAGTCCGACGCCCAGCTTCTTGAAGATGTTGATATCCACGTCGGAGAGCATGACGGAGGTATGTACCTGGCAGTCTCTCAATTTGGACAGCTGATTTAAGGCGATCTGGGCATTCTCATCGGTGGCCGCGCACATGGAGAGGGCGATGAGTACTTCGTCCGTGTGGAGCCTGGGGTTTTTGCTGCCCAGGTAGTTGACCTTCAGTTTCTGGATCGGCTCGATGGCTGTGGGGGCGATCAGATGGACGTCGTGGTCAATGTGTCCCAGAGCCTTCACCGCGTTGAGCAGAAGGGCTGCGGAAGCGCCTAACAGGTTGGAGGTCTTTCCGGTGACGATGGTTCCGTCGGGAAGTTCCATGGCTGCGGCGGGAGCCTCGGTTGCCTTCGCCAGGTCGTTGGCCGCCTTCACTGTGCTTCTCATATCGGGAGAGATCTTTGCCTGCTTCATCAGAAGCTCGATCTTGTACACCTCATCCCGGCTGCCCTGCTCCTTTGCCATGCGGTTGAGAGCCTGATAATAGCGGCGGATGATCTCCTGGTAGGAAGCCTCCCTGCATGCCTCGTCGTCGATGATGCAGTTGCCCGCCATGTTGACGCCCATGTCTGTGGGGGATTTGTAAGGGCTGGTGCCGTAGATTCCCTCAAAGATGGCGTTGAGCACCGGGAAGATCTCCACATCCCGGTTGTAGTTTACAGTGGTCACGCCGTAGGCTTCCAGGTGGAAGGGATCGATCATGTTTACGTCGTTTAAGTCGGCGGTGGCCGCCTCATAGGCCAGGTTGACCGGGTGCTTTAAAGGAATGTTCCAGATGGGGAAAGTCTCAAATTTCGCATATCCGGCTTTGACGCCCCGTATGTTTTCGTGATAGAGCTGGGAGAGGCAGGTGGCCATTTTTCCGCTTCCCGGTCCGGGGGCGGTGATGATCACCAGGGGCTTGGTGGTTTCAATGTAATCGTTCTTGCCGTAGCCCTCGGGGCTTACGATCAGGGAAACATTGTTGGGATAGCCGTCGATCACATAATGGCGGTAAACGCGGATTCCCATGTGCTCCAGCTTGCTCTTGAACAGGTCAGCCGCCGGCTGTCCGCTGTACTGGGTGATGACCACGCTTCCCACGTAAAGTCCCTTGTCGGTAAATGCCTGAATGAGCCGGAGCACGTCCACGTCGTAGGTGATACCCAGATCGTAGCGCACCTTGTTCTTTTCAATGTCCGCCGCGTTGATGGCGATGACGATTTCCGCCTGGTCAGCCAGCTGAAGCAGCATCCGCAGCTTGCTGTCCGGGGCAAAGCCGGGAAGAACCCGGGACGCGTGGTAGTCGTCAAACAGCTTTCCGCCGAATTCCAGGTAGAGCTTGTCCCCAAACTGGCTGATTCGCTCCCGGATGTGTTCCGACTGCATTTTCAGATACTTTTCATTATCAAATCCAATTCGCATATCCTGCCTCCGTCTATGGTAAATTAATAATTGCTCATAAAGTAATAATATAGCATAATCTGTCGGGCGGGGGCAATGAAAAATTTGAAATATAAGGAAAATATGTTATAATTGGCGGTAGTGTATGCGAAGGAGGAGCAATGGAACAGATAAAAGAACGGCTGCGGGAGCTGGCAGATCCCGGCTATCGGGAATTTCACGGCAGGCTGCTGCCGGGGACAGAAGACATTCTGGGGGTGAGAATCCCGGATCTGAAGCGGCTGGCGAAGGAGATTCTGAAGGGAGACTGGAGAGAATTTCTGGAGCACGCGGAGGACGGCACCTATGAGGAGCGGCAGCTTCAGGGTCTGGTGATCGCCGGCGCGTGGAAAAAGATGGAGCCGGAGGAGCTGTTTGAGAGAACGGCGGGATTTGTGCCGAAGATTGACAATTGGGCGGTCTGCGACGTGTTCTGCGGAGCCTACAGGGCGGCGGAGAGCGGACTTCGCCGGGAAGTATGGGAGTTTGTCCGCCCTTATTTTAAAAAGACGGGGGAGTATGAGCTGCGGTTTGCAGCGGTGATGGCCCTGTCCCACTACTGTGATAGAGAACACGCGGAAGAGGTGTTCGGCTTTCTGGATGAAATCAGGAGTGAGGCTTATTATGTGCGCATGGCTGTGGCCTGGGCGGTGTCCGTTTATTATGTGAAGCTGCCGGAACAGACCATGGATTATCTGAAACGCTGCCGGCTGGATGACTGGACCTACAACAAGGCCCTGCAGAAGATCATCGAGTCCAACCGGGTGGACCGGGAGACAAAGGCAGTGATACGGGGAATGAAAAGGAAAGACAGGAAAGGAGAGACAAAATCATGAAACCCATCGTAAAAACGCCGGAACAGGTGGAGAAGATCCGCAGAGCAGGGCTGGTGAACAACCAGGTGCTGGATGCGGTGGACGCCATGATCCGGGAGGGAATTTCCACGGAGGATATTAATCAGGCGGTGCATCAGAAGACCCTGGAGCTGGGAGGCATCCCGGCGCCCCTGAATTTTGAAGGTTTTCCCAAAAGTGTGTGTACTTCCTTAAATGACATTGTCTGCCATGGAATCCCGTCGAAGGATGTGATTCTGGTAAATGGAGATATTATCAATGTGGATGTGACTACCATTGTGGACGGATATTACGCGGACGCGTCCCGGATGTACTGCATCGGCCAGGTGACGCCGGAGGCCAGGAAACTAGTGGATGTGACCAAGGAATGTCTGGAGCTGAGCCTGAAAGCGGTCCATCCCGGCGGATATTTAAACGAGATCGGAGCGATCATCCAGGAGCATGCGGAGAAAAACGGATTTTCCGTGGTTCCGGACATCTGCGGCCATGGAGTGGGACTGGATTTCCACGAGGAGCCCCTGGTATTTCACGTGAAGAGAAGGGGAAAAGGACCGAAGCTGGAGCCGGGCATGATTTTTACCATTGAGCCGATGATCAACGCAGGGGACAGCGACTGGTTTGTGGACGCGGACGACGACTGGACTGTCTGGACGGAGGATGGAAGTCTGTCCGCCCAGTGGGAGTACACCGTGCTGGTGACAGAGACGGGATACGAGATTCTGGCCTGGTAGGAAGGAGCTGCCGGGACCGGACGAAAATACGGGAAAGGTGGATGGCATGAAAAAGTGGCTGTTGGCGGTACTCTGTGCGGCGGCGCTCAGCGGGTGCAGCCGGTATGGGGCGGCGGAGGATATCACTTCTCCGCCGGAAGAGACGGAGGAAGAGCAGGCAGGGACGGATTCCGAGGCTGTGGAGGCGGATGCGGACAAGCCGGGAAACCAGGCCGGAGCGCCGGAAGAGGCGGAACCATCTGAAGAGGCAGAGAGTTTAGAACTGTCAGAGACAGAGGGAGAGCCGGAGCGGACTCCTGTGCAGGCCAGGGGAATCTATATATCTGCCCCTGCCGCCGGCAGCGGAGAGATGATGGAGGGGATCCTGGCCCGGATCCCGGGCACGGAAATCAACGCCGTGGTCATTGATCTGAAGGACGACAACGGGCGGGTGACCTGCCCCATGGAATCGCCGATGGTGATGGAGACGGAGGCCAGCAGGCCTTACGTGACCGATATGGCGGAGCTGGTCCGCCGCCTGAAGGAGGACTATGGACTTTATGTGATCGCCCGGGTGGTGGCGTTCCGGGATCCCTGGCTGGCGGAGAAAAAGCCGGAGTGGTGCCTGAAGCTGCCGGACGGCACCGTGTTTCGGGACCGTTCCGGCCTGGCCTGGATCAATCCCTACCGGGAGGAGGTCTGGGATTATCTGGTGGAAATCGGGACTCAGGCGGCCGCCATGGGCTTTGACGAGGTTCAGTTTGACTATATCCGGTTCTGCACGGAAAAGGGGGTCAACGACGTGGTGTTCGACGAGGCGGACACGAGGGGCCGTTCCAAAACGGATGTGATCACGGAGTTTACGGCCTACGCCAGCCAGGAGCTGGCGCCCCGGGGAGTGTTTGTGTCGGCGGACGTGTTCGGCGCCATCATCGGCAGCGAGGTGGACGCCCAGTCTGTGGGGCAGATCTATGTGGACATGGCGAAAAACCTGGACTATATCTGTCCCATGATCTACCCGTCCCACTACGGGGACGGCAATTTCGGAATCGAACATCCGGATACGGAGCCATACCGCACGGTTCTGGCGGCCCTTCAGGGGTCTGCCAGGGAGCTGGCGGAGGCAGAGCAGGAAGGCGGGGATTTGGCGGTGGTCCGTCCCTGGCTCCAGGATTTCACAGCTTCCTATCTGGATCACTATATTGAATACGGGCCGGAGGAAATTCAGGCCCAGATCCAGGCCACCTATGACGCGGGCTACGAGGAATGGCTTCTGTGGTCTGCGGCCTGCAGCTACACCTGGGACGGGCTGGAGGCCGGGGCGACGGCGGCTGCCGGAGAGACGTCAGATGCGGGGGAGGTCCCTGAGACTGGAGAGACCCCGGCGGCCTATGATCCGGTGGTTCCGGAGATCCCTCAGATGGGGATGGATTAACGGAGGAGAAGACATTGAGCGAATCGAGAAGAAAACCTATGCCGGGAGAATGTTACCGGCATTTTAAGAATAAACTCTACCAGGTGGTTGCCGTGGCAGAGCACACGAAGACGGGGGAGGAGCTGGTGGTTTACCAGGCTCTTTACGGGAGTTTCCGGGTCTTTGCCAGGCCCCTTGCCATGTTTTTAAGCCCGGTGGACCGGGAAAAATACCCGGACGCCGATCAGGAGTACCGGTTTGAGCTGGTGGACCGGGAAACCCTGGAGCGGGAGGACAGCGGCTGGGCCGGAGAGAAATCCCAGCGGGAGGCAGAAGAATCCCTCTGGGCCGGGGAGAAATCCCAGCGGGAGGCAGAAGAATCCCGCCGGGCCGGAGAGGAGCCCCGGCGGGCGGAGGATGACTGGTCCCGGGAGGAGGACGGCCGGAGAGATGACGGAGAAAGCTTTATTCTCCGCTTTTTTGATGAGGAAACCTATGAGGGAAAGTGGCGTCTGCTGGAGCGGGAGGGCGGACGGCTTTCCCAGAAGACGCTGGAGATCATCTGCGGAGGCATGGAGATCCCGGGCGGCAGGGAGGAGAGCGCGGAGGAGCTGCTCTATGACTTAAAACGCTACCTGGAGACCCAGATGAAATTTGAGGGAAACCGGTTCAGGAGGTAATTCATGTTCAACATAGAGGAGGAATTGAAAAAGCTTCCGGCCCAGCCGGGCGTTTATCTGATGCACGACGCCAAGGATGAGATCATCTATGTGGGAAAGGCGGTCAGCCTGAAAAACCGGGTGCGCCAGTATTTTCAGAGCAGCCGGAACAAGACGGCAAAGATCGAGCAGATGGTGTCCAGGATCGCCCGGTTTGAATACATCATCACCGATTCAGAGCTGGAGGCTCTGGTGCTGGAATGCAATCTGATCAAGGAATACCGCCCCCGGTACAACACCATGCTGAAGGATGACAAGACCTACCCCTACATCAAGGTGACTGTGGGAGAACCGTTCCCCAGGGTGCAGTTTTCCCGCCAGATGAAAAAGGACAAGAGCCGGTACTTCGGCCCCTACACCAGCGCCGGGGCGGTGAAGGATACCATCGAGCTGATCCACAAGCTGTACAAGATCCGCACCTGCAACCGTTCCCTGCCCAAGGACATCGGCAAAGAGCGGCCCTGCCTCAACTACCACATCAAACAGTGCGACGCCCCCTGCCAGGGCTATATCAGCCAGGAGGAATACCGGGAGCGGATCGAACAGGTGGTGGAGTTTCTGAGCGGAAAATACGATAAGATTTTAAAACGGCTGGAGAAAAGCATGATGGAGGCCTCGGAGGCCATGGACTACGAGAAGGCCATTGAGTACCGGGATCTGTTAAACAGCGTGAAGCAGGTGGCCCAGAAGCAGAAGATCACCAGCGGTTCCACGGATGACCGGGACGTGATCGCCATGGCCAGAGATGAACAGGACGCGGTGGTTCAGGTCTTTTTCGTCCGGGAGGGAAAGCTGATCGGAAGAGAGCATTTTCACCTGCGGACGGCGGTGGAGGAGGATGTGCCCCAGATTCTCACCTGTTTTGTCAAGCAGTTCTATTCCGGCACCCCCTTTGTGCCGAGGGAGCTGTGGGTGCAGGAACGGCTGGAGGATGAGGACACCATCAGCCAGTGGCTCACGGCGAAGAAGGGACAGAAAGTGCGGGTGGTGGTGCCCCAGAAGGGACAGAAGGAGCGGCTGGTGGAGCTGGCCCAGAAAAATGCCGCCATGGTGCTGGAACAGGATAAGGAAAAGATCAAGCGGGAGGAGCTGCGCACCATTGGCGCCATGAACCAGATCGGGGACTGGCTGGGCTTAAACTGGGTGCGCCGCATTGAGGCCTACGACATTTCCAACATCAGCGGCTTTGACTCCGTGGGTTCCATGGTGGTCTATGAGGACGGCCGCCCGAAGCGGAACGACTACCGGAAATTCAAGATCAAATGGGTCAAAGGCGCCAACGACTACGCTTCCATGCGGGAGGTGCTGACCCGGAGGTTCTCCCACGGCCTGGAGGAGCATGAGCTGTTAAAGGAAAAGGGAGTGGGGGAGGAGTACGGCAGCTTTACCCGTTTCCCCGATCTGATCATGATGGACGGAGGAAGGGGACAGGTGAACGTGGCCCTGGAAGTGCTGGACGAGCTGGGTTTGGAGATACCGGTGTGCGGCATGGTGAAGGACGACAATCACCGCACCAGGGGGCTGTACTACCACAATGAGGAGATTCCCATTGACCGCCACTCCGAGGGCTTTAAGCTGATCACCAGGATCCAGGATGAGGCCCACCGCTTTGCCATTGAGTACCATCGGAGCCTGCGCAGCAAGGGCCAGGTCCGTTCCGTGCTGGATGACATTGAGGGCATCGGGGAGACCAGGCGGAAGGCTCTGATGCGTTATTTTAAATCCATCGAGGCGGTAAAAGACGCGGATGTGGAGGAGCTGAGCCAGGTTCCGGGCATGAATCGAAGGGCTGCTCAGAGCGTTTACAATTTCTTCCACTGAAAGGTTTCCGTAATGACAAGAGGCGGAATTTATGGTAGGATAGGACAAAAGAAGGATGGAAAGAAGGAGGGTGCATTATGCACGGAGTTGAAATTACGGAGCTGATCAAAAAGTTTCAGTTAAAGAATATGACGCCGGATATTGACGCGGAAAAAATCGTGCTGACTCATCCGGAGGTAAACCGCCCGGCGCTGCAGCTGGCCGGATTTTTTGACCACTTTGACAATGAGAGAGTGCAGATTATCGGAAATGTGGAACAGGCGTACATTTCCGCCATGGAGCACGATGTGAAGATCAAGCGGTATGAGCAGCTGGTGTCCAGCAAGATCCCCTGCATGGTGTTCAGCCGGGGCATTGCGCCGGACGAGGACATGATCACCGTGTGCAACTACTACGGCGTGCCCTGCCTGGTTTCGGAGAAATCCACCTCCGATCTCATGGCTGAGGTGATCCGGTGGCTGAATGTGAAGCTGGCGCCGATGATCAGCATCCACGGAGTGCTGGTGGACGTGTTCGGCGAGGGCGTGCTGATCATGGGTGAGAGCGGCATTGGAAAGAGCGAGGCGGCCCTGGAGCTGATCAAGAGAGGACACCGCCTGGTGACCGACGACGTGGTGGAGATCCGCAAGGTCAGCGACGACACCCTGGTGGGAAGCGCCCCCGACATCACGAAGCACCTGATTGAGCTGCGGGGCGTGGGCATCATCGACGTGAAGGCTCTGTTCGGCGTGGAGAGCGTAAAGGACAGCCAGCAGATCAATATGGTGATCAAGCTGGAGGAATGGGACAAGGATAAAGAGTACGACCGTCTGGGCCTGGAGGATCAGTACACGGAATTTCTGGGCAACAAAGTGGTCTGCCACTCCATCCCCATCCGTCCCGGCCGTAACCTGGCGATTATCACGGAGACGGCTGCGGTCAACTACCGGCAGAAGAAGATGGGATATAATGCGGCTCAGGAGCTGTACCGCAGGGTACAGGCCAACTTTGCCCACACAGACTGATCTGGAATCGGAGGAAAGCTATGAAAAGTTTGCTGGAAGAACTGATCCAGGCGGCCGGTGAGGACCGGGTCAGGACCATGGAACCCATGGGCCCTCACGTGACATTCCGGGCCGGCGGAAAGGCAGATTATTTTGTGTCCCCTTCCGGAGAACAGGAGCTGGCCGGTGTGATCCGGGCCTGCTGCAGTCAGAAGACGCCCTTTTACATCCTGGGCAACGGGAGCAATCTGCTGGTGGGCGACAAAGGATACCGGGGAGTGATCATCCACATGGGAGAGGACTGGAACTTCTGCCGGTTTCAGGGCACCCGGGTCCGGGCAGGAGCGGGGATTCTGCTGTCCCGCCTGTCAAAGGAAGCCTGCCGTCTGGGCCTGTCCGGCCTGGAAGCGGCGGGGGGAATCCCGGGAACTCTGGGAGGGGCCCTGGTGATGAACGCGGGGGCCTATGGATTTGAGATGAAGGACGTGGTCCGTTCGGCCAGAGTGATGACGGAAGATGGAGAGATCCTGGAGCTGACGGCAGAGGAGCTGGGGTTCGGCTACCGCAGAAGCGTTATTCCGGAGCGGAAACTCATCGCCCTGGAGGCGGAGCTGGAGCTGACGGAAGGACAGGAGGAGGAAATCCGTGCCAGGATGGAAGAGCTGGCCGCCCTGCGCAGGGAAAAACAGCCTCTGGAGTATCCCAGCGCCGGCAGCACCTTCAAACGCCCGGAAGGATATTTTGCCGGAAAACTGATCCAGGACGCCGGGCTGAAAGGATACCGGGTGGGAGGCGCCCAGGTATCGGAAAAGCACAGCGGGTTTGTGATCAACCGGGGAGGGGCCACGGCCGGAGAGATTATGAGACTGTGCAGAGATGTGCAGCGGATCGTCAGGGAGCAGACCGGCGTTACCCTGGAAATGGAAGTGAAGACCCTGGGAGAGTTTGAGGAGCCGGAGGAAGGAAAGCAGCCATGAAGCTGGTGATTGTGACTGGAATGTCGGGGGCGGGAAAGACCGTTGCCTTAAAGATGCTGGAGGATCTGGGATTTTACTGTGTGGACAATATGCCGGTCCAGCTCATGGAAAAGTTCGTGGATCTTCTCCGGGAGAACCCGGGGGAACCGGAAAATGTGGCCATGGGAGTGGATAGCCGCAGCGGGGATGAGCTTCCTCAGCTTCAGGAGGTCCTGGACCGGTGGAAGATGAGAAAAATTCCCTGCCAGATCCTGTTTCTGGACGCGTCGGATGAGGTGCTTATCAAGCGCTACAAGGAGACCAGACGGAACCACCCCCTGGCGGGAAACGGCCGCCTGGACCGGGGAATCGCCAGGGAGCGGGAGAAGATCGCCTTTTTAAAGCGCCAGGCCGATTACATCCTGGACACCAGCAGTCTGCTCACCAGAGAGCTTCGGGAGGAGCTGGCCAGAATTTTTTCCGGCGGGCAGCCCTATGAAAATCTCTTCGTCACCGTACTTTCCTTCGGGTTTAAGTACGGAATTCCGGTGGACGCAGATCTGGTGTTCGACGTCCGCTTTCTGCCCAATCCCTATTATGTGGAAGAGTTAAAGTACAGGACCGGGGAAGAAAAACAGGTGCAGGAATATGTGATGCAGGGCGGGACCTGTGAAATATTCCTGGAAAAACTGTTTGACCTGATGGAATTTCTCATTCCCAACTACATAAAAGAGGGGAAAAACCAGCTGGTGATCGCTGTGGGCTGCACCGGCGGAAAACACCGCTCCGTCACGGTGGCGGGAGCGCTCTATGAGAAGCTGAAGGAGAAAAAAGAGCTGGGAGTGAAGCTGGAACACCGGGATATTGATAAGGATAACAAGCGGATGAGCTGAGGTGCGGGATGTCATTTTCTTCCAGAGTGAAAGAGGAACTGTCCCGGCAGATCAGTCCGGCCAGGCACTGCCGGATCGCGGAGATCGCGGCGATATTAAGCCTCTGCGGCCGGATCCAGATTTCTGCAGAGGACCGCTACTGCATCAGGATCCATACGGAAAATGTGGCAGTTGCAAGAAAGTACTTTACATTATTGAAAAAAACATTTAATATAGTTACGGATGTGACGATACGTCGTAATGTGCATCTGCGGAAGAATCACGTCTACACCGTGACCGTGGGAAATCACGAGGACGCGCTGCGGGTTCTTCAGGCTACGAAGCTCATCGGGCCGGACGGCGAGATCGGGGAAAATCTTTCCGTGATCCGGAATGTGGTCACCCAGCAGGCGTGCTGCAGGCGTGCGTTTATCCGCGGTGCGTTTTTGGCGGCCGGTTCCATCAGCGATCCGGAAAAGTTTTATCATTTTGAGATTGTCTGTGCTGCGGAGGCAAAGGCGGAGCAGCTGAGAGAGATCATGAGCACGTTTCAGCTGGACGCCAAGATCGTAAAGCGCAAGAAATATTATGTGGTGTATATCAAGGAAGGCAGTCAGATCGTAGATGTTCTGAATGTGATGGAGGCTCCCGTTTCCCTCATGGAGCTGGAAAACATCCGGATTCTGAAAGAGATGAGAAACAGTGTGAACCGCCAGGTCAACTGTGAGACCGCCAATATTAACAAGACGGTAGCTGCTTCCGTAAAGCAGATAAGGGATATTGAATATATCCGTGATACAATTGGCTTTGAGAGTCTTCCTGAGAATCTGGAACAGGTAGCCCAGGCAAGGCTGTTGAAGCCGGATGCAACACTAAAGGAGCTTGGGGAAGCTCTTGAACCGCCTGTGGGAAAGTCCGGTGTCAATCACAGACTTCGCCGTCTCAGCGAACTCGCGGAAAAGCTGAGGGAACAGGCACCGGAAACGGATGTTTCCAAGGAATGAGGAGGATTATTATGACAAGAAAGACAATCAGGATTGAACTCGCGTCAGGACTTGAAGCAAGACCGGTGGCAATGCTGGTGCAGATCGCCAGCCAGTTTGAAAGCAGCATCTACGTGGAGAACGGAGGAGCCCGCTTTAACGCCAAGAGCATTATGGGAATGATGACTTTGGGACTGGCCAGCGGTGAGGAGATCACTGTTAGCGCCGACGGAAAGGACGAGGAAGCGGCGATTTGCGAGATCGAGAAGTATCTGAGCACAAAATAAACGGAAGGTTCTGGCCCGGCCAGATTGGAAAAGAAAAGGTTGAAAACATTTCGGAGACAGCACAGGCTGTCTCCTTTTTAAATTCTGCTGACATTTCTTATGATTTTACATTTCCTGGCACTTCAGCTGATAGCCGATTCCGCGGATGGTTTTTAAATATTTCGGATGGTTGGGATCTTCCTCTATCTTCATGCGAAGACGGCGGATGTGGACCATGATGGTGTTGTCGTCCACCATGCTGTCATTCCAGACATTGGTATAAATCTGCTCTTTTGTCAGAATCCGGTTGACGTTGTGCATGAAATATTTCATGAGAAGGGCTTCCTTGCTGGAAAGGGGGATCTCCTTCCCGTTTTTGTACAGCTTCATCTCGTCACAGACATACCGGAATTCCCCGGCTTTCAGAACCGTATGCCCACTGGGAGCGGACAGAGAGATCCGTCTCAGACAGGCTTTTACCTTTGCGCACAGAACCATGGTGCTGAAGGGTTTGGTAATGTAGTCATCGGCACCGATTCCCAGGGCCAGTACCTTGTCCGTCTCCGCCTGGCGGCCGCTGAGAACGAAGACCGGGGTCAGAATCCCGTGGGTGCGCAGGTAATTAATCACCTGAAAACCGTCCATCTCCTCCATGATCAGGTCCAGGATGATCAGAGAATAGGAGCGCTGTTCTGCCAGATGCACCGCTTCGATGCCTCCAGGGGCTTCCTCTGTGGAAAATTCTTCCGCTCTCAGAACCCGGCAGATGATCCGACGGATGGCTGGATCGTCATCGACTACCAGTATATGCTGCTGTTCTGCCATAATCGAGCTCCTTTCAGTAAACGTCTTGTTCCATTAGTATAACATGAACGCAGGGGAAAATCAGTAACGCAGGTTTACCTTACAAAAATTTAAGGAAACATAGATACCCAGTTAAGATGCACATAGTAAAATCGTATTTAACAGAAAAATTGTGCAAAAAGCACAAAAAGAAAGAGAGGGAATGAGATGAGGAAAAAAATGATGAAGTTGGCGGCTCTGGCCATGTCAGCGGTGATGGCACTGTCTCTGGCGGCGTGCGGAGGCGGCTCCGGCAGCGGGACATCCGGGGGCAGCGGAGACGGCGCCCAGGGAGATGAAGCGGACTGGACATGGGAGAGAAAAGTGACCCTGGTATGCCCCTGGGGCGTGGGCGGCGGCGCTGACGGCACCCTGAGACCGCTGCAGCCCCTTCTGGAAGAAGAACTGGGGGTACCGGTGGAGATTGTAAATGTGGAAGGCGCCGGCGGAGCCAACGGCGTAAACTACGCCTACAAGCAGCCGGCGGACGGCTATACCTATATGCTGGGAACCCAGTCTCTGATCATGCTGGATCTGCAGAAAATTCTGCCCATGGATTTCAAAGCAGAGTTTATTCCGGTGTCCAAGCTGGTGCACTCTATTTTGATCGTGGGATCTTCCGCGAAAGCCATGGAAGGAAAGTATACCAATTTTGATGAGTTTATTGAGTACGCGAAGAATCATCCCCAGGAACTGAGCTGCGGCATGCTCACCGCCACAGGCGCGGATTCAGTGGCCATGAAGCAGACGCTGGCCGGCGGCCTGGGCTGTGATGTGACGGAAGTGGAGAATTACGTGAAGATCGTCAGCTATTCCAGCGGTTCTGAGATGAGTTCCGCCATGGCCGGAGGCCACATCCATATCAGCATCAGCGGCGTGGACGAAGTAAAAGGCCTGATCGATTCCGGCGATATTGTTCCGCTGATTTCACTGTCTGAGGAGAGAATGTCCACCTACCCGGAGATCGAGTGCACGGGAGAGAAGGGCATTGATTCCTACATCGGAACCTGGAGAGGAATTTTCTGTCGTACAGATACTCCGGCGGCAGCAGTGAAGGCGATGGACGAGGCCATCAAGAAGGCCTGGGAGAGTCCGGATTATCAGGAATTCTTAAAGAACGCCGTATATCTGGACCGGGAAGGCTATCAGACGGGATCAGAATTCCAGAATCTGATCGACCAGGAGTACACTACTTTTGAAGATTACCTGAAGGGCGCGGGGCTGATGTGACAGGTTCTGTATAATGATAAGGGGATAACAGTATGGTAATAGAATTAATCGTAAACATATTGCTGCTTGGATTCTGTATTTTCTGTTTCGGCTATGTGGGGGCGACCATGCCTGTCTCGGCGGTCAATGAGCTGGGGGCGGAGCAGTGGCCCCAGGGAATCCTGATTCTGCTGATTCTGGCGATCCTGTGGAATATTTTCAAATTTTTCCGGGTTCACAAGACGGCGGAAGTGGCGGAAGCCTTTAAAGAATTTCCGGGAGATGTGGTTGGCTTTTTCAAGAGCAAGCTGTTCATCGGCATGGTGCTGGTGGTAATTATGGCTTTGGCCTACGAGCCGGTGGGATTTATGGTGACCTGCTTCGCGTTTCTTATGGCCTACGGTCTGCTTCTGGGACAGAGAAATATCGCCCTTCTGGTGGGGACTTCCCTGCTGATCACCGTGATTTTATATGTGGGCTTCTCTGTCTTTCTGGGCGTGCTCCTTCCCAGAGGAAATATTTCCTTCCTGAGAGACTTTGCACTGTTTGTGGAATCGCTGATTCCGTCGTTTTAAGGGAGGTAGCATATGGAATTATTGACAAGTGGATTATCTGTAGTATTTCAGCCCACAATGTTTCTGCTGATTATTTTCGCCGTGTTCCTGGGCACCCTCTTCGGGGCCCTTCCCGGAGTGTCGGCGACCATGGCTGTGACGCTGGGAATTCCGTTCACCTACAAAATGGATGCGGTGAGCGCCATCGCCTTTCTGGTGGCCATCTACTGCGCCTCCATCACCGGCGGCGGCATGACGGCCATCCTGTTTAAGATTCCGGGCGTGCCCTCCAGCGCTCCCACCACCTATGACGGCTATCCCATGGCCCAGAGAGGAGAGGCCGGAAAGGCTCTGGGCATGCAGCTGGTCTGCTCCGCCATCGGCGGAATGTTCGCGGCGGTCTGCATGCTGCTTTTGAGCCCCCAGCTGACCCAGGCGGCGTTGAGCTTCGGCCCGTCTGAGCTGTTTGCCATTTCCTTTATGGGACTGTCCATTCTGACCAGCCTGGAGACGGACAATATCTGCCGCACCATTATCTCCGGCCTGCTGGGCCTGCTGCTGGCCTGCATCGGCCTGGACCCGCTGCTGGGTGTGCCGAGACTGACGTTCGGGACCCGTTTCCTCACATCGGGAATTGAGATGATTCCGGTGATGATCGGATTTTTCGCTGTGACAGAGGTGTTAAAGCAGACGGCGAAGCCTTCCAAGCTGACAGCGGTGGGAGGAAACAGCAGCATGTCCGCCAAGATGCCGAGCCTGAAGGAATTCCTTTCGGTAAAATGGATTGTGGCCAGATGTTCCGTGGTGGGAACCATCATCGGCATTCTTCCCGGAGCGGGAGCCACCATCGCTTCCTTTATGTGCTATTCCATGGAGCAGAAACTCTCCAAACACCCGGAGAAATTCGGAACGGGATGTCTGGACGGCATCGCGGCTCCCGAGACCGGCAATAACGCCGCCACCGGAGGAGCTATGGTACCCCTGCTGTCCCTGGGAATTCCCGGCGGAAACGCGGCAGCTATTATGATGTCCGCCCTGGTGCTGAAAGGCGTGACCATGGGACCTCTGCTTCTGATTGATCAGCCCCAGTTTTTGTCCGCCACCTTCGCGTCCATGTTTGTGTCCAACATTGTGATGGTGTTTGCCGCCATTGTGATCGCAAAGGTATTTGTGCAGATTCTGAAGGTGCCCTACAGCATTCTCGGACCCACCATTATTATGATGGCCACCATCGGAGCTTACGCCACAAAGAATACGGCAGTGGATGTGATCCTGATGGCTGTGGCAGGTCTGGCAGGGTTCCTGCTGGTAAAGTGCAAGTTCAACAGCTCCGCCATGATCCTCGGTCTGGTGCTGGGAACGATCTGCGAGTCCAATCTGCGCCGGGCAGTGACTATCGTTCAGGGCGATACCCTGCTGGAAGCTTTCATTAATCTGTTAAAGCGTCCGGTGACCGGAATCATCATGGCAGTATGTATCGTCGTTCTGCTGTGGCCGGTGGTTAAACCCATGGTTGCCAAAAAGGCGAAGGCAAAGTAAAATAAATAGAAGGAAAAAGAGAGGATGTTGTGGAACCGGGCGGACCGTCCGCCTGGTTTCGCGGCACCCTCTTTTGGAATGGAAAGGGACAGGCTGTGAATCGGAAAAAATTTAAAATCAAGATGGAGCTTGCCATGGTGAAGCCGGTGTGCGTCGGAGCCGTGCTTCTGGGCATTTTCTTTTTCGCCGCGGGCAGATGGGCGGCGGCTCTCTGCATGCTTCTGGGTTCTTATCTGTTTGAAAAATCCATGTACCGCTGTCCGGCCTGCGGTAGAAAACTGGACATGAAGTATCCTCTGCCGGCGGGATCCCGCTGTCCGTTTTGCGGGGCGCAGCTGAGGGCGAAAAAATAAGAGCTGCCGGCAGCAAAGGAGGTGGGGGGAATGAGCTGGCTGAGGCGAAATGCAAAAAAACTGGTCATACCGCTGATCGGGATTCTGATCTTTCTGATGACTTACCTGATGAGAGTGACCTATTCTGCCTACCTGGACGTGGTGAGAGAGGAGCGGCAGGAAAATCTTCTGCTGATCTCCCGGGCAGTCTCCCGCAATCTCCAGAATTTTTTTGCCGAGCAGATTCAGAAGGTGGATATCCTGACCCGGACTCCCGGTTTTCAGAGGGGTTTTGAGACTTACTATGAAAACGGGGATGACAGGGGGATGAAGGAGTACATTTTTTCCTATATGCAGTCCCATCAGCAGGGACTGGCCGGCATCTATGTGCTGGACCGGGTGGGCGAGCCGGTATTCCACTACGACCAGTACCCTTTTGTGGGAATCTTAAACGGTATTGATCTGGACCTTAAGCAGTATGCCGACGGGAACAGGAGCGGGATCGGTGAGCTGGTGGGGCTTCTGGACGGACAGTACGGAGTGACCCTGGCCAACAATATTTACGATGGAAACGGGTATCTGGGAACGGTGGTCTGCGTGCTGGATATGGGAGAGATTTCCCGCCAGTATGTGGAGATACTCAGCCCGGAAAACGGCGGATATATTGCGGTGAAGGATGAAAACGGGACGGTGATCCTCCACCCGGATGAGCGGATGGTGAGATTTAACTACAAACGGGATCTGGAAGGATTTGACCAGTATGCCAGATACGATTCCCTCCGCCGGATGCTGGAACAGCAGTACAGCGAGGAAGAGGGAAGCAGTGTGTATGTGGAGTACACCAACAATATTATGCCGCCGGTTCAGGTGATGGCCTCGTTTTCCAGAATGAATCTGAACGGGATTTCCTGGTATGTCTCCGCGGTGATGCCCTATCGCGCGGCCATGCAGACGGAGACCTCCGGGATGCGCCATCTGGGACTGCTGGCGGTGGTGATCTGCGCACTGATTCTGACAGGCGGAGCCATTATTTACCATCAGCGGAGAGAACGGCAGAAGCTGAAGCTGGAGACCAGATACCTGCGGGATATGAATCGAACCCTGGAAGAGCTGCACCAGAGTCAGGAACAGGCCCGCCACTATCAGAAACTGACCACCATCGGCATGCTGGCCGGAGGAATTGTCCATGAGTTTAACAATCTGCTCACCCCGGTCATCGGATATTCGGAATTTCTGATGGAGCAGCTGGGGAAAGACAATGAATATTACGGGGACATGGAGGAGATCTACAAGGCGGGGATGAGAGGAAAAGAGATTGTGGAGCAGATCCTTCCTTTCAGCAGAAAGGAGATGGAAGCCGGTCTGTTTTCCCCCGTGAGTATCGATACGGTGGCGGAGGAGGCTCTGCGGGCGGTGGAGCTGCTCAAGCCGTCCAATGTGCAGATCTGCAGAGAGCTGAACGCTTCTGGAGTCAATGTATACGGAAATGCCACCCAGATCTACCAGGTGCTTCTGAACCTGTACTCCAACGGCTGTCAGGCCATGGAGAAGGACGGCGGAATTCTGACGGTGGAGAGCCGAAGCATTCCCGGAAGCGAGATCCCGGAGGCGTACCGGGAGGCGGCGGATATGGACTATGCGGAGATCACCATCTCCGATACGGGCTGCGGCATGGGAAAAGAGATGCTGAAACAGATCTTCGACCCGTTTTTTACCACCAAGCAGAAGGGAACCGGGCTGGGCCTTTCTGTGGTGAAAAATATTATGGTCAACCACGGAGGTTTTATTCTGGCGGACAGCCAGGAGGGAAAGGGAAGCCGGTTTCGTCTGTATTTTCCGGCCACCCGGCTGTCTGCAGCTGAAATGGAGCCGGGCCGGGAGGAAAAGGGCGCAGGCGGAAGGGCCGCGGTCCTCCTGGTGGATGATGACGAGCAGGTGGTCAAGTACTTAAAGAGGAGGCTGCGGCTGCGGGGCTATCAGACGGAAGCGTATACCGATGCCCAGAAGGCCATGGAAGTTTTGTGCGGAGGAGAGGGAAGCTGGCAGTTTCTGATCGTGGACGATACGATGCCAAAATACAGGGGGACAGTTCTGGCGAGAAAAGCCAAACAGAGGAGCGGGCTGAAGGTGATCCTGCTCACCGGCCTGGTGGGACAGGATACGGTGCTGATGAAGGAGCAGGGAATTGTGGATGAATTTCTGCTCAAGCCGGTCCGGTTTAAGGAACTGCTGGACACAATGGAACGGATGACGAAACAGAGGGAAGGGAGAGAGAATGGTTGGGAAGGTTTATGCGAAGAGGAGAAGGGCACTGCTGATTATGGCTGTGGCTCTCATGGCGGCGTTTCTGATGAGCTGCACTGTGAAAGAGACGGAAACAATGGGAACCAGCGGCTACCCGAAGGAAGCGGTGGAGATGATTGCCCCGGCAGGCCCGGGAAGCGGTTTTGATTTGACAATCCGGGCGGTGTCCCAGTGCCTGATCGGCACCAGCCTGGTGCTGGTGCCTCTCCCGGTAACCAATAAGCCGGGAAAGGGCGGGAGCGCGGCGCTGGAATATTTGGCGGGAAAGCGGGGAGAGGACAACGTGCTGTCCATATTTTCTCCGCCCATCTGTCTGATACACCTAAATGGGACTACCTCTTACAATTATCGGGAGAATACCACCCCTGTGGCGAAGCTGCTGGTGGATTACGGCTGCTTTGCGGTGAGAAGTGATTCCCCTTATCGGAGTATCCTGGATGTGATGGAGGCTCTGAAAAAGGATCCGGGGAGCCTGAAGATCGGCGGTACCTCGTCGGTCTGGTCCATGGATCACGTGCAGTTTTTGGAGGTAGCCAGGGCGGCGGGAGTCACCGGGCTGGATCAGATTGTCTATGAGGGCTATGAAAACGGGGGAGCGGTGTCCAGCCTTATGGGAGGCCGCATTGATGTGCTCTCCGCCGGTGCCAGCGATGTGATGGGGCTGATGGAGAGCGGGGATCTGCGGGTTCTGGCGGTGACGGCGGATAAACGTCTGGAAAACCGGCTGATGGCAGAGATTCCCACCTGCATGGAGGAGGGAATCGACGTGGAATTTTCCAACTGGAGAGGATTGTTCGGGCCGGCGGATATGCCCGACTATGCTCTGGATTACTGGGAGACAACGCTGAGGGAGATGGCGGAGACGGAGATGTGGAAGGATACCTGCAGCCGTTATGGATGGAAGGAAGATTTTCAGGGGCATGAAGAATTTGAAAAATTCCTGGATGAGATGAATGAGGATTACCGGGAACTGCTGGAGGAAGTCAGAGGACTGGAGCCCGCAGTTCCGTAGGAAAGGGCCGGCGCGGAAGGCAGTTCCGCTGCCGGCCCTGATTGCGTGCAGTCCCCCGGCGCCGGCGAACCCCGGCACTTTTTGCATTGATGGAATCCGCCCGGTGTGATAAGATGAATGTAAATGACTGACGGAAACAGGAACGGAAGGGAGAGGGACGATGGCATTTACACATCTGCACGTCCATACAGAATACAGCCTGCTGGACGGTTCCAGCAAGATTGAAGAACTGGTGGCCAGGGCAAAGGAGCTGGGCATGGACAGCCTGGCGATCACAGACCACGGAGTCATGTACGGGGTGGTGGCGTTTTACAAGGCGGCGAAGGCGGCCGGGATCAAGCCCATCCTGGGAAGCGAGGTCTATGTGGCGCCCGGCTCCAGATTTGACCGAGAGCCGGGAGGCGGCCAGGACCGGTACTATCATCTGGTACTGCTGGCGGAGAACGACAAAGGCTACCACAACCTGATGAAGATCGTGTCAAAAGGGTTTGTGGACGGCTTTTACTACAAACCGAGAGTGGACTATGAGGTGCTGGAGCAGTACCACGAGGGAGTGATCGCCTTAAGCGCCTGTCTGGCAGGAGAGGTGCCCCGGTATCTGGAGCGGGGGCTTTACGATCAGGCCAGGGAGGCGGCCCTGAAATATGAAAAGATTTTTGGCAAAGGGAATTTCTTCCTGGAACTGCAGGATCACGGGATCCCCGCCCAGAAGACGGTAAACCAGGGGCTGCTGCGGCTCAGCAGGGAGCTGGGCATCGACCTGGTGGCCACCAACGACATCCACTACACCTATGATACGGACGTGGAAGCCCACGACATCCTGCTGTGTATTCAGACGGGAAAAAAGGTGGCCGATGAAAACCGGATGCGCTACGAAGGGGGCCAGTATTACTGCAAGTCGGAGGAGGAGATGCGCCGTCTCTTCCCCTACGCCCAGGAAGCCATTGACAATACTCAGAAGATCGCCGACAGATGCAATGTGGAGATCGAATTCGGAGTCACCAAGCTGCCCCGGTATGAGGTGCCGGAAGGTTATGATTCCTGGTCTTATCTGAATCATCTCTGCGACGAGGGCATGAAAAAACGGTATCCGGAGGATGACGGCACCCTGAGAAAACGCCTGGACTACGAGCTGGGGGTCATCCATTCCATGGGATATGTGGATTATTTCCTGATCGTGTGGGATTTCATCCATTTTGCCAAATCCAACGGGATCAGCGTGGGTCCGGGAAGAGGTTCCGCCGCGGGCAGCATTGTATCCTACTGTCTGGAGATCACGGACATTGATCCCATCCGGTACAACCTGCTGTTTGAGCGTTTCCTGAATCCGGAGCGTGTGTCCATGCCGGATATCGACGTGGACTTCTGTTTTGAGAGAAGGCAGGAAGTGATCGACTACGTGGTGCGGAAGTACGGAAAGGATCAGGTGGTGCAGATCGTCACCTTCGGTACCTTTGCCGCCAGGGCCGTGGTCCGGGACGTGGGCCGGGTGCTGGATCTGCCCTACGCCAAGTGCGATGCCATCGCGAAAATGATCCCGAAGGATCTGGGAATTACTCTGGACAAGGCTTTAAAGAGCAGCCCGGATCTGCGCAATGCCTATCAGACCGACGACGAGGTCCGGTATCTCATCGACATGTCCAAGAGACTGGAAGGACTGCCCCGGCACACGTCCATGCACGCGGCCGGCGTGGTGATCAGCCGGACCAGCGTGGACGAATACGTGCCCCTTTCCCGGGGAGCGGACGGTACCATCACCACCCAGTTTACCATGACGGAGCTGGAGGAGCTGGGACTGCTGAAAATGGATTTTCTGGGCCTTCGGACCCTGACGGTGATCCAGAATGCGGTGGAGCAGGCGGAGAAAAACCACCATGTGAAAATCGACCTGCTGAAAATCGATTACGACGATCCCAATGTGATGGATATGATCGGAAGCGGAAAGGACGAGGGCGTGTTCCAGCTGGAGAGCGGCGGGATGAAGAGCTTTATGAAGGAGCTGAAGCCCCGTACCCTGGAGGACATTATCGCCGGAATTTCCCTGTACCGTCCCGGTCCCATGGATTTTATCCCCAAATACCTGAAGGGGAAAAATGACCCGTCCTCCATCACCTATGACTGTCCCCAGATGGAGCCTATCCTGGAGCCCACCTACGGCTGCATCGTCTACCAGGAGCAGGTGATGCAGATCGTCCGGGATCTGGCAGGCTATACCATGGGGCGGAGCGACCTGGTGCGGAGAGCCATGTCAAAGAAAAAGGCCTCCGTCATGGAAAAAGAACGGCAGAACTTCGTCTACGGCAACGAGGCGGAGGGCGTCAAGGGCTGTATAGCCAACGGGATCGACGAGAAGACGGCCAATCACATCTACGACGAGATGATTGATTTTGCCAAATATGCCTTCAACAAGTCCCATGCGGCCTGCTATGCGGTGGTCTCCTACCAGACGGCGTACCTGAAGTACTATTATCCCCAGGAGTTTATGGCGGCTCTGCTCACCTCCGTCCTGGACAATACCACGAAGATTTCCGAGTACATTCTCACCTGCCGGCAGATGGGGATCGGCATCCTTCCGCCGGATATCAACGAGGGAGTGAGCGGTTTTTCCGTTTCCGGAGGCAATATCCGCTATGGACTCTCCGCCATCAAGAGCATCGGAAGAAATGTGGTGGACGCCATTGTGCGGGAGAGGGAGCTGGCCGGCCCGTTTACCTCCCTGGATGATTTCGTCAGCCGGATGAGCGGCAAGGAAGTCAACAAAAAGACGGTGGAGAATTTTATCAAAGCCGGGGCTATGGACAGCCTGCCGGGCAACCGGAGGCAGAAACTGATGGTGGTGCCGGAGATGATGGATCAGAAGAGCCGGGAGCGGAAGACTTCCATGGAAGGCCAGCTGAGTCTGTTTGATTTCGCGGCGGAGGAGGACCGGGAGAATTTCCAGATCACCATGCCGAAGGTGGAAGAATTCCCCAGGGAGGAGATGCTGGCCCTGGAAAAAGAAGTGCTGGGAGTGTATGTAACCGGCCATCCCCTGGAAGAATATGAGGAGGGATGGAGAAAGAACATCACAGCCATGACCACGGATTTCATTGTGGATGAGGATACGGACGAGGCGAAGGTGTCCGACGGCCAGATGGTCACCGTGGGGGGCATCGTCAGCGACCGGGTGATCAAGATCACAAAAACCGGGAAAAATATGGCGTTTGTCACCCTGGAAGATCTGGTAGGTTCTGTGGAGGTGCTGGTATTTCCCAAGGATTTTGAGGCCAACCGGGATCTTTTAGAGAACGACGCGAAGCTGTTTATCCGGGGAAGGGTGTCCCTGGGAGACGAGCCGGTGGGAAAGCTTATCTGCGAGCAGGTAATTCCGTTTTCAAAGATTCCGAAGGAGCTGTGGCTCCAGTTTGAGGACAAGGATTCCTATATGGCCCGGGAGAAGGAACTGATGGACGTGCTCCGCCTGTCGGACGGCAACGATCGGGTGATCATCTATCTGAGGAAGGAGAAGGCGAGGAAAATTCTGCCGCCCGGCTGGAATGTAGATGTGGACCGGGACCTTTTGGGAAAATTGACGGAATTATATGGTGAAAAAAATGTCAAGGTTGTAGAAAAAACTATTGAAAAGATAAAGAAAATGAATTAGAATAACTTTTGATCAATGTATATAAATAAGAACAATATGGAGGGATTGGCTATGGCGAAAGAAGTGAAAACGATTGGTGTATTGACAAGCGGCGGTGATGCACCGGGCATGAATGCAGCAATCCGGGCAGTAGTCAGAACCGCGATTCATAAAGGGTTAAAGGTTAAGGGAATCATGAGAGGCTACGCCGGCCTGCTTCAGGAAGAGATTGTGGACATGGACGGTTTGAGTGTGGCAGACATCATCAACCGCGGCGGCACCATTCTGTATACGGCAAGATGCCAGGAGTTCACCACTCCCGAGGGCCAGCAGAAGGGCGCGGAGATCTGCCGGAAGCACGGCATTGACGGAATCGTTGTCATCGGCGGCGACGGATCTTTCCAGGGAGCCGGAAAACTCTCTGCCCTGGGCATCAACACCATCGGACTTCCGGGCACCATTGACCTGGACATCGCATGTACGGACTACACCATCGGCTTTGACACGGCTGTGAATACGGCCATGGAAGCCATCGACCGGATCCGCGACACTTCCACCTCCCATGAGCGCTGCAGCATCGTAGAGGTTATGGGCCGCAACGCCGGATATATCGCTCTCTGGTGCGGAATCGCCAACGGAGCGGAGGACATCCTGCTTCCGGAGAAATACAACGGAGATGAGCAGGAGCTGATCAACCGGATCATCGACAACCGCAAGAGAGGCAAGAAGCATCATATTATTGTCAACGCAGAGGGAATCGGACATTCCGCATCCATGGCAAAGAGAATTGAGGCGGCCACTGGCATTGAGACGAGAGCCACCATCCTGGGCCATATGCAGAGAGGCGGCACCCCCACCTGCAAGGACAGAATGTACGCATCCATCATGGGCGCCAAGGCCGTAGACCTTCTGGCCGAGGGCAAGAGCAACCGCGTGGTAGCCTACAAGGGCGGTGCCTTCGTAGACTTCGACATCCAGGAGGCTCTGGCTATGACCAAGCATATCCCGGAGGACGAGTACGAGATCAGCAAGATCCTGGTAAGATAATAAAACTGGCAGATACAGAAACCAGACCAGCGCCTTTCCCGGCGGATAACGCCCGGGAAAGGCGCTGCTTTTATTTCCCAGAATTCTTTTTGTTCCCCAGAACCTCCCTCCCCCGGTTTTTTGCCTTGCATAATGAAATGGGGGATGGTATAATGTCCACGTTGGCAATGAGCAGTGCGCCGGAAGGCGGAACCCAGGCGGCGTTGTGCTCGCACAAAAGCAGCCTGGGTTCCGCCTTCCGGCATAGGGCGAAGCCCGTGAGTGAGGGTGAGCGAAGCGAACCCGAACCCCCGGCCGGCCGCAACCTGCCGGCAAGGCCCCGCCAAAGCCGGCCCGCCAGTATCCGCCGGCGAGGCCCCGCCAAAGCCGTCCGGCCAGCATTCGCCGGCGAGGCCCCGCCAAAGCCGCCCCCCGGCTCCGCTGCCATATCCAATGCAGAAAAAGACCGAATGTAAATCTCCGCCCACTCCGCGCAGACTTACATTTGCCCTTTTTCACTCCGCAGTGCCCCAGGGCATTCTGCGGATTTCACAGCAACACAACACTCAGGAGGAGAGAATATGACCAGAAGAGAACTGCGGGAGCACTGCTTCAAGATGCTTTTCAGTGCCAATTTTTATGATACGGAAGAGGCAGAGCAGCAGCTGGACCGTTATTTTGACGCTCCCGAGGAGGACGAGATGGACCCGGACGGAAAGACGGAGGTGGTTCATCAGGTCGGTCTCAGGGAGGAAGATAAAGAATATCTCCACAATCGTGTGGAGCACATTATAGAGAGCATTCCGGAGCTGGACGCCAGACTGAACCAGGTGGCGGAAGGCTGGAAGACCAGGCGTATGGGCAAGGTGGAGCTGACGATTCTCCGCCTGGCGCTCTATGAGATGAAGCTTGACGACACCATCCCGGAGAAGGTGGCGATCAATGAGGCGGTGGAGCTTGCCAAGAAGTACGGCGGCAATGACTCCCCGGCATTTGTGAACGGAATACTGGCAAAGCTGGTGTAGTCTATGGCCAGCGTGTATTCTGTATCCCAGGTGAACGCTTACATTAAAAATATGTTTCTGCAGGATTTCGCCCTCAGCCGCATTTCCGTGAGGGGTGAGGTTTCCAACTGCAAATATCACACATCAGGACACATCTATTTCACCCTAAAAGACGGAAACAGCGCCATTTCCGCCGTCATGTTCGCAGGCAGCCGGAGCGGCCTCTCCTTTAAGCTTCAGGAAGGCCAGCGGGTGGTGGCGGACGGCTCCATCGACGTGTATGAGAGAGACGGCCGCTATCAGCTGTACGCGAAAAAAATCACCCTGGACGGGACGGGAGACCTGTTTCTCCGCTTCCAGAAACTGCGGGATGAGCTGGAGGAGATGGGCATGTTTGCCCGGGAGTACAAGCAGCCCATTCCCCGCTATGCCATGACGGTGGGCATCGTCACCGCCAGCACGGGAGCGGCCATCCGGGATATTATCAACATCGCCAGGCGGCGCAATCCCTACGTGCAGCTGGTTCTCTGCCCTGCCCAGGTGCAGGGAGAGCAAGCGAAATACAGCATTGTGAGAGGAATTGAGACTCTGGACGCACTGGGACTGGACGTGATGATCGTAGGCCGGGGAGGCGGTTCCATTGAGGATCTGTGGGCGTTTAATGAAGAAATGGTGGCGAGAGCCATTTTCAACTGCCGGACGCCGGTGATCTCGGCGGTGGGCCATGAGACGGATGTGACCATCGCGGATTATGTGGCGGATCTGCGGGCTCCCACCCCATCTGCGGCGGCGGAGCTGGCAGTTTTTGATTACAGGCAGTTTGACGAGCAGGTGCGTTTTGGAAGAGAACGGCTGGAGCGGGCCATGGCAAGAATTCTGGAGCGGAAGAAATTTCAGACCAGAGATCTGGAGTACCGCTTAAAGCTCCGCCATCCGGAACGCCAGCTCAATGAAAAACGGCAGTTTCTGGCGGATGCCCAGGACCGCATGGAGCAGCTGATGCAGACGAGGCTGGAGAGAAGCCGTCACCGGTTGGCTCTCATGTCCGGGCGCCTGTCCGGATTATCTCCCCTGGAAAAACTGAGCGGCGGCTACGGTTTTGTGACCGATGAGAAGGGAAAACGGCTGAAGTCCGTAGACCAGGTGCAGGAGAAAGATCATATTTTAGTATATCTGTCAGACGGGAGTCTGACAGCCTCTGTGACGGAAAAGCGCCGGGGACAGCCCTGGACGGACAATAAGGAATAACCGCCGGCTTCAGGCCGGGTTGGCATTGACAGGAGGGAAGAGAGACATGGCGCCGAGAAAGAAGGCAGAGCCGGAACAGGAAAAGGAACTGTCCATAGAGGAGACCTTTGTCCGGCTGGAAGAAGTGTTGAAGAAACTGGAGGAGGGCGAGTGCTCTCTGGAAGATTCGTTCCGCTATTACGAAGAGGGAATGAAGCTGGTAAAATCATGCCATGATAAAATAGACCAGGTGGAAAAGCAGATTCAGGTGCTCGGAGGAGAAGGAGAAGAGGAATGACAGGAGAAGAAAAGCTGGCCCAGCGGACGGCTGAAGCTGAGGCCATTGTTAAAAAATATCTTCCGCCGGCGGAGGGGTTTCAGAAGACGGTGCTGGATGCCATGGATTACAGCGTGAACGCCGGAGGAAAACGGCTCCGCCCGGTGATGATGAGAGAGAGCTACCGCATGTTCGGCGGAGAGGGGGAGGAGATCGAGCCGTTTATGGCGGCCATTGAGATGATACATACATCGTCTCTGATCCACGACGATCTGCCCTGCATGGACAACGATACCCTGCGGAGGGGAAAACCCACCGCCTGGGTGAAGTATGGCTATGATATGGCGGTTCTCGCCGGGGACGGATTGATGATCTATGCCTTTGAGACGGCGGCGAAGGCTCTTGCTCTGGGAGCAGATCCGGCCAGAACTGCCCGGTCCATGCAAATCCTGGCGGAGAAGACGGGAATTTACGGGATGATCGGCGGCCAGACGGTGGATGTGGAGCTGACCAACCAGCCCATTCCCGAGGAAAAACTGGATTTTATTTACCGCCTGAAAACAGGTGCCCTGCTGGAAGCTTCTCTTATGATCGGCGCAGTGATGGCCGGGGCGTCTGAGGACGAGGTGAAAAAAATGGAGGAGGTCGCCTCCCTGGTGGGGGTGGCGTTCCAGATTCAGGACGACATTCTGGATGTGACCGGCAGCGAGGAAGAGCTGGGAAAACCGGTGCTCAGCGATGAGAAAAACAACAAGACCACCTATGTGACGCTGAAAGGTCTGGAGAAAGCCAAAGCCGACGAGGAGGAGATTTCCAGGCGGGCGGTGCAGCTTCTTTGCTCCCTGGAAGGAGATCATGAGTTTTTGGAAGAATTGATCAATATGCTGACAAAGAGAAGAAAGTAATTTCTTCCGTCAGGGAAAAGGTACATTGATATGATACTGGAACAGATACAGAATCCGGATGATATAAAGAAATTAAACGGCGACGAGTTGAAAACCCTGGCTCAGGAGATCCGGGAATTCCTGATCGACAAGATCAGCGTGACCGGCGGCCATCTGGCCTCCAATCTGGGGGTGGTGGAGCTGACCATCGCGTTATTTTTAAGTTTTCATCTGCCGGAGGATAAGATTGTCTGGGATGTGGGCCACCAGGCCTACACCCACAAGATCCTGAGCGGCCGGCGGGAAATGTTTGACGACCTGCGCCAGTACGGCGGAATCAGCGGATTTCCGAAGAGGAAGGAGAGCCCCTACGACGCCTTTGATACAGGACACAGCTCCACTTCCATCTCCGCCGGTCTGGGACTGGCCCAGGGACGGGATATTCTGGGGGAGAACCACTATGTGGTCTCCGTCATCGGCGACGGCGCCCTCACCGGGGGCATGGCCTATGAGGCGTTGAACAACGCGGCCAGAATGAACCGGAATTTTATTATTGTGCTCAACGACAACAATATGTCCATCTCGGAAAACGTGGGCGGTATGTCCAAATATCTCAACGGCATCCGCACAGGAGAGGGCTACAACGGTTTAAAGCGCATGGTAAACAGCGGCCTGGAGAAGATTCCGGTGGTGGGAAAACCCTTAATCGACAAGATCACCAGGACGAAAAACGGCATCAAGCAGCTGCTGATTCCAGGGATGCTTTTTGAGAACATGGGAATCACCTATCTGGGGCCGGTGAACGGCCATGATATCCGGGCCCTGCAGAAAGTGTTCCGGGAGGCGAAAAAACTGGATCACGCCGTGCTGGTCCACGTACTGACGAAGAAGGGAAAGGGATATCCCCCTGCGGAGAAAAATCCCGCCCGCTTTCACGGTATCAGTCCCTTTGACGTGAAGACGGGAAAGCTGAAAGCGGAGAAAAAATATCCCGACTACACAGATGTGTTTTCCAAGAAGATCTGTCAGCTGGCCCAGGAGAATCCGAGGATCGTGGCGGTGACGGCGGCTATGCCCGACGGGACGGGGCTGAAGGCGTTTTCCCGAAGGTTCCCGAACCGGTTTTTTGACGTGGGAATCGCCGAGGAACACGCGGTGACCTCCGCGGCGGGGATGGCTGCGGCCGGACTGCGCCCGGTGGTGGCTGTGTACTCGTCTTTCCTTCAGAGAGGATACGATCAGGTGGTTCACGATGTCTGCCTCCAGGATTTGCCGGTGCTGTTCTGCATTGACCGGGCAGGACTGGTGGGAAGCGACGGGGAGACTCATCAAGGGATTTTTGACTATTCCTATCTGACTTCCGTGCCCAATATGACGGTGATGGCTCCCAAAAATCTGTGGGAGCTGCGGGATATGCTGGATTTTGCCATGACCTATGAGCGGCCGCTGGCCATCCGCTATCCCAGAGGGCAGGCGTATCGGGGACTGAAGGAATTTGAAGCCCCCATTGTGTATGGAAAGGGCGAGATGATCTTTGAGGAAGAGGATTACGCCCTTCTGGCCGTGGGCAGCATGGTGAGCACGGCGGAACATGTGAGAGAAAAATGGAAGGAAGCCGGATATTCCTGCTCTCTGGCCAACGGCCGTTTTGTCAAGCCGGTGGACACAGAGCTGCTGGACCGTCTGGCGGAGCGTCACGGCAGGCTGGTGACTCTGGAGGAGAATGTGCTCCAGGGAGGATACGGCCTGGCAGTCACCGCCTACATCCACGAACATTACCCGTGGATCAAGGTGCTGAACATCGCCCTGCCGGACGCTTACGTGGAGCACGGGAATGTGTCGCGGCTGAGAGAATGTCTGGGAATCGACAGCGATTCCGTAGTCCGCAGGATGCGGGAATTCTTTCTGGAAAGGAGAGACGGATGAAAGAGCGTCTGGACGTTTTAATGGTAAACCGGGGACTGGCACAGTCCAGGGAGAAGGCAAAGGCGATTATCATGTCCGGCATCGTATATGTGGACGGACAGAAGGAAGATAAGGCCGGAAGTTCTTTTGAAGATACAGTTAATATAGAAGTGAGAGGCCATACCCTGGCTTATGTGAGCCGGGGCGGGCTGAAGCTGGAGAAGGCCATGACCCATTTCGGGGTTCGGCTGGAGGGAAAGGTCTGCATGGACGTGGGAGCTTCCACGGGAGGCTTTACGGACTGCATGCTGCAGAACGGAGCGGTAAAGGTGTACGCCGTGGACGTGGGACACGGACAGCTGGACTGGAAGCTGCGCAATGATCCCAGGGTAGTCTGCATGGAAAAAACCAACATCCGCTACGTGACGCCGGAGGATATTGAGGACCGGCTGGATTTCGCGTCCATCGACGTGTCCTTTATCTCCCTGACAAAGGTGCTGGGCCCGGTGAAGGCCCTGCTGAAGGAGGACGGGCAGATTGTCTGTCTGATCAAGCCCCAGTTTGAAGCCGGCCGGGAGAAAGTGGGAAAGAAGGGTGTGGTGCGGGAGAAGAGCACCCATCTGGAAGTGATCCGCATGGTTATGGATTTTGCGGAGAGCATCGGATTTGAAATCCTGAATCTGGAATTTTCCCCCATCAAAGGGCCGGAAGGGAATATTGAATATCTGCTGTATCTGCAGAACCATGAGGAGGGCTGGAGATCACCGGAGGAGAGGCGCCTGCAGCCGGAGCCGGTGGTGGAAGAGGCCCACAGGAGCTTATAGGAGACCGATGAAGAAATTTTACATTATAGCTAACGAAGACAAGCAGAACACAAAGAGAACATTGAAGAGAATTGGGGAGTATCTTTCCCTGAAGGGCGCTTCCTGGATCGTCCACGAGAGCAGAGAGGAGGAAGAAGGCCGGCGGCCGGATCTGGGGTTTAAATACACAGATCCCAAGGGAGTTCCGAAGGATACAGACTGCGTCATCACCCTGGGAGGGGACGGCACCCTGATCCAGGCGGCCAGGGATCTGGCCGGACTGAACATTCCCATTCTGGGGATCAATCTGGGGACGCTGGGGTATCTGACCCAGGGAAACGGGCAGGATGTGCCGGAGATTCTGGAAGCCCTGCTGAGCGACCATTACGTGCTGGAGAGAAGGCTGATGCTGAAAGGCAGAAAAGAGGGACAGGACGGGACAGATTTCCAGGACATTGCCCTCAATGAGATCGTGGTGACCAGAAAGGACTCCATGAAGGTGACCAAGCTTTCCGTCAGCGTAAACGGCCGCTTTTTCAGCAGTTATACGGCAAACGGGGTGATTCTGTCCACTCCCACAGGTTCCACCGCCTACAACCTGTCGGCGGGAGGCCCTATCGCGGCGCCCAACTGCCGGATTATGATTCTCACATCCATCTGTTCCCATACCCTGAACATGCGCAGCATTGTGCTCTGCGCGGATGATATTGTGCGGATTGAGATTCTGGACGGGGGCGACGGCGAGCAGACAGCGGTGTTTGACGGAGATACAGCTGTGGACATGTCAAAGGGAGACGTGATCGAGATCAGCCGTTCCGCCGTGGAGACGATCATGGTGAAGCTGAACGACGAGTCATTTCTGGATAATGTGAGAAATAAAATGGCCGGGATTTAACGGCGGTTCCCGGCTGAAGAAAAGCGGGAAACAGACGAGGAGGAAAAAATGAAGCTGGAGAGACACAGCAAGATTGTGGAGCTGATCGGAAAATACGAGATCGAGACCCAGGAAGAGCTGGCGGAGTATTTAAATAAAGAAGGATTTAACGTGACTCAGGCGACAGTTTCACGGGATATCCGGGAACTGAAGCTGTCAAAGGTGCAGATGGACAACGGCAGGCAGCGGTACGTGGTACTTCAGAATCAGGATTCTTTCAGCGACAAATACATCCGGATTCTGAGAGACAGCTTTATGTCCATGGATATGGCCCAGAACATTCTGGTGATCAAGACGGTGGAGGGAATGGCCATGGCTGCCGCTGCCGCCCTGGACGCCATTCATTTCCATGAGATCGTGGGCTGTGTGGCCGGCGATAATACGATTTTCTGCGCTGTGCGCAGTGTGGATGACACGATCATCCTGATGGACAAGCTGAAGAAGATTCTGGCGGGCTGAAGATAAGGAGACGGAAGAAATATGCTGTTAGAGCTGCATGTTCGCAATCTGGCTCTGATCGAGAGGGCGGATGTGGAATTCGGCGAGGGCTTAAATATCCTTACCGGTGAGACGGGATCGGGAAAATCTATTTTTATGGGTTCCGTCAACATGGCTCTGGGCGGGAAGGTGCCCAGGGACATGGTGAGAAAGGGCGCGGAGTACGCCTATATTGAACTGATTTTTTCTGTGGATGAGGAGAAGGGAAAGATCCTGAGGCAGATGGGGGTCACTCCCGATGAGGACGGGATCCTGATCATCTCCAGGAAGATTATGCCGTCCCGCAGCGTCAGCCGCATCAACGACGAGACGGTGACCCTGGGGAGACTGCGGGAGATCACCGGCCTTCTGCTGGATATCCACGGCCAGCATGAACACCAGTCCCTGCTGTACCGGTCCAAGCATCTGGAGATTCTGGACTGCTTTGCCGGGGTGGAGAAGATGAAGAAGCAGCTGGCGGAGGAATACCGGCGTTATTGCTCCTTGGAGGAGGCTGCGGCCGGCTTCCGCACCGACGAGGAGACCAGGAGGCGGGAGGCGGATTTCCTGCGGTTTGAGGTGGATGAGATTGAAGATGCCGCCTTGAAACCGGGGGAAGAAGAGGAGCTGAGCCGCGCCTACCGCCGGTTTATGGGAAGCAGAAAGATTGTGGAGGCCCTGTCCGCCGCCTATGCGGCAGTGACCGCAGTGGATGTGGGTGAGGCCAGAAAAGGAGTGGAGAGAGCCGCCGAATATGAGGAGGCCCTGGAAAAGCTGAAGGATCAGCTCTTTGACGCCGAGGCCATTTTAAACGACGTGGCCCATGAGATCACCTCCTATCTGGACAATATGGTGTTTGACAAGGAGGAGTTCCGCCGGGTGGAGAGCCGGCTGGACCTCATCCACGGGCTGGAGGCGAAGTACGGCTCCGGGACGGAAGCCGTCCATCGGGCTCTTCAGGAAAAGAAAGAGCGTTTAAATGAACTGGAAAATTATGACGGGTTAAAGCAGAAAGCGGAACAGGAGCTGGAGGAGAGCCGAGAGCGGCTGGATCTTCTGTGTGAGAAACTTTCCGAGCGGAGGAAGCAGGCAGCTTCCGGCCTGGCGGAAAAGATCCGCAGAAGCCTGCTGGACCTGAATTTTCTGGACGTGGAGTTTGAGATCAGCTTCCGGAAGCTGGACAAATACACGGCTCACGGATTTGACGAGGTGGAATTCCTCATTTCCACCAATCCCGGAGAAAGCGTGAAGCCCCTGGGAATGGTGGCCTCTGGCGGAGAGCTGTCCAGAATCATGCTGGCCATCAAGACCGTGCTGGCGGATACGGACGACGTTCCCACCCTGATTTTTGATGAGATCGACACGGGGATCAGCGGCCGGACGGCCCAGAAGGTGTCGGAAAAGCTGGCGGTGATCTCAGGAAGCCGTCAGGTGATCTGCATCACCCACCTTCCTCAGATCGCTGCCATGGCGGATTATCACTTTGAGATGGCCAAAGAGCCGAAGGAGGCCAAGACGGTGACCACCATCCGCCGGCTGGACGGCCGGCAGCAGATTGTGGAGCTGGCAAGGCTTCTCGGGGGAGCGGAGATCACAGACGCGGTGCTGCAGAACGCCGGAGAGATGAAAAAGCTGGCGGAGCAGACCAAGAGACAGCTGAGAGAATACGGCGCATAAATACAGCAAAAAGGGCGGAAGCCCGGGAGATTTTCCCGGATTTCCGCCCTTCTTCTGGTTATTTGCCGGACAGCGGGCAGCGCCCGTCAGTACGGGGACCGGAGACATTTCTGCCTCCGGCCCCGGTCAGGTCAGTTATTGCAGCAGCCGCATCCGGAATCCGAACCGGAAGAGATGGGCATGGGAGTGCTGGCGCACACGTCCAGTCCTCTCTGGTAGCCTTCGTTGAATCCGTTGTTGAATCCGTCGTTCCAGCCACGGTTGTAGCCGGCATTGAAGCCTCTCTGGAAGTCGGACAGCGTCGTATTATTATTGTTGTTATTATTGCAGCAGCATCTGCGGCAGCATCGATTGCAGCACCACATATTTCATTCTCCTTTTATTTTTCATGTTTGTACTATATCTTATGTGGACAGGAGGGAAATGGTTCTTCCTGTCACCTCTTCCCTGCTTCCTCATAAACTGATATTAGAAAATTCCCTGAAAGGAAAGGAGTATCCTCTATGGATCAATATATGCCCCAGATGGCGTCTGTCCCCTTTTTCCGTCAGACGGCTGCGGCAGCATTCGGGCAGCAGGCAGACTTTTCTTCATTTCCCGTAGGCATGGCGTATGTGCCCATGCAGAAGTGGCAGCAGACCTACGACCTGGGCCTGGGCTTTTCCCGCGGCACGATTTTTCCGGATTTAGATCTTCCGTTTGTGATGGGGAGGTGTCAGTAAATGAACTATATGAATGGAACCCCGGGATTTGCCGCCGGGCAGAGGCAGACGGCAGTGACCCCGGCGCCGGTCTCTGACGCGGCTCAGATTCTTCAGGTGCTGGATCAGGCCAGCTTTGCCATGGATGACGTGCTCTTGTATCTGGATACCCATCCCACCGACACGGAAGCCCTGGCTTACTATCAGTATGTGAAAAGCCTCCGAAGCCAGGCGATGAACGCCTACACAGATCAATACGGCCCGCTGATGAAAGACCAGGAAAGATCCACCACCGACTGGACCTGGATCAGCGGACCCTGGCCCTGGGAAGGAGGTAGAAACTGATGTGGATGTATGAAAAAAGACTGCAGTACCCGGTAAATATCAAAAACCCGGATCCGAAGATGGCTCAGTTTATCATGAGCCAGTACGGCGGACCCGACGGCGAAATCGGGGCGTCCATGCGCTATCTCTCCCAGCGGTATGCCATGCCCTACGACACCTGCAAGGCGGTCCTGACGGACATTGGAACGGAGGAGCTTGCCCACATGGAGATCGTGGCGGCGATTATTCACCAGCTGACGCGGAATCTGACTCCGGAGCAGATCGTGGAGGCTGGATTCGGGCCCTACTATATTGACCACACCACAGGAATCTGGCCCCAGGCGGCGGGCGGAGTTCCGTTTAACGCCTGTGAGTTCCAGTCCAAGGGCGATGTGATCACGGATCTGGTGGAGGATATGGCGGCAGAGCAGAAAGCCCGCACCACCTATGACAACATACTCCGGGTGGTGAAGGATCCGGATGTGTGCGATCCCATCCGGTACCTGAGAGAGCGGGAGATCGTTCATTTCCAGCGTTTCGGTGAAGCTCTGCGGATTACCCAGGATCACCTGGATTCCAGAAACTTCTACGCCTTCAATCCCGCTTTTGACCAGGTGAGAGGCAGTCAGCCGGAAAATGGGACGGAACATCAGCCTCAGGTTCCTCCGTCTGTGATCACTCCCCCCGAGAACGGTTCCCAGGCGGGAGAGGAGACGGTGCTCCAGCCCGGCGGAGCGTCCGGAGGCGGGCAGATGGAGAGCGGAGAAAACGGCGCGCAGTCCGGCGCTGCGCAGTCCGGAAGCGGGACGCAGACGGGAAACGGGATGCAGTTCGGGAACGGGACAGTGTCCGGCGGGGCGTCCGCCAGAGCTCAGACGGGAAATGTCATGCAGCCGACGGTGAGAACCGTTCCCGCGGCTCAGAGACAGACTGCCGGCATGGCAGCGGGAACACCGCGGAGCGCGGCGGGAATGACGGGAGGCGGAGGCCAGATGCAGCAGCAGACAGCCCGGTCCCGGCAGACTGTGCCCCTGTCCGGCAGATCAGGGAACGGGAGCGGAAGCTGCGCCTGCCCCAATATGCCCTGCGGCAGTCCCTACACACCTTTTGGGGGATGCTGAGTTTTCAAGATAATAAAAACAGGAAGGCCGTAAGGCCTTCCTGCGGCGAGGGGTGGCGCAGCCACCCCTCAGGCTGTTTGCCTGGCAAACAGCCTTTAACAATCCTTGGTGCTCTCTCCCGGCAGGAGGGGCGTTGAGGAGGAATCCTCCCTGTGAAGCTCCTGCTTCTTGTTCCGGATCAGATGGATGCCCAGCACGATGATAAAGACGGAAAACAGCGCCCGGAGGGAGAAGGATCCGAACATGCGGAAGGCCGCGTACAGCCGTCTGGAGATAGAAAACATTCCCATGACCATGTAGAGAAAATCCATCAGATAGTTCCAGAGGAGGATGACTCCGAGGACAATGAGCACGGCGGCCACGGCTTTCCGGTTTTTCTGCAGCCACTGACGGCTCAGGAACGGGAAATCTTTCTGATGGAAGAGATAATCGTCCTCCACGGCGTAAAATTCCTCATCCGGCATGGAGTTTAGGTTGTGCACATGGAAAAAACTGTAAAACCAGATGACCGGCTGGACAAAGAGCAGGGCAGGCAGATTCAGGATGCCGCTGACGGCCCAGATCAGAAAGAAGATGCCCATGAGACTGACGCCCTGCTTCATAAAGCCCAGGTACATTTCTCCGGCTCCCGGCAGCAGGGAACAGCAGAACGTCAGAAATTTATTCTTTTTTCTCGTCATATAAGTAGACCTCCCAATTGGATAATTCATAAGACATTCGGTTCAGATTGTCGGTGATCTGCCGGGCTTTCTGATAGAAGGGAACGGAAAAACGGATGTCCGGTCCGGCAGGAAGCGAAGAGGGGAGCAGGGCCAGCAGCAGTACGCTCACGGCCACAGCCGTTCCCACCTTCAGGCTGTAAAGGAGGAGGCGGGTTCGATGGGAGAGCTTCCTGGCTTCGGCGGGCAGCTTCACATCCGGCTGGCTGCAGCGCTTCATCACGGAAGATTTTAAATCTCCGGGGGCGCGGATGAGAAAATTTTCCTCAATATAGTCAGCGAATTCTTCTGCTGCCAGGTCATCCTTTTTTACCTGTTCCAGCAAGTCTCTGGTGAGATCCGTATGTTCCATGGCCTGCATCCTCCTTTCCATAGAGTTTCCGTATCATGGCTTTCGCGCGGTAAACCTGCGTCTGAAGCGTTTTTATATTGCGGCCTGTCTTTGCCGCCAGCTCGTTGATACTGAGCTCGTAATAAAAATAATCGATGGCCACGTCCCGGTAAGGCTGGTTTAAAGCCATACAGCAGCGCAGCAGTTCTTCCCGGACGGCGCGGTCCAGAGCAGTGTTTTCCGGAGAGCTGCCGTCGGAGGGGACGGTGACGAAGAAGCTGTCTTCCGTGGGAACAGACCGTCTGCCAGCCCGCTTCAAGTAGTCGATACACTTGTTGGTGGCAATGCGGCAGAGCCAGGCCCGCTCATTTTTTCCGTCAAAAGCGGAAAGACTTTTGTAGGCAGACAGGAACGTGTCCTGCGCTAAGTCCTCCGCCTCGAAATAGTCTCCCGTGAGACGATAGCAGATGGAGTAGACCAGATTCTGGTACTGATCGATCATCTGCTCCAGCTGTTCATTTGCATTAATGTTCCCGCCCCCTTTCCGTCCTACCTATTATAACGGGCCCGCCATGGGAAAGTCTTCAAAAAAATGAAATTTCTGTTAAAAAATCTTGCATTTTCCCAGAGGCCCCGTTTATAATAGTATAAACAGAAGAATATCATATAAAAGTACGAAAGCGAAGAGGAGATAAACCCCATGACAAAAACAGAGATTGTTTTTTGGAATATGGATTCCATCATGCAGTTTATGGAGATTATCGGCCGTCACGAATATGAAGCGGAATTAGTATGCGGCGGCAGAACAGTCAATGCGAAAGCACTTCTCGATGTGATTTCTCTTCACGCCTTTCAGGCGTCAGAGTTACGGATTTTCAGCGACTCCTGCGATGATCTGCTGAGAGAGCTGGATTTGTATATGGACCAGTACAGACTGGAGCGGGCGTGCAGCGCCTGACAGCATTTTCCCGCAGAAAAAGGACATGGAAAATGTCTCCGCAAAAGGAAATAAAAGCGGCTTGAAAAAAAACGGGAACTGTTGTATAATGGGTTACAGTTTAAAAAAAGAGTTTGTGATTCCTGGGATGTTCGACCCTCTTACTTCATTTGAACCTACAGTATGACGTAAGGGATTCCAATATTTTCAAGCGGATGTCAGGCCTCCGATACGAGTGGAAGGCAGAAGCTTGAGTGAGGTTGCCCACCTAGCAAGGCTAGGAGTCAAACAGTAAGAGACGGCATTTTGGGATTACAAAAGAGAAAAGCGGCGAGCGATCGCCGCTTTATCTTTTCGGAAAAGTGTGCTAGACTATATGAAAAAAGACAGATATTGGAGAATACCATGAAAAACCGGAAATTTTCAACTTACTTATACTGGGGAATCACTGCGTTTCTGGTCATTTCCGCCTGCATCCTGCTGGTTTTTGTCATGATCCATATGGAAAAGGTGAGAAGGCTGGCTGCATTTTTGACAGATATTCTGATGCCGGTGATTTACGGCGGCGTGATGGCCTATCTTCTCACGCCCATCTACAACCGGGTGGCCGACGGAACGGAGCAGTTCCTGAAAAAACGGATGAAACTGGAAAAGCGTGCCAGAGTGATGGGAAAAAGTCTGGCTACGGCAGTCAGCCTGATTGTTCTTTTCGCCGTGGTCAGCGGACTTCTGGCAATCCTGATCCCTCAGCTGATCAACAGCATAACAGGCATCATCAATTCTCTTCCCAGCAATCTGAACAATCTGGAGCGGTGGCTTCTGGACTGTCTCGACGACAATCCGGAACTGGCGGAGGAGGTAACCGCCCTTTTTAACGCCACAGGGCTGGAGCTTCAGAGCTGGGTCAACCGGAACATCGTTCCCAGCCTTTCCAACTTAGACGAAAACTTTCTGCAGAACCTGTGGGACGTGGTCTCCAGGGTCTCCAGCAGTGTGCTGGATGTGATGACCGTGCTGAAAAATGTATTTATCGGCGTGATCGTCACCGCCTACATGCTGAATATTAAAGATTCGTTCTGCACCCACGGAAAGAAAGTGATCTACGGTATTTTTCCCTTAAAAATTGCGAACCGGGCAGTCCGGGAGCTGCGGTTTATCCATCAGGTGTTCGGCGGTTTCATCATCGGAAAGCTGCTGGATTCCCTGATCATTGGAATTCTCTGCTTCTGCGGCATGTCCCTGATGAAACTGCCCTATGTCATGCTGGTGAGCGTGATCGTGGGCGTAACCAATGTAATTCCATTTTTCGGGCCATTTATCGGCGCGATCCCCAGCGCTTTCTTCATTCTGCTGGTGAATCCGCTGCAGTGCCTGTATTTCATCATTTTTGTGTTCCTGCTTCAGCAGTTTGACGGAAATATTCTGGGACCGAAGATCCTGGGAGATTCCACGGGCATCTCCAGTTTCGGTGTCCTCTTTTCCATCTTATTGTTCGGGGGACTTTTCGGCTTTGTGGGCATGATCATCGGAGTGCCTACCTTTGCAGTGCTTTACAATCTGGGCAAGGACGGCGTGGAGCATTTCCTTCGGAAAAAAGGATTATCCTGTAATACCCAGGACTATGCGGAACTAGACTATATAGAAAACGACCAGAAAACATACGTCAGAAAGCAAGAGGATTAAATGAAGGATTGGAAAGCGATCTGCTGGATCATCGGCATCCCTGTGCTGATTTTGCTGCTGATGATCGGCATTGTGATTTATGAACCGGTACAGGACGGAATATCCAGAGGGGAGGCGTCCAGGGCGGCGGTGCTTGCCCTGGTGTCCCGGGAGGAGTGCGAGAGCTTCCTGGAGGATAAAGCGTCCCATTTCCAGGCGGGTCAGACGGATCCGTGGTACGTGAAATACATGGATTATCTGTATGAGAACGGCTACCTGGATGAGGAGAGAACTCCGGCTACAGAAGAAAGCGCGGAGGGTTACATCACTTACGGCGAGGTGGAATATCTGGCGTCCCGGATTTCCAGCTCTCTGAGAAACCGGGCCAGGGCGACGGTGAATAACCGGGATAATCCCATGCCCCAGGACGAGTGGTGGCTGTTTTACGATTCCATGTTAAACGCTGTGGACCGGGAGAACCAGGTAAAGGAGGAGACCATTGCCATCTACCAGGTGGGAGACGGCGGGGAGGAAGTTTCCTGGGCTGTGTACACCAGCGCGGGAGTTTTGGACTGCGAGGGGATGACCCTGGAGCGGTATGTGGACCGGCAGAGCCAGGCGCTGTACCGGGGAAGCAGCCTGATTCGCTTCGAGGAGCCGGAATCGGATGAAGTGGTCTATGAAAATGTGTGGATCGCCGAGGGAGAAGACGGGGAATGTCTGGTCTACGTGGGCGGAATCACAAAAACCATGAAAACCGGATTCGATGATGAGGAAAAGCAGGAGCTTTACAATAATATTGTGGATCTCCATCTGAAAGATGGAAAAGTCCGCCGCGCTGTGGTGAAAAAAGAGCGGCTCACCGGCCGCGTGCTGGCGGTTGGAGGCGATTTCATTGAGATCGAGGGATATGGGGAGCTGCCCCTAAGCCCCACGTTCCAGGTGTTTAAGACTTACGGCACCTTTGAGCGGAAACAGACAAAGGACATTCTGGTGGGTTATGACAATCAGGAATTTGTGATTTCCGGGGGCCAGGTGTGCGCGGCGCTGATTGTCAGGACCTTTGACGCGGACACGATCCGGGTGCTGCTGATGGACACCGGTTTCCACTCGCTGTTCCATCCGTCGGTCACCATAAGCAGCAGAGGAGATATGACCCTCACTTGGGCGGACGGCGGCACGGAAACGGTGAAGGCCGGGGAGGAATTTACCATATCGGCGGAGGAATCCCGGCTGAACAGCGGCCGTCTGATTGTGCAGCCGGCAGACGGGGAGGAAATTTCCGTAAATTCCATTGAGAGAAGCCAGGGAACGCCTTCCTATGAAGGCAGGCTGGAAATTTCCTCGGAGCAGGGCGGCCTGGCTCTGGTCAATGAGCTGTACCTGGAAGACTACTTAAAGCGGGTGGTTCCCAGCGAGATGCCGGCCAGCTACGAGAAGGAGGCGCTGAAGGCCCAGGCGGTCTGCGCCCGCACTTACGCCTACCGGCAGATCCAGGCCAACGGCTACAGCCAGTACGGCGCCCATGTGGACGACAGCACCGCCTATCAGGTGTACAACAACATTTCCACCAACAGCCGGACAGACGCGGCGGTGGATGAGACCTACGGACAGATTCTCACTTACGACGGGGATCCTGTGGAGGCGTTTTACTTCTCCACTTCCTGCGGGTCCACTGCCGACGGCAGCATCTGGGGAGGAGATCCGGACGCGGTGCCCTATTTAAAGAGCAAGATGCTGGGATCCAATCCCAACGGCTATGATCTGCAGAACAATGTGGATTTCTACAATTTCATCCGGGACAGAAGCTACCGGGCCTACGACTCTGACTATGCCATGTTCCGCTGGCAGACGACTACTACCAGCGAGATCCTGAGCCAGAAGGTGACGGGAATCGGAACGGTGGAGAACATTACGGTCAAGTCCAGAGGCGCCGGCGGCGTGGTGCGGGAGCTGGAGATCACCGGCTCCGAGGGCGTCAAGACCCTCATCGGCCAGAGCCAGGTGCGCTCCATTCTGGGCAGTACGTCCCTCACCATCCGCAGGAAGGACGGAACCACCATGACAGGCCAGGAAACTCTTCCCAGCGCCTTTATCGCCATTGAAAAAGACGGAAATTCCTTCCGCATCTACGGCGGAGGCTACGGTCACGGGGCCGGAATGAGCCAGAACGGCGCCCAGGGCATGGCGAAGGCGGGGGAGACCTACGAAGATATTCTGAAGTTTTTCTACGACGGAACGGAACTGACGGAAGTGGAGCGGGAGGATTAAAGAGATCCGGCGGAAACCGCAGACAGGCCCGTCTGGGAAACGTAAACGGGCCCGGCCGGGAAATCTCCCGCGCCGGGCCTGAAAAATTTTTTGAAAAAATACGGATATCCCTGAATAGATTTCCGGAAAACGCCAATACTACTAACAGTTACAAAAGAGGAAATGAATACTTATCCTCCCCTTTTTTATACCTCGCTTGTTCGCCGAGTGCAGCAGGCGGGGTATTTTTTGAGTTTTCCTTGATTTTTCAGGGTAAATGGGCATTTATGTCTTTTCGATCGGTGCCGGTAAAACATCAAACGTCTGTTCTGACACCATTTTGACACCATCTTGCCGCATTCTCGAATATACCTGCTCCAGACGCTTCATTTCCTCAGACTTCTTGTCAGGAAGAACATGGGCATATATTTCTGTTGTCATTGACATATCACTGTGCCCTAAAATTGTCTGTAAAATTTTGGGCGGCATTCCTTCTTCCAGGCTTCTTGTTGCGAAGGTATGTCGGAACGTATGTGGGGTAATATGGGCAAATGGAATACCATTATCATTCATTTTCTTTACGATTTTATCAATCTCTTTCTTGAATTGGGCGCGATTAATTGGACGGCCGTACAAGTTGGTAAACACGAGATTTTCAAAACCATATAAGGGATCCCAGAGCTCACCCATTGTGAGGCGGTTTTTAACCTGTTCTTTTCGCTGATTTTTTAATTGCTCATATACATTCTCTGTCATGGGAATCAAACGGTCGCTGGTGGGTGTTTTAGGCGTTTCTGAGTGGTATGTGCTGTCCTGATAAGTAAGAGTGCAGGCCACATGAATTTCTCTTTTCTGAAAATTGACATCTTCCCAGCGCAGCCCTCTGAGTTCTCCGCTTCTCATTCCCGTAAACAATGCGACTTCATACAAGGCATAGTATTTTGTATTTGCGGCATATTTAAGAAATAAGGTCTGCTCATTCACGGTCATAACCCTTGCACTTCTTTTCTTATTATCTCGCGGCAAGACTGCGTTTGACACGGGATTTTTTCGGATAATTTCACTTTTAACAGCTTGTGAAAATGTTCCGTTTAGTATGGCACGGCAGATTTCCAGGGTATTATGGGAATAATTTTTTGATGCCATACCATTATAGAACTGCTGAATATGGTCTGTGCGAATGTCACGCAGCTGTTTGTCTCCAAAGATATTTTTGATGTAAGCATTGTAATTCTGTCTGTATACGCCTACTGTCCCAGCTTTCACAGAGGGTTCTTTATAATTCTGAATCCAGATTGCAAACCATTTTCCAAACGTCAGATTTTCTTCCTTTATATAGGTATGATGCTCTACTTCATAGCGCAGATTATTCTTTTTCCGATCTGCTTCAGTTGGGGTCTTTCCGTATACCGTATAGCGTTCCCCATGGTAGGCAAAACGTCCCATATAGCGGTTTTCTTTTGCTCTGTAGGTAATACCTGGTGGAAGTTTCTTACCATTTTTATCTACTGCCATTGACCAAATGCTCCTTTCCTAAAAACAATTATTTTCACACCATTTGTCAAATTGAACCCGGTCAATCAATATCCGGCGGCTTCCTGAGTCGAACCGGCATTTCGCTTTAATTGAGAGGTTCAGGGCGGCGTTTCTGCCAAGTCCACAGTAAGCCTGGAATTCTGTAAGACTAAGCAGACGCTTCTCATTTAATGGAACAGGGAGGGATTCTCTTTTTCTCATTTGGTGCGTCCTCCTTTGTTCAGTGTAATAATGTATAAGTTTAATTTTTTTTGATGCGCACAATATAGTTTTTCACATAAATTTGTGATTGATTTCATTTTAATCACACTCCTTTTTTATTGATTATCAGAGTGTGTAGAGCGTTGTAGATTTTTATCTGCAATAAAAATATAGAGAGATAAAAAAATATTTTCAATATAACAGCGAAGTAAGCATTCAGAAAAAACAAAAATGTAACACAATACTCTAACCTTGCTATAAATATATAAAGATAGATATATAAAGAAAATTTTTAAGTTTTAAATATTAAATATAGAATACAGAATATAGAATTTATGAAAAGGAGTTTTTATTATGAGTTACGAAAAAAAAGACTGTACTATGAATTTCAGATGTTCAAAAGAACAAAAGAAGAAAATTTTAAAATTATCAAAAAAATCAGGAGCCATTAATTCAAGTGAATATTGTCTAAAGAGTTGTCTATATGGAGGTGCAGATAATACCAACCAAATATTAGTTGGTCTACTAACTCAGCTAGATTTATTGCTAATACAGTTGGAAAATGGAACTCTAAAAAGAAAAGCTTTTATTGAAGAGTTGAAAAAGGAGATAGATTATATATGGTCTACTTTAAAATAATTAAAGGAGATTTTAAGACGAAAGAAACCATTAGAAATGTAATCAATTATGTCTTAAATCCTGCGAAAAATCCTCACAATATCTTTCATGCATATGGCAATACCAAAAAGGAGATTGAGAGAATGGCCGATTCTTTTCTTGTGGTACAACGAATATATAACAAGACAAGCTGCAAACGCGTTATTCATTGTATTCTGTCTTTCAGCAAAGAAGAACGACATTCTCCCAAGCAATATCTCCGATATGGATATATGTTTATGGGGTTTTTTGAACCCGGTACACAATATATTTTTGCGCTTCATGTAAAAGACAACTTTGGAAATTCCTGTTATCCTCATATCCATTTTGTGATAAATCCAATTAATTCTATAACAGGAAAAAGATTATCTATTGACAAAACAATGCTGTATTTTCTGCATGAATATATCAACCGTATATTTGAAGGTAACACGGATTTTAAAAATTTTCCAGAGAAGTTTGTTTAATGGCATATACATATATTTTCCGTTGAGTACGTTTCACTCTATTTGATGAACCAGTTGTTTTTAGAACATTACTTTTTCTCAACTTCTGCCCTAATTTTTGCTTCGACAGAATAGGAAGATGATTCTTTTTTGCAAAATGCACATAATGTTCATAGCCCTCATTTGGATAAAAATAATAACATTTTTCTCCGCCACGAGTTTCCACTCCCTCGAAAATCCAGCTATTATTTGCCTTAATAGCGATACTTTGTTGGAGAAAACTGCGAAAATCCTGTAAAAAAGTATCGGGAACATTAGTAATATCAGGAACTGAATTACATTCTTTATAGGGTAAAAATACTGTAATACAAGTGTGTGACAAATATTCTGCATATACAGACAAAGGGGATTGCTTCAAAAAGCGCGTAAACGATACCATAGTAGAATATAGTAAAACTTCTGGAGTATGGGAATCTATCCATTCAGCAGATAAATCTTCCCGTTCACAGGTAGCCCATAGATCATTTTCCATTTCGATATATTTAGGGCCTTTAGATAAATCTTCCAAATCACTTATTTCTGTCAAATATTTGATAAATTTATAAATTAATAGGCAAAAATCCAAATGAATTCTATGTAACTTGTCCTTATCTTTCAGCGGAATAATACTTTGAACGGAATCAATACAGCAATTTAACACTTCATCTGCCCGGATAGGTACAGGATTAATATAAACAGGATATATATGCCAATACCCTTTGTTTCGTTCTTTCTGCACCTTTTTGAGCATACTGCTAGCTCTTGTAAAATAGCCTCTTTCTGTTGAAAAAATAATGGGGACACACCTGTACTTAAACAGTTTTTTATATCTTTCATCAGATAATGAAGTAGCTGAAATATGATATTTTTTATCTATTAATGTCCAATTATTTCCTTTTATTAAAAAGAAATTGGAAAACAGATTTGCTACTACTCTTAATAGTTCAGGGTTTTCGCCATGAATACACAAAGAGAAGCAAATAGTATCTGTATTCAAATCGCTATTTTCAAAATGCTTCATTACATATCCATGAAGATAATTCCACAAAACAGAATGAACACTATATGCAAAAATAGTCAATATACTGGGATTGGATAATAACTCAAAGAAATCCCGATACCATTCTGCTGACAGTTCTTGTTTAAATATATTTCCTTTTTTCATCCCATTGAAAAAGTCTGTTGCAAGAATTTCATTTTGTGGATATGTATCATTAATAGAAAGAAAAACGCTTTTTCTGGCTTCTGGCAACCAACCACAAGCCGATAAAACGGCAGGAGTAAAAGCGATATATTGATTAACGCAATAGCAAAAATACTTTTGATATATGCGAAATATTCTAGTGTAGTATGATTTTTTTATATCCGGTTTAAGTATCTTAAAGAGGCTGTCCCAGTGTGCAGAAATACGATGTCCCATATTTGTATAACGTACTGTTATACTATCATGTATTGTTCCATCTGGGGAACAAAAATCAACTGCTAGTACAACATTTTTGGAATTAAAGTCCTCATACCAAATCTTCGTAACATCGACATGATTCGTTGCCACAATTACATGGTGGATTCCATTTCGTTCATGGATTTCATCATTTTTCTTTACTTTATACCTTGTATTTTTTAAAAAAATTTCTAATGTGCAAAATTCCATTGATATCTATTCCTCTTTTTTTAAGTATAGCATGGTTCAGCCAGAGATACACTATTAAAAGTGCCTCTCTGGCTTGTTTCTATGAAAGTTTAACTAATTTATAGAAACTGGTCTTCTTTAAACCAAGCACTTCCATCACTTTTTTCGCTGTAATACGCCCGGATTTCCACATGTTATAGTACTTATCCCATTCTTCTGGCTTTTCCAGCTTAGGCCTACCCATGTGCTTTCCCTGACGTTTGGCCACGTCAATCCCTTCCCGCTGCCGCTGTCGTATGGTGATTCGTTCCTGCTCCGCTATACTGGACATAACTTCAATAATGATATTATTTATCATATCTCTTATCCATTCCTGCCCGTTTGGCAGTTGAATCATGGTCGTAGGCAGGTCTAAAATCTGTAAATTGATTTGATTTTCCTTAAACCATTCCAGCTCATTTTTTATATCCGTTTTATTTCGGCTCAATCTATCCAAAGACTTGATAATTAAAGTATCGCCTTTTCGCAGTCCTAACGGGCCTTTGAGCGCCTGGAAACCGTTTCTGTTTAAGTCCTTGCCGCTGGCTTTATCAACGACAATGTTTGACTTTTCTACATATTTTTCCAACTCTGCCAGCTGTCTGTCCAGATTTTGGCTTGTGGAGCTGACACGGGCATAACCCATAATTTTTCCGCTCATTTTAGAATCTCCTCTCATAAAAAATGCGTCCATAAAGGTTGAATCATTTACGGATATATCCGTAAAACTTATCCATGACCTTTATGAACGCGGTTTTTAACTGGTTTTAGATGGTCTGTAAAGGTGTACCTTTATAGACACTTCTATTTCGAATTTGAAAATAGCTCTTTAATCCTATCGGAAACGAATAAAATGGCAGTGATTAATAATTGTGTTGACAGATCTTTTAAAAGATGTTTCATATATTTATTCCTCCTAAATAAAGAAAGAGATTCTATAGCAGAATCTCTTTACATAAATTATTTTTTTAGAAAAAGTTTTTTGTAAAATGCTAAGTAGCTTATTTTTGTGCTTCTACCGCTTTAATGGTATCTAGATTTGCTTTTTCATATTCATTTAGTACGGAATCATCAAACTCATCCATTGAAAGATAACCGTAATACCATGGCTGTGCACTGAAATAAGCATTTAAATCCTCGGTTTCGAATTTTCTTCCGTGGCGGGCATATATTTCATTTCTTGCCAGTCTCAGTTCCTCTTTAGATAATGCCATTAGTTCATCCGTACTGTAGTAAAGAGAATCACTATATGGCAATATGTAGTTATCCATTTCTATACTATAATAAGTTTCTTCATAATAATCTGGCTCATCAGTGAAAAACTGTCTGGACATATCCTGAGTATCGTATCCCTCAACCAGTGCGGCAACCATAGCAAGTGTTAGTCGTGTATTGCCTTCTATATTCTCGAAACCGGTATATTCGATAGGCATAGCGACCACACGAACGAGGGAGTCCTCTACTGCGTTTATAGACGGGCCGACAAAATACACATAATATAAATTACCTACATCATCAGATAAATTTAAAATTGTAAAATTTCCATATTCTGAATCGGAAAAACTTTCTTCCCAAATTTGAATGACGTTTAGACCATCCAGAAAAGCGAATTGTCCTACGTATTTTTGGGGATTTTTTATCATGTAAGCGTAACTAAGGGAGTAATCAATGGGAAGTTCAGGAAGGACCTCTTCCGTCACCGGGAAAAATTCTGGATGTTCCGTAATGTATCGGCTTTGGTCTTCACTTAAGGAAAAAGAAACATCGGAAGTTTCTCCTATATTTTGTAAAACAGCTGCAAGATCAATGTCCATAACTGGCTGGGTTGTCTCTGCTGTATCTTCACTTCCAGTATTTGATGGATTTTCTTCAGCAGTTGTTTCATTTATTGCGGCGGTGCCCTCAGCTGTGCCAGGAGAGGTGGATTCAGAAGTATCACTATTACCAATAACAGCAAGAAGTATCAGTATTATTATAGCTACACCTGCAATAATGAGAATGGTCTTTAATTTAGATGACTTCGGCTTTCCTGCTGATTGCAGAGGGGGATTGACCTGTTTTTGAGAATCAGTAGATACATTTTCTGAATTACATAGTGTTGTCCCGCATTTCCCACAGAATGTTTCTTCCCCAGAAAGTGGATTTCCGCAAGAAGGACAATATTTATAATTGTGCTTTTTCATATTCTTACCTCGTTTCTTCAAATGGGTGACCGCAGTTGGTACAGAATTTTGTTTCTTTTGGACATTTTGTGCCACATTCCGTGCAGTATTTGAATTCTGAATTTTGCGATGAATTTTCTAAAGGCGTCGCAGAACTTAAATTTGTTTTATCTGAGCAGATTTGCTGAATGTGGTATCCAATAATTCCCATTGCAACAACAACTTGTCGATAATAAGCTATTTTGCTTTTCAGACTTAAAAATGCCCTGAGAGGCGATTTTCTCCACCAGATTGTAAATGTATTATCATCTTGATAAGCCACATCATAAATCATTGTTTTATAAGTAATCACTGGTTGTCCGCCGCGGTCTTTTTCAATCGTCATATTAAGCGGTGTTAAAACAGGAATCAGATTCTGTATTAATACATCATAGGGAACTTTTTTCTCCAGGGCAAAGGGTTGTTTACGAAGCTGTCTCAGCTTTAAATCTAAAATGCATTCTTTAATAGCAAATCCTATTATGATTCCAAAGAAAGCTATAATTATTGAGCCACCAATATCGCCGGAACCTCTCAATCCTAAAATTGCTCCGATTGCAGCAGCTACATAATAAATTATGTTATAAGATCTTCCACCGTCTGTAATTGGTTCAGGAGAATTTAATTTTAAAGGTTCTTTCTTGCTATTTTTTGAATTTGGAAATTGCATATTCATACCTCCCCAATCTTTAGTTTGCTGTTTTCTTTTAAAAGTTGTCTTAATCTTCTTTCCGTGTAGCCGTACTTTGAAGCGATTGATTTAATATTACTCCCTCCTTTTTCTGGTTCAGCTATTTGTTTTATTATGTATTCTTTTGAGTAAAGCTTTTTAGGAAATGTAATCTGCTGACCTTTTAAATACTCATGTAGCAACAAAGTAGCGTCTACGCCGATCACTTCGGCAATGTCTTTATAAATTCCTGCAAAATCGGATGCTTCTATTTTTTTCTCACGTTGCAAACTCCCTCCCTCTTTCGTATGCTGTTGATTCTGAGATAACTATACATTTTTTGAATTGAAATTACACTTTGCAAATTTCCTTGAAATTTTCCTTGTAAATTTCCGGAAGGCAAAAGAAAAACAGGAAAACTATTCTTATAAGAGTAGTCTTCCTGTTATGGAAATACCTGCATAGGGTATGATGAAATTAATGACACTTGACGCCATTTGACACCAGATTTGACACAACTTATATATATTCTGATAAATCCAGATAAACTATAAATGGGGCAAAAGAAGTGTTTATTACCTTATATATACGGTAATAAACTGTGATAAATGAACTTTTTTAAATCCTCCCCTTTTTTATACCTCGCTTGTTCGCCGAGTGCAGCAGGCGGGGTATTTTTTGGGTTTTCCTTGATTTTTTACCTCTGCCGGCTGTCTGTCCAGATTATGGCTTATAGAACTGATGTGGGGTTTTTAGATGGTCTGTAAAGGTTGTACCTTTATAGATAGTGCACCTACTGTACATCGTCAAGTTGTGACTCTTCTTTTTCAGAGTCTTTCTGTTCTTGCTCCTGCTGCCACTTTTTAAAATCTTCTATATCTGTATAGGCAAATCGAATAGCAATAGCAATAACTGTAAGATCGTCTATATATCCTATTCCTGGAAGGATATCTGGAATTAAATCGACAGGACTAAGAAAGTATATTAATGCGGCTATCAGGCCAATAAGTGAACCTACCGGGATTTCCCTATATTCTTTATGTATATATGCTTTTATGAGGCTCACAATTAAGGGAATATCTTTTATTTTTTCTTTAAATCCAGATACCGTTCCAATTTTGTCGCCTACTTGATCTAAAAATTTATTCATTTCTTTTTCGTTTTGCAAGAGCTGTTCGGCTTTTTTCTTATTAGCGTTTAAAGCTTTTTTAGCCTGCTTTTCTGTTATTTGTGGAGTTGTTTCATTTTTCTTCGCCATCTTTGTCTCCTTCTTGTTTTTTTATCTGGCGTAATCGCCGCTCAGTGTACCCTAATTTTTTTGATAATTGCTTAATATCAGCATTTGGGTATGTAAGCTGTTTACGAACATATCCTATAGAATATAACTTTTTTGGAAATGTTATCTGTAATCCCTTGAAATTGTCGTATAGCTTAAGTGTTGCTTCGATACCAATAACCTCTGCAATATCTTGGTATATTCCAGATAAATCAGAGGCGTTAATATCGCTGTTTTGAGCAATCAATAACTCCCTCCCTCTTTCGTATGCTGTTGATTCTGAGATAACTATACATTTTTTGAATTGAAATTACACTTTGCAAATTTCCTTGAAATTTTCCTTATAAATTTCCAGAAGCTCAAAAACAGACAACTGTGGCCCTTTTTTATCCCCCATGATATACTGGAGATCAAAGGAGGCTGATACAATGTTTCAGAATAAAGTGGCGGTTATCACAGGGGGCGCCCAGGGCATCGGAAAATGTATTGCAGAAGAATTCCGGAAAAACGGAGCATCTGTCTGCATCATAGATGTACGGGAAAATGATTATTTTATCGGTGATCTGGCGGAAAAAGAGACCTTAGAGCGTTTTGCCAAAAAGGTGGCTGCGGAATACGGGAACGTGGACTGTCTGATCAACAACGCAATTCCCTTGATGAAGGGGATCGCTGGCTGCTCTTATGAAGAGTTCAATTACGCTCTGCGGGTAGGCGTGACGGCGCCGTTTTATCTTGCAAAGCTTTTTCTGCCGTACTTTTCTTCCGGTGCGTCCATTGTAAATATTTCTTCTTCCCGGGACCGCATGAGCCAGCCGCAGACCGAAAGCTATACCGCAGCGAAAGGGGGAATTGCGGCCCTTACCCACGCTCTGGCGGTAAGTCTTAGGGGAAAAGTCCGGGTCAATTCCATTTCTCCAGGCTGGATTGACACCGCTTACACAGAGTATACAGGCGCAGATGCGGTCCAGCAGCCCGCCGGCCGGGTGGGAAATCCCCTGGATATTGCCAATATGGTGCTGTATCTCTGCTCGGACAAAGCGGGATTTATCACCGGGGAAAATATATGTATTGACGGCGGTATGACGAAACAGATGATTTACCACAATGATTTCGGGTGGACGCTGAATGAAGAGGAAAAACCATAGATAATCTGCAAAGTTGACATAAAAAATCATTTCAGTTATACTACGAAAAGAATTCTGACAAAAGAGAGGAACACAATCATGATCCTGATCATTTGCACCGAGGACCGCTGGGGCATGGCCTTCAACGGCCGCCGGTTGAGCATGGACCAGGCGGTTCGGGAGAAGATGCTGGAAATTGCTGCGGGGAAAACTCTGTGGATGAGCGGCTACAGCAGAAAACAGTTTGAAGAAGAAGAAAAGGAGCCGATCCGGGTGGACGACCGTTTTCTAGAAAAGGCGGGGAAAGGAGAGTACTGTTTCGCGGAACTGGAGGATGTGACCTCCTACGGAGACCGGCTGGAGGGAATTATCCTGTTTCGGTGGAACAGGAGATATCCGGCGGACCAGTACTTTGATCCGGAGCTGTTAAAGTCCTTTCACCTGGTGAAGACGGAAGAATTTCCGGGAAGATCCCATGAGAAGATCACCATGGAGGTGTACTCCTTATGAGCTGGCTGCGGAAAATGAGAACGACGGCGGCTCTACTTCTTGCAGCCGCGGTCTTTGGGATCGCAAGCTGCGGCGGAAGCCAGTTTCCGGCGGGCGGGGACTGGCCTGCCGCGGTGTCCGATGGACGAGGCGGCGCGGGAGAATCGGAGGGATTTTCCTTTGGCGAGGATGAAACGTCCCAGACAGGTGTGTACACCGGCGATCCCTATGAGACGGTCAACGGCAATGTCCCCTATTTTACAGAAGAGGAGCTGGCGGAGGGAAAGGAGTCCTTCGAGCATTACAGCGAGCTGGACCGGCTGGGGCGTTGCGGAGTGGCCTTTGCCAGCGTGGGGCAGGATCTGATGCCCACGGAGACCAGAGAGAGCATCAGCCAGATCAAGCCTTCCGGGTGGCAGACCGCCCGCTACGACATCGTGGACGGAGGTTATCTGTACAACCGCTGCCACCTGATCGGCTATCAGCTGACGGCGGAAAACGCCAACGAGAAGAATCTGATCACCGGAACCAGGTACATGAATGTGGAGGGAATGCTTCCCTTTGAAAATATGACGGCGGACTATGTGAAGGAGACGGGCAACCATGTGCTCTACCGGGTTACGCCGGAATTTCAGGGGGACGAGCTGGTGGCCCGGGGAGTGCTTATGGAGGCCCGGTCGGTGGAAGATGACGGAGAGGGAATCAGCTTCTGCGTATTTGTCTATAATGTGCAGCCGGGCATTGAGATCGACTACGCCACCGGAGACAGCCGACTGGCGGGGGAAGAGACGGAAGAAACGACGTCCGGATCCCAGTCAGAGGAGATGGAGTATGTGCTCAACACCGGAACAAAGCGGTTTCACAAGCCGAACTGCAGCAGCGTAAAGGATATGAAGGAGGAAAACCGGGAGGACTATTTCGGAACCAGGGAGGAGCTTCTGGCGGAGGGATATGAGCCCTGCGGCCGCTGCAAACCGTAAAAACTAGGAAAAATCCGGTCTCAGCGGGAAAAAATGAAAAAAGCGGATCTTGAAAAAACCTAGGTTTTATGCGGGTTTCCAGGGGAAACGTGTCAATTGAACAAAAAAAAATACACAATTTTGAAAAAAACATTTGCAAAATCCGAAGTTTTGTATTATACTATCTCACGTAGTCCTCGAGAGAACAAAAAGGATGGTTACGCAATGGCAACAATGTTGGAGACATGGAGAAATCTTGCGTACGGAGACGGGCTGGCAAAGAAGCAGCAGGAAGAGCTCTGGAGCAGATATTTCCAGATTGAAAAAGGTATTTACGAGCAGATCCTGACAGATCCCGCACAGGTAATTGAGGGAACGGTGAAGGAGCTTGCTGATAAGTATAATACAGACACTATGATCATGACCGGTTTCCTGGACGGCATCAATGAGAGCCTGAAGGGATATGAGAATCCCATCGAGACCATGGATGAGAACACTCAGGTTAAGATTGAGATTGATCCGGAAAAGCTGTATTACAACATGGTGGAGGCGAAAGCCAACTGGCTCTATGAACTTCCCCAGTGGGACAGCATTCTCAGTGAAGAGAGACGGAAAGAGCTCTACAAGGAGCAGAAAGCTTCCGGTACGGTTCGCCGTCAGACGAAGAAGATCTATCCCAATGATCCGTGTCCCTGCGGCAGCGGAAAGAAATACAAAAAGTGCTGCGGAAAAAATTTATAATGAAATGAATGCGGCTGGAAACAGCCGCAGAGATGACGGGGTATGGCGTAGCTTGGTAGCGCGCTCGGCTGGGGGCCGAGAGGTCGCAGGTTCAAATCCTGTTGCCCCGATGAATAAAAGTGCTGGGTGCCTGAGAACAGGTTCCTAGCACTTTTTGTTTTACATATTTTTAAAATTCAGGTAAATGAGTACGCCGCCGGAGGGCGGAAGGAGGAGCGGTGAAGATGTCAAAAAAGAGGATTGCCAGCTTTGATGTGGATCAGACTCTGCTGGATCATAAGACGTATCAGATTCCTGAAAGTGCACTGAGGGCAGTGAATGAGCTGCGGAAGGATTTTTACATTGTGCTGTCCACAGGACGGGATATGGACAACTATTACAGCAAGCAGTACCGGGATGTGATTCAGCCGGATGCGGTGATTCATCTGAACGGGACGAAAATCACAGTGGGCGGAGAGCTGATCTATGAGCATGAGATGGACAGGACGCTGCTGAAGGAAATTCTGGATTATGCCGACAAAGCGGGCTACGCCCTGGGAGTGACCATTGGAAATGAGGACTATTATCTTCATCCTGAAGTGGTGGAGGAGACGGACCGGCTGCGCTGGGGTCGGTCAGAGCGGCGCTTTAAAGATCCCAGATCCCTGCTGGACCAGGGCGTGCGGACTCTGGCCTATATTGGAAAGGAAGACGGCGCCATAGATATGGAGAAGCGCTTCCCCCAGCTGAAATTCCTCATGTTCGCCGGCCGCCTGGGAGCGGACGTGGTGGAGCGGGAGGCGTCCAAAGCCAAGGGACTTCTCCGCCTCTGCCAGTATTACGGCACCACTCCGGAGGATGCGGTGGCTTTTGGGGACAGTATGAATGATTTTGAGATTCTGCAGACCGCCGGTCTGGGGATTGCCATGGGAAATGCCATGGATGAGCTGAAGGCGGTGGCGGATTACGTCACGTCTTCGGTGGGAGAGGATGGAATCTGGAATGCCTGCGAGCATTTTAATTTTTTCAGGTCATGAAAGGAGAGAGGGACAGTGAATGAGCGTTTGGAGAGACTGAGGGAAAAGATGAGAGAGAGGGGCATTGACGTGTATGTGGTGCCCACCTCTGATTTCCACGAGTCGGAATATGTGGGGGAGCATTTTGCCTGCCGGAAATATATCACCGGGTTTACCGGTTCCGCGGGAACAGCGGTGGTGACCATGACGGAGGCCGGGCTTTGGACTGACGGCCGGTATTTCGTTCAGGCATCCGGACAGCTGAAGGGCAGCGATGTGGCTCTGATGAAAATGGGTGTGGAAGGTGTGCCCACTGTCCTGGAGTATATTGGGCAGAAGCTTCCGGAAGGAGGAAAACTGGGCTTTGACGGCCGGGTGATCAACGAGCTTCTGGGCGAGGATATGGAAGCTGCCGTATCCGGAAAACACGGCACGGTGGTGTACGGGGAAGACCTGGTGGGCATGATCTGGGAGGACCGCCCTGCCCTCTCCAGAGAGCCGGTGTGGATCCTGGATGAGAAGTACTGCGGAAAATCTGCCGGCGAGAAGATCGGCGATCTCCGCCGGGCCATGAAGCAGGCGGGAGCGGACGTCCATGTGCTGACGGCTCTGGACGATATCGTGTGGCTGTTAAATATCCGGGGAAATGATGTGCCCTGCAATCCGGTGGTGCTCTCCTATCTGGTGGTGACGGACAGTCAGGTTCTGTTTTTTGTCCAGGAGGAGGCCCTCGACGATGAGGTGAAGGCCTACTTAAACGGGCTGGGAGTGACAGTGCGGCCTTATGGCGGCATTTACGAGTATGTAAAAACCCTTCGGGACCAGGCGGTGATGGTGGAAAAGAGCCGGGTGAATTACGCTCTCTGCCACAATCTGGACTCCAGCTGCCGGCTGATCGACCGGATGAATCCCACGGCCCTTGCCAAGGCGGTGAAAAACGAGACAGAGATGGAAAATCTCCGCCGGGCCCATATCAAGGACGGCGTGGCGGTGACCAAATACATCTGCTGGCTGAAGAAGAACATTGGAAAGATCCCCATGGACGAGATGAGCGTGGCGGACAAACTGGAAGAGTTCCGGAAGGAGCAGGAGGGCTATCTGGAGCCCAGCTTCGACACCATTTCCGCTTACGGACCCAACGCGGCCATGTGCCATTATTCTGCCACCGAGGAGAGCAAGGCAGTTCTGGAGCCGAGGGGACTTTACCTGGTGGATTCCGGCGGCCAGTACTATGAGGGCACCACGGATATCACCAGAACCATCGCTTTGGGCGAGCTGACGGCGGAGGAGAGAGAGCATTTCACCCTGACGGTGATGAGCATGCTCCGCCTGGGCAATGTAAAATTCCTTCACGGCTGCCGGGGACTGAACCTGGACTATGTGGCCAGGGAGGTGTTCTGGCAGAGAGGTCTGAACTTTGACCACGGCACGGGCCATGGCGTGGGATATCTGTTAAACGTCCATGAACGTCCCAACGGCATCCGCTGGAAGGTGGTGCCGGAGCGTCAGGACAGCGGAGTGCTGGAGGAGGGCATGCTCACCTCCGACGAGCCGGGAATCTACATCGAGGGAAGCCACGGCGTCCGCACGGAGAATCTGATTCTGTGCCGGAAGGCGGAGAAGACGGAGTTCGGCCAGTTTATGAGATTTGAGTTCGTGACCTTTGTGCCCATTGATCTGGACGCCATCGACAAATCCATCATGCGTCAGGAGGATGTGGATCTGTTAAATGCTTACCACAAAGAGGTGTACGAGAAGATTTCCCCCTACCTGACGGAGGAGGAAGCCGCCTGGCTGAAGGAATATACGAGAGCCATCTGAATACCAATATGAGACGAAAACCGGGGACCGCCCCGCGGCGAAGAGCAGAACTGCTTCGCTGCGGGGCGGTCCCTTTTTTTGCCCGGCAGCGGCGGCGCTGCAGAAGAAAAAATGAAAAATGAAATAAAATTACATTTAAAATATTTATATAAAATATATTGTAATTTAATTTCATATGTGCTATTATACCCGAGTAAGCGCTTATATACGAAGAAAAATTAGGTAAAATGCTGCCATATGACAGCGGAGACTGAAAAGAAAAATGTAAGAATTGTCTTTAAGGAGGGCGAGTATGCAGGAGATTTCTGTATTATTTGTCGTATTGGTGGTGCTGTACACTGTTGTGGCGGTGGCAGACCAGATTTCTATTCAGTGCGGGATTTACACCCCGCTGTTTGCGGCCACGTTTGTGGGATTCCTGCTGGGAGATCTGCAGACCGGCCTGATCATCGGAGCGACCCTTCAGCTGATGACGCTGGGTGTGGCCACTTACGGAGGAGCAACGGTTCCGGATTATCTGTCCGGAGCGATCATGGGAACAACCTATGCCATTATTTCCGGCGAAGGCGCGGAGTACGGCATTGCTCTGGCCATCCCCATCGGCCTTCTGCTGACCCAGATGGACATTCTGGGCAGAATGTGCAACTCTTTCTTCCAGCACTATGCGGACCGCTGCGCGGAGGGGGGCGATTACAGGGGAGTGGAGAGGGCAAACCTTCTGGGCTTCCTGCCCTGGGCGCTGTCCCGCGTCATTCCCGTGATGGTGGGCCTGATCTTCGGGGAGGCTGTGGTCAACAGCATCAACGCTTTCATCCCCTCATGGTTCATGACCGGTCTGAAGACGGCAGGCGCTATTCTCCCGGCCATGGGTATGGCGATTCTGATGCGGTATCTGCCGCTGAAGAAATACTATGCTTACTTTATCATCGGCTTTGTGATGCTGGCCTATGCGGGATCCATGTTCAGCGTGATGGCGGCGGCTCTTCTGGGACTGGCCCTGGCGGCAATTCACTATTCCAGAACGAGGGACCGTGCCGCAGCGGCAGCCGTATCGGAGAACGGCATGGTGAGAATCGACGACGAGGAGGTAGAGATCAATGGCTAACCAGACAGAGAGTACCAAGCTGACGAAGCAGGACATTAAGAAAGTCTATATCAGAAATCTGTTCGCGCTCCAGTTCGGATGGAACTACGAGAAAATGCAGGGCCTGGGCTATGCCTACGTGATCATGCCGGTGCTAAAGCGGCTGTACAAAAATGATCCGGAAAAGATGAAGAAAGCCCTGAAAATGCAGCTTTCCTATTTCAACACCACCCCCGCCATGGCCCATCTGATCACCGGCGCGGATATGGCTCTGGAGGAAGAGCTGGGCGTGGAGTCCGAAGAGACGGTGATGGCGGTAAAGACCGGTCTGATGGGACCTCTGGCCGGTGTGGGAGATACCCTGTTCATCGCCATTTACCGGGCCATCGTATTTTCCATTGCGGCCTACATTGCCATGCAGGGAAACCCGGTGGGCCTGATTATCCCGCTGATCACCTGCGCGGCCGTGCTCTGGATCCGGTATAAATTTACCTGGCTCGGGTACAACTCCGGACGGAAGCTGGCCACCAGCTTTGCCGACAAGCTCGCGCCCATCACGGAGGCGGCCAGCATTCTGGGCTTGACGGTAGTGGGAGCCCTGATCCCCTCTGTCATCTCCTACAAGACGGATCTGACCTTCGCCATGGGTGAGGTGACCTTCTCTGTACAGGAAATGCTGGACAAGATTCTTCCCTGCATGCTTCCTCTGGGCATCGTTATGCTGTCCTACTGGCTGCTGGGAAAAAAGAAGATCAATTCCACCAAGCTGATCTTTATCCTGATCGCTCTGGGAATGGTTCTGGGAAACCTGCAGAATATGCTGACCTTTGCGGCCGGATTGTTTTAAGTTCGGAGGTGTGGTATGATAGGATTAATTGTGACTGGGCACGGGAATTTTGCCACAGGAATCACCAGCAGCTTCCGGCTGATTGCGGGAGATGTGCCGGATTATGAGGCGGTGGACTTTCTTCCGGAGGATTCCATTGAAATGATGACAGAGAAGCTGAGCAATGCGGCCGCCCGGCTGGACGGATGTGAGAGCATCCTGGTGCTGACGGATCTGGCCGGGGGATCCCCCTACAATGTGGCTTCCAAAATGCGCATGGAACGGAAGGACACCATGGAAGTGATCGCCGGAATCAACCTGGCGGCTCTCATTGAGGCCGGAATGGCCAGGGAGAGCGCTGCGGATGCGGGGGAACTGGCGCGGGACGTGGAGGAGACGGCAAAGGAACAGGTGATCCGTTTCCTGACGGATGAGGAGCAGGCAGCCGCCGCGGCGGCGAAGCCGGCGAAAAAGGCGGCAGTCCGCCGCGGCAATCCGGACGGACCGAAGGGTGTCATCGTTCACGCCAGAGTGGACGAGCGCCTGATTCACGGCCAGGTGGCCATGGTGTGGACCAACACCGTGGGAGCCAGCCGGATCGTCGTGGTCAACGACGACGTTCTGAAGGACGATATGGCGCTGGCGGGACTGAAGATGGCAAAGCCGGCAGGAGTGAAGCTGTCCATTATGACGGTGAACCGGGCGGTGGAGCGCCTGAAGGAAAACGCCTACTCCGGCGACCGGATCTTTGTGATCACGAAGAACATCGCCGACATGGCGGAGCTGATCCGCCGGGGCGTGGAGATTGACCGGGTGAACGTGGGAAATGTGGCAAAGCGGGAAGGTTCCCGGAACATTAAAAAGTCGGTGAACTTAACGGAGCAGGACATCGCGGATATTCAGGAGATGATCCGCGGGGGACATTCCGTGACGGCTCAGATGATTCCCAACGAATCGGACCAGTCCATCTTAAATTATCTGCAGTGAGGGCAGAGACAGGGAGGAAATCGCCGTGGACCATATTATGCTGAAAATTCGGGAGCGTTATCACCAGATGAGCAAAGGAGACAAGAAGATTTCAGACTTTGTGCTGGAACATCATGACCAGATTCTGGGGATGACGGCGGCGGATATCGCACAGGCCAGCGGGGTTTCCCCCGCCTCTGTGATCCGGTATGTGAAAAAGATGGGGGCGGACGGCCTGGACGGCTTTAAGCTGGAACTGGCCGCCGTCCGGGAGAAGCCGGAAAACAGGGGGGAGTGGAGGATGGCGGACCCCATCCTCTCCGACGAGGACGATCTGAACACCATCTGCTCAAAGATGCAGGCCAGGACGGAGAGCGCATTCCGGGATTTCTTCTATCAGCTGGATAAAGAAGCCCTGGAACAGGCGGTGGAGACGGTGAAAAAGGCGAGAAAAATATATCTTCTCGGTCTTGGAGCCTCCTACGCGGCGGCTTATGATCTGTTTCACAAACTGCGCCGGGCGGGATTTGACGCCAGCTGTTATCAGGATCTGAACATGGTGACGGAGTTTTTCAGCTATATTGACCAGAGAGATGCGGTTCTGGCGTTTTCCTACAGCGGACAGTCCAAAGAAATTCTGTACAGCTGTGAGAAGGCTCTGGAAAAGAAGGCGAAGGTGGTCGCCGTCACCAGAAAAGCGGAGTCTCCTCTGCGGAAGCTGGCGGATATCAGTCTGTGCGTGCCCGATCTGGAGGATGTGCGCCGGGTGGGAGCTTTTGAATCCCTGCAGACGTCCCTGATGATGGGATGTCTGATTTATCTGGGCGTCATCCGTGAGGACTTTAAGCGGATCGAAGTTGAGCTGGTGAAGACCAGAAAGATGGTGGAAGGTCTGAAAAAGAAGACAGAGTGAGGTAAATAGAACATGGTTAATATAGACGGACTGACCACAGAGACGGTAAACGAGGCCACAAAACACATTGACGAGATGGACGCTCTGGGAATTGTCACCCTGATCAACCAGGAGGACAAAAAGGTGGCGGAGGCCATTGAAAAGGAGCTTCCCAACGTGGCGAAGGCGGTGGACGCCGTGGCGGAGCGGTTTAAAAAAGGCGGGCGGATCATTTACTGCGGAGCAGGTACTTCCGGAAGAATGGGAACTCTGGACGCAGTGGAGCTGACCCCCACCTACGGCGTTTCCCCGGACCGCGCCTTCGGCCTGCTGGCCGGGGGAGAGAAGGCCATGTACCAGGCCGTGGAAGGGGCGGAGGATTCCGCTCAGCTGGCGGTGGAAGATTTAAAGAGAGTGGGGCTGACGGCGGATGACTGCGTCATCGGAGTCGCGGCCAGCGGCAGAACGCCCTACACTCTGGCGGCTATCCAGTACGCCAACGAGACAGGAGCCTTGAGCGTGTCGGTCACCTGCAACGGAGACAGCCAGATGGCGGCCGCGGCGCAGATCTCCATCGCTCCCGTCGTGGGGCCGGAGGTCATCAGCGGTTCCACCAGAATGAAGGCGGGTACGGCTCAGAAGATGGTGCTCAACATGATTTCCACCGGCGTGATGGTGCGGGTGGGAAAGGCTTACCAGAATTACATGGTGCATGTGCAGCCCACCAATGAAAAGCTGGTGGTGAGAGCGGAGCGGATGATTTCCGAGATCACCGGGGCAGACCGGGACCGGGCGGCAAAGGCTCTGAAGGAGTCGAAGATGGCGGTACCGGAAGCGATTGTGATGGTGTCCTCCGGATGCAGTCTGGACCGGGCGAAAGAAGTGCTGGACCAGGCGGACGGCCGGGTGCGGGAGGCCATTGAACTGGCAAAATAAGTGACAGCAGTGAGCAAAGGAGCGGATATGAAAGACTGGGATAGGGTCCATGATGAGATTGGAAAGCTGATAGAGGAGGGCGTGATCTGGGGCGCTTCCTATGGATTCGTGAGGGAGGGAGAGCTGTCTTCCTTTTACCGGGGCGTCCAGGGAGCGGTGAAGCCGTGGTCGGAGAGAGCGCTGGGGCCGGGAATGTTTTACGATCTGGCTTCCCTGACGAAGGTGACGGGAACTGCGGTGAGGATTCTGCAGCTGATTCAGGAGGGAAAACTGGAGTTTTCCACTCCGGTGCAGGCGGTGTTAAAGCGTTTTTCCCGGCCGGAGATAAAGGTGGAGAACCTGCTGCTTCACAACAGCGGACTGCCGGCGGAGATTCCGGACAAAGCCTCTCTGACAGCGGACAACATCCGGGACCGGCTCTATGAGACAAGGCCGGAAGCGGCTCCCGGGGAGAGGTACTGTTATTCCGATCCCGGTTTTATGCTTCTGGGCCTGATGGTGGAGGAGCTTGACGGGACCAGCCTGGATGAGAGCTACCGAAAGCATATGTTCGGTCCTCTGGGACTGAATCAGACTTCCTATCACCCGAAAGGGGAAATGGGACAGTTTATTCCCGAGGAGCACACCCAGGAAAGGGGCTGGATCTGCGGGGAGGTCCATGACTCGAAGGCCTATCTCATGGGGGAGAGCGGAAGCGCAGGACTTTTTTCCACTCTGGACGATATGCTGCATTTTGTAAAGGCCTGGCTGAATCAGGATGAACGGCTGATAAGCCGGGAATTATTTGAAAAAGTGGAACATACCTGTCAGTTTGACAGGACCTATGGCTGGGGGGTGGAGTACGGGCCGGGAACCCTGTACCACTCCGGATTTACGGGGACTTCCATCCTGATGGATGTGAAGACGGGAGAAGGACTGGTTCTTCTCACCAACCGGATTCATCCCAGCCGGGAAAACGTGGAATTTTTGGACCGGAGAAAACGGATCAACCGTCTGTGGCTGGGAAAAAACTGAGGGAGACAGCCGGGACGGAGAAGAAAAGGAATACGAGAACAGGAGAGCGGATATGAAAAAATGGCGTGTGACAGCAGCAGGTCTGTGTATAGGTCTGGCAGCGATTTCATTATATGGCTGCCAGAACGCGGGGGAGAGCACAACTGCTGCGGAGGAGACGGCGGCGGAAGCCGGCAGTGAGGAGAAGACGGACGGCTCTGATCAGGAGAGCCAGGAACCGATGACCATGCGGGTGGCCACCTGGAATGTGGATTCCAAGGCCCATCCGGACATTAAAAAGATGTCGGAGATCATAAAAGAAAACGGTGTGGAGATTATGGGCTTCCAGGAAATCGACGTGAACAACACGAGAAACGATTACGACATGGTCCAGGACTTTGTCAATGACGATTACCCGTACGTCCATTTCGCCAAGGGGAGAGATTTTGCAAACGGCGGATTCGGAGTGGGCGTCACCTCTCAGTATGAGCTGAAGGAGGTGAGCTCCATTCCCATTGAGAGCACCGGAAGCAAAGCCACCAAAGTGCTGGAGCGGACGGTATTTGAGAAGGACGGACGGGAAATCGCTTTCTATGTGACCCACACCAGCTGGGAAAATACGGACTTAAGAAGGCGTCAGTTCGCGGAGATCATAGAGCGGGTAAAAATGGAGCCCACGGAGTACAAGATTATGGTGGCGGACTGGAATGCGGATCAGAGCCTCTACGAATACACCATGTTTGAGGACGGGTTTCACATCGCCAACGGAAAAGATGGAAAGTGGCTGGATACCTTTAACGGCACTGATGATTCCATGAAGGTGCTCACAGTGGACAATATCATTACCACCAAAAACATCCGGATCACAGACGTGGGAACGGTTCACAGCGATATGGCGGATCACGACATGCTCTGGGCGGACCTGGAATTTCTGGATCAGGCAGAAGGGGAGCCTGCTTCAGATAACCGGGCGCTGGGCCAGGAGGTGACTGCGTCTTCCACAAAAGAGGGCAGCGATCCCTATATGTTAAATGATTACGATATGGATACCTGCTGGACGGCGGCGGAAGTCGGAGAGCAGAGCGTTGTACTGGAGCTTGACCGGGTGTATGACGGCAGCCAGGCAGAGATCTACTGGGGAGATGGAAAACCGGAAAGCTGTACGGTGGAGGTTTCCACAGATGGATCCACTTACAGAGAGGCGGCTGTGACGGAGACGGAAGATCACACGGAAGCGGCTCTGGACGGGGAAGTGAAATTCATCCGTCTGGATGTAAATGGAAGCCAGCCGGTTCAGATCCGGGAACTGCAGGTATTCGACGACTTTATTGTGCCGGAGAGCGTACCGGAGGAGAATCTCCTGGAAAACGGAGATATGGAGGCAGAGGACGGCTGGGAGTTTGCGGACATCACCGTTCCGGCGGAGGACGGAGCAGATCAGCCGGCGGCTTCCTATGAATTTGGCTATGGGGAAGACGCTCACGGCGGAAGCCGGGCGGCGGTGATCACAAAGACAGGAAAAGAGGCGGCTGGAGACGGAGTAATCCGCCAGACCATTTCCATTGAACCCAACAAGCGCTATCAGCTGAGCTTCTGGCATAAGACCGATACCCTGGATTCCGCGTCCTTCACCTATGAGATCAATCAGAAGGACAAGGACGGAAACACCATTTCCACCCATCTGGCAAAATTGAACGACAACCTGAATATGAGCCGGGAATACCGGGAATTTGATTATAATTTCATCACTTCCCCCTATGCGGTGTCAGCGGATATCGTCCTTCATGTGGTGGCGGGCGAGGGGAGCCTGTACCTGGATGATGTGGCGGTGCGGGAAGTCATTCCCACAGAGGCTGTCTTTGTGGAAGCAGATAAAGCGGAGCTGGAAGTGGGAGAGACTGGAAAGGTGACGGCTCAGATTCTTCCCGGCAGCGCCAACGACCTGACGTTCCACTGGACCAGCAGCGATGAGAGTGTGATCACAGTGGCAGAGGACGGAACGGTGACTGCTGTGGGCGAGGGAAGCGCCTACGCCCGGTATGAAAACTCCGGGGATCTGACGGCAGAGTCTTCTGTGCTGATCACGGTAAAATAACCGGAATATGAAAAAGAAGAAGTGAAAAAGGAATAATCAGGAGACATACACAGAAGGCACGGCCTTCCCGGCGAAATACCCGGGAATGGCCGTGCCTTTTAAATGGTGAGAACCGTCAGTCTGTTCTGCGGAAATCTACTCTGCCCAGGGGAGATCCACCTGGATGTAGTCATGGTGTACGGCGGGCAGAAATTTGTTCAGCACGTCGTCCCGGTTCAGCCGAAGGCTGGAGGTGTTGATGCAGGGATGGCAGCCGATGGTCTCGTGGGCGAGCACGTCCCGGTCGATGAGCAGCTGCACGTGGTTTTCTTTATCGTTCATCAGTCCCATGATGGAGACGGAGCCGGGCGTGATGTCCAGGAATTCTTCCATGTATTCCGGGCCGGCAAAGGACAGGCGGGCGGACTGGATCTGCTTGGACAAAACAGCCGTCTTGAATTTCTTTGTCCCCGGCATCATCAACAGATAAAATTTTGTTTTCTGGGCGTTGCAGAGAAACAGATTCTTGCAGATTTCGATGCCCAGCAGCTGGTCAATGTCGTGACAGCCCTCAATGGTGCCCACGGCGTCGTGGTCCAGCCGGTCATAGGGGATGCCCAGCCGGTCTAAAAGATCATAGGTACGCACTTCCTTCGGAAGCCGCCCGGAGCAGTCCTCCGGCCGTCCGTGATGCAGTGTCCGGTCTATGTGAAACAGTTCTTCCATGTAGGTTCCTTCTTTCTGTAGTCGTTTGTCATAGAGTTCTGCCTGCCCTGCTGTTCTTTGCAGCGGAGACAGTTACGTCTATTATAGCCGGATGGCAGGAAAATGCAAGAGTCCGGGAATTTTTCCTCCGAAGGAAGTAGATGTATGGTATAATGTGAGCACTTGATGAGGTATTTTACGAATCTAGTGCAAACTTACACCTGGGCACTTGGAGAGGTCTTTCACGGGCCTAGTGGCCACGGTATAATATGAGCGCTTAGAAAATGTGTGTAAAGAGGAGAAATAGATCCATGAAACAATGTCCTGTTTTTAAAAAGTGCGGCGGCTGCCAGTATCTGAATTTAACCTATGAGGAGCAGCTGGAGAAAAAGAAGAAGGAGCTTCAGCGGCTGTTAAAGGGAATCTGTCCCATCCATGAGGTGATCGGCATGGAAAATCCCTGGCATTACCGCAACAAGGTGCATGCCGTATTTTCCCATGACCGGAAGGGCAATCCCATTTCCGGGGTTTATCAGGAAAACAGCCACATTGTACTGCCGGTGGAGAGCTGTCTGATCGAGGATGAGAAGGCGGACGAGATTATCGGCACCATCCGTGGAATGTTAAAATCCTTTAAAATCCGGACCTATGACGAGGATACGGGATACGGTCTGCTGCGCCACGTGCTGGTAAAGCGGGGCTTTGCCACGGGAGAGATCATGGTGGTGCTGGTAACCGCTTCCCCGGTTTTTCCGTCCCGGAACAATTTTGTAAAGGCCCTGCGGCAGAAACACCCGGAGATCACCACCGTGATTCAGAATATAAATGGAAGGGACACCAGCATGGTGCTGGGAGACCGGGAGCAGGTGCTGTACGGGAAAGGATATATTGAGGACGTCCTCTGCGGCTGCCGGTTCCGGATCTCCGCCCGCTCCTTTTACCAGGTAAACCCGGTGCAGACGGAGGTGCTGTACTCCAAGGCCATGGAGTATGCGGGTCTGACGGGAAAGGAGACGGTGGTGGATGCTTACTGCGGAATCGGAACCATCGGAATTGTGGCCAGCAGAAAGGCGAAGCAGGTAATCGGCGTGGAGTTAAATCCCGACGCCGTCCGGGACGCGGTGAGAAACGCCAGGGCGAACAAAATCGACAACATCCGCTTTTACCAGGGCGACGCCGGCGATTTCCTCCAGAAAATGGCCGCAAACGGAGAGAAAGCCGACGTGGTTTTCATGGACCCGCCCAGAAGCGGCAGCACGGAGCGCTTCATGGCCGCTGCCGCGGCCATGGGACCGAAGCGGATCGTATACGTCTCCTGCGGCCCGGACACTCTGGCCAGGGATCTGAAGTATTTGCGGAAGAAAGGGTATCGAGTGGAGAAGGGAGTGGGGGTGGATTTGTTTCCGTGGACAGGGCATTGTGAAGTGATAGTGTCATTGTCCAAACTTAATATCAAGTAGTATGCCGAAATGGAGTTGGATCTGGATGAGCTGGAGTTGGCGGCGGCGGAGAGGAAGGATGCTATCCAGCCTGTATATCTCCCAGATCAAACGGAAGTGTGGGCTGGATGTGGGGCCGAACTATAATTTGTCAAAGAAGGAAGATGCTGAAGTGCCGCAGTGCCTGCCGGAGAAGGAAAAAGCAATCAAAGATGCATTGGAATATTTTAGAATGATTTAAAGATAGATACAGGAGATTAATGATGGATGCACGTAAAGCTCTGATTACAGATATATTTAATAATTCAACATTGGTTGAGATTCCTTTTTTTCAAAGATCTTATGTTTGGAAAGAAGATTTGTGGTCTCGCTTGTTGGAAGATATGGAATTTGTAGTAAAAACTAAGAAGCCCCATTTTCTGGGATCTATTATTTTAAAACAAGGTTCAACACCAGTGTCTGGGGCCTTGTATTCTGCTTGCAAAACTATAGTTGATGGACAGCAGCGCTTAACTACTTTTTTGATTTTCTTGAAAGTTCTTTGCTTAAAAACAGGGCAAACTGCTTTATTTGATTTTCAGTTTAGAATTATGGGACAAGAGATGGCATTACGTCACGGAAAAAATGATATTAGAGCTTTTGAGAAAGTTATGTCCTTGACGAAGGCAGAAAAACTTGAAAATTTTGAGAAAAATTCCAGAGTTGTTGAGGCGTTTAATTATTTTGTGGATAATATAGATGCAAAAAAGTTAGATGTTATGCAAATTATTATGAATACACAGTTTGTCCGTATTGACTTGGATATCAACGAAAACGAACAACAAATTTTTGATACGATTAATTCTTTGGGCGTTAGTTTGACTACTTCTGAATTACTTAAGAACTACTTTTTCGGTAGGACGTCAATAAATGAGTATGAATCTATATGGGTTCAAGCTTTTGAAAAAGATGAAGAAACAAAAGCATATTGGGATATAGAATTGGAAACTGGTCGCATCAAAAGAGCTATGATTGATATTTTCTTTGATGCTTATTTTCAGCTATTTATTCAAGATAAACAATATAATATCTCAAATGAGGATAAGTTAATGTACGCAAGAGTAGATAACTTATCTCAATCATATCAACATTTTATCAACAACTATTGTGGTGGTGATAAAAGCATTGTCCTCAGCCAAATGAAAGAATACGCTCTTTGTTTTATGCAAACATTTCGTCCGGAGCAATGTAATATGGCAGTGCCCAAAGAAATGGGTACAGAGCGCCTTAACATTATTATTTTTGGCTTAAAGAACACCACTCTGATTCCTTATGTCTTATATTTAGCAAAAAATATAGATCAAAAAGAAGAATTGAATCAAATATGTGGTGTTCTTGAAAGTTATATAATGCGCCGAATGGTTGTTCATGCACCAACCAAAAATTATAATAATTTATTCACATCACTGATTTTGAATGGCGTATTAGACATTGATACGTTACGAATGCGTTTGCAAAAAGCAGGGGATGCAACTACATATATTCCAAGTGATGAAGAATTAGAAATTGGATTTAAAAAAGAAAAATTGGTTAATTTACAAGCAAGAGGTATTATTTACTTGCTTGAAAGTATTATACGTCCTGCCGATAGTGCCACAGCCCTTTTGGGCTTTAACAGTTATAGCCTTGAGCATCTAATGCCAAAAAAATGGAGAAACAATTGGCTTCCATGCACGTCGGAAGAACTGGCAAAAAAAAGAGATTCTATTCTTCTCACTCTGGGTAATCTTGCGATAATTCCCCAATCACTTAATGCATCTATTAGAGATGCTGCATGGGATGTGAAAAAATCTGGGAAAGGTAATAAGCCGGGGTTAGCAATTTGTGCAGGTGGGCTGTATACGTTTCAAAATGTTCTCGATAAGACGGATTGGAACGAAAATGAAATAATTGAACGAGCAACATGGATGAGTAATCAAGCAAAAAATGTTTGGAAATTGTAAGGTTGTAAAATAAAAAAAGATTAGATGAGTGCGCTAACTTGAAAAAGTAAATTCCAGTGCAGAGATAAATTCCACCATATTTTATTTTTTACTGATTTTGCAGGAAATTTTTAAGCGGAATCTCCTGTTTTCTGCTATAATTAGCTAAACTCATCGAAAAAT
>DXFM01000002.1 GCA_019114465.1 Candidatus Lachnoclostridium avicola
CAGATAATCCATCAGACTTCTGCCGGAGTAGGTTTTTTCCCCGATGGTCAGTTCCGCGAAGCTGCCGTCCTCCTTCATGGGGATGCAGCCGTGGTAGAGCAGGTTGGAATTATATTTTTTATACAGACTTCCGTGGGAGTAGAGAAAGCCGATGTGGCTGTGAAGCACCTCGCTGTGGAGGAAAGAAAAGGTGAGCACATGGAGCAGCTCTTCCTCCTCCTTTGTCAGCTTCAAGGGATCCTTCGGGTCCACCGTGGGAAAATAGGTATCCAGCATGGGATATTCTTTTCCCTTCACCTTCACCGTTCCCTTCTCGTAATCCACCTGTTCCAAGAGCAGCCGGTCTTCCATCTGGTACTCCGGATGGCGCTTGATGATCTGGCCCTCCACCTTCAGTTGGATTACCGCGATGGCCTTGTGCATTTTGGCCGCCAGGCCGGGATCCACCGCATCGTAAATATTTTCATCCAGAATCTTCGGCATAAACCGCCTGCAGCTGTCATTCTGATAGATTCTGGCGGCAAACATGGAGAGCGGGCGCAGATTAATGCCGTAGCCGTCCTCCAGCACGTCAAAGCTGTTGTAGCTGATGGCAATGCGAACCACATTGCAGATGCAGGCAGGATTTCCCGTGGCGGCTCCCATCCAGGAAATATCGTGGTTGCCCCACTGAATGTCCACATCGTGAAAATTCATCAGCTCGTTCATGATAATATCCGCCCGGGGCCCCCGGTCGAAAATGTCCCCGATGATGTGAAGGCTGTCGATGGTCAGATTCTGGATCAGCTGGCACAGGGCCACGATGAATTTGTCCGCCACGTCAATCTCAATCATGGAATGGAGAATCTCGCTGTAGTACACGTCCTTGTTGCTGTCCCGGTAATCCACGTGGAGCAGTTCGTCAATGATGTAGGCAAACTCCTTCGGCATCTTCTTTCTCACCTTGGAGCGGGTGTATTTGGTGGAAACCACCCGGCAGATCTGCACCAGTCGGTAAATGGTGATCCGCTTCCAGTCATCCGTCAGCTCCCCCGACGCCCGCACCCGGTCCAGCCCCCGCTCCGGATAGTAGATCAGATTGGCCAGTTCCACCTGCTCCTCCTCGGAGATAATGTGGCCGAAAGTATCCCGTATCTTCTCCCGGATCACTCCGGAGGCGCTGCGCAGCAGGTGAACAAACGCCTCATATTCCCCGTGCAGATCGCTGAAAAAATACTCCGTTCCCTTGGGAAGTCCCTGGATCGCCGTCAGGTTGATGATCTCGCTGGACGCCGTTTTCACGCTGGGATATTCCCTTGACAGCAGTTTCAAATAGGCAAGATCCCTCATAAATATACATCTCCTCCCTTTTCCATCAGCCGCCCGCCTGAAGTCACCGGCGCCGGCAGCCCATCCGCTCTCTTTCCGCAGCCTGGCATTCCGCCCCAAAGCGCCGCGGACAGTTGCATTTCCACGTATCTTGTACTATCATTAATCATAACACGCCGGGGAAAAATGGCAAGTTTTCCATTTAATACAACCCCGGCCCGGAGGTTGATTTTATGGAAAAATTATACGTGTTCGGCACGGGAAACGCCGCTGTGACCCACTGCTATAATACCTGCTTTGCCGTTCGGGATGAGGACTCCTTTTTCATGGTGGACGCGGGAGGCGGAAACGGGATTTTAAGGATTTTAAATGACATGGAGGTGCCTTTAGACGCCATTCACCACATTTTCGTCACCCATGAACACTCTGATCACATTCTGGGCATCGTCTGGATGGTCCGCATGATCGGATCCAGAATCCTGGCGGGAAAATACCAGGGAAATCTTCATATTTACTGCCACGATCAGCTGACGGACACCATCGCCGCTCTGTGCCGCCTCACGCTCCAGGGGAAGATCTGCAGACTGTTTGGGGACCGGATCCTTCTGATGCCCGTGACAGACGGACAGACGGAGCGGATTCTGGACTACGACGTCACATTTTTCGACATCCACTCCACAAAAGCCCGCCAGTTCGGTTTTACCATGACCCTGAAAAATGGGAAAAAGTTCACCTGCGCCGGGGACGAGCCCTACAATCCAGTCTGCCGGCCCTACGTGGAGGGAAGCAGCTGGCTGCTCCACGAGGCCTTCTGCCTCTACGGAGACCGGGACAAATACAAGCCCTACGAAAAACACCACAGTACCGTGAAGGACGCCTGTGAGCTGGCAGCGGAGCTGAACATCCCCAACCTGGTGCTCTGGCACACGGAGGACGACCACCTGGCCCGCCGCCGGGAGACCTACACGGCGGAAGGGCGTCAGTACTACAGCGGAAATTTATATGTACCTGATGACGGGGAGATTCTGGATCTGTGATTCTATTTGGAGAGCTGTCCGCATATCCTATTGATAACTCCTGCCGGCCGGGAAAATCGTTTCTCCCGCCGGCAGCACAAGGGATGTGAGGAGGCTCTCCATGCTGTTTCATGACAATTCTTTTGCGGCGGCGCTCAGGACGGCAGTTCTGGCCCTGGCTGCCCTGGCCCTGGCCGTTTTCATTCTCATCCCGGGGCTGGCCGGCCTGGCGGCCGGCACCTTCTCCGGCATTTCCGTACTGTCCGCCGGTCCTTTCATCCCCGGTTCCATTCCTGCCGGGGGAGATGGGGGCTACATCCGCTGGGTGGATTTTAATGTGCCCCAGAACGCCCTGGAACAGGCATTCCGCTGGGATGTGGACACGGTTCAGTCGGAGATCCACATCGACTGGGTGGACCTGCTGGCCTGTCTGGGAGCCCGGTACGGCGGGGATTTTTCCAATTACCGGCAGGCGGAAATGGATGAGCTGGCCGACCGCCTGAAAAATGGGGAAATCATGGAGGACATCGCCGCCGGCCTGAAGTACTATTCCTATTACCGGGAAGCCTACGGGGCCGTTCTGGACGGCCTTCTGGGCCAGTATGAGACGGAGATCGCCGCGGAGGACGCCCCGGATTTCGCCCTTCCCACCGACGAGAACGGCAATCCCGTCCGGGACGGTGAAAAAGTCTGGGTGACCAAATACGGGCTGAAGGCATTTTCCCCCATCGCCTCCGGATTTCCCTACAGCGAGTACGACGACTTCGGCGTCTCCCGCAGCTACGGATACAGGCGTCAGCACCTGGGACACGACATGATGGGGCAGGTGGGAACCCCCATCATCGCCGTGGAGTCCGGCCGGGTGGAAGCCCTGGGCTGGAACCAGTACGGAGGCTGGCGCATCGGCATCCGCAGCTTTGACGGGAAGCGGTATTATTACTACGCCCACCTGCGGAAAAATTATCCCTACCAGTCCAATCTGGAGGTGGGGAGCATTGTGAGCGCCGGGGACGTGATCGGCTACATGGGGCGCACCGGCTACAGCGCCACGGAAAATACCAACAACATCGACGAACCCCACCTCCACTTCGGCATCCAGCTCATCTTTGACGAGTCCCAGAAGGAAGGAAATGGGGAGATCTGGATCAACTGCTACGAGCTGGTGAAATTTCTCTCCCTGCACCGGTCGGAGGTGCACAAGGTGGAGGGGACAAAAGAATGGGAGCGGACCTATGAGATCCGGGATCCGGCCGAAGAGGAATATCTCCGGGATCCGGCCGGGGAGTCCGGCGGCAGCGCCTAGTTTCAGTGACTGGCCCATCGCCCGGCTGCCTCCCGGGACAGCTTTTCCCACCGCCGCATATGATATAGAGAAGGGAACAAGCCCTTCTCTATATCGCTTTTTGGAGGTAATTTTATGGGTATCGTAAATTCCAATAAACAGATTTCCCAGACCCAGATCAGCTGTGACGGAACTCTCACCGTCACTCTGGCCCTGGCCGCCGCGCCGGACATCGCGTCCAATCCCACGGATATCGCCCTGGTTCTGGACCGTTCCGGAAGTATGGCCGGCGTCCCTCTGGAAAACATGAAAATAGGCGCGAAAACCTTTATCGACATTATCGACGAGGCCACCGACAGCTCCCAGGACGGAAATATCGGCTCCGGAAGCCGGATCGCCATCGTCAGCTTTGCCAGCACCGCGGCTGCGGACACACAGATGATCACTTCTGTGGACGATCTGAAGTCCGCCGTGGACGGACTGACGGCGGGAGGCTCCACCAACCACGCGGACGCTTTCGCGGAGGCTGTCCAGCTCTTTGACCCGGCCTCCTCCAACGCAAAGGTCATCGTCATGTTCACCGACGGAAAGACCACCGCCGGACCGCCGCCCGCTCCCGTGGCCGCTGCCGCCAGAGCTTCCGGCGTGGTCATCTACTGCATCGGCCTTGTGGGCGCCGACGGCATCGACGTGGCGGTGTTAAACGACTGGGCCACCGACCCGGACGCCTCCCATGTGGCGGTCACCCCTGACTCCGGCGATCTGGAGGATCTGTTCGCGGATCTCGCCGCCAACATTTCCAAGCCGGGAGCCACGGACATTGTCATCGATGAGGTCTTAAATTCCGATTTTGAGCTGGTGTCCATCACCCCGCCGGCCAGAGGCAGCGCCATGGCCACCGGAACCGGATCCCTCCGCTGGACGATCTCCGCTTTGGGAGTGTCCGGAAACGAGGGCGCTTCCCTGGAATTTCTCGTCCGCCACACGGCTCAGACCGGAGGCGTAAAACTGGTCAACGACTCGATCACCTACTCCGACGCCGAGGGGAACGCGGTCACCTTCCCGGATCCCTTCGTGACGGTGGAGTGCAGCCCGTCTGTCACCCCCGAGCCCTGTCCCGTTCCCGTGGACCTGCAGGTGGACAGCTGCAGCGACTCTCTGGCGGTGGATCTGGGAGACGTCCGTCTGGAGTCTCTGGGCCGCATCGTCCAGCTGAATGTAACTGTGAAAAACGTCTGCCCGGACCGCCGGGTTGCCCTGGCCGTTATTCTCACAGAAGTGGACGCCTATGGAAACGAGTATCCGCGGGGCATGAAAGCTTTCACCATCCCCGCCCACCACTATCCCTACTGCCGGGATATTCTGGTCAATTGCATCAGATTTGTGCTTCCGGAGGATTTAAACGTGTCCGGCGGCACCGCCGGCTCCATCTGCGGCCCGAGAAATCTGAAAGCCAGATTTATCGCCCACAATATTGACACCGACTACCGCTGCTGCGACGTATTTCTCACCGTCTGAGTCAGCTGCGGATGATCGGATAGGGAAAGTCCCTTCCCCTATCCGATTCGCGATACCACGGGCAGCTCACCGCAAAAAGGGGGCAGGCTCCAAACGGGCCTGCCCCCTGCCGCCGTCTCCGGCTGCCGTCAGAACAGAAACAGCTTTAATATTCCGCCTGCTACGGACACAGTCACCAGCAGGCAGGCGATCCTGCGGGAGCTCTCCTCCGTCCCCCGGACGTACACCAGGATTCCAGCCACGCTTAAAAATCCCAGGGTCCAGGCCAGCAGCCGTCCTGCCATGTAGTTGGACGGAAGACTGGTGGCGCTGATCACCGCGACGATCATCCCCCACACAGCCATAACATAAAAAATCACTCTCCGAGTGCCTTCCCCCTTCACCAGGTACAGAAGGGAAAGCCCCACCACGCTGATCACGCTCATTGCCACAAACATTATCATTAAAATTCCCAAAGCCATATCTTTTTCCTCTCTTTCTCTGTTATGGCCCTACTTTACCATAACATTCTGAAGAAATTTCGCAGGCAGTTCTAAAGAAATTCTAAAGACAGCCGGGAATTTTCAGAGTAATTTTCACCTCAAACTCACTCTCATCCCGACGAATCTCCACGGTGCCGCTGTAGTCCGCCGCGATGCGCCGGATGCTTTCCAATCCGATCCCAAGGCTCTCGGGAGCGGCAGAAATGGGGGGAACCGCCTGGCTTTCCGCCCCTGTTTTTTTCTGCCCATCCCCTCCCACGCCGGGGATCCTGTTTCTCTGGCACAGGGTCACCGTCCTTATTTCTTCGGATTTTTCTCCTGCAATCCAAAGCTCCACCGGGTACTCCGGGTCGGCGTATTTTTTCCCGTTGGAGGCCAGATTGTCAAAGATCCGGCGGAAGGAGGAGACATCCGCCATTCCGGAAAAATCCGGCAGTCCGGTCAGATCTATCCGGCAGGAAAAGGTCTCCTCCAGAACCTCCTCCCACTCTGCCGCCAGCTGTTCCATAAAAAGCCGGATGTGCTCCACCGGCTCTAAATTCTGTTTTCCCTGCTCCAGGAGCCGGTTCGTCAGCTCCCGGATCTGCTCCGTCTTCGCGTCCACCAGCTGAATGTAGGCCCGGATCCGCCCCTCATCCGGAAGGGGTCCGTCCTCCAGCAGCTGGGTGGCGGCAATCACGGAGGTGAGAGGTGTGCGGATGTCGTGGGAGAGGGCCCGCACCCAGGCCTCCCGCTCCTCAGACAGCCGCTGCTCCTGGGCGGCCAGCTGGCGCTCCGACGCCGCCAGGCGGTTGATTCGTTCCGCCAGCTCCGTCAGCTCGTCGTTTCCCTCCACCGGAACCTCCCCGTCCATGCGGTTTTCCGAGAGCATATCCACGCCGCGGATGATTTTCAGCAGATAGGCCAGCCTCTGTCCCACCATGAACAGAAACAGCACGAGAAATACGGCCCCGGACGCCACAAGGCAGATGCTTCCCAGCCAGGTATCCAGCACCTGTTTCCAGGCAGGCGTGAGCTCAGCCCCTGTCTCCCCCAGGTAAGTCTCCGCCAGGGATCCTGACGTATAGTAAAGAAACAGGTAGGTGAACGCCGCCACCGCCAGGGAAACCAGGAGAAATTCCACAATCTCCGCTGCCAGCCGCCTTCTTCCTTCTCTATTCCGCATAATACCCCTTTCCCCACGCCGTCTTGATATACCTGGGATTTCTGGAGCTGTCCCCCAGTTTTTTCCGGATATTCTTGATGTGGACCATAATCGCCCCGTCTCCCACCGCGTCTTCCTTCCACACGCTCTGGTAAATGTTTTCCAGGGAGTAGATCTTCTTCCGATGGGTGACCAAAAGTTCCAGGATCCGAAACTCCGTGGCCGTCAGTCCTATATTCTCACCGCCCCGGCTCACCGACTGGCTGTCCAGATCCAGCGCCAGATCCTGATAGACAACCGTCCGCCGTCCGTCCTGCTCCGGCGCGGTCTCCGCCGCCGGGCGGCTGTAAGTGGTTGCCCGGCGCAGCAGGGCCTTCACCCGCAGCAGCAGTTCCGTGTTGGAGAAGGGCTTTACGATGTAATCGTCCGCCCCGGCGGAAAAGCCCATGGTCTTGTCCGACTCTCCGGAGTAGGCGGTGAGAAAGATCATGGGGGCATAGGTCCGCTTCCGCAGCTCTGCGCCGGCGGCAAAACCGGACATCCCCGGCATATTCACATCCAGAATGTAGAGATCCACCGAATCATCCGCCTTCTCCAGAACCTCGTGTCCGTCTGATGCAGACACCACCTGATACCCCTCCCCTTCCAGAAGAATCCGCAGCACCGTCAGGATCTCTCTGTCGTCGTCTGCTATGAGTATTTTTCCCCGAAAATTGTCCATAATCCTTCCTCCTGCAATGAATGTGCTCACATTATACCACATCCCCGAAGCCTTCGGAAGATCCGGCCGAACGGCCGGAACAAATCGGATAGGGAAAGTCCCTTCCCCTATCCGACTCGCGATACCACGGGCAGCTCACCGCAGAGCTGTTCGCTGTCCGTTGCCCGGCAACTGTCCGCCCATGCAGGCATGGCGGCCGCTTGCCGGGCGTATTGCATAATGAGGCTGCCGGTTTTTTGCTGAAAAACCGGCAGCCTCATGGGTTCTGTCCTGAAATATATTTTTTGTCCCGGTATTCCGGCCGATCTACGCCTCCGCCGAGACGGCGCACAGGGAGATCTCATACCACTTCGTCCGCTCCACCGGGAGGATTCTGGCCGGAATTCCTTCCTCCTCTGCCAGCTCGTTGGCACGGTCAAAGGTCTGTCTGGAAAATCCCGGCTGGGTGTTCTCCCACACCTCAAAGTGCATGGGCACCACGATCTGGCTGAAGCTCTCTCTCATAAAGGAAAGCCACTCGCCGGCCACCTTTTCCACGTCCATATCGTTGGCCAGTTTGTTGCGGAAAGCCAGGTTTGGGCGGATGGAGCGAAGCCGCTCCTTCATCCCGTCGTCGGTACCGCCCACAAAGGCGGCCCGGAAACCGTTGTCCAAAGCGAGCACATAATTCATATTGTAGAAGCCGCCCAGAGCGTGAAGTCTGGTAAGCCTGGGATCTCCGGAGATCACGTCTCCCTCCTCCATGGTTCTTCCAAAGGTAAACCGCTGGGGCTTGTGCTCTCCGTGGAAGGTCTCCAATTGAAATCCGTCAAAATAGTACACCCCGTCATAGTCCACAGGATAGATGCTGGTCAGCTCCATATCCTCGTAGGCCGCCGCGATCTCCGCCGCCACCCCGCTGTGGCAGATCACCTTCGGGGAGAACCGGCGGATCACCTCCCCTAAGTTGGCGATGTGGTCGCCGTGGGTGTGGTTGAGGATCACATAGTCGCAGCCCTCAATATCAGAGGTGCAGAAACCGTCTAAGCCGAACAGCTGCTGCATCTTGTTCTCATGGGGAAAGTCGTAGCAGGGGTCTGTGACGATGGTCTTTCCGTTGGGCAGCTGAATTTCAAAGCACTGGCAGTTAATAAAGCGGAATTTCAGGCTTCTGTTGGTCAAAACGGGCTCTCTCATTTTATCACCAGTCCTTTACGGAGCCGTCAAACATTCTCTTGGCGTTGATGCCGCCTCTATCATTTAAGGGGTAGAGCTCAGACGCGTTTTCTGAGAGCTCCACGCCGATGCCAGGGGCGTCGGGGATCAGCAGGCAGCCGTCCTCCACCTGGAAGGGCTTCTGCACCATAGCGTCCTCCGCTCCGTTTAAGCAGAAGCCAGGAAGCTCCTGGATGCCGAAGTTGGGCACGGACGCGCAGATCTGCAGGCAGGCGGCTGTGGACACCGGCCCTAAGGGATTGTGGGGGATCACCAGCACGTCGTTGGCCTCCGCGATGGCGCAGATCTTCTTGGAAGCGGTGATTCCGCCTACGGCGCACACATCGGGGCGGACGTAGGAAGCGGCGTTTCTGCGGAACAGCATCTCAAATTCCTTGATGTTGATAAAACGCTCGCCGGTGGCGATGGGAACGGCGATCTTGGAGGCCACCTCCGCCATGGAGTCGATGTTGTCCGGGGTGATGGGATCCTCAAATACCATGGGGCGGTACTTCTCCACCTCCCGGCCGAAGGCGATGGCTTCCGGCATGGTCATTCCCCGGTGGGCTTCCAGGATCAGATCAAAGTCCTTTCCCACAGCCTCCCGGATCATGGCCACCTTCTCCAGCTCGTCCTCCACACGGCCGCAGTAGAACTCGTCCCGTCCGCCGTTCTCCGACTTGATAGGGCCGTTGACGAAGATCTTCGCCGCCGTAAAGCCCTGGTCCTTCAGTTCCCGGTAGCTCTGCTTTAAGGCCTCGGGATCCGTCTCCTTGTGCATAGGGGAGGCGTACACCCGGACTTTGTCTCTGGTCTTGCCGCCTAACAGCTCGTACACCGGCACGCCCAGCTTTTTGCCCTTGATGTCCCAGAGGGCGATGTCGATGGCGGAGATGGCGCTCATGATCACCGATCCTCTGAAGTACAGGGAGCGGTACAGATTCTGTCCGATGTCGTCGATCCTGGACGGATCCTTTCCGATCAGGTAAGTGGAAAATTTCTTAATGGCCTCCGCCGTAGCCATGAGATGGCCCCAGTTGCCGGCCTCTCCCAGGCCTACGATGCCCTCATCCGTATAGATATGTACAAATAAATAATGTTTTGCGTAAATCAGCTTCACATCGGTGATCTTCAAGATAAGTTCCTCCTTTTTCTGAGCATTTCCTGCTCTCTTTCACGGCCCGCCGCCGCTCACGGAAGCGGACCGTCCTCTCACATATTGATTATATCACAGTTTCTCCCATCAGAACGGAGGCAGAACCGTCATGGTGTAGAAAATGTAAATCACAGGTATGATAATGGAAATCAATGCTCCGCCCTTCACAATGGTCTTCAGATCATATCCGCCGTCAGCCATGGCAAGGGGCACTGCCGGAGTCGCCATAGGCGTCATGAAGGCGGTCAGGGAACCTGCCTGCACCAGAGCCATCAGGCCGATGGGGTTGGCGCCCAGGGCGCTGCAGGTCAGCAGACAGATGGGGGTAAATACGGCCGATACCGCACGGTTTAACATAAACTGGGTAATCACAAAGGGGATGACGAAGAAGAGGAGACCCAGCACATAGTTGTTCTTCGTTCCGCCTACCACGCCGGCCAGCCAGTTTCCGATCATATCTCCGGCTCCCGTGTTGGTAAGGGCGGTTCCCAGAGCCAGGGCACCCACATACAGAAGAATCATATCCCAGGGGATATCCCGCAGGGCGCTCTTCTGATCCACCACTCCGCACACTACCATGAGAAGAGCTCCCACCAGGGCGATAAACCAGGTGTCCACACCCAGCTGTCCGGAGAAGATCAGGCAGATGATGGTCAGGAAGAAAATGGCGATTCCCAGCTTGTCCTGTAAGGGGGACAGGGTCTGTCCCTTCTGCTGCTTTGCCTCCTCCTTTGCCGCGATGGGCAGGGGAGACTGCTCCGGAAGGAATTTCGGTCCGATAAACAGAGCCCAGAGGGGAACTACGATCAGCATGGGCCATCCGGCGATGAAGAAATTGATGGGCTCATAAACCATGTCAAATCCATAGGTCTCCAGGAAGCCGGTGAACTGTCCGGCCTGCTGGATTGCCGTGGAAAGGGGCAGAATGCCGCAGCAGGACACACACACCACCATCATGGGGAATATGTATTTGGAACGGCTCTTTCCCGTGGTGTCCAGGTATGCGCACAGCAGGGTGGCTACAATGGCGTACACCACCATGGGGCTGGCAATGAAGTTGGTCAGGATCACTGCGATGATCAGGTAGCCCAGATAGGCCATATTGAAAGAGCCTTTGGTAAATTTCATAATAAATCTGCACAGAGCATCCACCAGGGACGTCCGCCGGAAACCGGCTGCCACCACGAACATGGCCGCCATCAGAATCGTATTCACATTGGCAAAGCCGGCCAGGGCTCCCGTGGCGTCGATACATCCCGTAATGTAGAGGGCGCACATGGAAATCATTGCTGTCACCCACATGGGGATTTTGTTGAGCATGTAGCTTGCCAGCGTCAGTACGAAGATCACAATACAGATCACTAATTGGGTATTCATACTCGTTTTTCCTCCTTAATTAATTGCATTTCCCTTTCTGTCCGGCCCGCGGATCCTTTCGGGCCTTCTGTTACCGTTACTATAGCTTTTCCGCCTTTTTTTGTCGTTGCTTTTATTCGAGGAAAAACTCCGCCTCCGCCGGCGTCCCCGGGCATTTTTTCAGCCCGGAACATTGCGGCGGCTCAGAAAAATCCAAATATTTTCCCCCTCTATCCTCACATCTTCCCGGATTCTCCACCCCTTTCCGCCCATGAAATCCAGTCTGTTTTTTGTGCTATATTTCCATATTTTCCTTTGTCATCAGCAAAAACCGCCGCATTTTCAATAATAAACTGCCGGTCATTCCAGGCTGTCCGCCTATGCCGCCCGAAAAATTTCCATGTGGAAAATATTTGGATTATCATGTAAAATATTTCTGTTGGATTATGGTTTAACGGGAAATGATTTTCAGAGGAGGAAGAAATGGAAAAGCAGTTTTACTATCAAATGCAGTGGCCCAGAGACAATCTCTTTATCTCCTGCTACGCCCACGAACTGTTCAACTACCGGTATCACTGGCATGACAGCGATTATGAGATCGACATTCTTCTGAAGGGCCGGGCGGAATTCTGCAGCGGGCAGAATACCTACAATCTGGAAGAAAACGATGTGATACTGATCAACCCAAAGGTCTGGCACGCATCCTTCGCTCTGGAAGAGAATTCCAAGGCTCTGGTACTCCGCTTTTCCGATTCCGTCTTTCGTTCTCTTCTCGGAAAGGATGCGCGTCTCCGCTTCCAGCTCCCGCCATCCTGCGGCAGCACCCGCGACCAGGAAAGCTACCGGAAACTGCGCTGTTATGCGGCCATGCTACTCTCCTCCATGGACCAGAGCGGCACCTTCCAGCCCCTTCGATCCAGAGCCTCTTTTGAAATGCTTCTGGCCTCTATCTGCGAAACGGATTCCCAGCTGGAACGGGTGGCCGACCATAACGAAAAAAGCCGGGAAACCGTGGCCCGCCTGCTCAAATTCATCGAACAGCACAACACGGAAAAGCTGAGCCTGGATGACCTGGCCAGATACACCCACTACAACCGCACCTACGTATCCACGCTGTTTAAAAACACCATGGGAATTAATTTTCACGACTATCTGACAAAAGTCCGGCTGACCAACGCTATTTTTCAGCTGGCTGTGACAGACAAAAATGTGACTCAGATCGCTGTGGACTGCGGATTTTCAGATCTGAAGACATTCAACCACCGTTTTCGGGATATTTTCGGCTATCTCCCCGCCGAGTACCGGCAGAGGCTGAACCTCTCCCACATCATGCATCTGAAAAATCAGCAGATCTATGTTTCTCCCAACGATCCGTCGGTGGCGGAAAAACTGAAAGAATATATGGACATATGGCGGACGCCGAACCAGAAAGGAGCTGCAGAGCATTGATACCTTCATTTGACAACAGCACGATTCATTTTGACATTCTCAGACAGCGGGCCTACAACCTGCGCTGGGCGGAACAGGAGGAGGGGGTGATCCCCCTGACTGCAGCGGATATGGATTTCCCCTGCGCGCCGGAGATCGTTCAGGCCATTGTGTCCTACTCACAGGCCGGTTATTTTTCCTACACCCCCAAGACAGGCCTTCCGGAGTTCAAGGAGAGCATTGCCCGGATGCTGAATGAGAAAAAGAAAGAACCCATATCCCCGGATCTCATACTTCCCATTGACAGCGCAGCCCGGGCCATGTCCGTCATCGCCAGGGCAGTGCTTCAGCCGGGAGACGAGGCCATCGTCTGCGATCCTGTGGATTATCTGTTCAAAACATCCATGGAGGCAGCCGGAGCAAAAATCATCCTGTTCCCCATGGAATTTAAAAACGGGCGGATCGATTTCTCCCGTCTGGAAGACTACATCACTCCCAGGACAAAGGTGTTCGGCCTGTGCAACCCCCACAATCCCCTGGGAATGTGCTATCCCCTGGAGGATCTGGACCACATCCTGAAGCTGTCGGAGAAATACGGCTTCTATATTATGAATGACGAGATCTGGAGCGACATCATCTACTCCGACGCCCAGTTCCACAGCATTCTGGAGCTGGGAGCAGAGCGCAACGCCCGTACCCTCTCCGTGTTCGGCTTTTCCAAAAGCTACGGCATCGCCGGGCTCCGGGTGGGGTGTCTCTACGGCACGGACCAGAAACTGTTCGACCGGGCGGTGGACGCCAGCCAGGTTGGCAGCACCATCGGCGGAATCTCCAGCCTGTCCCAGATCGCCGGCATAGCCTGTCTGGATCAGTGCGGCTACTGGCTGGATGCCTTCCTAAAACACCTGCAGGGTAACCGGGACTACGCCCTGGAGCGGATCAGCCGGATGCCGGGGATCAGCTGCCGGAAACCGGACGCCACCTTCGTACTGTTCGCCGACATCAGCGGACTGCCGGTGAGCGCTCTGGAGTTTACGGAATTTGCCAGAAAGAACTTCCGGGTGGCGGTGGTTCCCGGAGGCGAGACCTTCTTCGGCCCAGGCTCCGAAGGCTATATCCGGATCTGCCTGGCCACCAGCCGGGAGGTTCTGGAGGAGGGGCTGAACCGCCTGGAAGAGGCGTTGAAGGCTATGGAAAAAGACAGGTGACATCATGATGGGAAAAGCAGTATCTTGAAAAGAGATTCTGCATATGCTATAATGCCAGTAGGCAAACGAAATAAAGCTTTCCTTCGGGAATGGGAAAAGCCCCAGAGTCGCGACCTCTGGGGCTTTTCTATGCCTATTTGTTACGGGAAGGCTTAACCCCGCAGGCTGGTTAACGGTTACTTATCGCCATCCAACCATTTGATGATGTAGTGGCAAGCTACACCAGCCGCGGCAGCGGCAATAAACGAAATAAAGCTTTCCATTCGGGCACCCCCTTCCTGTTGCCAGTATCGGGGCGGTAACATCGACATTAATAGCATAGGTACAGTTATCGGGCAATCCCCACGAAGGATACCAGAACTTGAACTCCCGGACAAGTTCGCGAAGGTTTCAAAAACCTGATTTCCCGGAAATATGTTTTCCGAATTTCCCGTCCAAAAGCGCAAAAAACCCTTGTACTTACGGCATTTTCCCCGTAAATACAAGGGTTTTCTGAGAGTGCGGGCAACAGGATTTGAACCTGCACAGTCTCCTACCAGAACCTAAATCTGGCGCGTCTGCCAATTCCGCCATGCCCGCAGTCCAGTTCATTATACCCAATCGCCCCGCCTCTGTCAAACAGTATTTTCCGACACATAGCGGCATATTTCCCGCCGGATCTTCCGGTTCTTTCAGCCCTGTCTCAGCAGCCGCTCCGCGTCCAAAAGCCCCCATCCCTGCTGGTTTCTGGGAAGGCCCAGATCCACCGCCCGCTCCCGCAGGCGCAGTTTTACGTCCCGGTTGGTCATATTCGGATATTTCTGGAGCAGAAGAGCCAGCACTCCTGAAACTAGGGGCGTGGACATGGAGGTGCCGCTTTTGGTCTGATAGGCCCCCTCCCGGTTGGCGCAGCTGATGATGGCGCAGCCGGGAGCCACAATATCCGGCTTGCAGATGCAGGCCCCGGTGGGGCCCCGGCCGGAGTAGTCCACCATCCGGTTTCCCATCACATTCACTTCTTTATAATCATCGGAACATCCCACAGTGATCACTTTCCGGCTGATACCGGGAGTGGTGATGGTCATGCGGCCGGGACCGTTATTGCCGGCGGCCACCACTACCACCAGGCCGTCGTCCCAAGCCGCGTTCACCCCTTTTACCAGAGCGGAATTTTCCCCCGTCCCCCTGCCGGCAAAGGAGCCCACGGATATATTTACAATGCGGATCCCGTATTTTTCCCGGTTGAGCCGGATCCAGCGCAGGCCGGACAGCACGTCGGAAGCGTACCCGTTTCCCCTTTTGTCCAGCACCTTCGCGCAAATCAGGCTGCACTCCGGGGCCGCGCCGCTGTAGCCGCCGCCGGACCCGGAGCCGTTTCCGCCGATGATTCCGCTGATATGGGTGCCGTGACCGTTGTCGTCGTAGGGTTCCGGCCGCTTCTGAACAAAATCGGCGAAGGCCGCAATTCGATTTCCAAAGTCCTCATGAGGAAAAATGCCGGTGTCCAGGACAGCCACGCCGATTCCCCGGCCTGTGTATCCCTCACGCCAGCATTCCTCACAGTGGATCGTCTCTCTTGCCTGATTCACAAGCAATCATCCTCTGTCTTTTTTATTAGAATATTCAGAGGACAGGCCCGGGGCCACTGATCCCGGGCCCGGGCCTTATTTTTCCAGTAGTTTCAGGGCGGAGAGCACCTGAACCTTTACCCCGGCCGCCAGGCATTTCTCGTCGATGTCAAACCGGCAGTTGTGCAGGTCCGCGTCAATGCCGCCGGCGAAATCGGCACATCCCAGATGCCAGAAGCAGGACGGCCGCTCCTGGGCAAAGTAGGAGAAATCCTCCGTTCCCAGATCCGGCTCCCGCTCTTCCGTCACATGATCCCTTCCCAGAACCTGGCAGGCAGTCTCCTTCACCACATCCACCACCTCGTCGCAGTTGATGAGCGCCGGATAGCTGGGCCGGAAAACCACCTGGGCGGTGCACCCGTACGCCCTGGCCGTATTCTCCGCCATATCTGTCAGCCGCTCCCTGAGAAGCTGTCTGGTCTCCGGATTCAGGCTGCGGAGAATTCCGTCCATGGTCACCTGGCTGCAGATAATATTTCCCGCCGTTCCACCCTGGATCTTTCCCACCGTGCACACCGCCGGGTTTACCGGGGACAGATTCCGGCTCACCAGGGTCTGGATTCCCCCCAGCACAGCTCCGGCAGTCACAGCGGCGTCCCGGCCCTGGTCGGGATGGGCGCCGTGGCAGGAAGCTCCCAGGATTTTAATGGTAAACTCGTCGGAAGCAGCCATCATATTTCCGTAGCGGACGCCGGCGCTGCCCGCCTCGTAGAGGCTGGACACATGAAGCCCCAGCACATAGTCCACATGGGGATTTTCCAGACAGCCTGCCTGGATCATCCGCAGAGCTCCTCCGGTGGTCTCCTCCGCCGGCTGAAAGAAGAATTTCACATTTCCGGACAGCCGGTCCCTCATGGTCTGGAATACCTTCGCCGCCCCCAGAAGGACCGTCATGTGGGCGTCGTGTCCGCAGGCGTGCATCACCCCGGGCTGTTCCGACCGGTAAGGCACGTCATTTTCCTCTTCCACCGGAAGGGCGTCCATATCCGCCCGGATTCCCACGGTTTTTCCCGGTTTTTTCCCTCTCACCATGGCCACAATCCCAGTTCCGGCAATTCCACGCTCATACTCCACTCCCCACCGGTCCAGATACTCACAGATCCGGTCCGCCGTGGCAAATTCCTGGTTGGACAGTTCCGGATGGCTGTGAAAATACCGGCGGATCTCTTTAAGCTCCTCCTCCATCCCGTCAATCAGCTCTTCTATCTCTTTCACGCAGCTTCTCCTCCTATGATCCGTATTTTCCGCCAGTTTCTAAAATCCCAGAAACAGCTGGGCAAACACAATAATCAGCATCTGGGTCACGTACATCAGCCCGTAAAGGGGCAGGAAAAATTTCCACCATTTGGACAGAGGCACCCCGCTGATACCGCAGCCCACAGCGATGTTGGAAGTGGGCCAGAGCAGATTGGACAAGCCATCACCCATCTGGAAGGTGAGCACCGTCATCTCCCGGCTCACTCCCATCAGATCCCCCAGAGGTGCCATAATGGGAATGATGGTGGTAGCCTGACCGCTTCCCGACGGAATAATAAAATTGATCAGGCTCTCGATCACCAGCATACCCTGGGCAGCAATGGCAGCGGGCAGACCGGTAAGCAGGTTTGCCATGGTATTAATGATGGTGTCGATGACCACTCCATCCTGCAGCACCACCAGAGTTGCCCTGGCAATTCCCACGATCAGGGCCCCAAACACAATATCCGCGCAGCCGTTGATAAATTCCTCCGCGATCTTATCCGGGCTCCAGCGGTAAATCAGCGCCGCGATAATTCCCATCATGAGAAACACCCCTGTCAGCTGGATAGTCCCCCATCCGGAGCGGAGGAATCCGTACATAATCAGACCGAGGCATACCAAAATATCCGCCAGCACCAGTTTTTCCCTGGTTCCCACCTTCAGCTTCACCAGCTCACTTCTGTCCAGCTTGAATTTCGTCTTCTCCCCGGCCATCAGACTTTTGGACGGATCCGCCTTAATCTTCTTTCCATATCGGAAAATCCACCAGATACTGATGGCCGAATAGATCACAAACATGGCGATCCGGATTCCCGCGTTGGAATACACCGGTATCCCGGCGATAGACTGGGCGATAACGATGGTATAAGGATTCATGATTGCCGCGCCAAATCCCATGCCGATACCAAGCTCGATGACCGCGAATCCGAACAGCGCGTCATATCCCAGGGCAATTCCCATCCCCACCATAATGGGGATCAGGCCGTTAAAATCGTTCCACATGCCGAACAGCGTTCCCCCCAGAGCGTAGATCAGGAAAAACAGAGGCACCAGAATTTTTTCCTTCCCGTCAAATTTCCGCAGCAGGGCCCCCATCATACAGTCAAAGGCCCCCGTCTTCACGATCATGCTGAAGGCGGCGTTTACAATAAAGATCATCATCATGATCTCCGCTCCCTCGATCATGCCCCGGTGGAAGGAACAGAAAAAGTCGATGATCCCTGTGGGGGACGCCTCCGACCGGTCGATGAAGTGGAAGGATCCCGGCACCACCAGATCCCGCATGGTGCCGTTTACATCCACCGACTGATAATCAAACTGTCCCGGCGGGATGATCCAGGTGGAAATGGACGCCACCAGCACCAGAAAGAACAGTATCACAAACACATGCGGCATATGCAGCCTGAATTTTTTCTTTTCCATCACTTACTTCCCCCTCTCTGCAGCCGGATAATCCCCTCCGCCTGCACTGCAGCTGTCATAAATCAGAAAAATACCCCAGTCCCGTCTGCCATAGACGGATCTGAAGCATTTTTCCACGTTTTATTCAATTATTTCTCGGCAATAGCCTCGATCTCGCACAGAGCTCCCTTCGGAAGAGCCTTTACAGCTACACAGCTTCTGGCCGGCTTGGAAGTGAAGTACTTTGCATACACCTCGTTGAATGCGGCGAAATCAGCCATGTCTGCCAGGAAGCAGGTGGTCTTGACTACCTTGTCAAAGCCGCTGCCTGCAGCCTCAAGGATCGCTCCTACGTTCTTGCAGCTTAACTCAGCCTGAGCGGCGATTCCCTCTGCCAGCTCTCCGGTTACCGGATCTGCGGGAAGCTGTCCGGAAGTGTAAACCATTCCGTTTACCTCATATCCCTGAGAATAGGGTCCGATTGCGCCCGGTGCTTTTTCTGTAGAAATAACAACCATGATAAAATACCTCCTACTGTTTTATTCTCTGTCTTAATATTTTACCCCCTAAACAGTCCATTGGCAAGTATTTTCCGCAATACACCTCTAAAACCGGGTCCTTTTCTCAGTCGTAAATGCTCTCCACATCCCAGTCCGTCACCCGGCCGCTGGCCGCGTCCACCTCAAACTCATACTCCAGATCATTGTAGAAGAATTTCCCCTCGTACACAGTCCTGCCGTCGTCCCGGTCCGTGTGGATCCGAAGTCCCCTCACCTGAGACTCCTTCAGCCCGGCCGCCTCCAGGGCCGCCGCCTTCGCCTCCGCCTCCGTCACCGAGACCTGGCCAGCGCCGCTTCCCGACCCGGATGTCTTTTCCGTCCGGTTCTCAGACTGCCCCGCCCGGAAGCTCTCCATGTCGTAATCCCAGCCCACAATCTCTCCCGTCCAGGCGCTGATCTCATAATCGTACTCTTCCTGGTCCCCGGCATAGAATTCCACGTCATAGAACGCCGCCCCGTCGTCGTAGTCCAGCTTCACCTTCACAAACGTCACGTCCGCCGCCTTCTTTCCCGCATGATCCAGGGCGATCTCCTTCGCCTTCTCCTCCGTCACGGAAACGGTGCGGTCCTTCCCGGAGAGATTTCTCCAGAAACTGGTCTCCGCGTCATAATCGCAGCTCACCACCGCTCCGTCAGCCGCCCCGATCTCATAGTCGTACTCCCGGTAGTCCTTGGTGTAAAATTCCACGTCGTAGACCTTCTGCCCCCGCTCATAGTCCGTCTTCACCGTGATGTAGGAAATGTCTTCCCCGTCCACGCCCGCGTGGTCCATGGCGATCTCTTTGGCACGCTCCTCTGTGATGGCTGCCGTCTGTCCATTCGCCGCTGCTCCCACATTCATCACCGCCGCTGCCGCCAGCAGTCCCGCCGCCAGTCCTGTTCCCAGTCCAACTGTCAATTTCTTCATAAACCTTACCTCCATATTCTGAAATGTTCTGTTTTCGTTTTTGTTATCTCTATCTTACGGGGAAACTATTAAAAAATTATTAGAAGAATTTAAAAACCGGAATTTTTCGTATATAATAGCAGTACTACCATACAGGGACGCCCCGGAAGGGCGCCGGGCGTCCGGGAGGCTCCGTCCGGCTTACGCGCCGGGCGCGGCCGGAAAGGAGGAAATCATGCGGATTCTCATCGCGGAGGACGAGCGGGATCTCAACCGTCTGATCGCCAGGGTGCTGGAAAAAGAGGGATACGGGGTGGATGCCTGCTTTGACGGGGAGGAGGCTCTCTATTATCTGGAAAATACGGAGTACGACGCCGCCATTCTGGATATTATGATGCCCAAAAAGGATGGGCTGGAGGTGCTGAAGGCGGTGCGCCGGAAGGGAATGGACCTGCCCATCATGTTCCTCACCGCCAGAGACAGCATTGCGGACCGGGTCACCGGTCTGGACTCGGGGGCGGACGATTACCTGATCAAGCCCTTTGATTTTGATGAGCTCCTGGCCAGGATCCGCACCATGACCAGAAAGCGCAGCTCCCACACCTCCAGCGTGCTACAGGTGGGGGATCTGTCTCTGGACACGGGCAGCCACACCGCCTCCCGGGGCGGACGGGCCATCGACTTGTCCGCCAGGGAATATGCCATCCTGGAATATCTCTGCATGAATCCGGGCATCGTCCTGTCCAGGGAAAAAATTGAAAACCACATCTGGAACTACGACTACAGCGGCGGCTCCAACGTGGTGGACGTCTACATCAGCTATCTCCGGAAAAAAATCGACGGGGGAAATCCCAAAAAGCTGATCCGGACCGTCTGGGGATCGGGCTGGATGATCAAGGAGGCGGAATGAGAGCAGGAAATTCAGGAAAAAGGAAATTTTCCATCAAGCTGAAGCTGACCCTGTGGTTTACCAGCTTCATGGCCCTCACCGCCGCCCTGTGCCTGGGCCTGATCCTGCTGGTCAACGGCCGGGTGGCGGAAAACGAGGCCTTCGGCATCCTGTCCCTCACAGTGAAAAACAGCGTGACAAAGGTATCCCTGGAAAATGGAGTCTTGAGCCTTTCGCCGGATTTTCAGTTCTACGCCAACGACGTGTACTTCCTCATTTACAATGAAAGCGGAGCCGTTCTCTCCGGCCAGGCGCCGCCGTCCTTTCCCGTGGACGCTCCCCTGGAAAACGGCGTCTCCAAATTTGTGGCAGGAGCAGACGGCGGGGACGGCTACTACGTGCTGGACTTCTGGATCCCCTCCGGCTGGGACAACGGTCTGTGGCTCAGGGGGGTGCTGCGCAGCCCTGACAATGATCAGATGACCAGAAACATACTGACTATTTTCACCATTGTCCTCCCCTTCCTCATTCTGCTGGCCGCCGGCGGCGGCTGGCTCATCGCCAGGAGAGCTCTGGCTCCCATCTCCCGGATCGCGGATGTGGCGGAGAGCATCAGCGCGGGGCAGGATCTGTCCCTGAGAACCGGACTCGGGGAAGGGACGGACGAGGTGGGACGGCTGGCCGGCTCCTTTGACCGGATGTCCGCCAGGCTGGAACAGTCCTTTGAGGCGGAGAAGCAGTTTACCTCCGACGCCTCCCACGAGCTGCGCACCCCCACCGCCGTGATCCTGGCCCAGTGCAGCTTTGTCCAAAAGCACGGGGAGACCATGGAGGACTACCGGGAGGCGATCTCCGTCATCAGCCGCCAGGCGGAAAAGATGTCCCTGCTCATCAGCCGGCTGTTAGATATCACCCGGCTGGATCTGGGCACACAGAAGCTGAAGCGGGAACCCACCGATCTCAGCGAGATGGCCCGGATCCTCTGTGAAGAGCAGGACACAGGGGAGCGGAAGATCTCCCTGGACACTGAAATTCAGGACGGGGTGACGGCGGACGTGGACCCCTTCCTCATCTCCCGGGTGATCACCAATCTTCTGGACAACGCCAGGAAATACGGAAAAGAAGGCGGCCATATCCGCCTCACCCTATGCCGACGGGACCGGGAGGCCGTCCTGACCGTGGAGGACGACGGCATCGGCATCCCGCCGGAGGAGCAGGACAGAATCTGGCAGCGGTTTTATCAGGTGAAATCCTCCCGGGAAGAGGGATACGGCCTGGGGCTGGGCCTCTCCATGATCCGCCAGATCGTCTCCCTCCACGGCGGTTCTGTGTCTGTGGAGAGCCAGCCGGGACAGGGGAGCTGCTTTACCGTCCGTCTGCCCCTGGAATAAACGGGCCTTTTCATTCTTTTTTAATTATTTTCTGCCAGAATAGTCTCAGAGCTATCCCGCAGTTTATCACAAAGAAAAGAGGAATCATTATGAAAAAAAATCTTATTCTCCCGATGGCCGCCCTGGTTTGCGGCTGCACCCTGGCGCTGTCCGGATGCGGAGACAGCCGCAGAACTGCGGCTGCCGATTACATCGGTATTGACGCCGCCAAAGAGGCGGCGCTGACAGACGCCGGCGTATCGGCCGGCCAGGCGGATTTTTCTTCCGCCGGCTTAGACAACAGGGACGGTGTTTTCTACTACGAAGTGAATTTTACGGAGAACGGCACGGAATACCAGTACGACATTGACGCCATGACCGGCGTCGTCATCGAGAAGGATGTCTCCCAAGCGGTTCCGGAGAGCAGCTCCGGGGCAGAAACCTCCGACAGCTCAGAGGATCCCAGCCCCCAGGCGGAGACCTCCGCGGCTCTGGCAGGCGGCTCCGCAGCCCAGGCGGCAGATTCCAGTGCACAGGCAGGCGGCTCCGTCCAGGCCCCTGCATCCGCCCAGACAGGCGCGGCCAGCTCCGGCGCCATCTCAGAATCCCAGGCCCAGTCCATCGCCCTGTCCCACGCCGGGCTGACGGAAGACCAGGTTGCCCACATGAAGGTGAAAACGGATTTTCACCGGGGACAGTCCATCTTTGAAGTGGAATTTTACAGCACAGACGGAGCCGAATACAGCTATGACATCAGCGCGGAGGACGGAGCGGTGATCAATTATGATTACGATGCCGGCGGCAGCGCCGCCTACGCCCAGTCCGGTTCCGGTATGCTCACCGAGGATCAGGCCAGAGCCGTGGTGCTGCAGCGGGTTCCCGGGGCCTCCGGGACAGACATCCGGCTGAAACTGGACGAGGATGACGGCCGCATGGAATACGAGGGCTGGCTGGATTTTGACGGCATGGAATACGAGTTTAAGATTGACGCCTACAGCGGCGCCGTCCTGGAGTGGGAAGCCGATTCTGTCTCCAATCCGTAGCCTTACGTTTTCATTACATTCCTTTCGTCTTCGGACAAAAAAGGCCAAATATTAAGAAAATCTTCATAATCTATTTAAACAGTCTTCAAACATTTTCCAGTGGCCTGTGCTATACTTGAACCATAAAGAAAGCAATTAACTTTTACCCTTTTTTGAAATCCCGAATTCGAAAGACAAAGAAAAAGTCCCCCCTCTGCTTCATCACGGCAGAGGGATTTTTCTGTTTTGGGATAAAAGCAGCCGGGCCCTGTGCCTCATCTTTTCTTTTGAGGCGCAGGGCCCGGCTTTTCTTATCCGGCTCTGTCAGTTCCTTCACGGAACCTGCATTTTACAGATATTTCTTCATCTCCTCGCACACATCCAGGGTGGCAAAATAGTCCTTTGCCGTCTCCGCCCGGCGGATCAGCTGGACGGAACCGTCCTCCTTCAACAGAAGCTCCGCGGAGCGCAGCTTTCCATTGTAGTTGTATCCCATGGAAAAGCCGTGGGCGCCGGTGTCGTGGATCACCAGCAGATCTCCCCTCTGAATCTCCGGAAGCATGCGGTCCACCGCGAACTTGTCGTTATTTTCACACAGAGAACCCACCACGTCGTACTTGTGGTCGCAGGGGGCGTTCTCCTTTCCCATCACCGTGATGTGGTGGTAGGCGCCGTACATGGCCGGCCGCATCAGGTTCACCGCGCAGGCGTCCACGCCGATGTACTCCTTATAAATATGCTTTTCGTGGATAGCCCTCGTCACCAGACAGCCGTAGGGTCCCAGCATAAAACGGCCCATCTCCGTATAGATGGCCACATCACCCAGGCCGGCGGGAACCAGGATCCGGTCGTACTCTCTGTGCACGCCCTCACCGATGACGTAGATGTCGTTGGGTTCCTGATCGGGACGGTAGGGAATTCCCACGCCGCCGGAGAGATTGATGAAGTCCACCTTTATTCCGGTTTCCTGTTTTACCCGAACAGCCAGTTCAAACAGCTCCCCGGCCAGCATGGGGTAATAGTCGTTGGTCACCGTGTTGCTCACCAGAAACGCGTGGATGCCGAAGTGCTTCGCCCCCTTCTCCCGCAGAATCCGGAACGCCTCCATCAGCTGGGACTCCGTCATACCGTATTTGGCGTCGCCGGGGTTATCCATAATTCCGTTGCTGATCTCAAAAACTCCGCCGGGATTGTACCGGCAGCAGATGGTCTCCGGAATGTGGCCGATGGCCTCCTCCAGATACTCAATGTGGGTGAAATCATCCAAGTTGATAATGGCCCCCAGCTGGTCCGCCATCTGAAACTCTTCCGCCGGCGTGTCGTTGGAGGAGAACATGATGTCATGGCCGGAGAATCCGGCGGCGTCAGACATCATCAGCTCAGTGGCTGAGGAACAGTCCGTGCCGCAGCCGTAATCCTTCAGGATCTCCAGGATCCGGGGATTGGGGGTGGCCTTCACAGCAAAATACTCCTTAAATCCGGGATTCCAGGAAAAGGCTTCCTGCACTCGTTTCGCATTGGCCCGGATTCCCGCCTCGTCATACAAATGGAAGGGAGTCGGGTAATCCTTCACGATCTTTTCCAGCTGCTCCAGGGTCACAAACGGTTTCTTCTCCATAATCAAATTCTCCTCTCGTATATAAAGTATCTCCATCCTGCCGTTTTCGCAGGAGCACAGTTTCCCTTGAAAAAATAAATCCGCCTTTGGGCAACAGCGTACTGCTATTGTACCCAAGGCGGACCACTTTGTCCATATGGTAAAATTTTATTTTTTAGTCAACCTTTACCACTCTCATGATATTGGTGTCGCTGGCCGGCTCATGGCGCTTGGAGTAGCTTACCACTCCTGCGGTCACTACCACCAGATCTCCCTGCTTCACCACTTCTTTTTCTTTCAGGAGTTCGATGGAAGCATATACCAGAATATCGGTGGAGTCAGCTCTCTTTGCCTGATAAGGCTTCACGCCCCAGTAGAGCATCATCCGGCGCACTGCGGAAGCGCTGGGGGACAGTCCCACGATGGGAGCCTCCGGTCTCCACTTGGAGAGCAGTTTTGCCGTAAATCCGCTGATGGTGGGGGTAACGATCACCTTCGCTCCCAGCTCGTGGGCAGTGGAAACCGTTCCAGAGCAGACCGCGTTGGAGATATTGCTCACTCCCTGTACCACAGTGGCTGCGCTGTGATGGTTCTGGGTGTAATCCAGATGGGACTCGGAGTCCTCCACGATCTTGGCCATCATCTTCACAGCTTCCACCGGGTACTTGCCCATGGCCGTCTCACCGGAAAGCATTACCGCATCCGTTCCATCGTACACGGCGTTGGCCACATCGGCCACCTCTGCTCTGGTGGGTCTGGGATTGCGGATCATGGAATCCAGCATCTGGGTAGCCGTGATTACGATCTTGCAGGCCTCATTGCACTTTCTGATAATGGTCTTCTGAATATAGGGAACCTTCTCCGCCGGGATCTCCACGCCCATGTCGCCTCTGGCTACCATAATGCCGTCGGCTGCCTCGATGATCTCATCCAGGTTCTCAATTCCCTCTGCGTTCTCGATCTTGGCAATGACGCCCATCTCGTAGTCATGCTCTTCCAGAATCTTCTTGATCTCCCGAATGGCGTCCGCCGTTCTCACAAAGGAAGCGGCGATGAAATCAAAGCCTTCATGGATACCGAAGATGATGTCCTCCCTATCCTTGTCCGTCAAAGCCGGAAGCTTAATCTTTACATTGGGAACATTGACTCCTTTTTTTGCCCCCAGCTCGCCGCCGTTGAGCACACGGCAGTGGATCTCTGTGCCTTCCACCTTCTCCACTTCCATGGCGATCAGGCCGTCGTCAATCAGGATCTTATTGCCGGGAACCACATCCTCGTGAAGCTGCTCATAGTTGATATAGCAGATCTTGTCATCTGTAGGCACTTCCCTGGTGGTCAGCACATACTCCTGTCCTTCTACCAGAGTTACCTTCTTGTCATCCTTCAACACGCCGGTACGGATCTCCGGTCCCTTGGTGTCCAGCAGAGCCGCCACCGGAATTCCCAGCTCCTCACGAACGCTCTTCAAAAGCTCCAGACGTCCTTTATGCTCCTCATGGTCACCGTGGGAGAAATTGAATCTGGCCACATCCATGCCGCTTAACGCGAGCTGTTTCATCATCTCTCTGTCATTCGTGTTCGGTCCCATTGTACAGACAATTTTAGTTTTTCTCATTTTCTAGCCCTCCGGAATAACATCCTAATTTGATATGATTTATTGTGAATCCTTTGTCACATGTTTATGTGTGTAAAGGTGATCCTGACAGTATTCATAATTGCCCTCACATTTCGAGCAATAGCGGAACTCCAGATCGTCCCCGTCCAGCTCCGTCCTGCCGCAGACTGCGCAGCGGTGGTGGGTTCTGCCCTGGGGTTTCATCTTCACCTGAGTCTTAAACTCCCGTTTCCTCCTGATCTCTCTGGGATTGACCTTGCTGTAGTTGCGGGTCATGAGGAAAAACAGGATAAAATTCAGCAGGGAGAACACTATCTCCACCCTGGTGGCCACACTGCCCACCAAAAAGCCCTGAATGATAAACAGGCTGTCGATCAGCGCCAGCCACTTCGCCTTAATGGGAATGATAAACCAGATCCAGAACTGCAGATCCGGAAACGTGGCTGCAAACGCCAGGAACAGGGACATATTCAGATACGTGGTGGTGAGAATCACCCTGCTGCCAAACAGGAGATACAGCAGCAGAGCCGCGATCACATGTCCCAGAATCCCCAGGAAAAAGTATACATTGAAGCGGAACGCTCCCCACACTCTCTCCAGGGTGCTGCCCAGAGAATAGTAAAGATAGATCATCAGAGCATTGGAAACCAGATTTCCAAAAGGCGGCCAGATCATAAATGTGACGATCCGCCAGATCTGTCCGTGAAGGATCGCTTCCGCGTCCAGACACAGCCATCGGATATAAAACATGGGATTCACATACTGGAGAATCACACCCACCACATACATGGCCACGATGTAATTCATCAGGTTGTGAATGGCATATCTGCTGTATTTCCGCTCAAGTTTTCTGAAAAATTCCATTCGGTCTTCCTTCCATATTATAAGTAGTCCTTTTTATAGAACCAGAACGCCACACATATGGATACCATCACGGCAAACAGAATAATAATGGGAAATCCCCAGGGACTGCCCGCGAAAGGCATTCCCGTCTCATTCACGTTCATACCGTAGAATCCGGATATGATGGTGGGGATGGACATCACAATGGTGATGGCTGACAAAAATTTCATGACAATATTCAGGTTATTGGAAATTACTGAGGCAAAAGCGTCCATGGTACCGCTTAAGATGTCGCTGTAGATATTGGCCATCTCAATAGCCTGCTTATTCTCAATAATTACGTCCTCCAGCAGATCCTCATCCTCCGGATACTTCTTGATCTTTTCATTTCTCAGAAGTTTCTCCAGCACCACCTCATTGGCTCTCAGGGAGGTAATGAAGTAGGTAAGGCTCTTCTCCAGTTCCAGCAGCTCGATCAGCTCCTGGTTTTTGGTGGACTGGTGAAGCTTTTTCTCAATTTCTCCGCTTTTTTTGTCAATCACCCTCAGATACTGCAGATACATCTGCGCGTTCTTGTAAAGCATCTGCAGAATAAATCTGGTCTTCATATAAGTATGGAAGTTTCTCACACGTCCATCCATAAACGCGCTTAAAACCGCCGTGTCCTCCAGGCACACGGTGATGATGGCCTCCTCTGTGGTCACAATGCCCATGGGGATGGTCTCATACCAGTCCTTTCCGTTCCGCTCTTCGATCAGAGGAATATCCACCAGAATCAGGGTATAGTCATCCTCCACCTCAATACGGGATCTCTCCTCCTCATCCAGAGGCGCCCGCAGATCGTCGGGATCAATGTGATACTGATCCGCGATCTCCAGAATCTCCGTCGCCGTCGGATCCGTCAGAGCGACCCAGCATCCGGTGCTGGTCTCATCCTGCTGATGAACTGCCCCATCCTCCGTCTTAAAAATACGAATCATTTCCTTATTCTCCTTTCGCCAGTGCAGCGCCGGTCACCTGCACCAGGAAAGGGCGGATCAAAATCCGCCGGCCAGTGCAGGCTTCCGCTTTCGTCCTTCTTCAATTTCCGCGTGGTAACACGAGCCACTGTCCATAACCTGCCGCTGTCCTTTCTTACTTTCTTATGACGGAACCGTTCTTTCCATATTATATAAGGAAATGCCAAAGTTCCGACGTATACCATTATAGTTACGGTTTTTTCTTTTGTCAACGTGTGATAAACCGCTCTTTTCTCCTATTTTTCAATTCTCTTCGACTTTTTACAAGATTTTAACACTGTTTACCAATTGTATTCTTTCTTAATTTATGCTAAACTGTACCCCGTACTTAAAGTTACGTCAACCACATATGTTTCATAATACAAAGGAGGCAGGGATTTATCCCGCGTATATATGAAGGATTTACATAACACTCTCGGCATCGACATCGGTTCCACAACCGTGAAGATCGCCATCCTGGATCAGGAAAACCATATGCTGTTCGCCGATTACGAACGGCATTTTGCCAACATTCAGGGAACTCTGGCCGGGCTTCTGAGGAAAGCCTTTGACAAACTGGGCTCTGTCCGGCTGGCTCCCATGATCACCGGATCCGGCGGACTGACCCTTTCCAAGCACCTGGAAGTTCCCTTCGTGCAGGAAGTTGTCAGCGTCGCCACTTCTCTTCAGGACTACGCTCCCCAGACGGACGTGGCCATTGAGCTGGGCGGCGAGGACGCCAAGATCATCTACTTCACCGGCGGTATCGACCAGAGAATGAACGGAATCTGCGCCGGAGGAACCGGTTCTTTTATCGACCAGATGGCTTCCCTTCTTCAGACGGACGCCGCCGGCCTGAACGAATACGCAAAGAACTATCGAACCATTTACCCCATTGCCGCGCGCTGCGGCGTATTTGCCAAATCAGATATTCAGCCGCTGATCAATGAAGGAGCTACCAGAGAAGACCTGGCCGCTTCTATTTTTCAGGCTGTCGTGAACCAGACCATCAGCGGACTGGCCTGCGGCAAGCCCATCCGCGGAAATGTGGCGTTTTTAGGCGGCCCGCTCCACTTCCTTCCGGAGCTGAGGAACGCCTTTATCCGGACTCTCCACCTGACGCCGGAGCACATCATCGCTCCGGACCACTCCCACCTGTTCGCCGCCATCGGCGCGGCCATGAACAGCGAGGGAAAGGCCGTCATCGGTATTGAGGACCTGATTGACAAGCTGGAGCACGGCATCCAGATGGAATTTGAAGTAAAGCGGATGGAACCCCTCTTTGCCAATGAGGAGGAGTACCGGGAATTCACCCAGCGCCACAACGGCCACTGCGTGAAAAAAGCGGACCTGGCCACCTATGAGGGCAACTGCTATCTGGGCATCGACGCCGGTTCCACCACCACAAAGGTGGCTCTGGTGGGAGAAGACGGCAGCCTGCTGTACCGTTTTTACGACAACAACCACGGAAGTCCTCTGGCCACGGCCATCCGGGCCATGAAGGAGATCAGCGAGCAGCTTCCCGAGAAGGCGAAAATCGTCTACTCCTGCTCCACCGGCTACGGCGAGGCCCTGTTAAAGGCCGCCTTTCTGCTGGACGAGGGAGAGGTGGAGACCATTTCCCACTACTACGCCGCCGCTTTCTTCGAACCGGATGTGGACTGCATCCTGGACATCGGCGGTCAGGATATGAAGTGCATCCGCATTAAAAATGGCACGGTGGACAGCGTTCAGTTAAACGAGGCATGCTCCTCCGGCTGCGGTTCCTTCATTGAGACGTTCGCAAAATCCTTAAACTACGACGTGAAGGATTTCGCGAAGGAGGCTCTGTTTGCCAAAAACCCCACGGACCTGGGCACCCGGTGTACCGTGTTCATGAACTCCAACGTAAAACAGGCTCAGAAGGAAGGAGCCTCTGTGGCGGATATCTCCGCCGGTCTGGCCTACTCCGTCATCAAGAACGCTCTGTTTAAGGTAATCAAGATCACCTCCCCCTCCGATCTGGGAAAACACGTGGTGGTACAGGGCGGAACCTTTTACAACGACGCCGTGCTCCGCAGCTTTGAGAAAATCTCCGGCTGCAACGCGGTACGGCCGGACATCGCCGGCATTATGGGCGCCTTCGGCGCGGCCCTCATCGCCAGGGAGCGCTACGACGCCTCCAAGGGCAGCACCATGCTTCCCCTGGATAAGATTCTGAACTTAAAGTACACCACCTCCATCTCCAGATGCAGGGGCTGTACCAACAACTGCGTGCTCACCATCAACCAGTTCGGCGGCGGCCGCCACTTTGTCAGCGGCAACCGCTGTGAGAGAGGTCTGGGAAAGGAAAAGGTCACCAGGGACATTCCCAACCTGTTTGACTACAAATACCACCGGATGTTCGACTATGAGCCTTTGACGGCGGACGAAGCCCCCAGAGGCACCATCGGCATTCCCAGAGTGCTGAACATGTACGAGAATTATCCGTTCTGGGCCACCTTCTTCAAGGAGCTGGGCTTCCGCACTGTGCTGTCGCCCCAGTCCACGAAAAAGCTCTATGAGCTGGGCATTGAGTCCATTCCCAGCGAATCGGAGTGCTATCCGGCCAAGCTGGTCCACGGCCACATCGCCTGGCTCATCGCCCAGGATATTAAGGCCATCTTCTACCCCTGCGTTCCCTACGAGAGGAACGAGACGCCGGAGGCGGGCAATCATTTCAACTGCCCCATCGTCACTTCCTACGCGGAGAATATTAAAAACAACGTGGAGGAGATCAAGGAGAAAAACATCCGTTTTATGAACCCCTTCATCCCCTTTACCAACGAGGAAGTACTGTCGGAGCAGCTGGTGACCTTCTTTAAGAAGGAATACGATATTCCGGAGGCAGAAACCGCTGCCGCGGCCAAAAAAGGATGGGCGGAGCTTCTCCAGTCCCGGGCGGATATGGAAAAGAAGGGCGAGGAAGTCATCGCCTGGTTAAAGGAAAACCACAGGCAGGGCATTGTGCTGGCCGGCCGTCCCTACCACGTGGATCCGGAAATCAACCACGGAATTCCGGAGCTGATCACCTCCTACGGCTTTGCCGTGCTGACGGAGGACTCCATCTCCCATCTGGGACATCCGGACCGTCCTCTCATCGTCACCGACCAGTGGATGTACCACAGCCGTCTGTACCGGGCGGCGGAGGTGGTGAAAAACTCCGACTTCCTGAACCTGATCCAGTTAAACTCTTTCGGCTGCGGTCTGGACGCCGTGACCACCGATCAGGTCAATGATATTCTGACCCGGTCCGGCAAGATCTACACCGTCTTAAAGATCGACGAGGTCAATAACCTGGGAGCCGCCAGAATCCGGATCCGGTCTCTGATCGCATCCCTGCGGCTGAAAAACCAGAAGCATGTGGAGCGGAAAGTGGTATCCAGCGCCTACAACCGGGTGATGTTTACCAAGGACATGAAGAAGGGCTACACCATCCTCTGTCCCCAGATGTCCCCCATCCACTTTGAGCTCATTGAACCGGCAATCCGCTCCTTCGGCTACAAGCTGGAGGTGCTTCAGAACGACGACCGCAACGCCATCGACGTGGGCTTAAAATATGTAAACAATGACGCCTGCTACCCGTCCCTCATCGTCGTCGGCCAGATCATGGACGCCCTGCTGTCCGGGAAATACGACCTGGACCACACGGCAGTGGTCATGAGCCAGACCGGAGGCGGCTGCCGGGCATCCAACTACATCGGATTTATCCGCCGGGCTCTGGATAAGGCAGGAATGTCCCAGATCCCTGTAATCTCCGTCAACGCCAACGGCATGGAGACGAACCCCGGATTTACCATCACGCCGCTCATGCTCACCAAGGCCATGCAGGCTGTGGTGTACGGCGATATTTTCATGCGGGTGCTCTACGCCACCAGGCCCTACGAGAAGGAACCCGGTTCCGCCGACGCTCTCCACGAGAAGTGGAAAAAACGGTGCATCCAGTCCGTCTCCAAAAAGAACCCGGCCATGGTGGAGTTTGCCAGAAATGTGAAAGGCATCATCCGCGACTTTGACAACCTGCCCCGCCTGGATATCCAGAAGCCGAAGGTGGGAGTTGTGGGAGAGATCCTGGTAAAATTCTCCCCCCTGGCCAACAATCACATTGTGGAGCTGCTGGAATCAGAGGGAGCGGAGGCAGTCATGCCGGATCTCATGGACTTCCTGCTCTACTGCTTCTACAACAGCAATTTCAAGGCGGACCATCTGGGAGGCAAGCGCTCCACCGCCCGCCTGTGCAACATGGGAATCTCCCTGCTGGAGTACTTCCGCAAGACGGCACGGAAAGAGCTGGAGGCCAGCCGGCACTTTACCCCCCAGGCCCGGATCGACAACCTGGCTTCCATGGCACAGGATTTCGTATCTCTCGGCAATCAGACTGGAGAGGGCTGGTTCCTCACCGGCGAGATGCTGGAGCTGATCCACTCAGGAGTGGAAAATATCGTCTGCACCCAGCCCTTCGGCTGCCTGCCCAACCACATTGTGGGCAAGGGCGTGATCAAAGAGCTGCGTCAGCACTATCCCAACGCCAACATTATCGCCGTGGACTACGATCCCGGCGCCAGCGAGGTGAACCAGCTGAACCGTATTAAACTGATGCTGGCCACCGCCCATAAAAATCTGAAAAAGAAAGAGGAGATGGAGCACTGCGGTTAATCCGCAGGCTCCGCCTCCTCTTTTTTCGTCTGTCTTTTCCGGTCCAGACCTTTCCCAGATCTCTCTTTCCCGGATTTCTCCTTACTGAATGTCGCTGATGGGTCTGGGCTTCACATCATCCGGGATGGGCACGTAAGTCTGCCCTTCCATATCCTCGTCATACTCTTTTCTGGCTGTCTCAATCAGCGCCGGATCCTCCATCAGCCGGATGGCGGACAGGGCGATCACCTTGCCGGCATACAGCATTCCCTTGTGGGCCGTCTCCGACTTGCCCTGGGAAACCACCTGCCAGGAATGTCCGGGAGTGGACGGCGCCCAGGTGGCTGTGTTGAACTGGGCAGTGGGGGTCATCCAGCTCACGTCTCCCACGTCGGTGGATCCGCCTTTTCCGATAACCAGATGGATCTTCTCATAGGGCACCACAAAATCATACAGACGGTCATGCTTATTCTTCTTCAGGAAAGCCACATTTTCCGGAATCAGATGATCTTCGATCATCTCATCATAACTCCGGTCCGATCCCGCCGGAGCTGTGGCCGTGTACTCCGCCGCCTTTTCATATTCTGCTTCTGTGTAGGAGGGAACTCCCACATCTTCCATGGCCTGGTACAATACCTGCTCCAGCACCCGGTTGGAAACCATATTGGCACAGGACTTGATCAGGCTCTTCTCCACCTCGGTCTCCGTCATAAGGGCAGCGCCCTGGGCGATCTTGTCCACCCGCTTGTACAGCTCCAGGGCCTCGCCCACCTTCGGTGCGCGGATCAGATAAATAGCCTTCGCCTCGCTCTGAACCACGTTGGGAGAATAGCCGCCGGTGTCAATGATGGCATAGTGAACTCTCGCCTTGTCCAGCATATGTTCTCTCAGGAAGTTGGTGCCCACGTTCATCAGCTCCAGCCCGTCCAGAGCGCTTCTGCCCATCTCCGGGCAGCCGGCCGCATGGGCGCTGATGCCCTTAAAGCTGTAGAGCACCTGGAAGTTGGCCAGGGAGCTGTCCTTGCTCACCGCATTGACCGTGGACGGATGCCAGGTCAGGGCGCAGTCCAGATCTTTGAACGCTCCGCCTCTGGCCATAAACGCCTTGCCGGATCCGCCTTCCTCTCCCGGGCAGCCATAGTAGACCACTGTGCCCTCATGGCCGTCCTCCAGATACTTTTTCACAGCGAGAGCGGCCGCCACCGATCCCACGCCCAGCAGGTTGTGGCCGCAGCCGTGGCCGTTGGCCCCGGGTACCAGGGGATCCTTTTCCGTCACTCCCGCTTTCTGGCTCAGACCGGAGAGGGCGTCAAACTCTCCCAGAATACCGATGCGGGGTTTTCCATGTCCAAATTCCGCCGTAAAGGCCGTGTCCACACCGTAAGCGTGGTCTGTGATCGTAAATCCCTCCGCCTTCAGATAATCTGTCAGAGCCTTGACCGACTGATGCTCGCTGAAAGCTGTCTCCGCAAATCCCCAGATCTCGTCGCTCAGCTTTTCCAGACTGTCCTTTTTCCGGTCGATTTCTTCCAGATATGTATTCAGTGCTGTTTCAATCAATGTCTCTTCCTCCTTATTCTGATTTTATAAGGAAAAAAGCATACAAAGAGCCTGCGTTCTACTCCGTTGTATGCTTTCTGAACCTCGAATAGTTAAATTATAGAAACTTCAGAGAAAAATGTCAATTATTTTCCATTACTGGTAAATGGGATACCGGTCACAGATCTTCGTCACTTCTTCCCGAATGTAGTCTGCCTTCGCCTCAAAGTCCGTGGCCGCCAGCCAGATCAGCTCGGCAATCTTCTCCATGTCGCTCTCCACCAGTCCTCTGGTGGTCACCGCGGGGGTACCGATGCGGACGCCGGAAGTGACGAATGGGCTTCTGGGATCTCCGGGAACCGCGTTCTTGTTCAGGGTAATGTACACTTCATCGCAGCGGTTCTGCAGATCTTTTCCGGAGATCTCCATATTCCGCAGATCCACCAGCATGAGGTGATTGTCCGTACCTCCGGTGAGCACCTGGAAGCCCTGCTTCTGAAGGGCTGCTGCCAGGGCCTTCGCATTCTTTACCACCTGCTCCTGATACGCCTTGAATTCCGGCTTCAAAGCCTCTCCCAGGCAGACCGCTTTCGCCGCGATCACGTGCTCCAGGGGACCGCCCTGGGTGCCGGGGAAAATGGCCTTGTTGAAGTTGAATTTCTCTGCCGCCTCTTTATTTGCCAGAATCATGCCGCCTCTGGGTCCCCGCAGGGTCTTGTGGGTGGTGGTGGTCACCACGTCCGCATAGGGAATGGGGCTGGGATGGAGGCCTGCGGCCACCAGGCCGGCGATGTGGGCCATATCCACCATGAGATAGGCTCCCGTCTTGTCGGCGATCTCCCGGAACCGCTTAAAGTCAATGGTTCTGCCGTAGGCGCTGGCTCCGGCGATGATCAGCTTCGGCCGGCTCTCCATGGCCAGCTTTTCCACCTCATCGTAATCAATGAAGCCCTCGCTGTTTACGCCGTAGGACACGATGTTGAAATACATTCCGGAAAAATTCACAGGACTTCCGTGGGTGAGATGGCCGCCCTGATCCAGATTCATGCCCATAACCGTGTCTCCCGGCTTCAGCATGGCGATGAACACCGCCATATTGGCCTGGGCACCGGAGTGGGGCTGCACATTGGCGTAATCGCAGCCAAACAGCTTCTTTGCCCGCTCTATGGCGATGGATTCCACCACGTCCACATACTGACAGCCGCCGTAATACCGTTTTCCAGGGTATCCTTCCGCGTATTTGTTGGTGAGCACCGTGCCCATCGCCATCATCACCGGCTCAGACACAATGTTCTCGGATGCGATCAGCTCCAGGTTTCTGGACTGTCTGTCGTACTCGGCACGAATGGCCGCTCCTACCTCGCCGTCGTACGCGGCGATCAGATCCATGACTTCTTTCACCATTGTTGTGTACCTCCTTTTAAGTCTTTAGGTCTTATTATACACAGGCGGGTCTGTTCTGGCAACTGCCGCCGGATCTTTCCGCTCTGCCGGATCTCTCCGCTCTGCCGGATCTTTTCAGCCCGCCGGACCTTTCCCAGCCTCCGGCGGCGCCGTTTCTTCCCATCTTTTATCGGAACCGGAAATTCTTCACAACGATCTGCAGGCTTCTGTTCCCGTTATATTCGTTGATGTCCGGATAATAGACGGCGTCCATGCGGCGGAACTGTCCCATCTGCTCCATGAATTCATCTCCCTGGCCGAACCAGATGCCGTCCATGGGAAATCCCCCTTCCGTCACCAGGGAGAGGCGGACCACATTCCGGTTTCTCCCCAGCACCCGGGCGCTGCGAATGCCCAGGTTTTTCTGGGCGAACAAAGGCTTTTCATTTCCCTGGCCGAAAGGTTCCAGACGCTTAAACTCCTGCACCAGATCTTCCGTTATGTATTCCAGGGGCATGGGCACGTCGATCCAGATTTTCGCTGTAAAATCATCCTCCGTCAGCTTCGCGTTCTCGTTGAGCCGGCGGCGGAATTCCTCAATGTTTTCCTCCGGCAGGGAAAATCCCGCTGCCATGGGATGGCCGCCGAATTTGGTCAGCAGATCCCGCACCTCCACCAGTCCCTGAAACATGTGATAGCTCTCGATGGACCGTCCGGAACCCTTTGCCCCGCCTTCCGCCCGGGTCAGCACCAGGGACGGCTTCTGGTATTTCTCCCTCAGTCTTCCGGCGATGATGCCGGCCAGGGACTCGTGGCAGTCCGGCAGAAACACCACCAGCACCTTGTCCTTCTGGTAATACTGATCCACCAGGGCCGAGGCCTCCTCCGTTCCCTTTACGGTCATGTCCTTTCTCTGGTCATTTAGCTCCTTCAGCTCCAGGGCCAGCCGGTCCGCTTCCTCCCCGGTCCGGGCCAGCAGCAGGGCCAGGGCCATTTTAGCCGTCTGAAGGCGGCCGCCGGCATTTAAACAGGGACCGATGACAAAGCCAATGTGGTAGGCTGTCAGGTGATTTAAATCCAGGTTGTTCTTCTCCGCCAGACAGCGCAGGCCCAGATTCTTTGTGGATCCGATCTTTTTCAATCCTTCCCGGACGATAATCCGGTTTTCATCCTGGAGTCTCATCACGTCCCCCACCGTTGCCACGGCGGCAAATTCCAGCAGCTCCAGCCACTCCCGCTCCTCCACGCCGAATGTCTCGTAGAGGAGGCGGACCAGCTTCCAGGCTACTACCGCGCCGCAGATCTCCGGATTGGGATAGGTGCAGTCCTTCTGCTTCGGATCCACCACCGCGTCCGCCGCCGGTTTGATCTCCTGCCTGTCCACATTCAGCACCTCATGGTGATCGGTGACCACCACCGTCATGCCCAGCTCCTTCGCCCGGCCGATCTCCTCCACGGCGGCGATGCCGTTGTCGCAGGTGAGCAGAGTGTCCACCCCGTCCTGGTATGCCGCTTCTATGATCATCCCGTTAATACCGTAGCCGTCTTTGATCCGGTCCGGAATCTCATAATCCACCTTCGCTCCCACCCGGGTCAGCGCGGTGTACAGGATATAAGTGGAACAGACCCCGTCGATATCATAGTCTCCGATAATGCGGATACGCTTTCCATCCGCGATCTTCTCCTTCAGAATGGAAACCGCCAGATCCACATCCTTTAACAGGTGGGGATCGTACAGATCCCCGATGCCGCCGAACAGATAGCGGCGGACTGCCTCCTCTCCTTCTACATCCCGGTTCCTCATAATGCGGGCCGTCACCGGACTGATGCCGAACTCATCAGCAATCTTTTGAAAATCTGCCCGTTTTGTATATACCATCCATTTTTCTGCCGCCATGATGTCTCCTCTTTTCTACTGCAATGGCTCTATTATAGCGGATTTTCCCCGGCGGGACAAGAATTCCGGGACGCGTCCTCAGTTTTTCTAAAAAACGCTTGACAAATCGCACCTGGTAGAATAGAATATAAATGTTGCAGCAATGCAGTGTGTGCCGATAGCTCAGCTGGATAGAGCGTCTGACTACGGATCAGAAGGTCGCGAGTTCGAATCTTGTTCGGCACGCTGAAAAAAGCGTATCTCTCAGTGATACGCTTTTTTGTTTTGTCCGGCAAATCCTTTTGGGGGATATGTCTGACAGCGGACAGCGGCGGCCGGGGAAAATCCCCGGCCGCCGCCCTGTGCGCGTCCTCAATACTTCTGTGTTCCGGAGGGCTCAGGAAGGAATATCTCCCAGCCTTGTGACCGTAATCCCAATGGAACTGTACAGGAAATTCCCGCCTTCCCCGATCACGCTCAGGGTCGCAGGAGCGGTGGTTACCGCAATGGGGGCGGAAAATGCCACATTGGACATCTCTGTGGAGGTGTGGAAGGTGTGCTGAGCGGCCGCACCGGACACGGAGGACCCGTTTACCGTCAGATACGCCAGCACATTCAGCGGGAAGTCCACTCCTGCGGCCGGACCCACCGATCCGTGGAATTCCACCGAATACACTCCCGGCTTGCTGACTGTGACCACAGAGCTGTTATTGGCGTGGGACAGCGCAGTGCCGTAAACCAGGCCGTTTCTGTCAAAAATCAGCGCCGTTCCGGAGGTTCCCGACTGAGACGGGTTGGAAAACGCGGACAGCAGCTCCAATGCCGGCGGCTGGCCGGTCTGGCCGCTGGGGATGGTAAAATCAAGCACCGCATCATTTTCTGTGCCTGAATTCACCACGGCCGCCTCCGTCCCAGGTTCTCCGGTGGTCACCGTTCCCACTCTCACCGTGGCCGCCTGGCCGGTGGCTCCCGTTGCTCCCGTCGCTCCGTCCTCGCCATCCTCACCCGATGGGCCGGTGGCTCCGGTTGGGCCGGTTGGACCGGTCGCTCCTGTTGCCCCGGTGGGGCCGGTTGGGCCGGTCGGACCCGTGGCTCCGGTTGGGCCGGTGGCTCCCGCCGCTCCTGCTGCTCCCGTCGGGCCTGTCGGGCCGGTCGGTCCAGTGGGCCCGCTAGGCCCCATCGGTCCGGTGGGGGCGACGTCAAAAGGAAATCACCCCATTTTAATAGTATACTTCTCTTGCATTTTTCTATTAAATGTATTAAAATAAAAACGAAAATTATATTTTGTTTTTATTTTGCGCGAGGTGATGTAATGCCACGGGTAGCTTATTCTGAGAAAGATAAGGA
>DXFM01000049.1 GCA_019114465.1 Candidatus Lachnoclostridium avicola
AGAGGCCAGCACTCCCATACCCACGGCGCAGGGAATGGCAATGAGCATGTTAAATTTCACAGTCATATAAATTTTTCTCCGCACCGCCCCGTTTTTCTTCATAGCCTTGGAGGTGACGATGCTGGGGATCATGGACGCTCCCAGGGAAGTGGCGATGGCCACGGGCACATTGGTGAGCAGACGGTACTTGCCGCTGTAAATGCCCAGAAGCTCCATCCGCTCCTGCTCCCCGAAGCCTTTTCCACCCATGATGATGCCGAACATGGAGTTATCCACCGAACCGCTGAGCTGATACACTGTCTGGCTTAAAATAATGGGCACCACTGTGAGGAACAGCCCCACAGCCACCCGTTTATAGGAAGAATGTCTTCCCTCGCTCCGGTGTCTGCCGCCCCGGCAGTAGAGGGCCATCACCACCCCCAGGAAAGCAAAGGCAGCCAGCGCGCCGATAAAAGTGCCCAGAGTTCCTCCCGCTGCCCCGTAGGATGCCGGATTGGGCTGATCGGCAAACCGCTTCATAAAATCATAGGAAGCCCAGATACTCACTCCCGCGTGAACCAGCTGCTCTATGATCTGAGAGATGGAGGTGGGGATCATATTGCCCCGCCCCTGGAAAAAGCCCCGGAACACCCCCATCACCGCAAACACCAGAATGGTGGGGGCCATCACCTTTAAGGGAAGGGCGCTTCCCGGGCTCCTAAACAGGCTGGAAGCGATCCAGTCCGCGCCGAAGATCAGCAGAACGGTCATCAGACCTCCCGCGAAGGCCCCGAAAGCGATGCCGCAGTTGAAGATCCGCTTCACGTCTCCCGGTCTGCGGCCGCCCCGGCTCTTGGCAATCTGCTTGGACACCGCCAGGGGAAGGCTGTAGGAGGAGAGAATCAGCCCGATATTGTATATTTCATAGGCAGTGTTGTAGTATCCGATTCCCTCATCCCCCAGAATCCTGGTCATGGGGACCTTGTAAAACAGCCCGATCAGACGGACGACGATGCCGGCCGCCGCCAGAATGCTGCCCTGCACCAGGTAATTGTCATTTTTCTTGCCCATTGTTCTACCTGCACCTTCTGTTTTTTCTTTTGTATTATCATCTCAAAAACAATCCCATTTTATCACAGGACATGTGGGGTTTCAAGGAATTGTTTGCCCATAAAAACACCTCCGGTTTCCCGGAGGTGTCCCTTTTTTCCATCTCTTCTATTTCATTTCATACCGGATTCCGATCTCATTGCCCTTCACCGTCACCTCTCCCACAGCGCCGCTCACAAGAGGCATGGCCGGGGGCAGATGGCCGAAGTCCGCGTCCATGATCACCGGCACGCCGTACTCTGCCAGCAGATCCGTCACTGCCCAGTACTGGTCCAGGCCCATGATCTCCTCCCCGAAATGGAGGGGACGTCCGATGAGGAAGCCCTTTACATGGCCAAACCATCCGGCGTGCTTCAGCTCCCACACCGCCCGGCGCATGGCCATCACCGTCAGATCGCAGGACTCCAGAAACCAGATGATCCCGTCCTCCCGGTAGCGGTCCGCGAAAGCCCGGACGCCGTCGTAGCCCGTTCCCGCCAGATTGGCCAGACAGTCCAGACAACCCCCGACCAGACGGCCCCGGAAGGCGATCTCCTCCTCCGGCCCGGCCTGCCGCGCTCCCACAAAACTTTTCAGCACTTTCGGCTCCGTCAGGCGGTAGGGGGCCCTGGGATCCTTCTCCCGGAGGGACGCCTCCAGATCCATGCCGCCCCTCTCCCACAGGGGATAGCCGTGCACCTCCCCGATCTCTCCCCGAAGCAGGCCGTAGGCGTCCTTCAGGGACTGGTCCCAGGGATCCATGGCAAAGGATCCGGCGCAGGGTCCGTAGATGGAGGCTGTGTCACACAGGGTGGTGAGCAGGAAGGTGAAATTGGTATTGTCGGAGAATCCCATAAACCATTTGGGATCCGCCTTCCGGATCTTCTCAAAATCCACATAGTCCAGAATCTCGCACATCAGCTCCCCGCCGGCGCAGGAGATCAGCGCGTCATTTTCCTTCCGGCAGTACCACTCCGTCAGCTCTCTCCCGCAGGCTTCCGGCGTGTTGCTGATGCCGATGCCCTTCTCCTCATAACAGTTGGGCCCCAGATCCAGGCCGTGGCCTCTGGCGGCAAAGGAATCTTTCGCATACTCGAACATGGTGCGGAAGGGCTCCTCCCCGCAGCCAAAGGACGGGGCCACAAATCCGATGGTTCCATTCGGCTTCAGCGGCTTTGGATATCTCATAATTCGCGGCTCCTCCTTTCAGCGGATCCAGTGGATTCTGGATTCGTCGTACCGGTTCTGCTGCGGCCGCTCCTCCGCCGGATAACCGCAGGCCACCAGGGCAAAGGCTTCCAGATTTTCCGGATTCCCCAGCACCCGGTTCACCGCATCCATTCTCTCCCGGACAGGAGCAATTCCCATCCAGCAGGTGCCAAGCCCCAGCTCTGCGGCTTCCAGAAGAATGTGTTCCGTGGCAATGCTCAGATCAATTTCCCCATAAAGGGGAGAAGCCAGTCCCGTTTTCCGGCAGCAGGGCACGATGGCCAGGGGGGCGTCCTTTAAAAAGGAAGCGTACTGGCTGCACTGGGACAATTCCTGGATCTTCTCCTTTGACGTGACCACATAAAACTCCCAGGGCTGCTGGTTTCTCGCCGACGGGGCAGCCATGGCGGCCCGGAGGATTTTCTCCACTTTTTCCGGCTCCACCGGCCGGTCCTCATACTTTCTCACGCTGATTCTCTTAAAAATAGCATCCATCTGTACAAACCTCCCTCTCTTTTTCCCTGCCGGAAGAATTTAAAGGGGTTTTCCGGCAAGGATTTCCTGATAGTCCTTGTAATTCTCCTCCAGGAGTCTGGGCGTATCCAGTCCATAGGGACATTTTTTCGCGCAGGCCCCGCAGTGAAGGCAGTTCTCAATCTTCTTCATCATGGCCTGAGCCTTTTCCGTCAGCTGTTTCTCCGAGGGGGAGCGGCGGATCAGCAGGCTCATGCGGGCGCAGGTGTTGATCTCAATTCCCACCGGACAGGGCATGCAGTAGCCGCAGCCGCGGCAGAAATTGCCGGAAAGCTGCTTCCGGTCTCCGTCGATCACCGCCTGCAGCTCCTCCGTCATGGCAGGCGGCTCGTCCATGTAGCGGAGGAATTCCTCCAGCTCGCTCTGTCTCTGAACGCCCCAGATGGGCAGCACGCCTTCAAACTGGGCCAGGTAGGCGTAGGCGGCGGCAGAATTGGTGATCAGTCCGCCGGACAAAGCCTTCATGGCAATGAATCCCATATCCGCCTTCCGGCACATCTCCACCACTTCCAGATCCTTCTCTGTTGCCAGATAGCAGAAGGGGAACTGAAGGGTCTCATAGAGACCGGACTCAATGGCCTCCTTCGCCACGCCGATCCGGTGGTTGGTAATGCCGATGTGGCGCACCATGCCCTGTTCCTTCGCCTCCGCCATGGCTTCGTAGAGGCCGGTGCCGTCCCCCGGCTTCGGACAGAAGGCCGGATTGTGGAACTGGTAAATGTCCAGATAATCGGTCTTCAGCAGCTTCAGGGAGGTTTCCAGGTCCCGTTTAAACCCTTCCCCGTCCTTCGCCATGGTCTTCGTAGCCAGATAGATCTCTTTTCTCACATCAGCCAGAGCCTCTCCCAGCTTTTCCTCGCTGTCAGAATAAGCTCTTGCCGTGTCAAAAAAGCGGAAGCCGCCCTCGTAAGCGCCGCGAAGGAGTTTTACCGCGTCCTCCATGCCCACACGCTGCACCGGCAGAGCTCCAAAACCATTTTTCGGCACTGTAATTCCTGTCTTTCCCAGAGTTACCATATCCATAATCTGTAACCTCCTTCTTTTTCCTCATGAATACTTTCATTATACAAAAAAAGAAGGCGGAAATGCAACGATTTCCGCCAGGAATCCATGGAAACCTCACCGGTCCAGCCGGATGATTTCCTCCAGCTTCTCCCTGCTGATCTCCCCGATGGAGATCACCGGCTTCGGATCCATGCCGTAGGGCGCGATCTGTTTTTCATACCAGACCACGTCCAGCCATTTTCCATTCTTGTAGCCCGTATTGTGGAAGACTCCGATCTTCTCAAATCCCATCCGCCTGTGAAGGCGTTCGCTCTTTGGGTTGGGCATGGTCACGCAGCCGTAGGCCGTCCGCACCCCCTGGAGCTTTAAAATCTCCATGAGGATCTCGTACAGCCGGCTCCCCAGCCCCGCAGAGGTGTAATTCCGGTCCAGATAAATGGACAACTCCGCATCCCACTGGTACGCCGCCCGCTCAAAAGGCTTGTGGGCGTAGGCATAGCCCACTGCCCTTCCCTCATCCTCACACACCAGATAAGGGTACTCTCCCCCTATCTCCCGGATTCTCCCGGCAAACTCCTCCACCGTGGGCAGACAGTACTCAAAAGTCACCGTCGTATCTATGTACTGCCCGTAAATATCCAGCAGCTGCCTGCTGTCCTTCTCCTGTGCAAACCGAATCTCCATTGTGCTGTCTCCTCTTTTCTGCCTTTCGGCCTTTTTCCCATTGTAGCACCGCCGGCAGAAAAAGTCACCTGTCAAACTTTATCCACAGGAGCCATGAGCACCTTTCCCGTGCCACGGAACACATTCACCAGGCCTTCGCCGGACACCGCCGATCCCAGCAGGGTTTTTCCTGACCGCTCCACCGTAAACTCCAGACCGCCGCTCCAGGCCACCGCCATGTTTCCGTCGATCTTGAGCACGTCATTTTCCAGAGTGATCTCGATCAGCTCTTCCTTCGGAGAGCTGGATTCCAGGCAGACGATGCCGTTTCCCACCAGAGACAGGTTGAAAAGCCCCTCGCCTCCCGCCACGGCGGAGGACAGATTGGACCGCATCACCGCCTTGTGCCTCAGGCTGGACTCGCAGGCCAGAAAGAATCCGTCCTCCAGCACCACAGAGCCTCCCCACTGGCCCACGTCCAGAAGCAGCAGATACTTGTAGGTGGGCTCCAGCACCAGAGTTCCGCTTCCCGTGTACTCCGGCTTGATGGCGGACTCTCCGCTGGCCTTGCCCCGCACCGCCTTTCCAAAGAGATCTCCCACTCCCTTGATTCCCGTGGTGGCGTTCACATCCCCCACCATCCACTGCATGGCCCCTGCCTGCACCGTCACCGGCGATTTGGAAAGCTCACAGATCACCTGGCGCTTGCGCACGTTCATGGCGTCGCAGAAATAGGCGTTCATGGCGGACTGGGGGGATACGCTTAAGTCCCTGAGATACTCGATCACCGTAAAAGCCCCCGCGCTCTCCAGGATCCGAATGTCGTCGTTGTCTGTCAAATTTGAAATCCGATACATGGTTCTCCTCCTTGTTTTTTGATATTTCCATAGTATCAGACTTTTCTTCCGGCCACAACTGAAGTTTTTCTTACTTCTGCGCCCACTCCCGGTGGCTGGTCTCCGTGTCCCGCATCATCTCTTCCATCTCCTTTAAGTACCGGCCATCCGGCGCCACCCGCATCCACAGCCCGTAGCCCCTTGTGGAAGTCACCGATTTCCGGTCAATGGGCCGTCCGGCGCAGTAATCCACATAGAGATTTGCGTAGAGATTGACCATCAGCTCCTCCATCTCCTCCGACACAGGCAGCACCGTCTGCCTCAGCTGGCGGCGGATAACCTGGCGGACCAGTTCCTCCCCCTCCCGGTCAAACTGGAGAAGGATCTCATCCTCACTCCCCGCCGCTGCTGCCGTCCCCGCCACATCTGCGGTTCTGGTCTCAAAAGTCATCCGGTCCTCCTCATCCCAGCTCAGATATCCGTACTCACAGGGCGGTATGGAATAGGGCCCCAGCACGATCTCCGTAATTCCGTAAACGTCCTCCTCCGTTCCCGGCCCTTCCTTGTGCTTCTTGATCCTCTGGGCGTGGAGATGGCCGCTGATATAAAGGGGAATCTCATACTGTTCCAGCAGACTGGTCACCTCCCGGCCGTTTTCCAGGGTGCACTCCGTGGTGTACAGGCGGCTCTCGGAGAGCAGGTTGTGATGGGCCACGGGAAGCACGGAAACTCCCGCCTCCCGGGCCAGCTCCAGCTGCTCCTCCATCCACTGCAGAGTCTCCTCCCGGATCCTGCCTCCCACATGATTTTTATCCTCATACTGACAGGAATCCAGCATCATCACCCAGTGGGTGTCATCTAAGGCATACACATAGCTTAAAGATGCGCTGTCCCTGGCCATGGCTTCATCGTATCCGAATTCCCGGTAAATCTCATAGAAATTCTCCCCGCTCTCCAGCTGCTCCGCCCGCTCCCTCTCCCCGCCGAAGTAAACGGCAGCCATGGGGTTCTTGATGTCGTGATTTCCGGGGATCACCAGCACCGTCACCCCTTTCTCCTGAAGCCCCTTCAGCTTTTCCGCCAGCTCCAGATGATTGAGTTTCTCCCCGTTGTGGGTCAGGTCGCCGGTCAGAATCAGGGCCGACGGGCGGACTCTCTCCGCCTCCGCCAGCAGGGCGTCCGTCATCTCCCCGCTGTACTGGCTGGGCTTCCCGTCGTCCTTCTCCACCATGTTCCAGAAAGCCGGGCCGTCATCGTGGGAGGAAGGACTGAGGTAGTGGAGGTCAGAAGCCAGCATCACATCCGGCGGACCGGCGCAGACCTCTGTTTCCCCGCCGGGCTTCTCCGTCGTTTCCGCCGCCGTCTCCTCCTGTTTTTCCCGGGAACCGGCTCCATTTTTCTCTTTTTCCCCATTCTCCTCCGGCTCCCTTTTCTGTTCTCCTTCCGTCTTCTCTCCGCCGGCCTCCCCCGGCGGTTCCCCGGACGCCTCTTCCGCCGCGGACGTCTCCTCCCACGGCTTCAGATTCACTCCAAAGCGGATAAACCGCACCGCCAGAAATATGCCGCCTAAAAGCAGCAGGATCACCAGTATGTACGCCAGCGCCGCCTTAAGGCGGCTCAGATTGTTGTTCATAGTTCCGTCCTTTTATGTTCCAGTTTTCTCACTCTGCAGCCTCAAAAAAGGCGGGTCTGAAAAAACCCGCCGTAAGTGATACAGATGCCGCAGCCGGTAAAATTCCTTGGAAATTATACGGGATCGGCCGCTTTTTTTCAATTAGTTTTCCTAGTTTTCCCGGTACTCCTCCTTCGCCTGAATGGTAATATGCCCGAATCTGCTGCACAGGAACCCATAGATAAATATGGCAGCAGTAACAACAATCATCGCGATTTTCAGGTCATTGGAAATGAAGTAAAATACTCCCAGAATGACGGACGCGATGGACGAAAGGACCAGCAGAAAACGGTAAATCCCCACCGACATGCCGCCGCTTTCTCCCCATTCCTTTTTAAATCTTCCCGGAACGGTCATGGCATAGATATCGGTGAAAATCTTGGTAATGGCGCCCGGAAACAGACAGATCGTCGCCACATCTCCCAGATCCATCCCCAGCAAAATAGGCACAACCCCAATCAGATAGAGCAGTCCCATCACGTAGGGCACACCTTTTTTGGTAGATCTGGCAAGAAAAGAGGGAAGCCAGCCGTCTCTGGCCGAAGCGATCAGCGGTCTTCTACTTCCGGTTTCCGGCTTCATACTCCTCAAAAGCTGCAGCGATCCGTTCAATGGCCTCCCTGATTTTCCCTTTCGAGCAGGTCACGCACATTCTCATAAACTGACCGCCTTCATCCGGATCGTGGGAGCTGCCCTTCTGGAGAGCTACGTTGGCTCTCTGATAAATTAACTCCTGAAGAATCTCCGTACTGTATCCATAACCGGAAAAATCGATCCACAGGACGTAGCTCCCCTGGGGAAGATACGCCTTTGCCAGCGGCAGTTTCTGATGGATCTGATCCACCGCGTCTGCCATCGTATCATCCAGATAATCATTGAGCTGATCCAGCCAGTCTTCACATTCATTGTAGGCAGCTGTCATGCCCGCAATGGCAAACGGTGTGGGCATGGGAGGTTCATAGTTTTTCTGATACTGTTTCCGGAGGTTTTCATCAGGTATTATGCTGTAGGCACAGTGAAGCCCCATAAGGTTAAAGGTTTTATTCGCGCCGGAAACCAGAATGATATTGCTCGTATCCTCCACAGCCTTAATGACAGGCAGGTGCACCACTCCCCTGCGGATAATATCGGAATGGATTTCGTCGGACACCAAAACTACATTTCCTCTGCGGCATATCCCGGCGATCTTCTTCAGTTCTTCTTCCGTCCACACTCTTCCCACCGGATTCTGGGGGGAGCAGAGGATAAACGCCTTGTTTTCCGGCTGTTGACAGGCTTCTTCCACCGCGTTCCAGTCCATTTCATAATCTCCGTCTCCTCTGTTGATCATCTGGCAGTTCACCACATGGCGGCCGGTCTTATCTGTGACGCTGGTAAAATTGCGGTAAATCGGGCGGCATATGATCACGCCGTCTCCCGGCTCGGAAAAGGCCCGGATGGCCTGCTCTACCCCGTCAATGGCCCCATTGGAGTGAACGATCCATTCCTTCCTGACTTCCACCTGATGGCGGCGTCTGTACCAGTCGATGATGGACTTGGTATATTCCGGCGCTGAATTTGCAGTCGTATACCCGAAATTCTCAAAATCCGCAACTCTGTGCATGGCTCTGGCAATGGGAGGCGCGCACCGGAAATCCATATCTGCCAGATTCAGGCGGATCGTCTCCCGATCGAGCCTCAGATTCGGCGTAATCACTTTAAAAAAGTCATCGTCGTCCCACTTCATGCTGTAGGTCCCAAAACGGGGAACCTCGTGGTCAAAATCATACTTCATAAAATGCCCTCCTTTATTTTGCTTTATATGCTAAAGTATTTGGTTAAAATTAAAAGCAGGATTCTGCTTTAGTTGCTAAAGTATTTATAACAAAAAATCCCAACGCCGTCAACAGCATTGGGATTTTTCTCTGTTTTTTCCAAAAATTTTATCGTTGATTTGTGAATAATTGCTGAACCAGGCGCTCATACTCGATCAGTTTCTCCAGATCTTCATCTCTGTATTTGTTAAGATATTCACTGGAAAAAGCAAACTTTTTCTGATCGTAAATCAGGTGCTCCTCGTAAAGCCGTCTGCCCTGATCCGTGAGAGAGACCGTTGTCATTCGCTTATCCCTCACGTCCTTAGAGCGGACCACGTAACCTTTTTTCTCCAGGCGACTGACCATCTGTGTCACTGCCCCCTGCGTTACATTTAGGGAGCGGGCCATCTCGCTCATGGTCGGAGATCGGTCCGGACCAACCGCCACCACAAAATGCACTTCTCTCATATACAAATTGTCATCCGCAGCGTATTTCCTGGGCTTTTCCAGAAAAGCGTCCACCGCCGCTGCGGAAAGGACGCACTCTCTCAGCAGCTGATGAACCAGCTCGATTCGATTCATTTCCATCAAACTCCTCTTCCTGCCCGTCTATTTGTGATACGGTTCCCCGTTCTGAATCCGGTAGCTCCGGTACACCTGCTCCAGAAGGATCACCCGCATCAGCTGATGGGGAAAAGTCATCCTGGAAAAGCTCAGCTTCCAGTCCGCCCGCCGGAGTACCTCGTCGGAAAGACCCAGGGAACCGCCGATGACAAAGACCATATGGCCGGTTCCGCCCACGGCCAGCTTTTCCAGACGGTCCGCCAGCTCCTCGCTGGTCACCATCTCCCCCTGAATCGCCAGAGCGATCACATAGGCTCCGTCCCGAATCTGGGCCAGGATCCGTTTTCCTTCTTTCTCTTTGATCTGCCGTTCCACTGCCTCAGACGCCCCGTCCGGCGTCTTTTCATCCGCCACCTGGACAATCTCCAGCCTGCAGTAACGGCTCAGCCGCTTGGCATATTCCGCCACGGCCTGCTCGTAAAATTTTTCCTTCAGCCGGCCTACCGCCACCACTGTGATCTTCATGGCCTAAAACTCCAGGATCATGTCGTACCACACGGCGCCCCCGTGGACGGAGGCGGATACTCCCATATTCCGGTAGCCGAATTTCTCATAGTAGTGGATCAGCCGGTCCTTGCAGGTGAGAATTACGCCTTTTCTCCCCGCGTTCCTGGCGGAGCGGATCATGTGCTCCATCAGCTCCGCCGCAATTCCCTGCCGCCTCCTGTCCGGGGCCACGTCCAGTCCGAAAATGCTCTGGTAGTCCCCATCCAGCCTGTGAAGGCCCGCGTCCTCAAACATATCGTCGCTGATGGTCTTCTGGTCCGTCACCGCGCCGTTGATCATGCCGATGATCCGGCCATTTTCCTCCTCTGCCACGAAGAAGCTCTCCGGAAAGGCGCCGATCCTCTCCCTGAGAGATTCCTCGCCGGCCGCCTCCGCGGCGGGAAAGCACTCCGCCTCCAGAGCCGTCACTCCCGCCAGATCTTCCGGCTTCACTGTTCTGATCCTGTAATTCATCGTTTTGTACGCTCCTTATGCTCGAAAATAGTATCCCACGCCCCATTTGGTATGAACGTATTTGGGATCGCTGGGGCTGGGCTCAATCTTCTCCCGAAGCCGCCTCACATGCACATCCACCGTGCGCACGTCCCCCGTGTCCATGGCCTTATTTCCCCAGACGTAGGTGAGCAGAGCCTCTCTGCTGTAGACCTTATTGGGATTGCACACCAGAAGCTCCAGAAGATCAAATTCTTTCGCCGTCAGGTTGATCTCCTTTTCGCCGATAAACACCCGTCTGGCCTCCAGGTCCATCTTCAGATCCCCGGCAGTCACCACCTTGTTCTCCTGCTTCTGCTGGCCGCGGCTGCGCTTGGAATTTCTCCTCATGATCGCCTTGATCCTGGCCTTCAGCTCCAGGATGTTAAAGGGCTTTGTCACGTAGTCATCCGCCCCGTACTCCAGGCCCAGGATCTTATCCATATCGCTGCCCTTCGCCGTCAGCATGATAATAGGCATCTCGGAAAACTCCCGGATTGCCTGGCACACCTCGTATCCGTCATGCTTGGGCAGCATCACATCCAGGAGCACAATGTCGTACTCCTTCGCCTTTGCCATATTGATGGCCTCTTCCCCGTCATATGCACAGTCCACTTCCATTCCGTCCTGTTCCAGGCTGAAGCGGATCCCTTTCACAATCAATTTCTCATCGTCCACAACTAATGCTCTTGCCATTGCTCTTCCCCTTGATCACACGCTGATGTTGTCTTTTATCTTTTCAAATGCCCCTTCCTTGATGCCGGGCACCTTCATAATGTCTTCCACAGTCTGGAACCCGCCGTTCTCCTCCCGGTACCGGATAATATCCGCCGCCCTGGACTCTCCGATCCCCGTAAGGGTCATCAGCTCCTGGGCCGTGGCCTTGTTGATATTTACCTTTCCGCCGGCAGCGGCCGGATCTCCGGAAACGGGAAACTCTCCGTTTTCCACCTCTTCCACTGAGGGAACCTCAATCTTCATCCCGTCTTCTGTGAGCTCCGCCAGGTTTAAATATTCAGAAGCCGCATCATCCGTGAATCCACCTGCCTGTTCCACGGCCTGAAATATGCGGCTCCCCTCTAAAACTCTGTACACGCCGGGAGCATTCACCTCCCCGCAGATATGTACGTAATGGTAAACAGGAGCCTGGGTCTGTGCCTCGCTTTCAGACAAGGCAGGCGTCCCCAGGCTTTCCATCTGTTCTCCACCCATATTCTCTGAAACTCCTCCGCCGCTGCAGCTGTAGCAGACTCCCGCCGCAGCCAGAAAACAGGCGGCAATTATGGTTTTCCAGTATTGTTTTATCACAGCGTTCCGCACCCCTTTGTCCGCGCGGAAGCCCTATTCAGCCTGACAGATTCTATTTTACATAAAACTTATCAGGAAATCAACTGCGAAAAATAATAATTCCTGCGATGGCAACCGCGGCTCCCAGGGCCTTCTTCCACTCAAAGGCCGCCTTCTCCACCCCAAACAGACCAAACAGCTCAATTCCGTAGGCCACCAGGATCTGGGCCACCACGATGAGGAGGGCGGACCTGGCCGGGCCCAGGCTCTCCATGCTGCGGATCACTGTGTAGGTGATGAAGGCCCCCAGGATTCCTCCCGCCAGCATGTACTTCGGCTCCACCTCCATCAGGGCAGATATGCTCTGACGCCCGGTAAACAGCCAGACCGCCGCGCAGGTGACAAAGGCCGTCAGCTGAACCCATCCCGCGGACACCCACTCGCTGGACTGCTTCGTCACCTCCGTGTTAAACACTCCCTGAATGCTCATAAGCGCTCCCGACAGGAGCGCAGTTAAAATGCCCCACATAATAATATCCTCCATTCCAGTTATTTCTCCTATTTTCTGCATGGAAAGGACAAATTATGCAGGGCATATTCCTGTTTCTCTATTTTCGTCTTTTTCTATTTTCTTCTCATGGCGGCCGCCCTCACCAGATGCTCCGCCAGAACCGCGGTGGTCACCGCTCCCACGCCGCCGGGCACGGGGGTTGCCATGGACGCCTTCTCCGACACTGCCTCGAAATCTATATCTCCGCACAGCTTCCCGTTTTCATCCACGTTAATCCCCACATCAACGGCCACCGCTCCCTCTCTCACATGGGCGGCGCCGATCATCCGGGGCTTTCCCGCCGCCGCCACCAGAATTTCCGCCTCCCGGCATACCCGCTCCAGGTCTCTGGTTCTGGTGTGGCATACCGTGACCGTGGCGTGTTCCTTCAGCAAAAGCATGGCCAGGGGTCTTCCCACCACAGCGCTGCGGCCCACAATCACCGCCCGCTTTCCCTCGATAGGCACCTCATAGCTCTTGAGCATCCGCACCACTGCCTCCGCTGTACAGGGGGCAAAACCGGTTTCATCCCCGGCAAACACCCGGGCGATATTCTCCGGGGAGATGCCGTCCAGATCCTTCGCCGGGTCGATCATTCTCTCAATCTCCTTCTCGTCCAGCTGAGGAGGAAGAGGCCGCAGCAGCAGGATCCCATCTATCCGGTCGTCTCCGCTGATGTTCCGGAATTTCTCGCGGAATTTCTCCATGGATACATCCTCCGGGAAGGAATAGCTCTCCGCCCGGAGTCCATATTTTTTCATCCGGGAGAGGGCCCCCTTCTCATAGGACAGATCATCCGGGCGTTCTCCCACCCGGACAATGGCCAGGCAGGGCACATAGCCGCCCAGTTCCTCCAGCTGCCGCTCCACTTGAGCCTGTATTTTTGCGGAAACCTCCGCTCCCTTTAATGCAATCATCCTGTTCCTCCTGTTTTCTGATCCCGCCGGCGGCGGCTCAGCCGGCCTGCTCCCGGCAAAGTCTGGCCGTCACCCGATCGTATATGCTGTCCGCGGTTTTCGTCCCCTCAAGGACCATCTGCTCCGCCCGGCAGTTCAACTGTCCGGCTTTTTTCCGGTCCTTCATGGATTTGGTATTGATAAACACGTTCATGGCTCCTCCGGTGACGGCTGTCCTTGCGAACTGGACCGCCACCCCCACATCGCTGACCGCCATCACGCTTCCCTTCTCCTCCAGTCCTTCCAGGATCTGAAGGGTTTCCACGGCGGTCTCCATCAGCTTTAAGGGCACCAGACTGGCGTTCAGAAGCCTTTCTTCCATCACTGTCTCCTTGTGCCGGCGTTCTTCCTCCGTGCCGGCCGGCAGGCGGTAGGCCTCCGCCAGAGGGGCAAATACCTCCTCATCTTCCTCCGCCAGCCTGAGGAAACGGACTTTCAGATCCTCCAGCCTTTTCAGATAGTCCTGAATATCCGCCTCCCACTGGACATATTTTTTCTTTCCCGCAGTCAGATTGGCCACCATCTGCCCCAGGGCCGCTCCCAGGGCGCCGCCCAGAGCGGATGCCCCTCCGCCCCCGGGCACAGGAGCGCCGGAGGAAAGTTCCGTCAAAAATTTTTCCAGTTCCATCGTCATCTCTCCTTTTTCCTTCTGCGGATCCAGCCGCCCGCGCCGATGGCCGCCAGGATCGCCACGCTTCCGGCTGTAACAGCCCCTCCCAGGCGGAGTCCCTGAGGCTCATAGGTCATCTCAATCTCGTGGCTTCCCGCGGGCAGCTCCACCGTGAGGAAGGTGTCAAACAGTTTTCTGGTTTCCGCCTTTTCCCCGTCCACCAGAACGGTCCATCCCTGATCAAAGGGGATGCTGGTGTAGAGAAGGCCCGCCTCCTCCATCTGGATGGAGCCTTTCAGGGTAGTGTCTGTCCACTCCGTCAGCACCCATTCCTCCCTGCTCAGGATGTTATAGATCTGTTCCAGGGCACTGTCGGAAAACCGGTACAGCCGGACTTTCATGTCCGCCCCCGCCTCATCCGCCGCAGTGAGAAGGATCTCCTCCCCCGGCTGGCATCTGCCCAGTTCCAGCAGATATCCCCGGTTTACATTGTCAAAGGTAGTGCTCTCCTCTCCCCAGTTCACCCGGACCTCCTTGATCTGGCGGTTGGAGATATAGGCGTAATACTCGCCCTCCTTCTCCACCCCGTAGCTGTAGGTGCCGCCGCCGTCCTGTCCGTAGACCTCCTCCAGAACCCAGGAGGTGCCTAACACTGTGCACAGGTCATTCTGCACGTCCGCCGGATTTCCCAGATCCAGCTGCCAGTTGTCCTCCAGGTCTGTGGAAATACCAAAGCCAAGGGGAAGGGTGAACGATTTCCGGTACAGCCAGGTATCTCCCTCCTGGCCCGCCAGGGTCAGCAGGGGATTGCTCCCCTGGTTCCAGGAATAGAGACCGTAGCGGATGGACAGCAGGGAGTCCACCAGAGGCGTACTCCCCTCAATGCTGTAGGCGTTGGTGGACGCCTCGCATCCCATGTTCCGGAAGAAATCCGTCATATCCGCATTGGCCGTGGAGGAAAACAGGGAGACTGACGGGAAATTCATCCAGGCCCCGTCGTTTTTCGTCTTTCCGTCCACCTTTTCCACCCGGAAAAAGGTGTCCGCCGGCATCAGGCCGGATACCAGATCAATCACATTCTGATTGTCCGCCACGTAGGCCGTCCGGCTGGTGGTGGTCACGCTGGTGGCCGTGGTGTTCACCGCCGCCTCCACAGACACCACCGCCAGGGCGAGAAGCACCAGAACATTGCCGCTGATCCGGCTCTTCTGATACAGCCAGATCAGACCGGCATACACCGCCAGAAACAGGATTGCCACATAAAACACAATAAAATGAAAAGCGTCATCCGTCACCGTCTGCTCCGCCACCAGCACAAAGCAGACCGATCCCCAGAAGGCGATGGCCACATGCTTCCAGGGGGTCTCTCCCAGATACATATACGCCCGGTAGCAGATAAACAGCATGAGAAAAATGTAGATAAAGGACTGACGGCAGGGCAGGCTGTTGGGATAGTGGAAGCCATGCCAGATAAAATTCAGCACATTAATGGAAAAGCTGGCAAAAAACAGGAGCAGCAGAGCGCAGTACACCGCCTTCTCCCTCACAGGAATCTTCCTGCAGGCCAGATAGAGCAGGAAGAACAGGAACACAGCCACGCCGCAGTAAATGTTGGGCCAGTGGTCCAGCCCCACCTCCACCTCCACATTGCCGATGTGTCTGGCCAGCATGTCGATGATGGAGAAATAGCTGCTGAAGGTCTGGGGAAAGTTAAAATCTCCGGAAGCCGTCATCTGCAGGGCAAAGATCTCCGGCAGAAGCACAACCGCCGCCATCCCCCCGGCCAGCAGAGAGTACGCCGCAAACTGGCCGCAGATCTTCAGGTAATCTCCCCATCTCTTCCTCTTTTCCAGAATCAGAAGGCTGACAAAATAGATCACCATAAACAGGCAGATCATAATGGAGATATAATAATTGGAAAGAATGGAGAGCCCCAGGGTCACGCCGTAGAGCAGACCCTTTTTCTCCCTCACCAGCCGCTCCAGCCCCCACATAATCAGGGGGAACAGCCAGATACAGTCCAGCCACATAATATTCCAGCTGTAAGCCGCCATATACCCGGAAAGAGCATAGAAAATCCCGAAAAAGGCCGCGCCGAAATCACCGGCCCGCCCGTGCTTTCTCAGATACCAGGCAAAGGTAAGACCGGAAAGGCCGATCTTGAACACGATCATATAGGTCATGAACTCGATGATGTAGGCCTTCGGGCACAGAATAATCAGCCAGTTCACCGGGCTGGCCAGATAATAGGCATAGAGAGCCGCAAAATTTACCCCGCCGCCCACATCCCAGCTGTAAAGCAGGCTTCCGCCCGTCCTCAGCTTGTGGTGAAACTCCGAAAAGAAGGGGGCGTACTGATGGTACATATCCGTCCGCAGAAAACTGTTTTCTCCAAAGGGGAAAATCTCCCGCTGGATAAAAATGATAATCATAATTACCACCGGAATCCAGAAGGCCGCCAGCAGTCCATCCACCGGACGGATCAGACTGGCTCTCCGGGGCATTCTCACCGCCCCGGATCTCTGCGCCGAATCAGCCCCGGAGACCGGCTTTGATCCAGCCGCCGTTCCCGGTTCTCCCGCCGGCCCCGGCCCGGGATCCGGCTCAGATGTCTGCCCGCCCGCCGACGGCGCCGGCCGGCCGGTTTCCTCCCCGTCCAGATCCTCCACGATCAGCTCTTCCTCCCCGCACCAGGTCTCCTCCCCTACCAGAGCGGCGTCTTCTCCGCCGCAGTGCAGTTTATTATCCATCTCTCTCTTCTCCATAACTTCAAGAATTTCGTCCAGCTCACTGGCTGCCTGTCCCGCCTCTCCCTGTCTCATCTCATCTTTTCCCCGTCAATCGCTTCCGAAATATGATCAGCTTGCTGAACACGTAGTTCATCACCAGGGAGATGCCCGACACGGCTATTTTGCAGAGCATATCCTGGGTGATTCCCAGTCCGTCCACCAGAACCACCATGGCCACATAGGTGAAGACGGCCGTAAACAGCCGGCAGCCGAAAAAGCTGGCCATCTCCCGCACCAGATGCCTGGGGCGGAAGTCGAAGCTTTCAAACACAAAAATCTTATTGGTCACATAGGCGAACAGGATGGCGAAAACCTGACTGAGTATGGTGGCTGTCCGGTACCCGAAAGGCTCTCGCATGATTCCGTAGGAGACCCAGTCCACCAGAGTGGTGAGCACGCCGAAAATCAAATAGGAAACCGTTTCCCGGTTTACCAGTTTTTCCTTAATCCATTCTGTCATCTGTCTTCCCATCCTTTCATCTTTCCGGCTATTGTATTACACCTTTCTGGAAATGTAAAGCCTGCCGCCACCGCCGCCGGAACCTGTCCGGCCTCTCTCTGCCGGCCTATTCTTCCTTCATCCACTGCTCCATTCCCTCTGAGTAATGAAGCTCTCCGTCGTCGGTGATAAACACCGCCCAGGCATTGTCCAGGGAATCGATCAGCTCCATTCCCTTTTCCAGACCCAGCGAAAAGCAGGTGGTGCTCAGCCCGTCCCCGTCTACCGACTGTCTGGAGAGAATGGTAACCGCCGTCAGGCCGTTCTCGTAGGGGTACCCCGTCTCCGGATTTAAAATATGGTGGTAATTGATCCCATCTTTCTCAAAATGGCGCTCATAGACGCCGGAGGAAACCACTGACATATCCTCCACCTCTACCACTCCCACCGTCTCATTGTGACTGGCATACGGTCTCTGGATTCCAATGCGGAAGGGATTCTTTCCGTTGGCGCCCACACAGAGCACATTGCCTCCCAGATTGATGATGGCGCTCTTCACTCCCTGATCCAGCAGGTACTCCTTCATCCGGTCTGCGATAAATCCCTTCGCGATGGCCCCCAGATCGATGGTGGTCCCGTCGTCGGAAAAGAGAATTTTGTTCCCCTCCACCTCCAGTTTTTCATACCCCACTCTCGGCAGGTTTTCCTCGATCAGGGAGGGATCCGGTACCTGGGGATTTTCCGATGTGAAATCCCACAGGGAGCTGATGGGCTCGATGGTGATGTCAAACGCCCCTCCCGACAGCCGGCTGTAATACAGGCCTTTTTCGATCACATCCGCTGTGTCCTCAGACACCTCCATCTCTCTGGTCCCCGGGGGGCGGTGATTAATCTGATAAATCTCGCTGGTCTCTATGGTACGGCTGAGCAGGCCTTCATACTCCCGGCACAGATCCATGCACCCGTCCAGGATGGCTTCATCCTCCGAGTCATAGAGAGTCACCGTGACGAAGGTGTTCAGCAGAAAACCGGACCGGCTCACCGGTTCCGTCTGCCGTCTCCCGCACCCGCCCAGCAGGGCCGCCGCGCACGCCAGCAGGATCAAAATCTTTCCTTTGTTCAGCTTCAACCTGTTATCTCCTTTTTATCATAATATTTCTGCAATAAATACTGGATTTTTTATAGCTGTAATGGTATATTATTATCATAATATTTTTGGTATCTATACGAGGAATTCATATGAAAATCAAGCAGCTTTATACGTTTAAAACCGTTTGTGAAGAGGAAAGCATCACGAAAGCCGCGGAACGCCTCTCCACCACTCAGCCGGCCATCTCCCGCACCATCAGCGAGCTGGAGGAATCTCTGGGGACCCAGCTCTTTGACCGGACCGCCAGAAAGATCGTGCTGAACGAAGCCGGCCAGCTCTTTCTGTCCAAAGTAATCCCTCTTCTGGAACTTTACGAGGATCTACAGCGGGGATTTCAGGCCGATGAAGTCCGGTATGAGCTGAAAATCGGAGCCACGCCGTCGGTGGCCGCCACGGTTCTGTTTCCCATTCTGGAAAAATTCCGTCCCAGCCACGAAAAGATCCAGATCCGCGTCTTTGTGGACAGCGAATCGGAGCTGGAAAAGCAGCTGATCCATCGCAAAATTGATATGGCTCTCACGGAAGGCATGACAGATGACGAACACTTTGTGAAGGTTCCCGTCTCCTCCCAGCCCCTGGCCATTCTCTGCTCCCCCGCTTTTCCGGCCGCATCTGCCGGAGAGCTGAGCGTACCGGAGCTTGCCAGACAGCCTCTGCTCTTAAAGGAACCGGGCAGTATGATCCGGCGGATCGTGGACAGCGCCTTTCTCTTTTATGACCTGACAGCTCTTCCCGCCTGGACCAGCACCAGCTCCGCCATTCTTTTAAAGGCGGCAAGGGAGGGCATTGGCGTCGCCATCCTCCCCAGGGCCCTGGCGGAGGCAGATCTGGAGGCTGGAACTCTGACAGAGCTGACCGTCCCGGATTTTAACCTGGACTGTACCACCCACGTCACCTTTCTTCAGGACAAATATCAGACCTCCGCGTTCCAGGCATTCATGAATGTGATCCTCTTTTCTCTCACATAAGATCCCTGATGGCAATAATCCCGACGGCACATGCCGTCGGGATCTTTTATTTCCGGCTTTTACGCCTCTTCTGCCGCCTGGGCAGCAGGTGCTTTCTTCGGGCCGTTCTTCATATCGGCCAGCAGTTTCTCCGTGCTCACCAGCTTCGTGCACAGGCACAGAAGCTCCGTGGCCAGCTCCAGGTCGTTTAACGGCGGATAAGAAGGTGCAATCCGGATATTGCTGTCGTGGGGATCCTTTCCGTAAGGATAGGTAGCGCCCGCGTTTGTCAGCACCACTCCGGCCTTCTTGCATCTGGCCACAATCTCCTTGGCGCAGCCGTCCAGGGACTCAAAAGAGATGAAGTATCCGCCCTTCGGCTTCGTCCACTCCGCAATGCCCAGGCCGCCCAGCTCCTGATCCAGGATCCGCTCCACAGCCTCAAACTTCGGCCGCAGAATATCCGCGTGCTTTCTCATATGCTCGATCATTCCGTGGATGTCCTTGAAGAATCTCACATTTCTCAGCTGGTTTACCTTGTCATGGCCGATGGTCTGCACAGACAGCTGTCTGCGGATGTCCTCCAGGTTGTTGGGAGACGCCGCCAGGGCCGCGATGCCGGAGCCGGGGAAACAGATCTTGGATGTGGAAGCAAACTTGTAAGCCAGATCCGGATTGCCCGCTCTCTTGCACTCAGCCAGGATCTCAATGAGATGATCCTGATCGTTGTCATAAAGATGGTGGATGGTGTAAGCGTTATCCCAGTAAATACGGAAATCCTGGGCTGCCGGCTTTAATCTGGCAAAACGTCTCACCGTCTCATCGGAATAGGAATATCCCTGGGGATTGGAATACTTCGGCACACACCAGATACCTTTGATGGAATCGTCAGAGGATACCAGCTCCTCCACCATGTCCATGTCCGGCCCCTGAGGAGTCATGGGCACATTGATCATCTCAATTCCGAAATACTCCGTAATGGCGAAATGACGGTCATATCCCGGCACCGGGCAGAGAAATTTCACCTTGTCCAGCTTGCCCCAGGGGGTGCTTCCCATAACGCCGTTGGTGATGGAACGGGCAACGGTGTCGTACATCACGTTCAGGCTGGAGTTTCCATAGATAATCACATTGGCGGGAGCCACCTCCATCATGTCGGCAATCAGCTCCTTCACCTCGCTGATTCCCTCCAGACATCCATAGTTGCGGCAGTCCGTACCATCCTCGCAGGTTAAATCGTCATGGCTGCTGAGCACGTCCATCATTCCCATGGACAGATCCAACTGAGCCAGGCTGGGCTTTCCTCTGGACATATCCAGCTTCAGATCCTTCTCCTGCATCTCTCTATACTGAACGGACAGCTCGTCGTGGAGCGCCTTCAGCTCTTCTCTCGTCATTTCAGCATACGATTTCATTCTTCACTCTCCTCATCCAGTCTTTTGCTAAGCTTCTTTCGTTCCTTACAGTAACGCTATCATTATCCAACAAAACCCCGGTTTGCGCAAGTACTTTTTCTCTCGCTAACTTGAAAAAGTAAATTCCAGTGCAGAGATAAATTCCACCATATTTTATTTTTTACTGATTTTGCAGGAAATTTTTAAGCGGAATCTCCTGTTTTCTGCTATAATTAGCTAAACTCATCGAAAAAT
>DXFM01000050.1 GCA_019114465.1 Candidatus Lachnoclostridium avicola
CTGGACGAGATGGAGGCGGAGGCCAACGAGGCCATATACCGGAATCTGCCGGTGCAGATTCTCACCCCCACTCCGGAGGAGTTAAAGGACATGGAGTACCGGAGCAAGAAGGAGCTCACCGGCCAGGTTCGGATCACGGTCATACCTGGAGTGGACGTCTGCGCCTGCTGCGGCACCCATGTGGAACACACCGGGGAGGTGGGCCTGATCAAGGTGCTGGGCATGATCCACTACAAGGGAGGCGTCCGCATCTCCCTTCTCTGCGGGCGGCGGGCTCTGGAGTACTGCGTCAGACGGCAGAAGCAGGTGGCGGCCCTGTCCGCGCTCCTGGCTGCAAAGCAGGATGAGGTGACGGAGGCGGTTCAGCGGCTGAAAGGGGAGAAAGAGCGGCTGGAGGGAGAGCTTTCCCGCCTGCGCCAGGCGGAGGCGGAGAGGAAAGCGGCCGCCCTTCCGGAGAGCCGGGAACCGCTGGCGGTGTTTGAGGACATGGAGCCTGTGCAGCTGAGAAAATACTGCAACCTGCTCTGCGAGGGGAAGAAGGGGGAGATTGTGCTGGCCTGCGCCGGAAAAGGAGACGGCTATCAGTATGTATTGGCCAGCCCGGCCCACGACATGAGGGCATTCTCCAAAAAGATGAACGGTCTGTTAAACGGCAGAGGCGGCGGCAGCAGCCAGATGGCCCAGGGAACCTTTCAGGCCGGGGAAGAAGAAATAAGGAGCGCGTTTTTTCAGTGCGCGGAAGAGGAAATGAAATGAAGCTGACGGATAGTACCGTGAAAAAAATCAGAGGCCTGATTCTGTTTACCATTGTGGCGGCGGTGGTGGCCGTCCATTACCGGGAGTGTCTGAGGGTGGCCGCCAGACTGCTCCACATCTTTTCACCCTTTCTCATGGGGGCGGCCATCGCCTTTGTGCTGAACGTGCCCATGAGGCAGGTGGAGCGGTGTCTCATCGGCCGGGGAGAGAGAAAAAAATGGCACCGCCCGGCGGGCCTGCTCATCACCATCGTGCTGGTGGCCGGCGTGCTGTTTTTGGTATTCTTCGTGGTGACGCCGGAACTGTTAAGAACCATGGTAAGCCTGAGCAGCAGCATTCCCGCGTTTATGGAGCGGACCCTGGTCCAGGCGGAGAAGCTGTTCGCCCAGTATCCGGAGATTGTGGACTATTTAAATTCCATTGAGATCAACTGGCCGGAGATGCTGCGGCAGATTGTGAGCTTCCTGAGAAACGGAGCCACCTCTGTGCTGGACACCACCTTCTCCGCGGCGGTCTCCATCGTCTCAGGATTTACTAATTTCGGAATCGCCTTTATTTTTTCCATCTACATTCTCCTTCAGAAAGAGGGGCTGTGCACCCAGGCAAAACGGCTGGTGCGGGCCTTTCTGCCGGAACGGACGGCGGTGATTGTCATCGGAGTGGTGAAAAAGACGGAGCGGACGTTCTCCAGTTTTCTGGCGGGACAGTGCGCGGAGGCCCTCATCCTGGGAACCATGTTTTTTGTGACCATGACGGTTCTGAGAATGCCCTACGCTCTGCTGATCGGCGTGCTCATCGCATTTACGGCTCTGATTCCCGTGTTCGGGGCCTTTATCGGCTGCGCGGTGGGAGTTTTCCTCATGCTCATGGTCAGCCCCTTTACCACCCTGGAGTTTATCGTGGTGTTTCTGGTGCTCCAGCAGATTGAGGGGAACCTGATCTACCCCCATGTGGTGGGAAATTCTGTGGGACTGCCCTCCATCTGGGTGCTCATGGCAGTCACCGTGGGCGGCAGCCTGATGGGCGTGGTGGGAATGCTGGTATTTATTCCCCTGTGCTCGGTGCTGTATTCCATGATGAGAAGCGAAGTGCGCCGCAGAGAGCGCAGAAGAGGGGACCGGGAGAAAATCCGGTGTGAAGAGTAAAACGAAAGGTATGGAAGGATAAAAAAATCCCGTCTGCGGAGCCGGAGTGGCTGCAGGCGGGATTTTTGGTTCCAGGCTTATTCTCCCTGGTACATGTATTTGATCAGCCGTTCAATATCTTCCTTCTCATGAGCGACCAGGTCCAGCTCATTGATGTATCCGTTGGAAAACATGGTGGCCATGGAGAGGTACTGGCTGAGCTTGGATTTTAAGTTGATCCGGTCCCCCTCCGGGGAAATCAGCTCTACCGGTCCCTTGCACTCGTCGATCACTTTGAAAAACGCTTCCACATCTGTGATGTTCTGAATTTTCATCTGACAATCCTCCTGTCTGAAACTATCGTGTTCTCACTTCGTAGCCATTATAACAGAGGAAAAATGGAAAGACAAGGAACAAAATCCATAAAAATGAAACAGCCGGCCCGGAGGGCGCAGTGGAGTCCGGCGCTCACGCCGGATCAGAGGCCTGCTCCCGGCTGCGGAGAATGTCGTCTAAAAGGAGGGAGGACACCCGCAGGTTTCCCCTGCCGCAGCCGATGCGGATATCCGGCTTATTGTCCCCGTGGAAATCGGATCCGCCGGTGGGCAGCAGATGGTGGCGGACCGCCAGTTCTTTTAATTTCCGGCTCTCATAGCTGTTGTTGGAGGAGTGGTATACCTCCAGTCCCTTCATCCCAAGGCCGGAGAGATACCCGGTCAGCTCCTCCAGCTCCTGGTTGCTGAAGCCGTACTGAAGGGGATGAGCTAGGGCGGCGAAACCTCCCGCCTCCAGAATCAGGGACAGGGCGGTCTCCGGGAACAGCTGTTCCTTGGGCGGACAGTAGGGACCGCCGGGCTTGAGATAACGGCTGAAAGCCTCTTTCCTGGAAGCGGTATACCCTTTTTCTGTCATTACCCTGGCAAAATGGGCCCGGGTGATCACTGTGTCCGGGCTGCCGGCCTGAAGTTCCTCCTTTGTGATGGAAAATCCGGCCTTTCCCAGCCTGCGGATGATTTCGTCGTTGCGCTCCTCCCGCTTCTGCCGCAGCTCCTTTAAGGCGCGGAGGAGATCGGGAGAATCCCAGCGAAGAAACAGTCCGAGAATGTGGATTTCCTTCCCGTGCCACTGGGCGGAGAGCTCCGCGCCGGGGATCACCTGGATGGAGAGACGCTTTGCGGCCTCCAGAGCCTGGGGGACTCCGTCCACCGTATCATGGTCGGTCAGGGCGATGGCGGAGAGACCGGCCTCGGCCGCCAGAGCGGTAACCTCCCCGGGAGAGAAGGTGCCGTCGGAGGCGGTGGAATGTACGTGCAGATCGATAAGACTCATGATAACCTCCTTTGAAACAGTTTGGTAATAAAAAGATAACAGTATGGTAACATGAATTTAAAGATAAGTAAAATACTAAAATTTTTATGGGAAAAGAAAGAAAATAGGCATTTCTTTTTCAAGAAAGTGTGCTATACTGTACTCCGTGGATCTGTACCTGAAGAGGAGCAGGACGGATCCGCAGGAAATTTATCAAAGAAGAACGGGTGAATATACAGTATGAATCTTTATGACGACAACAGAACCGGAGGATCCGGCAGGAACACGTCCGGGACGTCCAGGACCGGTTCCCCAGTCTCCCGAAGCGGTTCTTCCCGAAGCAGTTCCCAGTCCCGGAGCAGCTCCGCGTCCCGAAGCGCTTCTTCCAGGAACAGCGCCTCCAGAACCAGCTCTGCTTCCCGGACCGGATCGTCCGCCAGAAGGACATCCTCTTCCCGGAGCGGATACAGCGGCAGCCGCCGGGGAGGAAAGCGGAGGAGAAACCAGAAAAATTATATGCCCGCTGCCGTCGGCGGCGTGGTGCTGATCCTGATCATCCTGGTGATCGTGCTGGCGGCCAGAGGCTGCGGCGGAGAGAAGACGGTGGGGGAGACCCAGGAGGAATCCCAGATCTCCGGACAGGTTTCTGTGGACGGCGTGTCCATCACCGGCATGTCCAGGGAGGAGGCCAGGGAAGCGATTCTGGCCGGCTACTCCTGGGGAATGACGGTGACCTATGAGGATGACACCTATGAGGTGGAAAACCTGATTGCAGACCGGGTGGATCAGCTCCTGGATCAGATCTTTTCCACAGACAGCCCTCAGGAATCCTATACTCTGGATGTGAGCGGCATGGATGACCTGATTCAGAGTCAGGTGGAGGCCATGGCGTCCCAGTGGGACAAACCTGCCAAAAACGGGGAGATCTCCGGATTTGACAAGGAATCCAATTCCTTTACCTACTCCGGAGAGGAAAACGGCGTGGTGATCGACCAGGAGCAGCTGGCGTCCGATATCCGCCAGGCCATGGAGGAGAAAAATTTCAGCGCCAGGATCACCGCCCAGGCCAACGAGGTAGAGCCGGAGATCACGGCGGCCGAGGCCAAGAATATGTACCGGGTGATCGGCCAGTATTCCACCACCACCACGGCCAACCGGGATCGGAACACCAATATCCAGCTGGCCAGCGAGTGTCTGGAAGGAAAGATTATCCAGCCGGGAGAAACCTTCTCCTTCAACGACACCACAGGTCCCAGAAGTGAGGATAAGGGCTACAAGCCCGCGGGAGCCTATGTAAACGGAGAACTGGTGGCGGAGCCGGGGGGCGGCGTCTGCCAGGTGTCCTCCACGCTCTACAACGCGGTGGTATTTGCCGGGTTGAAGACCACGGAGCGCCATGCCCACAGCTATGAGCCGTCCTACGTGACGCCGGGAGAGGACGCGGCGGTGAGCTACGGCGGGCCGGATATGAAGTTTATCAACAACTCTGACACGGCCATCGCCCTGCGGGCCAAACTGGAAGGAAGCCTTTCCAGCAAGATGACCCTGACCATTTCCGTGGTGGGAATTCCCATCCTGGAGGACGGGGTGACCTACTCCATGCACTCGGAGAAGGTAGCGGATCTGGATCCGCCGGCTCCTGAGTATGTGGAGGACCAGACCCTTCCGCCCCACACGGAGAAAGTGGTGAAGGAGGCGGATATGGGCAGCCGCTGGACCACTAATCTGGTGATCAAAAAAGACGGAGAGGTGATCAGCGACGAGCTGCTCCACAACAGTACCTACCGGGGACACGCGGCGGTGATCCACCGGAATCAGACGGATAGTCAGGTGCAGGAGACCAGCGCGGGAGAGACGGAAACCTCCGCAACGGCATCGTCTGTGGCGGGTGAGATCACACCTATGGAGACGGACGCCGCCACGGAGACTGACAGCGGCCTGGAGGCCAGCAACGCCCAGACGGCGGAGAGCACGGAGCCCCAGACTTCCGCTGTGGTGCCGGCAGTGCCTTCCACCACGGCACCGGCGGAGACCCAGGCTCCCCAGGGACAGACATCAGAGACCGCCGGCGGGCAGGTAATCGCCCCGCCGCCGGAGCAGCCATCCCCCACAGTGGAGGCCGGACCGGGTGTTTGACAATTGAGGAAAAGAAAATAAAACAGACATAAAATCAGGAGATTGTTCGTAAAATAATACTTATTTTCACGAACAATCTCTTTGCATTTCAGGAAACATTTGCTATAATATAGACAGGTCACTCCCCGACAGAATTCTGCCTTTCTGCAGGGCTTTTATTCTGAAAGGGAACTATACAATATTCATATTTCATTTAGGAGGATAAATCAAATGGCAAGAAAAATGAAAACCATGGATGGCAATGAAGCGGCTGCTCATGCGTCATATGCGTTTACAGAAGTCGCTGCTATGTATCCGATTACTCCCTCCTCTGTTATGCCGGAGCATACGGATGAGTGGGCAACGGATGGAAGACTGAACATCTTTGGACGCCCGGTGCAGATCACTGAAATGCAGTCCGAGGCAGGCGCAGCAGGTGCTGTGCACGGATCCCTTGCTGCAGGTGCGCTGACCACCACCTACACAGCATCTCAGGGACTTCTGCTGATGATTCCGAACCTTTACAAGATTGCCGGCGAGCAGCTTCCCGGTGTGTTTAACGTATCCGCCCGTGCTCTGGCCAGCCACGCGCTGTCCATCTTCGGCGATCACTCTGACGTATATGCTTGCCGTCAGACTGGCTGCGCAATGCTGTGCGAGTCCAGCGTGCAGGAGGTTATGGACTTAACTCCCGTTGCTCATCTGGCAGCACTGACCGGAAAGGTTCCGTTCATCAACTTCTTCGACGGATTCCGTACTTCCCATGAGATCCAGAAGATCGAGACCTGGGACTATGACGATTTAAAGGAAATGATGGACTGGGATGCCCTTGCTGCGTTCCGTAAGCAGGCGCTGAACCCGAACCATCCCTGCCAGAGAGGTTCCGCTCAGAACCCGGATATCTTCTTCCAGGCGAGAGAGGCCTGCAACCCGTACTATGATGCCCTTCCGGCCATCGTACAGGACTACATGGATAAAGTTAATGCCAAGATCGGCACCAACTACAAGCTGTTCAACTACTACGGCGCTGAGGATGCAGAGCATGTAATCATCGCCATGGGATCTGTGAACGAGACCATCGAGGAGACCATCGACTACCTGGCTAAGCAGGGCAAGAAGGTTGGTCTGGTAAAGGTTCGTCTGTACAGACCGTTCGCAGCTGACGCTCTGGTTGCGGCTATTCCGTCTACTGTAAAGCAGATCAGCGTTCTGGACAGAACCAAAGAGCCTGGTTCCTTAGGCGAGCCGCTGTACCTGGATGTAGTGGCAGCTCTGAAGGGAACCCAGTTCAACGATGTTCCGGTTTACACCGGCCGTTACGGCTTAGGTTCCAAGGACACCACTCCGGCTCAGATCGTAGCTGTATACGAGAACACGGAGAAGAAGAGATTCACCATCGGCATCGTGGACGATGTGACCAATCTGTCCCTGCCGGAGGGCGAGCCCTTAGTTACCACTCCCGAAGGCACCATCAACTGCAAGTTCTGGGGTCTTGGATCTGATGGTACTGTAGGCGCCAACAAGAACTCCATCAAGATCATCGGCGACAACACCGATATGTATGCTCAGGCATACTTTGATTATGATTCCAAGAAGTCCGGCGGTGTGACCATGTCTCACCTGCGTTTCGGACATGAGAAGATCAAATCCACCTACCTGATCAAGAGAGCCAACTTCGTTGCATGCCACAACCCGGCATACATCCGCAAGTACAACATGGTTCAGGAGCTGGTGGACGGCGGTACCTTCCTGTTAAACTGCCCGTGGGATATGGAAGGACTTGAGAAGCACCTTCCCGGACAGGTGAAGAAGTACATCGCTGATCACAACATCAACTTCTATGTGATCGACGGCGTGAAGATCGGTATCGAGACTGGAATGGGCTCCACCCGTATCAACACCATCCTTCAGTCCGCATTCTTCAAGCTGGCCAACATCATCCCGGAGGAGCATGCCATCGAGCTGATGAAGGACGCTGCTCAGAAGACCTACGGCCGCAAGGGCGAGGATGTCGTTAAGAAGAACTGGGCTGCCATCGAGGAAGGCGCTAAGCAGGTTGTTAAGGTAGCAGTACCGGAGTCCTGGAAGAACTGCGAGGACGAAGGCCTTGACATGGCTCACGCTGAGGAAGGCAGACAGGATGTTGTGGACTTCGTAAACAACATTCAGTCCAAGGTAAACGCTCAGGAGGGCTACTCCTTACCGGTATCCGCATTCAAGGACTATGTGGATGGTTCCACTCCCTCCGGTTCCGCAGCTTATGAGAAGCGCGGCATCGCTGTGAATGTTCCGGTTTGGAATTCCGACAACTGTATTCAGTGTAACTTCTGTTCTTATGTCTGCCCGCACGCTGTAATCCGTCCCGTTGTTATGAACGAGGAGGAGGCTGCAGCAGCTCCGGCTGACATGAAGAAAGTTCCCATGACCGGTATGCCGGGATATTATTTCTCCATGACCATCTCCGCACTTGACTGTACTGGATGCGGCTCCTGTGCTAACGTATGTCCTGGAAAGAAGGGCGAGAAGGCTCTTACCATGGACAGACTGGAGAAGAACATGGGCGAGCAGGCAATCTTCGATTTCGGCCAGAAGCTGTCCGAGAAGCCGGAGGTTCTTGCGAAGTTCAAAGAGACCACTGTTAAGGGAAGCCAGTTCAAGCAGCCCTTACTTGAGTACTCCGGCGCATGCGCAGGCTGCGGCGAGACTCCTTATGCAAAGCTGATCACTCAGCTGTTCGGCGACAGAATGTACATCGCCAACGCAACAGGATGTTCCTCCATCTGGGGCAACTCCTCACCGTCCACTCCTTACACGGTGAACAGAAAGGGCCAGGGCCCGGCATGGGATAACTCCCTGTTCGAGGACAACGCAGAGTTCGGTTATGGTATGCTTCTTGCCAACAACGCTCTGAGAGACTGGTTAAAGGATAAAGTAACTGCTGTTTACGAGTCCGAGAAATCCTCCGATGAGGTGAAGGCTGCCTGCAAAGAGTGGCTGGATACCTTCTCCGTAGGCGCTACCAACGGAACCGCTACAGACAAGCTGGTTGCAGCTCTTGAGGGAGTTGACTGCCCGCTCTGCAAAGAGATCCTGGAGAACAAGGATTTCCTGGCTAAGAAGTCTCAGTGGGTATTCGGCGGCGACGGCTGGGCTTATGATATCGGCTTCGGCGGCGTGGACCACGTACTGGCCAGCGGCAAGGATATCAACGTAATGGTATTCGATACCGAGGTTTACTCCAACACTGGCGGACAGTCCGCAAAATCCACTCCTATCGGTGCAGTGGCTCAGTTCGCTGCAGGCGGCAAGGAGATCAAGAAGAAAGACCTGGCCGGCATTGCCATGACCTACGGTTATGTATATGTAGCTATGATCGCCATGGGCGCTGACTACAACCAGACTGTAAAGGCCATCGCAGAGGCTGAGGCTTATCCGGGTCCGTCCTTAATCATCGCTTACGCTCCGTGTATCAACCACGGTATCCGCGCCGGCATGGGCAAGGCTCAGACTGAGGAGAAGAAGGCTGTTGAGAGCGGCTACTGGCATCTGTTCCGCTACAATCCGGCTCTGAAGGCAGAGGGCAAGAACCCCTTCACTCTGGATTCCAAGGCTCCGGTTGGAGATTACAAGGAATTCTTAAAGGGCGAGGTTCGTTACACCTCTCTGGCTCTGAAGAATCCGGCAAGAGCGGATATGCTGTTCGAGAAGGCAGCAGAGAACGCAAAGGAGAGATACAGATATCTGACCAGACTGTCTGCTCTGTATGCTCCCGAGGAAGAATAATTTCAGATCGTTTTTTGACGGCTGACGGCCGCCGGGGATTTTTCCCCGGCGGCTTTTTTTTGCTGTGAAAGCCCGGTAGGCCGGATTGCGAATGCAGGTCGAATCGCGTGAGTGCGCAGCACGGAGCGATCCGAGGGCTTTCATAGAAACTTTGTTCCTAAGAATTTCGTAAGAATTATTTCCTTGTCAAATGAGCTGTTTTACTATATAACTGTATTAATAGTGTTAGTACAGTTAGGAGGGAGCGGCAGATGATTTTCCTGGATTACAAAGACCGGCGTCCCATTTACGAGCAGGTGATGGAACGGCTTCAGGAGCTGATGCTCATGGGAGTTCTGGGGCAGGACGAGAAGCTTCCGTCTGTGAGGGGCCTGGCCACAGAGCTCTCCATCAATCCCAACACCATCCAGAGAGCCTATATGGAGCTGGAGAGGCAGGGGTATATCTATTCTGTGAAGGGAAAGGGCAGTTTTGTGGCGGATGTGAGCCGGATGAAGGACGCCAAATGGCAGGAGTTGAAAACGGGGATGGCGGAGCTGGCTGAGAAGGCTGTGCGCCTGGGCACAGGGGCGGAAGAGTTTGCCCGGCTGGCGGAGGAAGCTTATGGAAAGGCAGGGGAAACGGATGATTGAGACAGTGAATCTGACGAAACGGTTTGAGGATGTGGTGGCGGTGGACCATGTGAGCGCCGCCATAAAAGACGGATATGTGTTTGGACTGGTGGGCACAAACGGAGCTGGGAAGAGCACCTTTCTGCGGATGCTGAGCGGTGTGCTGAAGCCGGACGAGGGGACGGTGACCATAGACGGAGCCCCTGTCTACGAAAATGAAAAAGCGAAGCTGCGGTTTTTCTATATTTCCGATGACCAGCATTTTCCCGGGAATGGGACTCCCAGGGATATGATGGCTTTTTACCGGAAGTTTTATCCGGCCTTTGACTGCGGCCGGTACCAGAAGCTGCTGGACAGCTTCGGTCTTCCCGGAAACCGCAAGATCAGCACCTTTTCCAAGGGCATGAAGAAGCAGCTTTCCGTGCTCTGCGGCATCTGCGCGGGAACAGACTATCTGTTCTGTGACGAGACCTTTGACGGCCTGGATCCGGTGATGCGCCAGACGGTTAAGAGCCTGTTTGCCAACGATATGGAGGAGCGGAATATGACCCCCATCATCGCCTCCCACAACTTAAGGGAGCTGGAGGACATCTGTGATCATGTGGGGCTGCTCCACAAGGGAGGAATTCTGCTGTCCCGGGATCTGGATGAGATGAAGACCACCATCCACAAGGTACAGTGCGTGCTGGCGGACGGGGATCAGGGAGAGAGCCTGAAGGGGCTGGAGATCATGAAGAAAGAGAGCCGAGGACGGCTTCTGACCCTGACAGTAAGGGGAGAGCGGGAGCAGGTGGAGGCGGTGATGCAGGCGGCTGAGCCGGTGTTTTATGAACTGATTCCCCTGTCTCTGGAGGAGATATTTATCAGCGAAACGGAGGTGGCCGGTTATGATATTAAAAAACTGGTTTTTTAAGGGAATCGGGGAAGAGATGAAACGGAGACTCTGGGCTGCGGCCCTCTCGGTGCTGGTGTTTTTCTTTTCCCTTCCGGTGGTGATGGTCTATTTGACTACATCCGAATATACGGGCGGGGACTGGACGGCGAATTTTACCAGAGACGCCCTGAAGGTGCTGTCCTATGACAATGGATGGATGATTTTTCTCATGGCAGTCCTGGCGGTGCTGCTGGGGGTGTCGGGATTTTCCTACCTGAATTCCAGGAGGAAGGTGGACTTTTACCACAGCCTTCCCATGCGAAGAGAAAAGCTGTTTGCGGTGCAGTACGTCTCCGGCATTCTGATTGCCGCCGTTCCCTATCTGTTCTTCGCGGTGGTCAGCGCCGCGGTGGCGGCGGCCAGCGGGGCCCCGGGGGGAGTGGTCATGAAAACGGCTCTGGAAGGCTGGGCCTATCAGATGCTGTCCTTCACGATCCTGTACACCACGGCGGTGATCGCTGTGATGATGACGGGGAATACGGTGGTGGCTCTTTTGGGATTCGCGGTGTTCAACGCTTACATTCCCGCTATGCTGGGGCTCCTGGAGAGCCTGGCGGAAACCTGCCTGGATACGTTCTGCGATTATGAGATGATGGCTGGCTGGGTGCCGAAAACGTCGCCCTTTGCTTTCTATATATCAGGACTGACCGACGACATCTCGGCGGAGAGAATTTTCTCCCGCCTGGCAGTGTGGGCCGTCCTCGTCCTGATTGCCCTGTTCCTTCATAAAAAACGTCCGTCTGAAGCGGCGGGGAAGGCGATGGCCTTTCCAGTCAGCCAGCCAATCATACGGATTCTCCTGGTGGTGGAGTTTGCGTTGGCAGGCCTTCTGTTTTTCTGGATTCTTGGGAAGGGCGGAATGGGATGGGCCGTTTTCGGCCTGCTGGCAGGGGGAGTGATCTCCCACTGCGTCATTGAGATTATTTATCATTTTGATTTTAAGAAATTGTTTTCCCACAGGCTCCAGATGGGGGCGTCCCTGGTTCTGGCATTTGCCCTGTTCGCCCTGTTTCGCTGGGATCTGACGGGCTATGACCGGTGGATTCCCGATCCGGACCGGCTTCATTCCGCGGCGGTGTACTCCGACGAAGTGGACGGCTGGGTGGATTACGGGAGCTTTACGAACCGCTACGGCCAGGACAGTTCCTGGACCTGGACGGGAAATCAGGAGTATATTTTCGAGAATATGAGCCTGGAGGATAAAAATCTGGCACGGAACCTGGCGGAGACATGGAACCGCCTTTCCTCGGAGGATGGGGAGAACTGGTGGGAGACCGTTTACGTGGAGTACCGGATGGAGAGCGGAAGAAGGACCACCCGCCGGTACAACTTCCCGGAGGGAACGCTGAGACAGGCGATGGCGCCGGTTTATGAGGATCAGGGCTATAAAAATGGCCGTTATCCCCTTCTGGAAATGGATGGTGATCAGCTTCAGGATGTGCAGCTGTCCATCCGGGGAGAGACCGTCCGTCTGGGCCGGCAGGAGGCGGTATCCCGGGAGAATCTGAGGGCCCTGCTGGAGGCTTACCAGCAGGATCTGCGGGAGATGACCCTGGAGGATTCCGGGCAGGCGCCTGCGGCGGAGATCCGCTTCCTGGATGAGCGCCGGGTGAAGGCGGTGGAGAACCAGGATTACCGGTATGATGGGGTGGAATATTATCCCATATATCCCAGCTTTTTCCGGACTCTTGAGGTCCTTGGCTCCATCGGCGTGGAGGTAGACCAGAAGGTGGACCCGGAGTCCATACGCTCCATCCAGGTGGAGGCGGAGATTCAGAGAGAGGCGGAGGGAGACGCCGCGGAGCAGGAGTCCTGGACTTACGCCTATCAGCAGTATGAGGAGACGGACCGGGATACGATCGGAAGAATCGCGGAGGAGATGATCTACGGCCCCTACCAGAGGTATCAGAACCTTTATGAGAATGAGGGAGATGTGTATCTGGATGTGGATTTCTACGCGGAGAGTGCCGCCGAGGCGGATTCCCTGGGGGATGGGAATTATGCCAGAACCGATCAGGGAGAGATTTATTACACGGTCCGGTATTATCTGCCTGCCGGGGACCTGGCAGATGAGCTGACGGAGAAAGCGGTCAGGCTGTGGGAAGTGCAGCCCGGTCAGTAAACCCATCATCGGACCGGAGACAGAATTTCAAAAAAGGAACGAAGAGGGAGAGCAGGTCAGGGACGGCCGGCTCTCCCGTTTATTTCGGTGGAATTTCGCCCCGGAGAGCTGCTGACTGACGAAAAATGCAGGAATATCGTTAAATTTTTGTTAAAAGTCGATTTCTGTCAATTTATTTTATTGACAGAAATTAAAAATGTGATATGATAAAGTTATAGAAAAATATCATATTGCTCTTGCCCATACTTTTAAGGAGGGATTGCGTATGGTGGAGAGGAAGTATCGTGTTTACAGAGACGAGGCCACCCAGCCCCTGCCCATATCGGTTCTGATTCAGGCAGCCAACCGGTTTCACTGCAATATTTACATGGAAGTGGGATCGAAGCAGTACAATATGAAGAACTATGAGGAGTGTCAGAGCGGGGTGCAGGGAGTGAACAAGATTTGCGTTCTGTGTTTTGACGGTTCCGATGAACAGGAAGCAGAGGGGAGATTTCTGACATTATTTGGAGGACAATCGAAAGCGGTATGAAAAAAGAAGAGATCGACAGACAGCAGAAAAAATAGCAGTCTCAGTCAGGAAGATGAGTGAGACTGCTATTTTTTTGTGCAGAAAACCGGCCTGCAGCTGCTGTGCCGGAGATGCCTGTCCGCCTGGGGCGGGGAGAGATCAGTGCTCTCCCATAATGTAGGTGATGACTCCGCCGGCCAGGGCCAGGACGATTCCCAGGATCACGGTGCCGGCGCTCAGAGAGGAGAGCTGGCCAAACAGTCCCGTATTGTAGAAGATGGCGAAGGGGGACGCCAGAATCAGTCCGAAGATGGCACAGTAGGTCTGGATGCCGTACTGTTTGAACAGGTAGGTGATCAGCTTGGCGATCAGGAAAATTCCCAGGAGTACGCCGATGCCGAAGGGAACCAGGATCAGGCACAGATGGAGCATGGAAGAGATATCAAAGACCTTCAAAGCGTCGAAGAATCCCTTCAGGCTGTTGATGATGCCGTAATAATAGCCCAGGATCATGAGAACCAGGGATCCGGATACGCCGGGAACCACCATGGTGGCCGCGGCAATCACGCCGATCAGGAACAGGAGCACCATGGTTCCGGGAGTGGGATCGATGACGGACATAATGTCGCCGCCTGCGTTGAGCAGAGGCATTCCCACCGCAATGAGAAAAAGGATGAGAAAGGCCAGAACCCCAGAGATGCCGATGCCTCCGTGGGAGCGCCGTTCCTTCTGCAGGGAACGGTAGAGAACCGGGATGCCGCCGAAGATCAGTCCCACAAAGGTCATGCAGGTCACAAAGGTGTGGTAGCTGAGCAGGTACTCGATGGCGTAGGTAAAGCCCACGATTCCCAGGGCACAGCCGATGATGATGGGGAGCAGAGTGAGTACGCTCTTTTTAAAATCCCGGAACAGATTGGAAACGGAACCGATGATTTTGTCGTACAGGCCCAGGGAGAGGGCCATGGTGCCTCCCGATACGCCGGGAATGACATTGGCGATGCCGATGATCATGCCTTTGATGATGTCAAGTATAAAAGTCATTTTGTTCACCTCATATTTTCAGTTAATGGTCAAGTATATACTATAACCTATTCCGGCCATTCCTTCAATGAAAACTTTCAACTTCTGGTTGCCTGGAGTATGAAAAACGTGTATAATTCCAAATTACTATGACCAGGAAGGAGAGTTTGAGGAATATGAGAAAAAAACTGAAGGGACTGCTGCGGATCATTTTTGGCCGTACCACCTTCGCAGTTCTGGCCCTGGCCGCCCAGATCGGAGTGCTGGCCTGGTGCTTTTTGTTTTTTATGGAAAACATTGTCTACATATTCGGCCTGTATATTCTTCTCAGCGCCGGGGTGGTTCTGTATATTTTAAACAAACGGGAGAGCCCGGAGTACAAGACGGCCTGGATTATACCGGTGCTGATTCTTCCTGTGTTCGGAGCCCTGCTCTACCTGTTTGTGGAGATGCAGCTGCCCACCCGGTGGATGGCAGAAAGAGTGAGACATCTGTCGGCGGAGACCAGACCCTACCTGACCCAGGATGAGGAGACGGAGCGGGCCTACGGGGACGACGATTCCGCGGGAGGAAGTCTTTCCCGGTACATGAACAGCTGGGGCGGCTATCCCGTTTACCAGAATACGTCGGTCACCTATTTTCCTCTGGGGGACGACCAGTTTCCGGAGCTGAAGCGTCAGCTGGAAGGGGCCAGGCATTTTATTTTCCTGGAATATTTCATTGTGGAACACGGAGTGCTGTGGGATTCCATTCTGGAGATTCTGGAGCGGAAGGCGAAGGAGGGGGTGGAGGTACGGTTCATGTACGACGGCATGGGCTGTCTGACTCTTCTTCCCCACCATTATCCGAAGGAAATGGAGGAGAAGGGAATCCGGTGCAAGGTCTTTTCTCCGGTGCGTCCGGTGCTGTCCACCTACCAGAATAACCGGGATCATCGGAAGATCGTGGTGATCGACGGCCATACCGCCTTTACCGGCGGGACAAACCTGGCGGATGAGTACATCAACCGGAAGATGAGGTTCGGCCACTGGAAGGATACGGCGGTGATGCTGAAGGGGGACGGGGTAAAGAGCTTTACCATGATGTTCCTCCAGAACTGGAATATCACGGAGATGAAACGGGAGAACTACGAGGCCTACCTGGAATCTTATGAAGATTTCTGCCCGGTTCCCGCGCCGAAGGCGGGGTATGTGATGCCCTACGGGGACAGCCCCCTGGACGAGGAGAGCGTGGGCAAGCAGGTGTATGTGGATATCCTCTATCAGGCCAGGCGGTATGTCCATATGATGACGCCTTACCTGATTCTGGACCAGGATATGATGTCGGCCCTCACCTACGCGGCCAAGCGGGGAGTGGAGACGATCATCATCATGCCCCACATCCCGGATAAGATCTACGCCTATCTTCTGGCCAGGTCCTACTATGAGGAGCTTCTGCTGGCGGGAGTGAAAATCTATGAGTACACCCCCGGGTTCGTCCACGCCAAGAGTTATGTGAGCGACGATGACCGGGCGGTGGTGGGAACCATCAACATGGATTACAGAAGTCTGTACCTCCACTTTGAGTGCGCCGTCTATTTCTACCGGAACCCGGCGGTGGAGGATGTGGAGCGGGACTTCCAGGAGACCCTGGAGAAATGTCAGGAGATCACTCTGGAGGACTGCAGAAATTATCCTCGGATCAAGAAACTGGCGGGGAGCCTGCTCCGGCTGTTTGCGCCCCTGATGTAGGCGGTCGGGGCCTTTCAGAGCGCGGACGCAATACGGAGTGCAGACACAGAATAGACACAATTTCCTGATAAAGTCATGGGAGAAAAACTGAAAAGAACCTGAAACAGAGAGGAGTACACGGATGAAAGAGCGGATCATAGCGGTTTCCCTGGCGGCGGTTTCCGCCGTTCTGGCGGCAGCGCCCATGGAGGTTTCGGCGGCCTCGTCGTCTTCCACGGAGTTTGAGCTGAGGAAAAAGGTAATCGGAATTTCCGGGATTATGGATATTACAGGAATTTACCAGCCGGTCACCAGGGCCCAGTTTGCCCAGATGCTGGTGCAGGCGTCGGAATATAGGAATACCACGTCGGATCGGAGCACAGTTTCCGTATTTGCGGATGTGCCGAAGGACAATATGTACGCTTCCTACATCAGGGTCGCCGCCACCAAAGAGTGGATGACCGGCTATCTGGGAGGCGTATTCCGGCCGGACCAGTATGTGACTCTGCAGGAGGCGGCCAGGGGAGTTCTGGCCCTGCTGGGCTATACCAGCGAGGATTTTACGGGGGATCAGATCGGCGGCCGGATGAGCATGTTTGAGTATCTGGATTTAAATGATGAGATTGGGAAAAGTTCGTCGGATACCCTGACGAAGGAGGACTGCATCAATCTGTTCTACAATCTGCTGAAGGCGGAGCCGAAGGACGGGAACGGCATTTACGGGACGGTTCTGGGCTGTGAGCTTACTTCCGACGGGGAGATCAATCCCCTGGCCATGGCGGACAACAGCCTGAAAGGACCGAAGGTGGTGACCAGCTGGAGCCGGTTTGCGGAGAGCATGCCCTTTGGAGTCAATGAGGGCAATTATTTTGTAAACGGCACGGCGGTGGATATGGAGCTGTTCAAATCCTATTTAAACACCGGCTATCTGGTGATCTACTACAATCCTTCCGCGAAGACGGTGTGGGCTTACAGCGAAAATGGGGACGGAGATTCTGACCGGAATGTAATCAACGGTCATATCGCCCATATCTACTACAATTCCAGCGATGTGATGACCCCCACGGAGGTGGAACTGGATGTGGACGGCAGCCGCTACCGGCTGGACAGCTCGGAGATGCAGTTTGCCTTCTCTATGTACGGGACGCTGGAGGTGGGAGACCGGATCACCCTGATCTACAGCACTGTGACAGACGGAAACGGGGAAGAGACCCGCACGGTGCTGGATTATGTGGACGAGGACGTGGACTGAAAATAATCATACATAATATCAAGGGAGCAGGAATATGAAACAAAGTGGAAAGAAGGCGGGAGCCGGAAAACTGACGAAAAAGAAGGCGGTCATCGCGGCGGTGGTTCTGGTGGCGGTGATCGCCGCCGCCTCCCGGATTCTGGGAGGCGGAAAAGAGACCGCGGGAGACGGAGCCCAGGAGCAGAAGACGGCTGCTGTGGAGAGACGGGACGTCACCTCCACCCTGTCGGCCTCCGGAAGTCTGGAGGCGAAGGACTCCTACAATATCACTTCCCTGGTGGAAGGGGAGGTGCTTGCGGCGGATTTTGAGGAGGGAGACCAGGTGACGAAGGGACAGGTGCTGTATCAGATTGACAGCTCCTCCATGGAGTCCCAGCTCACCTCCTCCCGCAATAGTCTCCAGAGAGCTCAGGACAGCCTGGCGGACGCCCAGGCAGACTATAATGAAGCCCTGGGGAAATTTGCCGGAAATACCTACAAGTCCACCAGGTCCGGCTATATCCGTACCCTCTACATCCATGCCGGGGACCGGGTAAACGGACAGACCACGGTGGCGGATGTGTATGACGACAAGGTGATGAAGCTGAAGGTTCCCTTTTTGTCCGGGGACGCGGCGGCCATCGCGCCGGGAACCCAGTGCGCAGTGACCCTCACGGATACTGGGGAGATGATCACGGGGGCGGTGGCTTCCGTCTCCAACATGGATGAGACCATCACCGGCGGGCGGATCGTCCGCTACGTCCATGTGGAGGTGGCCAATCCAGGCGGTCTGACCACGTCCCACATGGCAGTGGTGACCGTGGGAGACCTGACCTGCGTGGAGGAGGGGGCCTTTGAGCCTTCCGTGGAGACCACCATGACGGCGGAGGATCTGGACTCCACTGTGGAGATCGAGTCCCTTCTGGTCTCCGAGGGAGATTACGTGACCGAGGGAACTCCCCTGTTCACCATGACGGCCAGCTCCGCGGACCGGCTGATGCGTTCCTATGAGAACAGTCTGGACTCCGCCCAGCAGCAGGTGGAAAACGCTCAGAACAGCATTGAGAGCACCCAGGACAATTACGACAATTACACCATCACCGCTCCCATCTCCGGGCAGGTGATCACAAAGAACGTGAACGCGGGGGAGACCATCACCAGGGATTCCAACTCGGAGACCACCCTGGCGGTGATCTACGACCTGTCGGCCCTGACTTTTGAGATGTCCATTGACGAGATGGATATCCGGAATGTGAAGGTGGGCCAGAAGGTGGAAGTGGTGGCGGACGCTTTTGAGAATCAGACCTTTTCCGGCACCGTCACCAATGTGAGCATCAACGGCTCCTATTCCAACGGGGTGACCAACTACCCGGTGACTGTGACCCTGGACGAAGCGGGCGATCTGATTCCCGGCATGAACGTGACGGGAACCATCCTCTTAGACGAGGTAAAGGACGTGCTGGCCATTCCGGCGGATTCCCTGATGCGGGGCGACCGGGTGTATGTGAAGGATCCCTCCGCCGCGGCGGAACCGGGAGTCCCGGCGGGATTCCGGTCTGTGGAGGTGGAGACGGGACTGATCAGCGACGACTATGTGGAGATCAAAAGCGGCCTGTCCGAGGGGGATGAGGTCTATGTGGACGAATCCTCCCGGAACAGCGGCTTTACCATGATGATGCCCATGGGAGGTCCTCCCGGAGGCGGCCCGGGCGGCGGCCCCAGGCCATAGGGGGAACGGCTATGAGGGAACCGCTGATTGAATTGAAGGACATTTACAAGATTTATCAGATGGGGGACGAGGAGGTGCACGCCAACGACGGCATCACCCTCACCATCTACAAAGGGGAATTTGTGGCCATCGTGGGAAAGTCGGGAAGCGGCAAGTCCACGCTGATGAACATTATCGGGGCTCTGGATGTGCCCACTTCCGGCAGCTATTACCTGGGGGGCGAGGATGTGAGCGACATGAGCGATGATCAGCTGGCCCAGATCCGGAACCGGATGATCGGCTTCATTTTCCAGCAGTACAATCTGCTGCCCAAGCTGAATCTTCTGGAGAACGTGGAGCTGCCCCTTCTCTACGCCGGCGTGGGCCGGGAGGAGCGGAGAGAGCGGGCCATGGTGTCCCTGGAGCGGGTGGGCCTGAAGGAGAAATGGAAAAACATGCCCAACCAGCTCTCCGGCGGCCAGCAGCAGAGAGTGTCCATCGCCAGGGCTCTGGCGGGGGATCCGTCCCTGATTCTGGCGGATGAGCCCACGGGAGCTCTGGACTCCCGCACCAGCAGGGAAGTGCTGGACTTTTTAAAACAGTTAAACGAAGAGGGGAATACCATCGTCATGATCACCCACGACAATTCCATCGCCGTGGAGGCGAAGCGGGTGGTGCGGATCCACGATGGGAAAATCAATTTTGACGGAGATGTGAACGACTATGCTGCAATCATTTAAGATGGCCATCAAAAGCATCCTGGGGAACAAGATGCGGTCCTTTCTCACCATGCTGGGGATTATCATCGGCGTGGCGTCGGTGATCATTCTGGTGAGTATTGTAAACGGCTATATGTCCACGGTGGTGGACAGCTTCGCGGACATGGGAGTGAACCAGATTTCCGTCAATGTGATCAATCTGCCGTCCCGGTCTCTGGACGCGGACGACACCTATGAGTTTTTTGAGGAGAACCGGGATCTCTATGCCCGGATGACGCCGGTGGTGAACGTCTCCGCTGTGGTGAAGCACGGAAATGATTCCCTGGACTCCACCAATGTGGGCGGCTACAGCGAGGATTATCTGGGCATCCGGGGCTACGAGCTGGCGGCGGGGAGAAATCTCCAGTATTCGGATATGATCTCCCGCCAGAAGGTGTGCGTGGCGGGATTTTATGTGGCCCACGAGCTGTTCGGCAGCGCGGAGAACGCCCTGGGGCAGACCTTGAAGATCAGCGGCGACGCCTACAAGATCGTGGGCGTGGTCCAGCAGCAGGACGAGGATGAGCTGGAGGAGGGCGGTTCCGACGACTTTGTCTGGATTCCCTATGTGACGGCCACAAAGCTCACCCGAAACGGATCCATCAGCAATTATATTTTCACGTCCAACTCTGTGGACGACACCGACCGGTGCCGCAGCCAGCTGGAGGCCTTTCTCTACGAGACTTTCCAGAACGAGGACCTTTACCACGTGAACGCCAACAGCGAGCTGCTGGACACCTTAAATGAACAGATCGGAATGATGTCGGGAATGCTGGGCGGAATCGCCGGCATCTCCCTGCTGGTGGCAGGAGTGGGAGTGATGAACATCATGCTGGTGTCGGTGACGGAGCGCACCAGGGAGATCGGCATCCGGAAGGCCCTGGGGGCCAGGCGGAGCGTGATCATGCAGCAGTTTGTGATCGAGGCGGCGGTGACCAGCTCCATCGGCGGAATCATCGGGATTGTGATCGGTTCCATCGCCACCGTCGCCCTGGGCAACGCCATGGGAATTGACGCGCCGCCCACCTTCGGTGCCATTCTGATCTCCTTTACCGTGTCGGTGGGCATCGGCCTGCTCTTTGGCTACATGCCGGCAAGCCGGGCGGCGAAGTTAAACCCCATTGACGCTCTGAGAAGCGAATAAGGACAGGGAGGAGAATAAGGAAATGAAAGTTGTAGACATGCACTGCGATACCATCGGGGCCCTCTATGAGGCGGAACAGAGAGGGGAGCCGGTTTCCCTTCTGGAGAATGATCTTCATCTGGACCTGAAGAAAATGGAGAAGGGAGATTATTTTCTTCAGAATTTTGCCCTGTTTGTGGATCTGGGCCATACAGACGAGCCATTTAAGACCTGCGTGTCCATGGCGGATCTGTTTTACCGGGAGATGGAAAAAAACAGGGACCGGATCGCTCCGGTGACCACCTGGAAAGAGATGGAGGAAAACTGGAGACAGGGAAAAATGTCCGCCCTGCTGACGCTGGAAGAGGGGGAGGTGTGCGAGGGAAATCCTGCATTTCTGAGAACTCTCTACCGTCTGGGAGCCAGGATGATGACCCTGACCTGGAATTATGAAAACAGCCTGGCCTGGCCGGGGAAGGGCGGCGGCGTTCCGGAGACGGAGCGGGGATTAAAACAGCGGGGATTTGAGATCCTGGAGGAGATGGAGTCCCTGGGAATGATTGTGGACGTGTCCCATCTCTCTGACGCCGGAATTCTGGATGTGCTGAAGGCGGCGAAGAAGCCTTTTGTGGCCTCCCACTCCGACGCCAGGAGCCTGGCCTCCCACTCCCGCAATCTCACAGATGAGATGATACGGGGAATCGCGGAAAAGGGCGGAGTGATCGGCATCAATTACTGCTGCAGCTTTCTGGAAGACATCCCGGAGGGCCAAAAACCGGTGAGCCGGATCGCCAGAATCATCGATCACATGAAGCACATCCGCCAGGTAGGCGGCATCGGCTGCCTGGGTCTGGGCTCCGACTACGACGGGATCACCGGGGAGCTGGAGCTGCCCACGGCCGCCGCTCTGCCGAGACTGGCGGAGGCCATGGAGGAGGCGGGTTTTACCGCTTCTGAGGTGGAGGACGTGTTTTACAGAAACGTGCTGGGGCTCTACCGGGAGCTTCTGTAGAGACGTCCTTCCATGAAAAGTAATTTACTTGAGGGAACGGATGTGTTATATTATAGTCAGACGGGGGATGGGGAACGGCGGAAGGACCGGCCCCATCCCGCTGATTATATGGGAAAAAGCAGGGAAAGCTCTGACGGATTTCCCGGTATTGCAGGAGGTTTTCATATGGCAGATAAGGGGAACGTGGTGATTACCATTGCCCGCCAGTACGGCAGCGGCGGAAGGATTACCAGCAAACGGCTGGCGGAGGAATTGGGAATCCCGTTTTACGACGAGGAAATCCTGAAAATGACCTCGGAGGAGAGCGCCATCGGGGAGCAGTATTTCCGTCTGGCGGACGAGAAGGCAGGCAACAATCTGCTTTACCGCATCGTGGGCGGAGTGAGGGACAGTCTGGGAGCGCCCACGTCCAAAAAACTGACGTCCAGGGAGAATCTGTTCCGGTTCCAGTCGGAGGTGATCCGCAAGCTGGCCAGAGAGCAGTCCTGCATCATTGTGGGGCGGTGCGCCGACTATGTGCTGGAGTCCGAGCCGGACGTGCGTGTGGTGAAGCTGTTTGTCTACGCGGACATGCCCACCAGAATCCGCCGTGTCATGGAGGTGGACGGAGTTCTGGAGGAGGACGAGGCGCTGAAGAAGATCAAAAAGATTGATAAGGAACGCCGGGAATACTACAAATATTTCACCGGAAGGGAGTGGGGGGATATGACCCTTTACGATCTTCCCATCAACGCCACCAACCTGACCCTGGACCAGCTGGCGGAGCTGGTGAAATTCTACATGCAGCTGCGGGGCTTTCACGTCTCGTAGAGATATGGGAGAGAAGACGAAATGTCAGATACAAACAACAATCAGAACTACCGGTCGGCCCTGAAAAAGGCCCGGCGGAAGCGAAATAAGAATCAGTATCAGAGATATGCCATGATCGGCGGGGGCGTGCTCATCGTCATCCTGCTGGTCATCGCCGTGATCCTGGCGGGGAACCGGCCTACATCCGGAGACGGGGTTTCCGGGGAGAGCGGAGACGCTCCCGGAGAGGAGACCACCCTCTCCCCGGAGGCGGCTGAGGCGCAGGAGAGAGAGCAGGCAGCGGAGGAAGTGATCAGTTCCTACACCAATCTGGGCGTGGTCCAGGTGTCCGGATATCTGAACATCCGGGAGACTCCTGCCTCTGACGGAACCATCATCGGAACCATCATGGGAGGCGGAGGCTGCGAGATCCTGGACACCACGGAGGACGGAAGCTGGCACCACATCTCCTCCGGCGGTTTTGAGGGCTATGTGAGCAGCCAGTATGTGCTCACCGGCGATGAGGCGAAGGCCGCCGTGGCGGATAATATCAAGAAGATGGCCATCATCACCACGGACAGTCTGAGAGTCCGCACGGAGCCGGTATTTGAGGGCTCCGACAATGTGGTGGGCGCCGTGGCCAGAGACGAGCGCTACGAGGTGCTCTCCGAGGGCGACGGCTGGGTGGAGATCGAGCAGGGATATATTTCCACCAGCGACGGAAACGCTGAAGTTCGCTACTGCCTCAACGAGGCGCGGAAGCTGGACATGCGCACCATGGCGGTGAACCAGTACAGCAATCTGCTGGTGTCCAAGGTGACCAATTATCTGAATGTGCGGTCCTCACCCACTCAGGAAAATGGAATGAGCAATGTGATCGGCAAGCTGCCCAGCCGGGCAGCTGCCGAGATCCTGGAGACTACGGAGGACGGTCAGTGGTATAAGATCAAATCCGGTGCCATCACCGGCTACGTCAGCGCTGACCCCCAGTACATCGCCACCGGTCAGGAAGCCAGGGATCTGGCCCTGCAGGAGGCCACCCTTATGGCGGTGGTGAAGGTGGATGGCCTGAGAGTCCGCACCGAGCCGTCCACGGAGAGCAAAATATGGACGCAGCTCTCCATGGAGGAGAAATATCCGGTTCTTGATCAGCTGGACGGTTGGGTGCAGATTGAGCTGGATACGGGAGAGGACACTGACAACGCCTACATTTCCACCAGGGACAACAACGTGGAAGTGCGCTACGCCCTCCCGGAAGCCATCAAATTCTCACCCCTGGAAGAGCAGGCCAACGCGGAACTGTCCAGAAGAACCCAGATTGTCAACTATGCCCTTCAGTTTGTGGGAAATCCCTACGTGTGGGGCGGAACCAGCTTGACCAGAGGGGCGGACTGTTCCGGATTTACCATGAAGGTGATGGAGCATTTCGGTATTTCCCTGCCCCACTACTCCGGTTCCCAGTCAAAAATGGGACGGGCTGTGTCCTCCAGTGAGATGAGGCCCGGGGACCTGATCTTTTACGCCAACAGCAGCGGCACGGTAAACCATGTGGCCATGTACATCGGCAACGGCCAGATCGTCCACGCGGCCAGCCGCAGAAGCGGAATCAAGATCTCCACCTGGAATTACCGGCAGCCCAAGACGATTCGGAATGTGATCGATTAGAAACCAGGAGCCCGCGCCTGCGGGAATAAAAAGCTCCTTTCCGCATATCCTAACCACAGCGGAAAGAGGGACAGCCCCTCTTATCCGGCAGGATATGTGCGGAAGGAGCTTTTTTATGAGCGATAAAAAGAAAGAGAAGACAAACAGCGGAAAAGGAGATATGGAGCGGGAGAAGGTGCGCCGGGAAGTGGAGGAGAAGGAGGACGCCAGGCTGGAGGAGTACGGGCAGATGACCTTAAACGGCAACGCCGGCAGGCGCAACATCTGTCTTCTCTCCATCATCGGGGAGGTGGAGGGCCACGAAAACCTGCCGGGGAGCAGCAAGGCCACCAAATACGACCATGTGCTGCCCAAGCTTGCCCAGCTGGAGGACGACGCCCAGGTGGAGGGGCTGCTGGTGCTGCTGAACACCTCCGGGGGAGATGTGGACGCCGGCTTGGCCATCGCGGAGATGATCGCCTCCCTGTCCATGCCCACAGTGTCTTTGGTCCTGGGAGGGAGTCATTCCATCGGCGTGCCCCTGGCGGTGGCGGCGGACTACTCCTTTATCGTGCCCACAGGGACCATGATGGTCCATCCCGTGCGGATGACCGGGATGGTGATCGGCACGGAGAGGACCTATGAATATTTCGAGATGATCCAGGAGAGGATTTTGAATTTTGTGGCCGGACACGCAAAGATCGCCCACGACCAGTTAAAGCGGCTGATGCACAGCACGGAAATGCTCACCAGAGACCTGGGAACGGTTCTGGTGGGAGAGGAGGCCGTGCGGGAGGGACTGATCGACCAGGTGGGGGGAATCCGGGATGCGCTGCAGAAGCTGTACGCCATGGTGGACAGCAAAAAAAAGTGATACGGTTGCATTTTCGGCTGATTTTTTGTATACTGAATGAAACGGGCAGCGAAGCTCCGGCAGGCCTAGGCCGCCGGGCTTTGCTGATGTTAGGAGGCATAATTTTAGTGGCACAGGCGAAGAAAACGACGAAGACATCTACCGCGAAGGCAAAGACAAAGCGGGGGCCGGGAAGGCCGCCGAAGAAGAAGGAACCGGAGAGACCGGAATTTTTAGGGTCTGAGATGGTGATTATCGGGACCTTTGCCCTGGCGGTTCTGTTATTTTTGAGCAATTTCCGTCTCTGCGGCGTTGTGGGAGATTTCCTGCGGAGTCTCCAGCTGGGACTGTTCGGAATGATCGGCTACATACTTCCCCTGGCGCTGTTTGTGGGGGTCTGTTTTTATTATTCCAACAAAGGAAATCCGGTAGCTGTGGTAAAACTGGGGGCGCTGGCAGCGGCGGCTCTGGTTTTGTGCGCCCTGGGGGAAGCCCTGTTCGGGGATCCCTTTCAGGCGGGACTGAAGCTGACGGATTTTTACCGCAGCTCCTCAGCCACGGGGCTGGGGGGAGGAATTCTGGGAGGAGCCATCAGCCACGGCCTGTACAGCCTGGTGGGAAAGGTGGGCACCTACCTGATTCTGCTGGTGCTTCTGGCCATCTCTCTGGTGCTGATCACCGAGCGGTCTCTGGTGTCCTTTGTGAAGCGAGGCGGGGTGAAGGCTGCCCGGTACGCGAAGGAAGACATGGACCGGAGAAAAGAGGTCTGGGCGGAACGTCAGGAGGAGAAAAAGCGCCTGCGGGAGGAGCGGATCGTCCGCGGCGTGGATCTGGACTCCACCAAGCTGGAAGAGGAGGACTCTGAGGAAGAGGAGGATCTGGCCGGTCTGACGGAGGCCATTGAGCGGGGAGCAGGAAAACCGGCGGAGGCGAAGGCCGAGGAGGCCGGACAGAGAGAACACAGGGACGATGTGTTTACCGGCACCATCGCCTTCCCCCACCAGGCGGAAAAGGATGAGCCCTTCGGGGAGGAGGAGCTGTCTGAAGTGCGCCGGGCAGTCCGGGGCCGGGAGGAACCGGAGGAGGAGACGGTCTATTTAAAGAAGGACACCAGGACTTTAGAGGAGATGAACCTGGTGGAGGAGGACTTCAGCCGCAGCGCCGAAGCCCCATCGGAGGATGAGCTTCCCTGGGATGAGCCGGAAAAGATGGAAGCCGGGACGGCCTTTGAGGAGAGCGTTTCTGAGGAGAATGGTTCCCCTGAGAGCGACGATACCTTTGAGGAGGGCTTCAGCCCCAGACTTGACCTGAAAGAGGACGGCGGCAGCGGACAGGCACCCCGGGATGGGGACAGCTTTGCGGCCTCTGTGGAGAACGGGGCTTTTGTCTCCCCGGAGGGAGAGCGCCGGGTGGTGACCGCTTCCGGAAAGGTGATCGAGACGGAGACGGAGCTGCTGCAGAAGCGGATCGAGAAAAAGCGGGCCCAGGCGGCGGAGACGGCTGACGGAGTCAGCCCGGAGAGCGTGGGAGCGGAGATTGCCAAGAAGGAAGCGGCGGTGAAGAAAGAATATGTGTTCCCGTCTCTGGAGCTGCTGAAAAAGCCCCCGAGAAGCGCCGCTTTCTCGGAGAACGAATATAAGGAGACGGCGGTGAAGCTTCAGCAGACCCTGCGGAACTTCGGCGTGGGAGTGACGGTGACAAACATCAGCTGCGGTCCCTCTGTGACCAGGTATGAGCTTCATCCGGAGCAGGGAGTGAAGGTGAGCAAGATCGTGGGACTGGCCGACGACATCAAGCTGAGCCTGGCCGCGGCGGATATCCGGATCGAGGCCCCCATTCCGGGAAAATCGGCGGTGGGCATCGAGGTTCCCAACAAGGAGAACAACACGGTCTACCTGCGGGAGATCCTGGAGTCGGAGGCGTTTAAAAAGCACAAGTCCAAACTGGCCTTTGCCGTGGGCAAGGACATCGGCGGCCAGGTGGTGGTTGCGGACATCGCAAAGATGCCCCATCTGCTCATCGCCGGAGCCACGGGATCCGGTAAGTCGGTGTGCATCAACACCCTGATCATGAGCGTCATCTATAAGTCCAGCCCGGAGGATGTGAAGCTGATTATGGTGGATCCGAAGGTGGTGGAGTTAAGTGTTTACAACGGCATTCCCCATCTGCTGATCCCGGTGGTCACCGATCCCAAAAAGGCGTCCGGCGCCTTAAACTGGGCGGTGGCGGAGATGATGGACCGCTATGAAAAATTTGCGAAATACAACGTCAGAGATTTAAAGGGATACAATGAAAAAGTGGCCAGGACGGAGGACATTGACGATGAGAACAAGCCCCAGAAGCTGCCTCAGATCGTCATCATCATCGACGAGCTTGCGGATCTGATGATGGTGGCCCCGGGAGAGGTGGAGGACGCCATCTGCCGTCTGGCCCAGCTGGCCAGGGCGGCGGGCATCCACCTGGTGATCGCCACCCAGCGTCCGTCGGTGAACGTCATCACCGGTCTGATCAAGGCCAACGTGCCCTCCAGAATCGCCTTCTCCGTTTCTTCCGGAGTGGATTCCAGAACCATCATCGACATGAACGGAGCGGAGAAGCTGCTGGGAAAGGGAGACATGCTGTTCTATCCCTCCGGATTCCCCAAGCCCCAGCGGGTGCAGGGCGCCTTTGTGTCCGATGAGGAGGTGCAGCGGGTGGTGGATTTCCTCTCGGAGCAGGGGATGACTACAGACTACAGCGAGGAGATCGTCAGTCAGATTGCCACCGCATCCGCGGCCCAGGCGGCGGGAGGAGAGTCCAGCCGGGATGAGTATTTCATCCAGGCGGGCCGGTTTATCCTGGAGAAGGAGAAAGCGTCCATCGGCATGCTTCAGCGGATGTTCAAGATCGGCTTTAACCGGGCGGCCAGGATCATGGATCAGCTGGCGGAGGCCGGCGTGGTCGGTGAGGAGGAAGGCACAAAACCCAGAAAGATTCTGATGACCAAAGAGGAATTTGAGGAAAAATTCGGCGGCGGTCATCAGTCTTAAATACATAGAGGAGCCATATTCATAAGGAGGTAGAAGCAGGGATGAAAACAGATATTGAGATTGCTCAGGAAGCGAAGATGCTGCCCATCAAGGAGGTGGCGGCTGCTTACGGGATCGGGGAGGACGATCTGGAGCTTTACGGAAAGTACAAGGCAAAAATCACCGATGAGCTCTGGAATGAGGTGAAAGACCGGAAAGACGGAAAACTGGTGCTGGTGACGGCCATCAACCCCACCCCGGCGGGAGAGGGAAAGACCACCACCAGCGTCGGCCTGGGGGACGCCCTTTCCAGACTGGGAAAGAAGACTATGATAGCCCTGCGGGAGCCGTCTCTGGGACCCTGCTTCGGCATTAAAGGAGGAGCGGCCGGCGGCGGCTACGCCCAGGTGGTGCCCATGGAGGATTTGAATCTTCATTTTACGGGAGATTTCCATGCCATTACCTCCGCCAACAACCTGCTGGCTGCCCTTCTGGACAACCATATCCAGCAGGGAAATGCCCTGGGCATTGACACCAGACAGATTCTCTGGAAGCGGTGCATGGACATGAACGACCGGGTGCTGCGCAACATTGTGGTGGGCTTAGGGTCCAAGGCGGACGGCGTGGTGCGGGAAGACCATTTCGTGATCACTGTGGCGTCGGAGATCATGGCCATTCTCTGTCTGGCGGAGAATATGGAGGATTTAAAGACCCGTCTGGGCAGGATCATTGTGGCCTACAATTACGCCGGAGAGCCGGTGACGGCGGCGGATCTGCATGCGGTGGGAGCTATGGCGGCCCTGCTGAAGGACGCCTTAAAGCCCAATCTGATCCAGACCCTGGAGCACACCGGAGCTCTGGTTCACGGCGGACCCTTCGCCAACATCGCCCACGGATGCAACAGCGTGCGGGCTACCAGAACGGCCCTGAAGCTGGCGGACATTGTGGTGACGGAGGCGGGCTTTGGCGCCGATCTGGGAGCGGAAAAATTCATGGACATCAAGTGCCGCATGGCGGGATTGAAGCCGGATGCGGTGGTGCTGGTGGCCACTGTGCGGGCTTTAAAGTACAACGGCGGCGTGCCGAAGACAGAGCTGCAGCAGGAGAACCTGGAAGCTCTTGAGAAGGGCATTGTGAACTTGGAAAAGCACATCGAGAACCTGCAGAAATACGGCGTTCCCGTGGTGGTGACCTTAAATTCCTTCACCAGCGACACAGAGCGGGAGTATGAGTTTGTAAAGAAGTTCTGCGAGGAGAGAGGCTGTGAATTTGCCCTCTCGGAGGTGTGGGCAAAGGGCGGCGCCGGCGGCGAGGAGCTGGCGAAGAAAGTGATCTCCACCCTGGAGACGAAGGAGAGCCATTTCGCCCCCATTTATCCCGACGACATGAGCTTAAAGGACAAGATCGCCACCGTGGCCAGAGAAATCTACGGGGCGGACGGTGTCACCTACGCCCCGGCGGCGGAGAGAGCCTTAAAGCGGATCACGGAGATGGGATTTGGAAACGTGCCGGTGTGTATGGCAAAGACCCAGTATTCTCTCTCGGATGACCAGACCAAGCTGGGGCGGCCCACAGGCTTTACCATCAATGTAAGGGACGCCTACGTCTCCGCGGGAGCCGGATTCGTGGTGGTGCTGACGGGGGCGATCATGACCATGCCGGGACTGCCGAAGGTGCCGGCGGCGGAGGGAATCGACGTCACCGACGACGGAGTGATCACCGGCCTGTTCTGATGTATTGACCTGTTCTGGCGCGTTCAGACAGGGGAGCATAAACCGGTCAGGGACGGTTTCCGGCGCGGGCGGACCGCGCCGGGACTGTGCCTGCGTTCACAGATGATCCGGCAGACGGATCTTCTGTGAATGCAGGTACAGTCCGCGGCCCCAGGGGGCAGCGGCATTTGGAATAAAAGAATGAAAAAAAGAACGGAGGGACAATTGTGAAATTCAGAGAATGGCTGAAAGATTTGGATTATGAGGTTTTACAGGGAGATTTGGATACAGAGGCGGAAGATGTGGTGTACGATTCCAGGAAAGCGGTGCCGGGCACGATTTTCGTGTGCCTGAAGGGGACCAGGATCGACTCCCACGGTTTTATCGGAGACGTGGCTGCCCAGGGGGTGAAGGCCTTTGTGGTGGAACGGGACGTGGAACTGCCGGAGGGAACCACGGTGGTGAAAGTGGCCAGTTCCAGACACGCCTTGGCTATGATGTCCGCGGTGCGCTTCGGGAATCCCATCCGGAAGATGATTTCCGTGGGGGTGACGGGCACCAAGGGAAAGACCACCGCCACCCACATGATGAAAGCCATCCTGGAGGCGGCAGGAAAAAAGGTGGGCATGATCGGCACCACGGGAGCAGTCATCGGGGATGAGGTTTTCCCCACCATGAACACTACCCCCGAGTCCTACCAGCTTCAGGAGTATTTTTCCAAAATGGCGGAGGCCGGCTGCGAGTACGTGCTCATGGAGGTGTCCTCCCAGGGCATCAAGATGCACCGCACCGACGGCCTGGAATTTGACTACGGCGTGTTCACCAACATTACGCCGGACCACATCGGCCCGGACGAGCACGCGGATTTTGAGGAGTATCTCTACTATAAATCCCGGCTGTTTACCATGTGCCGGACGGGAATCGCCAACCGGGACGACGAGCACTTCGAGGCCATTGTGAAGGACCGCACCTGCGGAAAGCTCTACACCTACGGCCGGAAGGAAGGCGGGGAGAAACCGGATTTTTACGGAAGCCGCCTGCGTTTTGTGTCCGAGCCGGGATTTGTGGGCACGGAGTTTGACCTGGAGGAGAAGGCGACCGGGGCGGTTATGGACCTGCGCCTGGGTCTTCCGGGAGAGTTTAATGTGGACAACGCTCTGGCGGCGGCCAGCCTGTGCCGGGCCATGGGAATCTCTGAGGACGCGATCCGGGAAGGGCTGGAGCATGTGCGGGTCAACGGCCGGATGGAGATCGCCTACAGTTCAGAAAAATGTACGGTGATCATTGATTACGCCCACAACGCGGTGAGCATGGAGAGTCTTCTGGAAACTCTCAGGGCCTATCACCCCAAACGCCTGGTGTGCGTGTTCGGAAGCGGCGGAAACCGTTCCAAGGAACGGCGGTATTCCATGGGAGAGATCGGCGGAAAGATGGCAGACCTGTGCATTCTCACCGCGGACAATTCCCGGTATGAGAAGACGGAGGATATCATCGCCGACATCCGGAGCCATCTGGAACCCACCGGGGGCGCCTTTGTGGAGATTCCGGACCGGCGGGAGGCCATCTACTACAGCCTATCCCACGCCCAGTCCGGGGATATGATTGCCATCATCGGAAAGGGGCATGAGGACTATCAGGAGATCAACGGCGTCCGCACCCATTTCCTGGACCGGGAAGTGGTGGAGGAAGCGGTAAAGGAGCTGGGACTGTGAAAAAGAAGGAGAGAACAGGCCGGGTGATGACGGCCGGGGAGATCGCCGCAGCGGCGGGAGGCCGCATTCTGGCGGGAGACGGAGAAAAAAAAGTGGGCAGGATCGTGCTGGATTCCAGAAAAGCCGGGGAAGGGGATCTGTTTGTCCCCATCATCGGGGAAAAGGTGGATGCCCATCGGTTTCTGCGGCAGGTCTGCGAGGCCGGCGCGGCAGCCGTGTTTACCAGCGAGCATAAGGAGGAGGACCTGGCCGGGGAGCCGGCGGACGGCACGGCCTGGATCCAGGTGGATGACACCAGGGACGGCCTTCAGAGGCTGGGCGCCTGGTGCCGGTCCCAGCGTTCCATCCCTGTGGTGGGGGTGACCGGAAGTGTGGGAAAGACTACCACCAGGGAGATGATTGCGGCGGCTCTGGAAGCCGGCTTTCAGGTGTACAAAACCCCCGGCAACAGCAACAGCCAGGTGGGAGTTCCCATCACCATGTGGGACATCGCTCCCGAGGATGAGATCGCGGTGATCGAGCTGGGAATGAGCGAGCCGGGAGAGCTGACAAAGATTGCGAAGGTGGCCCGTCCCACCATGGCGGTGATCACCAACATCGGTATCGCCCACATTGAGCAGCTGGGATCCCGGGAAAATATTCTGAAGGAGAAGCTGACCATTCAGGACGGAATGGAGGCGGGGGGCATTCTCCTGTTAAACGGGGATGACGACCTGCTGAGCCGGACGACGGCCAGGGAGGGAATTTCCACTGTCTACTACGGCATAGGTGAAAACTGCCAGTACCGGGCGGAGGAGGTGTCCATGGAGGACGGAAGAGCGGTGTTTACCGCTGTTCACGGGGACAAGCGGGTTCCCGTCCGTCTTCAGGTTCCCGGCCGCCACAACGTGCTCAACGCCATCGCCGCCCTGGCGGTGGCGGAGGAGTCGGGGCTGCCCATGGAAGAGGCGGCGGTGACTCTGGAGCGCTTCCACGGATTTAAGCACCGCCAGCAGATTTTTGAGAAGGACGGCGTCACGGTGGTGGATGACACCTACAACGCCAGCCCGGTGTCCATGAAGGCCGGCCTGGATGTGCTGGAGACGGTGGGCGGCAGAAAGCGCCGCATTGCCGTGCTGGCGGACATGAAGGAGCTGGGGGAGAACACAAAGGCATTCCACTATGAGGTGGGGGCCTACATGAAAGACCATCCGGTGGACCTGCTGTTCACTCTGGGAGACCTGGCCCGGGAGATCGCCAGGGGAGCCAGGGAGAACGGCGGCGCCGGACAGATTGAGGAGTTTTCCGGAAAAGGGGAGCTGGCCGGCCGCCTGCGGCAGGTGCTGCGCCCGGGGGACTGCGTGCTGTTTAAGGGTTCCAATTCCATGGGGCTGGCGGAGCTGGCAGAGCAGTTTTATGATCCGGAAGAGTAGACGTTCGGTGCAGGGGCCTGCGGTAATATGCAGACCCCTGATTTGCGAGATAGACCCGGAGGCTGGCCGCCCTGCCTGCAGGAACGGCCGTCTGCCGGGGAGAGGAGGAAAAACCAGTTGGGAGAACTGTATGCCAATGTGATCGTGGACATTTCCCATGAGCGGGTGGACCGCCCGTTCCAGTACCGGGTGCCGGAGGCGCTGCGGGGGAAGATCCAGGTGGGTTCCCCGGTATCCGTCCCCTTCGGGGCGGGAAACCGCAGGAGAAAGGCCTACGTGGTGGAGCTGACGGACCGGGCGGAATTAGATCCGGCAAAGATCAAGGCGGTGGCGGCGGTGGATGAGAACGGTTTTACCGCCGCGTCCCAGCTCATCAGCCTGGCCTGGTGGATGAAGGAACGGTACGGTTCCACCATGAACCAGGCCCTGAAGACGGTTCTCCCGGTGAAGGAGAAGATCCGGCCGGTGGAGAAAAAGACCATCCGCACAGATCTGCCGCGGGAGGAACTGGAGACACTGCGCCGGGAGGCGGAGCGGAAGCATTTCCGAGCCAGGGAGCGGCTGTTCTCCGCCCTTTTGGACATGGGGGAGGTGCCCTTTGACCTGGCTTCCGGCCAGCTGCGGATCACTGCTTCCACATTGAAGCCCATGGAGGAAAAGGGGTGGATCCGGGTGGACCGGGACCAGGTGTACCGCAATCCCATTTCCAGTCTGAAGGCCTCCGGCGTCCGGGTGGAGCTCAACGCTGAGCAGAGAGCGGCGGCGGATGCCTTTAAAGAGGATTACCGGGCAGGCCATCCAGGCACCTATCTTCTCTACGGGATCACCGGCAGCGGCAAGACGGAGGTCTATATGGAGATGATGGAGGAGGTTCTCCGGGACGGGCGGCAGGTGATCGTGCTGATCCCGGAGATCGCCCTCACCTACCAGACGGTCATGCGTTTTTACCGCCGGTTCGGAAATGCGGTTTCTGTGATCAACTCCAGGCTCTCCCGGGGAGAGCGGTACGATCAGTTTGAACGGGCCAGAAAGGGGGAGATCCAGGTGATGATCGGCCCCCGGTCCGCCCTGTTTACCCCCTTCGAGAATCTGGGACTGATTGTGATCGATGAGGAGCAGGAGGGGGCCTACAAAAGCGAGCTGGCTCCCCGCTACCACGCCAGGGAGACGGCCGCCAGGCGGGCGGCCATGGCGGGAGCCGGTCTGGTGCTGGGCTCCGCCACCCCGTCCCTGGAGGCCTATTCCAGGGCCCTGCGGGGAGAATACCGCCTGCTGAGACTGACGGAGCGGGCAAAAAAGGACAGCCGCCTGGCGGAAACGGAGGTGGTGGATCTGCGGGAGGAGTTAAGGAGCGGAAACCGTTCCATTTTCAGCCGGCGGCTCCAGGAGCTGATGGAGGAAACCCTGGAGAGAAAGGAGCAGATCATGCTCTTCATCAACCGGCGGGGGTATTCCAGCTTCGTCTCCTGCCGTTCCTGCGGGGAGGCTCTGAAATGTCCCCACTGTGACGTGAGCCTGACCCTTCACAGAAACGGCAGGCTCAAATGCCATTACTGCGGCTATGAGATTCCCATGCCGGACCGGTGCCCCTCCTGCGGATCCCCCTACATCGCCGGTTTCGGCACGGGGACCCAGAAGATCGAGGAGCTGACCAGAAAGATGTTTCCTCAGGCCAGAGTCCTCCGCATGGATATGGATACCACCTCCAGAAAAGGCGGACACGAGGAGATTCTGGCTGCCTTCGGGGACGGGGAGGCGGATATTCTCATCGGCACCCAGATGATCGTGAAGGGCCACGATTTCCCCCGGGTGACCCTGGTGGGAGTGCTGGCGGCGGATCTTTCCCTCCACGCTCCGGATTTTGCCTGCGGGGAGCGGACTTTCCAGATTCTCACCCAGGCGGCGGGCCGTGCGGGCCGGGGGGAGCACGCGGGCAGGGTGGTGATCCAGACCTATATGCCGGAGCACTACAGCATCCAGGCCGCCGCCAGCCAGGACTATGAGATGTTTTATGAGGAGGAGATGAGCTACCGGAGGATGCTTCACTATCCTCCGGCGGTGGGGATGCTGACCATTGCGGCCTCCTCCCCGAAGGAGGAGGTGCTGATCCAGGCGGCCCGCGGCATGAGAGAGGCGGCGGAAAGAGTCGGAACGGAAAACATGGGAGAAGACGTGGGGCAGGAATCCGGAGTCCGGACGTCTGCGGAGATCATCGGCCCGGTGGATGCCCCTGTATACAAAGTTAATGATATTTACAGAAAAATTTTATATATTAAGCATGAAAATTATGATATACTATTAAAAATCCGGGAACAGATCGAAAAACTGGAACTGCCGGTGCTGCTGGGCTTTGACATGCAGTGACCGGCCGGAATCATAAGAATGAAACAGCGGAGGAATGAGAGAATTATGGCAATCAGGAAAGTAAGAGTGATCGGGGATGAGATCCTGACAAAGACGTGCAAGCCGGTGAAGGAGATGACGCCGCGGATCGCGGAGCTGATAGATGACATGTTTGAGACCATGTATGAGGAGAACGGGGTAGGCCTGGCCGCCTCCCAGGTGGGAGTGCTGCGCCAGATCGTCACCATAGACGTGGACGACGGCAATCAGTATGTGCTGATCAACCCGGAGATCCTGGAGACATCCGGTCAGCAGACCGGCTACGAGGGATGCTTAAGCGTGCCGGGAAAGACGGGCGTGGTCACCAGACCGGACCATGTGAAGGTGAGAGCTCTCAATGAAAAGATGGAGCCCTATGAGCTGGAGGGGAACGGACTGCTGGCCCGGGCCATCTGCCATGAGTGCGACCATCTGAAGGGAAAACTTTACGTGACCCTGGTGGAAGGAGAGCTGGAGGACGTGGACGCCCCGGATGAGGAAGAAAGCGAGGAGTAAGCATGCGCATTGTATTTATGGGAACGCCGGATTTTTCTGTTCCGGCTCTGGAGGCTCTGGTAAAGGGAGGCCATCAGGTGATTGCCGCTGTCACCCAGCCGGATAAACCCAAAGGCCGGGGGAAGGCTGTGCTCATGACCCCGGTGAAGGAGAAAGCTCTGGAGATGGGGATTCCGGTCTACCAGCCGGTGAAGGTGCGGGAGCCGGAATTTGTAAAGACGCTGGCGGACCTGGCCCCGGATGTCATTGTGGTGGTGGCTTTCGGCCAGATCCTGCCGAAGTCCATTCTGGAGATTCCCAGATACGGATGTGTGAACATCCACGCCTCCCTTCTCCCCAAATACCGGGGAGCGGCCCCCATCCAGTGGGCGGTGATCGACGGGGAAAAGGAGACGGGAGTCACTACCATGTTCATGAACGAAGGACTGGACACGGGAGATATGCTGGAGAAAGAGGTGGTGCCCCTGGATCCGAAAGAGACGGGAGGCAGCCTTCATGATAAGCTGTCCGCCGTGGGGGGCAGGCTGATTCTCTCCACCCTGAAGGGACTGGAGGACGGCACTTTGAAAGGGACGCCCCAGACGGACGAGGGCAGCTGCTACGCGAAAATGCTGAAGAAATCCCTGGGAGATATTGACTGGACCATGGGCGGAGCGGCCATTGAGCGGCTGATCCGGGGCTTAAACCCCTGGCCCAGCGCCTACACCTCCCTTCACGGAAAGACTTTGAAGATCTGGGACGCCGATGTGACAGACCGGGAGTACGGAGTGGAGCCCGGCACAGTGGCGGAGGTGTCGAAGGATCAGCTGATCATACAGACTGGAAAAGGTTCCCTCTCCGTCCGCAGCCTTCAGCTGGAGGGGAAAAAGCGGATGGATATTCAGGACTTCCTGCGGGGATACTCTCTGGAAAAGGGAACGGTACTGGAAAGGAGAGCAGCTGAATGACATTTCTGACGGCGATGGGATATTACGGTTACGGATACGGATATCCCCGTTATGGCTTCGGATTTTACTGGGATCCCACGCTGATTCTGGTGATTATCGGCGCCCTGATCTCCATGTGGGCATCGGGGCGGGTGCAGTCCACGTTCAACCGGTTTTCCCGGGTGGGGAGCCTGTCCGGGATGACAGGGGCGGAGACGGCCAGAAGAATTCTGGATTCCCAGGGCCTTTACGACGTGCAGGTCCGCCCGGTCCGGGGGAACCTGACGGATCACTATGACCCCAGGACAAAGACGGTAAATCTTTCTCAGTCGGTCTACGGATCTTCCTCCGTGGCGGCGGTGGGAGTGGCGGCCCACGAGTGCGGCCATGCGGTTCAGCATGCCAGCCAGTATGCGCCTTTAAGCATCCGCACCGCCCTGGTGCCTGTGGTGAATATCGGGACCAATCTGTCCTGGCCCATCATTATCATCGGAGTTCTGTTCGGCATGAGCCCCTTCCTGCACCTGGGGATTCTGCTGTTTTCTCTGGGAGTGCTGTTTCAGCTTGTCACCCTGCCGGTGGAGTTCAACGCCTCCAGCCGGGCGGTGTCCCTGCTGGACCGCCTGGGAATTCTGCGGGGAGACGAGGTGGACGGCGCCGGAAAGGTGCTGAGGGCGGCGGCCCTCACCTACGTGGCGGCAGCGGCGGGGACCATTCTGCAGCTGCTGCGTCTGATTATCCTGTTTGGAGGAAGAAATAACCGTGACAATTAAGGAAACCGGAGGGCGGGAGATCGCGCTGGACGTGCTGACGGAGGTGCTGGAAAACGGTGCTTTCGTCCATGTGGCGCTCTCCCGCGCCCTTTTCAAATATCAATATCTGGAAAAGCAGGAGAGAGCCTTCATCACCCGGGTGGTGGACGGGACGGTGGAGCGGCTGCTTCCCATCGACCAGGCTTTAAATGCCTGCTCCAAGGTAAAAACGGAAAAGATGAAGCCGCTCATCCGCACCCTTCTGCGGATGAGCGCCTACCAGATCCTCTATATGGACCGGGTTCCCGACTCTGCGGCCTGCAATGAGGCGGTGAAGCTGGCAGTCAGACGGAAGTTTTCCGGGCTGAAGGGATTTGTGAACGGGGTGCTCCGCAGCCTGTCCAGGCGGAAGGCGGAGTTTGACTTTGAGGACATTTCCCTGAAATATTCCATGCCCCGGTGGCTGATCGCCCGCTGGGAGGAACAGATCGGGAAAGAGGAGACGGAAAAAATGATGAAGGCATTCCTGGAAGACCGGGGAACGGCGGTGCGGTGCAACGTGAGTCTGGCTTCCAGGGAGGAGATCCTTCATTCCCTGGAAAGCCAGGGAGCGGCGGCGGAGCCGTCGCCTTACGGGGAGGACCTTCTGATCCTGAAGGAGTACGATTATCTGGAGGGACTGGAGGCGTTTCAGAAAGGATGGATCCAGGTACAGGATCTGAGTTCTTCCTTTGTGGGACGCCTGGCGGACCCGGCTCCGGGCAGCCACATCATCGATGTGTGCAGCGCTCCCGGCGGAAAGAGCCTGCACCTGGCGGAGCTTTTGAAGGGCACAGGTCTGGTGGAGGCCAGGGATCTCACCTGGCAGAAGGTCGCTCTGATTGAGGAGAATGTGGAGCGGACCGGGTGCGCCAACGTAAAGGCCCAGGTGTGGGATGCCCTGGAGCTGAAGGAGGAGTCGGTGGAGCAGGCGGATGTGGTCATCGCGGATCTGCCCTGCTCCGGTCTGGGAATCATCGGCAAAAAGCCGGATATCAAATACAGGATCACAGAGAGGGATCTGGAAGATCTGGCGAAGCTTCAGCGGGAAATCCTGTCTGTGGTCTGGAGATACGTGAAGCCGGGTGGGCTGCTGATCTACTCCACCTGTACGGTGGACGCCCTGGAAAATCAGGAAAATGCAGCCTGGTTTTCGGGCAGTTTCCCCTTTGAACCAGTTGACATCACCGGAAAGCTGGGACCGGGAATCCGGGAGGAATCCATGAAGGACGGCTGGATCCAGCTGCTGCCGGGAAAATATCCCTGCGACGGATTTTTTATTTCCGTGTTCCGCAGGAAGGCATCGAGGAGCATTGAGTGATTATGGAGAAGAAGGACTTAAAATCCATGACCCTGGAGGAACTGACAGAGGAGCTTCAGGCCATGGGAGAGAAATCCTTCCGGGCAAAACAGCTGTACCAGTGGATGCACCAGAAACTGGCGGCGGACTTTGACGAGATGACCAATCTGTCAAAGCCGCTGAGAGACCGCCTGGCCCGGGAATACATATGGACGGCCCTGGAGACGGTGGATGTGAAGGTCTCCGGGGTGGACGGCACCAGAAAATATCTGTTCCGCTTAAATGACGGGAATGTGATTGAGAGCGTGCTCATGAGGTACCACCACGGCAATTCCGTGTGCGTCTCCTCCCAGGCGGGGTGCCGTATGGGATGCCGGTTCTGCGCTTCCACCCTGGACGGCCTGGCGAGAAACCTCCTCCCGTCGGAGATTCTGGAGCAGGTGTACCGGATCCAGCGGGAGACGGGGGAGCGGGTCTCCAACGTGGTGGTCATGGGTTCCGGAGAGCCCATGGACAACTATGACAGCGTGGTCCGCTTTATCCGCCTGCTCAGCGCTCCCGAGGGCTTGAACATCAGTCAGAGAAATATTACCGTTTCCACCTGCGGCCTGGTGCCCCAGATCCGGAAACTGGCGGAGGAGGGGCTTCAGATCACTCTGGCCCTCTCCCTCCACGCGCCCAACGACCAGGTGAGAAGGCAGCTGATGCCCATCGCCAACCGCTATCCCTTAAAAGAAGTGCTGGACGCCTGCATGTACTACTGGGAGAAGACGGGAAGGCGGCTTACCTTTGAGTACAGCCTGGTGAAAGGGGTCAACGACAACCTGGAGGAGGCCAGGGCCCTGGCGGACTTAATCGGCGGCTGCCACGGCCATGTGAACCTGATTCCGGTGAATCCTATCCGGGAGAGAAACTTTGTGCAGTCCAACC
>DXFM01000051.1 GCA_019114465.1 Candidatus Lachnoclostridium avicola
GCCTCTTCCCCAGGCAGCCGGCCGCTTCCGCGTTTACAGCTCTTTTTCAAACTTGTCAATATTGTCAATTTTTCCGATCACCGTGATCACGTCGTCCCGCTTGAACCGGTAGGAAGGGCTCACCTCGATAGTGGTCTCATGATCGCTCTTGAGGGCGATGATATTCAGGCCGAATTTGGGGCGGAGCTTCATTTCCTCCACGCTGTGGCCCGCAAAGCTGTCCGGCACCTGAATCTGGCGGATTTCCACGCTGTTGTCCAGGGAAATATAGTCCAGGAAATTGCCGGAGATCAGCTGCTTGCCCAGACGCAGGGCCATATCCTGCTCCGGATACACCACTTCCGCCCCCAGACGGCGCAGCACCGCTCCCTGCTCCTGGCTGATGGCCTTGGAAATCACTCTGGGAACACCCATTCCCAGGATGCTCATGGTGGTCAGGATACTCACGTCCACCTTCTCTCCGATGCACACGATAACCACGTCGCAGTTCTGGATTCCCGTCTCCCGCAGGGCCGACTCTGTCAGCTCATCCACGATAAAGGCATAGTCCGTATACTGGCGCATCTCCCTTACCTTGCTCTCAATTTTATCAATCACGATCACTTCTTTTCCAGCCTTTGCCAGAGTCATGGCCAGAGCCGTTCCAAAGCGGCCCAGACCGATCACTCCGTATGTAGCTGCCATCTGTTTCTTCATATTCTTCTATTTCCTTTCTGCTTCTCAGCCGATCGATATGGTCTCTTCTGAATAGCGGGCGCTGGGCTCCGGATGCTCGATCCACATGGATATCAGGGTCACCGCTCCAATACGTCCGGTGTACATCACCAGAATGATCACCAGCTTGCCGGCCACACTGAGGCCGGGCGTGATTCCCGTGGAAAGTCCCACGGTGCCGAAGGCGGAAACCACCTCAAACAGCAGCTGGATGAACGTACACTCCGGTTCCAGCACACACATGAGGAATGTGGCCACACAGACCACCGCCATGGAAAGCACGGCGATGATGCAGGCTTTGGACACATTCTGCTGTGAAATACTTCTGTGAAACGCGCCGATGGAGCGCTTCGTACACATGCTCCGCACCGCCTGCAGAATCACGAAAAAGGTGCTGGTCTTGATACCGCCGCCCGTAGATCCCGGCGAGGCTCCGATAAACATCAGCACGCAGAGCACAAACAGGCCGGCGTTGGTAAAATCTCCGATGGAATAGGTGGAGAATCCTGCCGTCCTCGCGGAAACGCTGTGAAAAAACGCTCCCATCCAGGTGATATCCTCCGTCGCCTTCAGGAGAAGAGTTCCCACCACCAGAAGTCCGATGGTGGTGGTGATCACCGCCTTGGAATGAAAAGTCAGATGGCGGAAATCCCTGTGTTTCAGCAGATCCAGAATCACCAGGAAGCCCAGACCTCCGAAGATGATCAGAAAACAGGTGGTCATATTGAGCAGAATGCTGTCCCGGTAAGGAATCAGATTGCGCAGCCCGCCCAGCACATCAAAGCCGGAGTTATTAAACGCGGCGATGGAGTGGAAAATACTGATTCCCAGGGCATGCACCGGGTCATAATCCCGGGAGAATACCAGAAAACTCAAAACCGCCCCCGTCACCTCAAAGCACAGGGTCATAAACAGCACCGACTTCACCAGCCGCACAATGCCGCCGTAACTGTCCACATTCAGCGCCTCTTTCACCAGCAGACGGCTGCGGATACTCACCCGCCGTCCCGCCGCAATGATCAGGCCCACGCCCACAGAGGTCACTCCCAGACCGCCGATCTGGATCAGCGCCGCCACCACTCCCTGTCCGAAGGGGGTAAAATGGTCCGCCGTGTCAATGGCGATCAGTCCCGTCACGCATACGGCGCTGGTGGACGTAAACAGGGCGTCAATAAAACTCACCTCCACGCCGTCCCGCACGGCGAGAGGCGTCATGAGAAGCAGAGCCCCCAGGAGGATCACCGTGGCAAAACCCATGGCGATCAGCCGTCCCGGCGGCTGTTTCGTAATAAATTGAGTAAAACCTTTCATTTCAGTACCTTGCCTTTTTTCAAATTCCTACATACTGAAAATCAGGCCGCGTTTTTTCCCGTCTTTTCTCTGCCTTGCAAACAGGTCCCACAAGAACCTGGCCACAGGCGTCTGACTCACCGGATAGGCTGCAAAACATAGTTTTCTCTGAAGCAGCAGAGTGAAAATCTGCATCATAATCAGCAGACTGGCTGAAAAACGGATCTGGCTGCCTCCAGGCCGCCTTCCCGTCAGCTCTCTGCCTGCTGACTGAGGCTTCAGGCAGTTATCCAGCAGAATCTGCCCGTTGTCTCCGCCCTCATCCGGCGCAGAAATCCCCATCTCCTCCTGCTCCCAGAACCCGGGAACGCTCTCTCCCCAGGAAATAAAAAAGGGCAGAAACACGCCTAAAAAAAGGACTGCCAACACGGTCAGCAGTGCTTTTCCCCTGCCAGACATATCCCGCCCTCCTTTCTCTCAAAATTTACCTTCAAAATACCATCATTGTATGCCAATGTCAAGCCTCATCCAGAAGGCAGTCTGCGCCGCTCAGCCGAAAGTCTGTCACTCCCGGACATTCTGTCTCAGATGGTTCAGAAAGCGGCTGAGACCCGCCAGTCCCTTTTCCAGCTCTTCCCTGCTGCAGGCATAACCGATTCTGGCACAGCCCTCTTCCCCGAAGCAGCTTCCCGGAGTCATGAGAGCTCCCTCCTCTTCCAGAAGTCTCCGGCAGAAATCCGCGGATTTCAGTCCGAAGCTCTCGTCAAAGTACAGCAGAGCCGTAGTCCCCGCCGCAGGCTTCACGTAGCTGACGCCCGGCTCCTTCTTCACCCACTGGTCCAGAATTTCCAGATTTTCCCGGATGATTCCCCGGCTTCTCTCCAGCAGCCGGTCCCTGTTTTTCAGGGCAATGGCTGCCACAGCCTCGTCAAACAGGCCGCAGCTGATCAGGCTGTAATCCCTGTGGGACAGAAACGCCTTTCTCAGCTTCGGATCCCGGGAGGCGATCCATCCCAGGCGCAGCCCGGCCAGGGAAAATACCTTTGACATGCTGCTGACGCTGATTCCCTTCTCATACAGATCTGCCGCCGAATCGATATACACGTCCTGCTGGTTTAAATGGCGGTAAACCTCGTCGCAGAGCAGATAGGCACCTGCCCGGTCCGCGATCTCCACAATCTCCTTCATCATCTCCCCGGACATGAGGGCGCCGGAGGGGTTGTTGGGGTTGTTGATGCAGATCAGCTTCGTCCCAGGGACAGCCAGCCGCCGCAGCTCTTCCAGATCGGGGAGAAAGCCGTTCTCCCTCCGAAGCTTCAGGATCTCCACCTCCGCCCCCAGAGATTCCGGGATGGAATACAGCTGCTGATAGGTGGGCATCACGGAGATCACCTTATCCCCCGGCTCCACAATGGAGGAAATGGCCAGATGGTTGGCCCCCGCCGCTCCGTGGCAGGTGACCACATGCTCCGGCTTCATGGTCCGGTACAGTCCGCAGATTCCATCCAGCAGATCCGGCCGCCCCTCAATATCTCCGTAGGTCAGCCGGCGCCTGGAAAATTCCTCAAAAAACTTCCGGCCGTCTGTCCCCGCCAGCTCAAACAGCTCGTCCAAAGACACGGAATCCACACAGGTCTCCGCAATATTGGCGGACGCCTTCGTCTCGTAGGCGTTCATCCACTCCTCTACCTGAAACGCTTCTATTTTCATATGTTCCTCCTATGTTTTCCATTTTTCCAAAAAATATTCCGTCCTGGCCGCCCCAGGGGCGCAGCGGTCTCTGCCGGTTTTTTCACGTAAAAATCCGGCAAAACGCGCCGGTGGCCCATTCTGCCGGATCCGTCAGACTATTCCAGCCTGTGAATAAACAGGCCGCTTCTCAATTTTGGCTCAAACCAGGTGGACTTGGGCGGCATGAGCAGGCCGGCATCCGCCACCTGAAACAATTCCTCCACCGATGTGGGATACAGGGAAAAAGCCAGAGCCATATCCTCCTCCGTCCGCCGCTCCAGTTCTTTCAGCCCCCGGATTCCTCCCACAAAATCGATCCGGCTGCTGATCTTGGGGTCTGCGATGTCCAGCACCGGCGCCAGCAGATAATTCTGCAGCAGCGACACGTCCAGACGGCCCACAGGGTCGTCCTTGACCCGTTTCAGGATTTCGCTCTTGACCGTCAGGCGGTACCAGGAGTCTCCCATGAGCATGCCGAACTGGCCTTTTTTCTCCGGCTGGAACGGGGAGATTCCCCTCTCCCCGGCCTTTTCCACCTGAAAATTTTTTCTCACCTCCCGGAGAAGCTCCTCCTCCGTCAGGTCGTTCCAGTCCGTCACTACCCGGTAATAGGGCAGAATCCGGAGCTGGTCATGGGGAAACAGCACGGAGAGGAAGTAATTGAAGGGCTCCTCTCCCGTATAGCCGGGATTTTCCGCCCGCCGCTTCAGGCAGACCTTCACCGCCGAAGCCGCCCGGTGATGGCCGTCCGCGATATAGGAGGCACCAATCCCGCCAAACAGCGTCTCCAGCTTTTCCGTCTCCTCTTTTCCGCTTATTTCCCAGACTCTGTGCCTCACGCCGTCCTCCGCCGTAAAATCATAGAGGGGCGGATTCTGTTTCGCCCGCTCCACTTCCCGGCCGATGGCCTCGCTGGCCCGGTAGGCCAGGAAAATCGGCCCGGTCTGGGCGTTGAGCACATCCACGTGGCGGATCCGGTCCAGTTCTTTTTCCTCCCTGGTATTTTCGTGCTTTTTCACCACGCCGTTTAAATAATCATCCACCGCGGAGCAGCCCACAATGCCCGTCTGGCTTCTGCCGTCCATGGTCAGCTCATAAATGTAATAGGCCGGCGACGGATCCTCCACATAGATGCCGTCCCGCAGTCTCTGCTTCAGCAGCTCCCCCGCTTTCCGGTAAACCTCCTCCCCGTAGGGGTCTGTTCCCTCGGGAAACTGAGTCTCCGGGCGGTCAATATTCAGGAAAGAAAAGGGCTTCCCGGCCACTTCCTTTCTGGCCTCCTCCTCACTGTACACGTCATAGGGAAGGGCCGCAGCCTCCGCTGCTTTTTCCGGCACAGGCCGGATACACCGAAAAGGTTTTACCACTGCCATCTCTTCGCTCTCCTCTTTCTCACAGGGCCCGCACCCGCAGCACGCCGTCAATGGCCCGGATCCGCTCCACCGTCTCTTCGTCCGCCCTCTGCTCCACGTCCACCATGGTGTAGGCGTATTTGTCCCGGCTCTTGTTGGTCATATCCGAGATATTGATGGATTCGGACGCAAGCGCCGCCGTGATCTGACCGATCATATTGGGAATGTTCCGGTGAAGCACGGTGATCCGTCCCGCCGCTTTGCAGATTCCCATATCGCAGTTGGGGTAATTGACGGAATTGCGGATATTTCCGTTTTCCAGATAATCCATGATTTCCTTCACCGCCATCTTCGCGCAGTTGTCCTCCGACTCCTCCGTGGAGGCACCCAGATGGGGGATCACCACCGCCCCCGCCATGTTAACGGACCTGGGGTTGGGGAAATCAGTCACGTATTTTTTCACTTTTCCGGAATTCAGCGCCTTCGCCATGGCCTCCTCGTCCACCAGCACATCCCGGGAGAAGTTGAGCACCACCACTCCGTCTTTCATCTCCTGAATCACGCCGGCGCTTATCATTCCTCTGGTGCTGTCCAGCAGGGGAACGTGAAGGGTGATGTAATCGCATTCCCGGTAAATCTCGTCCGCGGACATAATGTGCTTCACATCTCTGGACAGCATCCACGCCCTGTTGACGGAGATAAAAGGATCATAGCCGTACACTTCCATGCCCAGGGCAGCGGCGGCGTTGGCCACCTCCGCGCCGATGGCACCCAGACCGATGACTCCCAGCTTCTTTCCCCGGATCTCCCGGCCCGCAAAGGCTTTTTTCCCCTTCTCCACCGTCTTTGCGATGTCCGGGTCATCCTTTATGGACTGGCACCACTGAATCCCGCCGATTACGTCCCGGGATGCCAGTATCAGGGACGCCAGCACCAGCTCCTTCACTCCGTTGGCATTGGCGCCGGGAGTGTTGAAGACCACAACTCCCTTCTCCGCACATTTTTCCAGGGGAATGTTGTTGACCCCGGCTCCCGCCCGGGCTACCGCCAGCAGACGGTACGGCAGCTCCATCTCATGCATGGCCGCGCTGCGCACCAGAATTCCGTCCGCCTCCTCCAGACGCTCCGTCAGCTCGTAGTCCTCCGTGAGAAGATCTGTGCCGTATTTGGAAATCGCGTTTAAGCAGTGAATCTTTTTCATCATCCATTTCTCCTCTCAAATTCCCTCATAAAGTCCACCAGGGCGATGACGCCGTCCATGGGCATGGCGTTGTAGATGCTGGCCCTCATTCCTCCTACGGTCCGGTACCCTTTCAGGTTCTCCAGGCCCCGCTCCTTCGCCTCTTTGATGAATTTTGCATCCAGCTCCGGATTGCCCGTGACAAAGGGCACATTCATCAGGGAGCGGTCCTTCTTCTCCACCGTGCCCTTAAACATATGGCTCTGATCCAGATATTCGTAGAGAATGGCCGCCTTCTTTTCATTATAGGACTTCATGGCCTCCAGTCCGCCCCTCTGCTTCAGCCATTTAAACACTTTTCCGCAGATATAGATACCGTAAGTGGGCGGAGTGTTGTAGAGGGAATTGGCGTCCGCGTGGGTCTTGTAGCGGAGCATGGTGGGCGTTCCCGGCAGCACATCGTCCGTAATCAGGTCCTCCCGGATGATGACGATCACCGTGCCCGCCGGCCCGATGTTCTTCTGCACGCCTCCGTAGATGATCCCGTATTTTGTCACATCCATTGGCTCCGAAAGGAAGCAGGAGGACACATCCGCCACCAGAATTTTCCCCTTCGTATCCGGAAGGGTGTGGTATTCCGTGCCGAACACCGTGTTGTTCTGGCAGATGTACACATAATCCGCATCCGGAGAGATGGGCAGATCGGAACAGTCCGGTATGTAGGTGAACATTTTGTCTTCGCTGGAGGCGATGGCGTTGGCCTTTCCGTAAAGCTGGGCTTCCTTAAAGGCCTTCTTCGCCCACTGGCCGGTGATGATATAATCCGCCACCCGGTTTTTCATCAGGTTCATGGGGATCATGGCAAACTGCAGGGACGCTCCTCCCTGAAGGAACAGGACCTTGTAGTTGTCCGGAATGTTCATCAGCTCTCTTAAATCCGCAATGGCTTCATTATGGATCTCTTCATAGGCCTTTGAGCGGTGACTCATCTCCATCACTGACATGCCGGTTCCTCTGTAATCCAGCATTTCCTCCGCCGCTTCCTGCAGCACAGCTTCCGGCAGGGTAGCCGGTCCGGCAGAAAAATTATAAACTCTTCCCATATGCGCTCCTCCTTTTTCCATAAATTTGATTTAACATCCATCATACACGTTTTGTATCGTCTTTTCAAGTATATATCCTTTGTTTTCCGAAAATTCCGACAAAGAAACGGCCAGGCCAACCGCCGGGCCGCCATCTGGGTCTCCCTCTAGGAATTCCGCCCCCCGCTCAGGGCCTTCCACACCGGTGGCAGAAATCTCTTCAGGACCGTCCCCACCCCTCTGCTGAATACCAGGCTGAACGCCGGCATAAAAATAAAAAGCACAGCCGCTGCCGTCCGGTTTCCCGGGAGCAGGACGGCGCCGGTCTTATTCACCAGGCGCACAAAGGCAAAATGGGTGGCATAGAGGAAAAATGTATCCTTCATCCACGGTTTCACCGGCGGCAGCAGCCGTTTGTCCGCCATCAGCCACACTCCCAGGGGAACCAGCAGGCGGCCAAACACCAGCAGCCCCACCTGCTCGCCGCCCCGGGAGAATCCGCAGCAGGCCAGACCGGCCGCCGCCATTCCCGCTCCCGTCAGAAATACCGCCGGGCCGCTTTGTCCTTCCGCCTGTTTCGGCATGTAGATGGCGGCTGCCGCCGCAGCCGAATAGTACAGCACAGAATCCTCGTTAATAAACGGGAAATCCACCCGCAGCCACACGCACACAGCCGAAGCCGCCAGCCACAGGGCCGCCGTCCCCTTTCGCTTTAAAAAGCTGTAGATCAGGGGCGTCAGGGCAATGAGCCAGATGAGCTGATACAGATACCAGAAAACGGCGTTATAGCGGTAGTGGACTACTGCGTCCAGGGCAGTCTCCCAGTCCAGGGGAATCCTTCCCTTTCCCACAATGTCCGTCAGCCCGCCTATACGGCTGGCCGTCACATAGCCCAGATAATAGATCCCGTTCCACAGCAGATAGGGGACCACCAGGGAACGGAACCTGGACTTCCACTTTCGCCCCAGCTTCTCCCAGGTAAACCCCCGGTAGAACAGATAGGCGGAGATCATAAAAAAGCCGGGAACCGCAAACTGTCCCAGCCCGTTTCCCACCACCGTTTCCACCCGCTTCAGCCCCGCCGCCCCGGGACCCTTTCCCAGAAAGAGCTCCGCGTTGAACGCGTGCACCCACACCACCAGAATGCTGAACAGGAACGTGAACCACTGGATCTTATTCCGGAATTGTTTTTCCTCCACAGGCAGTCCCCCTCTCCGTCATGTAATTCCAGTATATCACAGCCCACTCTGCCCTGAAATAAATCTTCACATATTTTTCAGACTTTTTACACACATAATGTGATATAATATGAGCGCTTAACGAGGTATTTCACGAGTTTAGCGCGAATATATACCTGGCCACTTGGCGAGGTATTTCACGAGCCTAGTGGCCATGGTATAATGTGAGCACTTGATGAGGTATTTGGAAAGGAGATTGCCCTTATGGCTTTTTTTCGCAGAACATCCCTGACGGCCTGCCTGATGGCGGCCGTCTGCACCATAACCCCCATGGCGGCAGAGATCGGGCCCGGGGTCAGCAGCCTGTCCCCGGGAGATACCTATGCCGAATATCAGTGGGGCCTTGAAAATGACGGCAGCCTTCAGCTGGTGGAGATCCGCAGCCGCTTCGCCAACGGCGGCTCCGCCTACGACGCCCCCGCCGACGGACCTCACTCCGGCCTGCCCATCCCCACCGGTCCCGGGGACTATGAAGTGCTCACCACCAACGCGGCAGCGGGGGTGGACATTGACATCGCCCCCGCCTGGGAACTCTACGACGCCTCCCAGACCAACCGGGACGTGGTGGTGGCCGTCATCGACACAGGAGTGGACATCCTCCATCCCGATCTGCGGAATTCCATCTGGACCAACGACGGCGAGATCCCGGGTGACGGTATTGACAATGACGGCAACGGCTATGTGGACGACTATTTCGGCTGGGATTTCTTCTACAATGACCCGTCTGTGTTCTCCATGGGTTCTGAGGAGGACACCCACGGCACCCATGTGGCCGGCACCATCGCCGCCGGGCGGAACAATGGGGGCGTGGCGGGAATCACCGGCTCTGAACATGTAAAAATCATGGTATTGAAAGCTCTGGGCACCTCCCAGGGAGTGGGAAGTCCGGAGGACGTGGTGGCGGCCATCCATTACGCCGAGGCCAACGGCGCCTCCATCTGCAACTTGAGCTTCTGCTCCAACGTCTACTCCCAGGAGCTGGCGGATACCATCCAGAACTCCAGTATGCTGTTTGTGGTGGCGGCGGGCAACGGCGATGAAAGCGGAACCGGCGTGGACATCGACTCCGTCCCCACTTATCCGGCCAGCCTGCCCTTTGACAACGTCATCACCGTCTCCAACCTGATGTTTGACGGAAACCTGGCCTCCTCCTCCAACTACGGAGCCCTCAGCGCCGACATTGCCGTCCCCGGCTCCTACATTGTGAGCACCATCCCCGGCGGCTACGGCTTTTTAAGCGGCACTTCCATGGCCGCTCCCATGGTGACAGGAGCCGCGGCTCTCCTCTACTCCTACCGCCCGGATTACTCCCTGGCGGACGTGAGAAACGCCATCTTAGGCTCCGCCAGACAGATGGATACCCTCACGGGAAAAGTCTCCTCCGGCGGCATGCTGGACGTGGGAGCCGCCTTCCTGTGGACAAAACCGGAAGCGTAAAAAAGCGGCGCAGTTTTTCTGCCGCAGAACACAGACGGCCGGCGC
>DXFM01000003.1 GCA_019114465.1 Candidatus Lachnoclostridium avicola
ATGAGCCTCCTTCTACTGCTGTCAGAAGGAGAGATAACCATACCATGGATGTATGAAAGAGTAAATATCAACTGTGCAGAAGTAAACGCTACTCCCCTTGGGAGAGGTGGAATTTAAAATTTCATTTTTGGATTAGATGAGTGCCGAACATATTAAGTAGAACATTTTACAAAAGAATGATAAAATAGAATAGTAGTAACACACCCCATTCTTACTATGTTTTACTACTTTTGACAGCCTCAATATGCCCAGTTTGCCTCGTTTTGCTTATTCTATGAATTTCAGCGGCAACTGCATATCTGGCAAATCATGGCAAAGTAGGAGGGCTTTAAAATATGATACGAGTGTTTTCGTGTGCCACGGCAGGATTTACCGTACGTGAAAAAATGCCTGTAAATCAAGCATTCCCTGTATTTTAATTTCAGTTTTACCAATGATTTACCTATTTTTTTGGAGAGCTAGGATTGCTAATTATCATGCTAGAATAAGCTATTATTGATTAAAGGGGTTATAAGCAAATGGATTACACAGTGCCAAGGAATTTTTATGAATTTAAATACGGATGGTATCGTGACATAGATTTAGATTATGAGGCAGAACAGTTACTAAAAGTACTTGATTCTGCTAAAAAAGAAAATGACATCCAGAATTACATTAAGGAAAATAAAAAATGGTTCATTCCGGCTTCAATCTTTGAAGACTATGACTTTGGCCATCACGAAGCCTATATTAGTGTAGAACAGCCACTTGGAGCAGAATACAAGGCAGATTATATGTTGCTTGGACGGAATTCAATAGGTCATCATATTGTTTTAGTAGAATTTGAAAATGTGAATGTTGACTTTAGACTGCAAAAATCCAATATGGAAACAGAGGCAGTACGAAAAGGAATGACACAGATTAATAATTGGAAACGATGGATGGATAATAATCGACTATACTTTTTGCAAAGCTGTGGGCTGTCTGATATTGGCAGAAATATTCCAACTTGGGGGATTACTTATTGTTTAGTAGTAGGCCGTAGAAAAAGGCTGGATGAGACTTCAAACCAAATGCGGGGGCAAATACAGTTTGAAAGAGGGGTTCATATCATTACCTATGATAGACTTGTTGACAATATATTGAAATTAGGGAATGGTTTTTAACTTGTGAAATGTCAAGATATTTAATTATAGGGAATTTATTTTATTCTAAAATCTCAGAGTAGTAACACACCCGGATATGTATTCGCTGGCTGTGTCTATAATTATCAATTACAACTAATCTACGACCCCAAAACATGAGTAGCGTCAACTGTCATTGTGACAGTCGGCGCTGTTGTTATCTGATAAGGAAATTAATATAGATTTAATGTGTTTGTGATATTGGGTCCAATTGAAAAATCAAAGCATCGTTGAAATTATCACGAGTCCGTGATATGCTTAACAAGATACCTATAAACCAGTAACAGACTGGAGGACGCTTATGGCAGTACAGTATAACAAGTTATTTAAAATGCTGATTGATCGGAAAATGACCAATAATCAGTTAGCTAAGCAGGCAGGGATCAGTTTGAATATTATTACCCGTTTGAAGCGAGATGAATATATTGCCATGCAGACTATTGAGAAAATCTGTATTTTTCTGGACTGTGGTGTGGATGATATTCTTGAATTTATCCCGGAGTCCCAACAATGAGCTACCATGGTGATAGAGAGGAGGCGTATCATGCAATTTGAAGAAAAACTGGATGTAGAAGAAGATATTGCTCAATGCAACCGGGAACTGCTTGATATCCTTCTGAAAGATAGAACGACAAATGAGAATATTATCTGGGCAACCAGTGATTATATCTCCCATGGGGAGCTTTATGCGGCGACAGAGCAAATCTACGTTAATTTGATTACCGGTGCTTATTCTAAGCTGATACAGCCACGTGTAACAAAGGCACATGAGCAAAAAGACAACCGCACCAGAGATAAGGCGGAAGTGTTTACCCCTTCTTGGATCTGCAACGCCCAAAACAATTTAGTGGATGAACATTGGTTTGGTAGGCCTAATGTGTTTAATATCCCGCAAGACAGCACCTGGACGGCAACGGAACGGATCGTGTTTCCAGAAGATAAGCAGCACACCTGGAAGCGTTATGTGGATGCACGGAGAATAGAGGTTTCTTGTGGCGAGGCCCCTTATCTCGTAAGTCGCTATGATACAGTAACCGGTGAGCCAATCGAACTTCTTTCACGGATCGGCTTATTGGATCGCAAGTTACGTGTTGTGACCGAAAATGCTTCTGATGAGTATGAATGGCTCACATGGGCATACCGAGCCTATGAAAGTGTTTACGGTTTTGAATTTCAAGGTGACAATCTTCTTCTTGCGAGGGAGAATCTACTATATACCTTTATTGACTATGTGCGGTATGCGTTGAATCGTACACCAACACTTATCGAATTAAAAAAAATCGCCACTATTATTTCGTGGAATCTGTGGCAGATGGATGGTCTCACATATGGACCGCCGCTTTGCGATATTCAAGAAGAAATGAATCAGCTATCAATATTTGATTTTGTTGAATCTGAGTCTCTGACTGCTCAAAAGCCTGCAAAGTTGCGGTGCAAAATCAAGGATTGGCGATCCAAAGTGATTATAGAATATTACTCTTTGGTGAAAGGGGAAAGATAATGGAAACCGTATTTGGAACTTCTTTCGAGTACAAATTGATTTATGTTTTTGCTATCAATGATGAGATCCACAAAGGGCTTTTGAAAATTGGTGATACGACAATTCAATCAGACGTTTCCATTGATGCACTGTTTCCCAACTGCAAGTCCCTGAACCAGGCGGCTCTAAAACGAATCAAGCAGTACACCAATACAGCGGGGATTACTGTTCAGCTGTTACATACCGAGTTAGCTGTTCGCCTTGTCAAAAACAAGGATGGGCAGCAAGTATTGAAAGCCTTCCGAGACCACGATGTTCACCGGGTGTTGGAAAACTCCGGCATTCCCAAGAAGAAGCTAAAAAGCTCTACTAGCAGAGAGTGGTTTGAAGTGGATTTGCCCACCGTTCTGAAAGCCATTGAAGCGGTAAAGAAATCCCAGCCCAATTTGTCCGGCACAGGTACTGGTATAAATTTTATTCCGATTGTGTTCCGTCCAGAGCAGGAAGAAGCCATTAAGAAAACCCTCAAACAGTTCAAAACGGGAAGCCGTATGCTCTGGAACGCTAAAATGCGTTTTGGCAAAACGCTTTCTGCTCTTCAGGTAGTCAAGAAGTCCGGCTTTGCCAAAACTATTATCGTTACTCATCGTCCTGTGGTGGATGATGGCTGGTATGAAGATTTCCAGAAGATTTTTTTTGATACTGATGATTATACTTATGGCTCCAAAGGACACGGGGCTACCGTGGAAGATCTGCTGAATAGCGGTAAAAAGTTCGTCTACTTTGCATCTATTCAAGATTTACGTGGTTCCTCCACTGTTGGCGGAAAATTCGATAAAAACGATACTGTGTTTTCTTTGGACTGGGATCTGGTCATCGTGGATGAGGCGCATGAAGGAACAACTACTGCTTTGGGCGATGATGTCATCAAGAATTTGGTCAAGGAAGGGAACGGCTACGACACCAAGTTCCTTGCCCTGTCCGGCACACCGTTTAATATTCTTAAGGAATTTGACGATAACATCTACACTTGGGATTATGTGATGGAGCAACAGCATAAGGCACAGTGGGACGAGCTGCACTTTGGTGATTCTAACCCTTATGACGAGCTGCCAGAACTGAAAATTTATACCTATGACCTAGGGAAGATCCTCACCGACAAAAACTATGTTGAGTTGGAGGATAAGGCGTTCAATTTTCGGGAGTTTTTCCGTGTCTGGACTGGGAATATCAAGCACGACCATAAAGCCATGCCGGTTATTGCACAAACAGGTGATTTTGTCCACGAAAGCGATGTTTGGAGCTTCTTGAATCTGATCACAAAGGATGCCCCGGATAGCCATTATCCTTACGCCAATGAGGAATACCGTAATCTGTTCCGTCATGCTCTATGGATGGTTCCTGGCGTAAAAGAGGCCAAAGCCCTGAGTCGATTGATGAAGAAACACCCGGTTTTTGGTTGTGGTGCATTTGACATTGTCAATGTAGCCGGTGACGGCGATGAAGAGGAACGCTCCGAAGATGCGCTCAAGAAAGTACGGCAGGCAATTGATCATGCTGGAAGTGACGGCTATACCATTACGCTTTCTTGCGGCAAACTGACTACCGGCGTTACAGTGCCGGAGTGGACGGCTGTGTTTATGCTATCAGGATCGTTCTCTACCTCTTCCGCCAACTATCTGCAAACTATTTTTCGGGTGCAATCCCCTTGCAACAAAGATGGCAAAATCAAGCGCTGTTGCTACGTGTTTGACTTTGCGCCCGATCGAACCTTGAAGATGGTAGCAGAGTCTGCGGCCCTATCTACCAAAGCGGGCAAAGCCAACGAATCCGATCGTCGAATTATGGGTGAGTTCTTGAACTATTGTCCTGTCATTGCAGTGGATGGCACTGTAATGAAAGCCTATGATACCAACCGTTTGCTCCAGCAGCTGAAGAGGGCCTATGCCGAGCGTGCCGTGCAAAATGGCTTTGACGATATCAACTTGTATAATGACGAGCTTCTTCGCCTGCAAGAGTTGGATATCGAAAAGTTCAACAATCTTAAGAAGATCGTGGGTACATCAAAGGCTGCTCCCAAAGCCAAAGAGATTGACATCAACGCCCAAGGCTTTACTGAGGAAGAATACGAAGAACTAGGTTGCATTGAGAAGAAGCTAAAACGTGAACGTACGCCGGATGAAGAAAAGCGTCTGCAGGAGATGAAGGAAAAACAGAAACTCAAAAACAATGCGATTTCTATTCTGCGGGGAATTTCCATCCGTATGCCGCTGCTGATTTATGGCGCAGATATTCCGATTGACGAAGATATTACGATGGAAAAACTGGTGGATATTGTGGACGATTCCTCTTGGGATGAATTCATGCCCAATGGTGTCACCAAAGATTTGTTCAAGAATTTTATCAAATACTATGACCCGGAAATCTTTGTGGCTGCGGGGCGTCGCATCCGCAACATCGTTCTCAGCGCAGACGAGCTTCCTCCTACTGAGCGGGTAAAAAAGATTGCGGAACTGTTTGCCTGCTTTAAGAACCCCGACAAGGAGACGGTTTTGACCCCGTGGCGGGTGGTCAATATGCACATGAGCGATTGCCTAGGCGGGTATGATTTCTACGACAAAACTCATAACCAGATGGTGGACGAACCACGATTTGTGGATCATGGCAAAGTGACAGCGGACACCTTTGCCAATGCCGGTGCGCGTGTACTGGAGATCAATTCCAAAACAGGTTTGTATCCGTTGTATGTGACTTACAGCATTTTCCGTAGCCGATGCGCTGCCATTGCAGAAGATGAATTGGATAGCGACAAATTGCAACAGCTTTGGGATGCTACTGTGCAGGAAAATGTATTTGTGATTTGCAAAACGCCGATGGCCAAGATGATCACCCGACGAACACTGACCGGTTACCGAAATATTCCAGTAAACGCCCACTATTTTGATGATTTGATTAATATGCTGAAAAATAAACCGAAGCAGTTTATGGAGCGGGTGTTGAAGCTCAGCTATTGGAAACAGGAAGGGGTGAAAACCATGAAATTTGATGCTGTTGTGGGAAATCCGCCATATCAATCTATAACAAACGGAGGCTCTGACTCTGGCAGGGCCGCTCGGCAGGCAGCTCCCATTTTTAACTACTTTGTAGAACAAGCAAAACTGTTGGAACCGAAATACGTTTCTATGATTATTCCGGCTCGTTGGTATAATGGGGGTATTGGCTTGAATGCTTTTCGTGCGGATATGTTAAATGACAAGCATCTTACGAAACTGGTTGACTTTGTAAACTCAAAGGACTGTTTTACAACGGTTGATATCGGTGGAGGTCTGTGCTATTTCCTGTGGGAAAGAGACCGAGAGGATGATTGCCTTGTTATTAACATGAATTCGGGGATTTCAGATGCTCTTAAACGTCCATTGAACCAGTATGGAAACCTGTTTATTCGATCGAATAACGCAATTACAATCATTGAAAAAATTAGAACAAAGACCGACTCGTTTGTATCTGAAATGGTTTCTGCAATCGATACATTCGGTATCCCTTCTAAGGTACGTGGCCACGAGGAATATCAGGAAGGAGACGTTTTGCTCGTCCATAGCGATGGAGCTAATAGTTCCAAGACAAGTTATATCTCCAGGAATATTGTCACTAAAAACGCTAATTTGATTGATAAATATAAAGTTCGTATATCTATTTTGGTTCCACAAAATGGCGAGGCAGGAGTAAAGCCAGAAAAAGGCTATCGCTCAATGTCTACTCCCCATATTGTCTATCCTGGCCAGGTAGATTCATTCTCTTATTTGAATATCGGATTTTTTGATAATGAGATGGAGGCCGAAAATTTTAGAAAATATATGATGTGCAAACTACCCCGTTTTATGATGCGGACAACTTACTCGTCAGCACATATTTCGCAGAGTAATTTCATTTTTGTACCCAAAATGGATTATACCCGTTCTTGGACTGACCCAGATCTTTATGAATATTTTGGACTTTCAGACGGAGAAATTGAATTGATTGAGTCTACAATGAGATCTATGACAGATTTATAACTAGTCAGCGGAAAAATGTTTTAAGATACTCAAAAATGAGGAGGATACTCTTAAACTGGGGTGATGCAGATGAATGGGAATCATGTTTAATTTGAAGAGGAGGTATACCATGAATATACAGGAATTTATATCCAATTATCATAACCATCCCGTGTTATTTATTGGAACTGGAATGAGTTTACGCTATTTAGAAAATTCGTATAGTTGGAATTCTTTACTTCAGAAGATAGCAAGTGATTTCAATCCGGATCCTGAGTATTATCTGGATCTTAAGGCTGAACATATGCAATCAACGGGTTATGCCTATGAACAAATTGCCGCTCAAATAGAAAAAGATTTTAATCAATGCCTCAAAGAAAATCGACATGGAAAATTTGAATATATTAACGACTTGTTTTATGAAAATATTCGAAACGGAACTAATATTAGTAGATTTAAACTTTATCTGGCCGATTTACTAAAAGAGGTAATTATCAAAGATTCTGCATTGCCCGAGATAGCAGAGTTAAAAAAGGCTCGCAAAAATATAAGTTCAGTAATTACTACTAATTACGATCAAATGATTGAACAATTGTTTTCATTTAATCCACTGATAGGAAATGATATTTTGCTTAGCAACCCCTACGGGTCCGTGTATAAAATTCACGGGTGTGTAACGCAGCCTGGGAAAATTATTATCACTGAAAACGATTATGAAGAGTTTAACCGAAAGTACGAACTAATTCGTGCACAATTACTCTCTCTTTTCATCCATAATCCAATTATTTTTATTGGATATAATATTGGCGATAAGAATATAAAGGACATTCTCAGAACTATTTTTTCTTACGTGGATTACAATTCTGATGAAGCAAAAAAAATACGAGATAACTTTCTCTTGATCGAATATGAAAATGGTTCCGAGAATACGGAAGTTATGGAGCACGACATTGACATCGAAGGTTTTGAAACTATACGCATAAATAAGCTGAAAACAGACAATTTTATAGCTGTATACCAGGCAATAGCAAATCTTATTTTACCTGTTTCGGCAATGGATATCCGAAAAGTTCAGACTGTCGTTCGTGAGATATGTGAAGGCGGAGCCATTGAGGTTTCTATTACTGAGGACTTGGATGAATTGGACAATGCGGATAAAGTGCTTGTTGTGGGATCTAAGAAAACTATCAAGTATGAGTTTTTGACCACATCTGAAATGATGGCAAATTATTTCCAGATAATCGAAGAATCAAACTCTCAACTGCTGTGTCTCTTAAACAAGCAAAGAATTCAATCTTCACAGTATTTTCCAATATATGCTTTTTCTTCAATATGTCCAGAAATAGAAAAAAGCGAAGAACTAAAGCAACAACAGAAAGATAAAATAGAAGCACTCATTGCAAACCTACCATCGGCATGTCGCGGAAACCATATAAGCCCGCAAACTGTGATTGATGACCCGCAAATACCACGGACTTACAGAACATTAGAGATAATTGGTTCTATCATGTCAGGAAAGATGAATTTGAGAGAGGTTGAAGCTTACCTTAAGAATTTTCCGGATAAACGTTCAACAGATTATCGCAAGCTTTTATGTGCATATGACTTAAAAAACAATACTTAAAGCAATATAGATGGGATTGATTATCAGATTCTTGTAGAGGCAGATTTTCTGGTCAACCTCTATGAGGACGAATTGGATCAGGATGCTGTTCAGACCGCTTTCCACAAGATTTTTCAAACAGAAACCGGTAAAAAGCTGTGTAAACTCTGTTATTTTGCCGATTAAAAGAATCACCTTTCCTCTTACAATAGGGCTGTCTAAGGCGCAGTCAAAAGAGGAAAGGTGAATTTCATTAGGCAAAATTATGATTTCAAATCGAATTTCCCCGTCTCAAATTCTCCGCAATTCTGCCAAGACATCGCTCAGGGCGCCGTCCAGTTCGAAGGAACGGCCTCGGATGTCATCGGCGATATAAATTTCTCCTAAATTGATGGTCACATAGACGGCGTTTGGTTCCTGGGCCACCAGGCGCATCAGCGGGGCTTTAATGAGCTGGTTGCGCCAGCCAATGCCCAGTTCCAGCACCGCCAGCTTTTTGCCGTGATACCGGCGTAAAAATGTCTGCAAACGCTGCTCAGCGGCGGCATCGGGAATAAACCCCGGGCAGCCTTCCATGTGGATTTCCATAGGGCCGCCGCATCTGGGACAGCGGGGCACCAGTTCTGACGGGATTTTGCCGCCATGCTCTGCGGCGGCCATTTTTTCCGCCAGATCCAGAGTGGGGTAGAGAGTGCTGTGGCAGGAGCGTGCGCATTGCATGGACAGCCAGTTTCCCTCGATCTCGAAGATATTTTCCGGGGCGAAGCCGCTCAGCTCAAAGTGGCATTCTCCGTTGGAAGTCACGATAAAATAGTCTCTGTCGCCGATCAGGGCCTGCAGATCGTCCATGACGGGGGTGGGCTGGTATTCGCCGCAGTAATGATGGATCAGCCGGGACCAGAATCCCCACTTTTCCTCCTCAGACGGCCATCGGGCCCCCATGCACTGCAGAAGAGACCTCAGGCCGTATTTTTGCCTGAGGTCGCCGAACAGTTCCTGAAAGGCCTGGTTGTCGGCAAAGAGGTGCAGGCCTTCCGTGATGGAAAGGCCGTTGCTGGCGCCGATTAAAATGGCATCCGCGGCCTGGATGGCTTCGGCCGCAGGTTTCAGATTCTCCATGGAATATTCTCCTCTCTTATATGTTCTGAACGGGTGTCTTTTCGGAGTTCATTTGGGAGCGGGCATCCCGAAGTACTTTGGCAATATCCTCCACGATGACCATGCCTTTGTCTTCCAGCTGCCTGGGCAGGAAATTGTACTGATTATTGACTGCGATGTACCGGGCGTGGGGGAAACTTAAGGTCAGGTTCCAGAACGGTTCTTGGATGAACATGGGGGTCAGACGGCCCACGCCCAGCTCCAGAAAGAGTATTCTGCTGTCCTTGTGGGCCAGCACGTAGCGGGAAATCTTGTCATACTGTTCCTCATATTTTTTTCCTTGAAGGAAATTGCCGTAGCCCCGTACCCAGGGAAACGCTTCGCTGCCGCAGTGAGGACACCGGGGAATCAGATCAGAAGGGATGGCGGTGTTTTCCCCCATTGCATGGATCATCTCGGCTACCGGTTTCACCGCGTCCCAGGTGTCGTCGGCGCAGCAGGATGAGCACTGAAAGAACCGGTGGTCTCCCTGGATCTCGGCCACTTTTTCATCGGGGTATAGTTTGACGAACTGAGTGTCCTGGTTGGTGGTCAGCACAAAAAAGTCTTTGTCCTTCAGCAGCGCGTCCAGATCCAGATAGGGCTCGCGGACGGGCGCGGTCTGTGTAGTATGGAGGAAAGTGGCCAGGTATCCCCAAAATTCTTCCCGGCTGGACCATTGATGCATCATACCGGCAAAAGCGCCTTTAAAATGATATTTTTCCGCGTATTTTTTAAAATATTTTCGATAGGAGGCGTTGTCCTCATAGTAAAAATCACCGCCGCCTGCCGCGGACAGGCCGGAAGCTCCTCCGACCACGATGCAGTCGGCATCCTGGATTGTCTGAACCAGTTTTTCAATCTGCTGTTTATAGGGAAGAGCCGGTTTGTCCGTCAATTCATAGGGGGTACGGCCGGCGGCGTAAACGCTGTAATAGCGGGAATAGTTCATCTGTGTCCGGGTGACCAGATCTTCATAAAAACTCATTGTCTTCAACCTCTCCATTTGATGTTATTTTTCAATTAACAGCATAGACATCATAGCACCTGCTTGCATCTCTGTCAATATGCTGTTATAATATTTTTTACATCAAGAGGAGAGAAGGAGTTAGTTCATGAAATATCCGACAAAGTTAAGCGATGCGGTTCACATTCTGGCTTTTCTGGCCCTGCATCCGGGAGCAAATCTGACCAGTGAGCGGATCGCTGAGAGTATCCAGACAAATCCCGGCTATGTCCGTCAGCTGATGTCCGCTCTGCGCAGAGGCGGACTGCTCACCAGCGTGAAAGGACATCCCCGGCCTGCTTTGACCCGGGAACCGGAGCAGATCACTCTGCTGGACGTTTACCGCGCGGTGGAGGGCGACAAACCCATCCTTCATCAGGACACCCATACCAATCCGGCCTGCGGCGTGGGGGTGAACATCCAGCTGGCCCTGGCGGACTGCTATCAGGAGGTGCAGAAGAGCGCGGAAGAAAAGATGCGGGAGATCACGCTGGCGCAGATCCTGGCCCGGTATCATCAAAAGCTGGAGGAGAGCCAGAGTCTGGAGGAAGACGAAAACGGCTTTTGTTGAGTTTTCGTTTTTCTTCGATTTTTCTGTCATTTCTTTTGCTTGCTAAAATAAGACCATACCATTATAATGAAAATAAGAAAATTACCTGACAATTTCATTTCCAACTGCCTGCAGACAATTTCTGCAGGCGGCAGCAAATCAAAATGTTCCATCAGCACTGTTTTAGTAAGTCCCCGATAATCCAGAAGCGAAATACTGCAGTAACTGCTGTATATAAAAATAAGATGAGGGAGGGAAAGTTATGAGATACGTCTGTTCTGTCTGCGGATATGTCTACGATGAAGGAAAAGAAAAGCGGGCTTTTTCGGATCTGCCGGATTCGTGGGTGTGTCCGCTGTGCGGCGCGTCCAAATCACTGTTCGCGCCGGAGAAGAAAGAAGGAGAGGAAAAGAAGGCAGCGCCGGCCGCGGCGCCTGTCCGGATGGACGGAGATCTGGAGAAGCTGCCGGCGGGAGTCCTGGCGGCGCTCTGCTCCAATCTGGCGAGAGGCTGTGAAAAACAGTATAAGGAGGAAGAGGCCGGCCTCTTCCGGGAGCTGGCCGACTATTTTGCGTCCATCACCCCTGAGGAGGAAAAGGGGGATCTGAAGGTTCTGGATGAATTGTTTCAGGCGGATCTGGAACAGGGATATCCTGCGGTGGAAGAGACTGCGGGAAAGGCCGGGGACCGGGGAACCCAGAGGGTCCGCGTCTGGGGAGAGAAGGTGACCGCCATTCTCCATTCTCTGATGCAGCGCTGCCAGAGAGAGGGGGAGGCGTTCCTGGAACACACGGAGATCTGGGTGTGTTCGGTCTGCGGTTTTGTGTATGTGGGAGATGAGCCGCCGGCGATCTGCCCTGTGTGCAAGGTTCCGGCTTGGAAGTTTGATCGGATAGAGGGAAGGAGGATGGCATGAAAACTCAGATTGCGGTCAGAAATCTGCGGTTATGTACAAAGGACTGTCTGTGTCTGTATGTGTGCCCCACCGGGGCGTCCGATACGGAAAACAGCATCATTGACACGGAAAAATGCGTGGGCTGCGGAGTGTGCGCCAAGGCCTGTCCCAGCGGCGCCATTTCCATGGTTCCGGTGGAATATCCCCCTCAGCAGAAGAAAGTGAAGGAAGTGCTGGAGGTTTCCTACGCTCTGTCTGGAAATAAGGCGAAGGAGGAGAAGATAGCTCTGCAGCTGGCCCAGTCGGCGGAAACCGACGGTCTGTACCGGCTGATGACCGCGGCGGCAAAATCCATCCGCCTGGTAAATGAGGATCTGCTGCGGGAGTCCGGCTACATGCTGCCCCAGAGCGGAAATACCCATAAACTATTGAGGGAATGGATGGAGAATCCGTCCACAGCCGATTTCCCGGCGGAGGCGGCAGGAAAGCTGCTGGAACTTTTGCCGGACAACGATCAGGCCGCGCCGGATAACGATCAGGCCAGGGAGAAGCTGGCCGTGACCTACCGGTGCACGGTGTGCGGCCATGTTTTTCAGGTTCCGGACGGGGAGGAGCCCGTCTGCCCGGTGTGTAAGGCGTCCGGGGACAAACTGGAGCGGATCGGATAAATAATTTTTGTGGTAAAATAAACATGACACACTGCTGTCATGTTTATTTTATTATGATGAAACTGGGGAGTCCATATGAAAACAGAACGACTGATCGGAATTCTTTCCGTTCTTTTAAGACAGGAAAAGACAACGGCGCCGGAACTGGCGCGGCGGTTTGAAGTGTCCCGGAGAACCATTAACCGGGATATTGAGACCCTGTGCAGGGCCGGAATTCCCATCTGCACCGTACAGGGAGCGGGAGGGGGAATTTCCATTATGGACAGCTACCGGGTGGACAGGACCCTTCTCACATCCAGGGATATGCAGATGATTCTGGCAGGGTTGAGAAGCCTGGACAGCGTGAGCGGGAGCAATTATTACCGGCAGCTCATGGAAAAGCTGGATCCGGGAGCTTCCCATCTGGTAAGCGGCCGGGATTACATTCTCATCGACTTATCGTCCTGGTATGGGAAAGCCCTGGCGGAGAAAATTTCCCGGATCCGGGAGGCGGTGGAAGAAAAAAGGCTTCTGTCCTTCCGGTACTGCGCCCCGGGCGGGGAGAGCGCCCGGCGGATCGAGCCCTATTTTCTGGTATTCCACTGGTCCAGCTGGTATGTGTGGGGCTGGTGCCTGGACCGAAGGGATTTCCGCCTGTTTAAGGTAGCGCGCATGGCGGATTTGAAAGAGGAGGAATGCTTTACTCCCAGGGAAGCGCCCCTGCCGGACTTTTCCAATGAGCGGATTTTCCCGCCGGAGATCTCGGTGACAGCCCTCTTTGCCCCGGAGATGAAATGGCGGCTGGCGGAGGAGTTCGGCCCGGACTGCTGGGAAGAACAGGAGGACGGGCGGCTGCTGTTTCGGAGAGACTACGCCAGCGAACGGGAGCTGACCGGCTGGCTGCTGACCTTTGGAGACGGGGTGGAGGTTCTGGAGCCGGAGCCGGTGCGGGAAACGCTGTTTAAGACGGGGAAGCGGCTGACGGAAATGTATGGAGAAAGAGAGGAGGAATGACCATGGCAATGAAAGAGCTGGCCCTGTACGTGGCGGAACAGTTATCGCCCCTGGGGGAGGTGCGGTATATTCCCATGATGGGCGGCTGGCTGTTTTACTACAGGGAAAAGCTCATCGGCGGGATCTATGAGGAGGGATTTGCGGTGAAAAATACGGAGAGTTCCCGGCGCTTTATGCCCGACTGCGGGGAGGAGCGGTGGGAGTCCATCCCGAAATCCTTTCTGCCCTGCACCATCCTGGACGACAGGGAAAAATTGTGCGAGATGGTCCGGGCCATGTACCCGGAATTGCCGGAGCCGAAAAAGAAAAAACAAAAGGAAAAAGCAGGGGAAGAAAATGGCGGTTGACTATAAGAAAAAATACAGAGAATTTTATCTGCCTGGAACGGAACCGCAGATTGTGGAGGTTCCGGAGATGAGGGCCGTGGCTGTTCGGGGAGAAGGGGATCCCAACGAGGAAAACGGGGCCTATCAGAAGGCCATCGGCCTTCTTTACGCCATCTCCTACGCCGTGAAGATGGGTCCGAGAAACGGGATGGAGATTCCCGGCTATTTTGACTATGTGGTGCCGCCGCTGGAAGGCTTCTGGCGGGCGCCGGAAGAGACGGCGGGGGAAGGAATCAGAAAAGAAGAGCTTCAGTGGATTTCTCTGATCCGCCTGCCGGAATTTGTGGACGAGAGGATATTTGCCCAGGCGGCAGAACAGGTGGAGAGGAAGAAAAAGCTGGACGTCTCCCGGGCGGAATTTCTCGCCGTCCGGGAAGGGCTGTGCGTGCAGTGCCTGCATATGGGGAGCTTCGACAGGGAAGGGGAGACGGTAGAAAAAATGGACCGCTACCTGGAAGAACAGGGCTATGTGAATGACTTTGGCAGCGGGCGGATGCACCATGAGATTTATCTTTCCGATATCCGCAGAGTGCCGCCGGAGCGGTGGAAAACGGTGATCCGCCATCCGGTGAAGCGGAGATAACCGGCGGGAGCAAAAGGAAGGACGAAAACGGGATGTTCAAAAAGCGGGATTCCTGAAAGGTTTAAATTGAGGGAAGCCCGTTTTTTTGATATACTGGATGGACAGAGAAGGAGGATGGGAGCCATGGGAGAGATTCACTTCTGGCGGGCCGGAAGGGCCTGGGTGTGCGAGATTCCCCGGCTGTCCCCGGAGGAACGGGAGGTGGCGGAGGAGACGGCCCGTCACACGAAAAACACATGGCAGAAAAACCGGGATTTCCCTGAGATTCTGAAAAATACGGTGCAGGGAAAACTGGCGGAGGTGGTGTTTGAGGCCTGCCTGGAGCAGGCTGCGGGCACCTGTCTTTCGGTTTATGACCGGTTTCGGACGGACGGGATGAAGCATCACGCTCCGGTGGACGCCCTGATCTTTCAGAAGAGCACGGCGGAGGAAGTGCGGCTGGACTGTGAGAAACGGCTGGCGGGAGAGGCGGCGGAGAACGAGTTTGGGACTATTTCCCCTGACCTGCGGAAGTATCTGAGCAGCCGCGGCGCGGTCACGGTGGAGATCAAATCCTCTGCTTTGAAGGGCCCGGACTTTGAGGGAGTGGAGGATGCAGGGCGCAGGACGCTTCGGGATTGTTCCGTGATCGCGGAAAATATTCGAAAACGGGATTTTTTCGTCTATCCCCATTTCCTCCGCAGCAGCGGGGAGATCGGCTCCTTTTACCAGTACGCGGAGTATGTCCGGGAGACCCGGGGAGAGCAGTTTCCGCCCGGCAACCGGTCATTTCTCCGCCGGCTCATGGAGGTGGAGTATGACAATGCCTGCGACGTTTACACCCGGCTGTATTTTGACTACGGGGGCGGACACGTGTACATTCCCGGATATATTTCCAGGGAGGATTTTTTTGCCAGACCGCGGATCGAAAAAATGCCGGGGGCAAAGTCCGGGCAGGCCGTCTACTATATGAGAAGCATCGGGGACGGTTTTCCCGTGGAGGAGATCGGCGGGGATGACCGGCTGTGGAATCACGACCGGCAGGCGGCTTATGCCAGATTGTTCGGCGGCCGGGACGTATTCTGTCCCCGCTGCGGCGGGAAACTGCAGATCTGCGGCAGCCGGAAATTGCAGCAGTATTATTACCGCTGTTTTGCGTGCGGGAAGAATTTTTCCGCAGAATGACAACCAGAGAAGAAACGAAACAGGAGGGACAGCAGGTGAAGACAGGGAAGGACCTGGTGCGGGAAAATATAGAAAAGATCGGGGAACTGTTTCCCGGCTGCGTCACGGAGACGGCAGACCGGGACGGGAAGATGAGAAAGACGGTGAACATGGAACTGCTCCGGCAGCTGCTCACAGAGGAGCAGGAAGAGGAGGAGACCTACTCCTTTACCTGGGTGGGCAAGCGTGCTGCCATGGAGGAGGCCGCCTGCCCGGCAAGGCATATACTCGCGCCCCGGCGGGACCTCTCCCTGGACTGGGAGAAAACGGGAAACTTCTATATAGAAGGGGACAATCTGGAGGTGCTGAAGATTCTGCAGCGGGACTATCAGGGGAAGATCAAGATGATCTACATTGACCCGCCCTACAACACGGGCCACGATTTCGTCTACCGGGATTCCTTTGCCATGGACAGCGGCCGGTACCGGGATCTGGCTGGAAGAGAGGGGGAAACGGTTCCGGCCGACGGAAGGTATCACTCCCACTGGTGTTCCATGATGTACTCCCGCCTGGCGGCGGCCCGCCGCCTGCTGACGGAGGACGGGATTTTATTTATGTCCATCGACGATAACGAGATGGGCAACCTGTTAAAGATCGCCGGGGAGATTTTCGGCAGCAGCCATTTTCTGGCCTGTTTTCCCCGGATCACCAAAAAGGCGGGAAAGACCACGGAGGCCATCGCCAAAAACCACGACTACGTGCTGGCCTTCAGCAAAGGGGACAGCCCGAAGTTCTACCTGCCTTCCCACACCGACGCTGGCTTTAAATATTCCGATGAGTACGAGGAAGAACGGGGAAAATATAAACTGAACCAGACCTTGGACTACAACAGCCTCTCCTACAGCCCCAGCCTGGACTATCCCATCGAGCTGGACGGGGAGATCTTCTATCCCGGCAATTCCTACGAGAAATATCTGGAGCGGAAGGCGGGCAGGCACGCCCGGGCGGACTGGGCCTGGCGGTGGAGCCGGGAGCTGTTTGACTTCGGTCTGAAAAACGGGTTTGTGGTGGTGAAAAAATATGAGAACTATTCCCGGATTTATACCAAGACCTACCAGAACGCCAGAATTGTGAAGACCGGTTCCGGTTTTGCGGTGGAGCACATCAGCCGCACCAGAGCCATTTCCACCCTGGAATTTGTGGAGAACCGGTTTTCCAACGACAACGGAAAGAAAAATCTGCTGAAACTCTTTGACACCAGCGTGTTTGACTACGCGAAGCCGGTGTCCCTGATCAAAACCCTGGTGCAGTATTCCACCGCGGGGGACGACCTGGTTCTGGACTTTTTCTCCGGCTCCGGAACCACCGCCCAGGCAGTGATGGAGCAGAATCTGGAGGACGGGGGAAACCGGAAATTCATTCTGGTGCAGATTCCGGAGCCCACTGCCCCCAGGTCGGACGGGGCCAGGGCCGGATTTCAGACCATCTGCGAGATCGGCCGTGAGAGAATCCGCCGGGCGGGGGAGAAGATCCGGGAGGAACATCCCCTGGCTGCGGGGAAGCTGGATCTGGGATTTCGGGTGTATGGGCTGGAGGAGGAGAGCCTATGAAAATCACACTATCCGAGACAGACATTTTCATCCCCAATTTAAAGGAGCAGTTTTTCCGGGAGCTGAAGCCCCGGCTGGGTGAGCTGGATCTGGAAAAAACTTACACGCTGACTCTGTTTTTTGACGAGTACTGTCTGCTGGACAGGGAGCAGATGGATGCTTTTGTCATTCCCAGGGAGGCGCTGCCCCGGTATCTGCAGGATCGGGAGATGACCGGGGAGGAGAAGCGGTCCCAGCTGCTGTCCTATCAGCTGGGAGAGGCGGCAGCCTGTCTGGGGGAACTGGGCATCCGCTCCTGGCTTTTTAACATCACCGGCATTGTCATGGCAGATTCCCCGCGTCTGATTCTCACCCTGGAGGAGGGAAAGCCTTTTTCGGAGGAGACGTCCTCCGGCCGGAGGAGGAGAAAAGGGACGGACACCGTGCCCAGGGTCTTCTCCATCATGCCCAGCATGAGGGGATTTGAAAAGAACCTGGCCGGCCTGGCGGAGCGGTGGACCGACGAGCTGGTGCAGGCCTTCGGCAGTAAAAAACTGTATGAACAGTATGAGAAGATTCTGGGCTGGGGGAAGTTAAGGGAGATTCTCACCCGCTTCCGGCAGGAGTACGGCCGCGGCTTTTTCGGGCTGCCGGAGGAAAAGCGAAAGCTCCAGGCGGAATTTCTCAGGATGGTAAGAGAGGCCGCGGAGGAAAAGTCCGGTGCCGGGCCGGGAGACGGCGGACGGACAGTGGGCTGCGGAGAGAAGGCGGCGGACGGCGGACGGGCCGCCGCGGCCGGAGTGGGGAACGACGGCGGAGAAAAGGGCACGGCGAAGACGGGAACTCCCGCTGTCGGACAAACCTCCGGAAAGCGGGAAAAACGGGTGACTATCTGCCGGATGCCTGTGTCTTCGAGGACAAAAACAGGCCGGAAGAGCCGCCGCCAGGCAGGCTGGGTTCTTCTGGAGACAGACGGACGCAGGCTGTGGCTTACATGGGAGAAAAAAACGCCCAGGGAGACCGCGGTCACGCTCCCGGAAGGATACGGAGACGCAGATGGACGCGGGGACATGGAAGGAAGAGGAGCGCTGGAAGGGTCCGGAAACATCGGTGAGACGGCAAAGAGCAGCCAGGCCATTTTGGCTGAGATCCGGCGGCTGACCGGGCAGGCGAAGGAGATGCTGACCGGGCAGGGATATGTGCTGGAGACGGATCCGGTGGATCAGATCCTGGCGTTTACGGATCTGAAAGAGATGATGAAAAAGATCCGCAGGGATCTGCTGCTGAAGTGAAAAAGACGGGGAAGGAGGAGACGGGAAGCGGTGAGCAGCTACAGCAAGACGAAAAAGAAGCCTCTGGGCGCCCGGGTGGAGGATGGACTTATGGAGTACATCCTTCAGAAGCCGGTTCTCCCGGGGGAGAAGATCCCCAATGAATTTGAACTGGCGGAACAGTTCGGGGTGGGGAGAAGCACCGTCCGGGAGGCGGTGAAAGGGCTGGTTTCCCGGGGAATTCTGGAGGTGCGCAGAGGTTCCGGCACCTATGTGATCAACACCAGCCCGGCGGCGGAGGACCCCCTGGGCTTTGGAAAGGCGGAGGACAAGTACCAGCTGGCCCTGGATCTGTTTGACGTGCGGCTGATGATTGAGCCGGAGATCGCCTCCATGGCCTGCAAAAATGCGGGGGAGGAGGATATCCGGCGTCTGAGGCGGCTCTGCGACGAGACGGAGGCCCTCTACGTGGGCGGCCACAACCACATCGCCAAGGACATTGAGTTTCATACCTGCATTGCCAGCTGCAGCAAAAACCAGGTGGTGGAGACCCTGATTCCCATTATGAACCAGGCGGTGTGCACGTTTGCCAACCTGACCCACAGAAAGCTGATGGAGGAAACTTTAAAAACCCACCGTGCCATCACGGAGGCCATTGAGAAGCGGGATTTCGTGGGGGCGCGGTGCGCCATGATCATGCACCTGACCTACAACCGCCAGACCATCATGGAGATTCTGGAGGAACGGGAGAAAAGAAAAGAGAAGAAAACATCAGATGTTTAAAGGGGCAAGCAGACAACTGCCGAAAGGTAGATGGGAAAAACTGCCAAAATCAAAGGCGATAACCGGAAAAAGCGGCATATTTTTTGTACAAAGTATCAAATCGGAAATAAATTCATCATATGTATTGCCGGGAAACCAGGCAGGAACTATAATTCGATTATAGAAAAATGGTTTGATACCGCTTGGGGAAAGCCCGGAGAGGGCAAAAGCGGGGAAGGGAGAATAAGATATGGAGTTAAAGAGTCAGGAAATGCGCCGTCTGGCGCCGGAGCTGGATCCTCTCCGCATTGGAACGGGGTGGAAGCCGGAGGATCTGTCAAAACCTCAGGTGATGATCGAGAGCACTTACGGGGACAGCCATCCCGGCAGCGGCCATCTGAACATACTGGTGGAGGAAGTGAGAAAGGGCGTTGAGGAGGCCGGCGGCCACGGGGCCCGCTACTTCTGCACGGACATCTGCGACGGGGAGAGCCAGGGAACGGACGGCATCAACTACAGCCTGGCCAGCCGGGAGATGATCGCCAACATGATCGAGATCCACGCAAACGCCACCCCCTTTGACGCGGGAGTCTACCTCTCCAGCTGCGACAAGGGCATGCCCGGCAACTTAATCGGCATGGCCAGAGTGAACATGCCCTCCGTGGTGGTTCCGGGAGGCACCATGAACGCCGGCCCGGAGATGCTCACCTTAGAGCAGCTCGGCATGTACAGCGCCAAGTACCAGAGGGGAGAGATCGACGAGGAGAAGTTAAACTGGGCAAAATGCAACGCCTGCCCCAGCTGCGGAGCCTGCTCCTTTATCGGCACAGCTTCCTCCATGCAGATCATGGCGGAGGCTCTGGGCCTGGCCCTTCCAGGAAGCGCCCTCATGCCGGCTACCAGCCCGGACCTGCTGGCCTTTGCCAGACAGGCGGGAGCCCTGGCGGTGAAACTGGCCGTCACTCCCGGCATGCGCCCCAGCGATATTGTGACGGAGAAGAGCTTTGAGAACGCCATTCTGGTCCACGCGGCCATCTCCGGCAGCACCAACTGCCTCCTCCATATCCCGGCCCTGGCCCATGAGTTCGGCATCGAGATCACGGGAGACACCTTTGACCGTCTCCACCGGAACGCCAGATATCTTCTGGATGTGAGACCGGCGGGACGGTGGCCGGCAGAGTGCTTCTACTACGCGGGCGGTGTGCCGGCGATCATGGAGGAGATCAAGCGCCACCTCCACCTGGACGTGATGACGGTGACGGGAAAGACTCTGGGAGAGAACCTGGAGGATCTGAAAGCCAACGGATTTTACGAGAGATGCGACAAATGGCTGCAGGAGTTCAACAGCCGCTACCAGGTGTCCCTGACGAAAGAGGATATTATCCGTCCCTACGACAAGGCCATCGGAACAGAGGGGAGCATCGCGGTGCTGAGAGGAAACCTGGCTCCCGAGGGAGCGGTGATCAAACACACTGCCTGCCCGAAGGAGATGTTCAAGGTGGTTCTGCGGGCGAGACCTTTCGACAGCGAGGAGGAATGCCTGGACGCCGTGTTGAAGCATAAAGTGCAGAAAGGAGACGCCGTATTTATCCGCTATGAGGGCCCGAAGGGCAGCGGAATGCCGGAAATGTTCTACACTTCCGAGGCCATCAGCAGCGACAGGGAGCTGGGAAAGAGCATTGCCCTGATCACCGACGGCCGTTTCTCCGGAGCGTCCACAGGACCGGTGATCGGCCACTGCAGCCCGGAGGCGGTGGACGGAGGCCCCATCGCTCTGGTGGAAGAGGGAGATCTGATTGAGATCGACGTGGAGGCCAGAAAGCTGAACATCATCGGCATAGCCGGTGAGAGAAAGACCATGGAAGAGATCGACGCGGTGCTGGCGGAGAGGAGAAAGAACTGGAAGCCCAGAGAGCCTAAATACAAAAAAGGAGTGCTCCGCCTGTTCAGCCAGCTGGCGGCCAGCCCCATGAAGGGAGCGTACCTGGAGTATAAATAATCAGGCCACAGGAGGAGAAGATTATGAACCACGAACATTTGCTGCAGACGGGAGAGGAAACGGCTCACCGGTTTATCACCATCGGGGAGATCATGCTCCGCCTGACGCCGCCGAACTATGAAAAAATCCGGATGACCACCGGATTTGAGGCCAGCTACGGGGGAAGCGAGGCCAACATCGCCCTGGCTCTGGCCAATCTGGGAATCGACAGCACGTTCTTTACGGTGGTTCCCGACAACAGCCTGGGAAAGAGCGCCATCCGCATGCTCCGGAGCAACGACGTTCACTGCGGACCGGTGATCTTCAGCACGCCGGAGCAGACCCCCACCCACCGCATGGGCACCTATTACCTGGAGACCGGCTACGGGATCCGCCCCAGCCGGGTGATCTACGACCGGAAGCACAGCGCCATCACGGAATTTGACTTTGATTCCTACGATCTGGGAAAGCTGCTGGAACCCTACACCTGGCTTCACTTGAGCGGGATCACCCCGGCTCTGGGGGAAAACTGCAGGAAGCTGGTGATGAACTGCTTGAAGATCGCCAAGGAAAAAGGGCTGACCACCAGCTTTGACGGCAATTTCCGCAGCGCCCTGTGGACCTGGGAGGAGGCCAGGGATTTCTGCACCCAGTGCCTGCCCTACATCGACGTGCTGTTTGGAATCGAGCCCTATCATCTGTGGAAGGATGAGGGGGATCACAGCAGAGGGGATGTGAAGGACGGGGTGCCCCTCCAGCCGGATTTTGACCAGCAGGACGCTGTGTTCCGGGCTTTTGTGAAGCGGTATCCCAACTTAAAGTGCATCGCCCGCCACGTCCGCTACGCCTACAGCGGCAGCGAGAACAGCCTGAAGGCCTACATGTGGTACGGGGGACGGACCTACGAGAGCGGCATGCTCACCTTCAACATCCTGGACCGGGTGGGGGCGGGAGACGCCTTTGCCGGCGGCCTGCTTTACGCCATGATGAAGGGCTGCGGGCCGGAGGACATGCTGAATTTCGCGGTGGCCAGCAGCGCCATGAAACACACCATCCGGGGGGACGCCAACCTCATTGACAACCCGGAGACCATCTGGGGCCTGGTGGACATGGGCTTTGACAAGAATTTTGATATTAAGAGGTAAAGGAGGTTTTTCCTGTGAAAACCATAGAAGAACTGTTTTATGACTGTGCGGTCGTTCCCGTGGTGGTTCTGGACGATCCGAAGGACGCCCTGCCCCTGGCAAAGGCTCTGACGGAAGGCGGTCTGCCCTGCGCGGAGGTGACCTTCCGCACGGAGGCGGCGGAGGAGTCCATCCGGCAGATGAGCAGAGAGTACCCGGATATGCTGGTGGGAGCGGGAACGGTGCTGACCACGGAGCAGGTGGACCGGGCGGCAGCGGCAGGGGCCAGATTTATTGTGAGCCCCGGTTTTGACCCGGAGATCGTGGATTACTGCCTGGAAAAGCAGATTCCCGTGTTCCCCGGCTGCATGACTCCCTCCGAGGTGGCCCAGGGAGTGAAGCGGGGCCTGAAGGTGTTAAAATTCTTCCCGGCGGAGCAGGCCGGAGGTCTGGCCATGATCAAGGCCATGGCAGCTCCCTACACCACGGTGAAATTCATGCCCACCGGCGGCATCAGCGCCAAGAACTTAAAGGAGTACTTATCCTGCGACAAGATCCTCTGCTGCGGCGGAAGCTGGATGGTGAAGAAGGATCTGATCCGGGAAGGAAAATTTGACCAGATCAGAGATCTGGCCGCGGAGGCGAAATGCCTGGCGGAGGAAGCGAGAAAATAAAAGCGGGAAAAGAAAAACGCGGAAGGGGAGAAAAAGCCCTGGCGGCGGAGACTGCGGTCCGTCACCAGGGCTTTTCTTCGTGAACTTCGTCCGCCAGATCTTCAAGACTTTTCCAGTCCAGGATCTGCAGCCCCTTCGGTACCCGCTTCAGGATCCCCTCCGAGCACATTTCTGTGATGAGCTGCATGAGATGGCGGTAGGAGATGGTCAGATATTCCGCCAGCTCCGTGTATTTTAAGGACAGGATGCCGCCGCTCTGCAGCCGCAGTACACTGGCGGCAAAGTTGTTTCTGCTGGGATAGGCGGCCAGATTCATGTACTTCCGGTTCTGGGCCACATTCTGCTTTAAGGCCATGCTGCAGCAGAAGCGGAGGAATCGTGCATCCTGGAGGAGTCTGGCCCGGCATCCGCTGGTATCCACCTCGATGAAGCGGCACTTTGTCTGGGCCACAATGGGAAAGGGCTTTTTGTTCTCCTCAAACAGCTCCGGCACTCCGAAGAAGGCAGGGGGAGTGAAAAAGTTGATCAGGGACTGGCGGCCGTTTTTGTGGATGCCGTAGAGCTTGGCGGTGCCGGTCTCCAGATACAGCACCCGGGTCAGATGGTCGGTGTCCCGGATGATATATTCCCCCTTTTTGTAGGTCACCACCCGCAGATAGGGGCGGATGTCGAAGGAAAAGTGGGAGAGAAAATCGCTGTCTTTCAGAATTTTGTCTATGTCGCTGCGGCTCTCGTTGTTCTGCATTTCACACCTCGAAAAATCTGTAAAAATGTGAGAAATCTCATATTTTTTCCATTTCCCCTATTATATACTATTTTCAGCTAAATTTACACAAATTTCACAGAGGAGACAAGAGGAACCATGTACAGGAAAATTGATTTCAGGGTGAGGCCTCCGTTCGGAAACTACATGAAGATGTTTGAGAACGATCAGGCCCATTTCGCCAGACTGGCGGATGCCTTTGACATGACGGTGTCCCAGTCCCAGAAGACCGGCAGTCTGGAGGAGTTTGTAAAAGAGATGGATCAGGCGGAAATTGAGATTTCCGTGGTGCCCTGCCGCAAGGAGCTGGGGGCGACGGGGGATGATTTCTTTGATCTCACCAAACGGTATCCGGGACGTTTTGTCATTTTCCCCTATATTGACCCCACCGACGGGGAGGAGGCTCTGCGGGAGATCGACCGGTACCGGGAGCAGTGGGATATCTGGGGGGTGAGCGCGGAGCCCACCTATCAGCCCAAGCCTTACAAATTCGACGACCCGGTGGCTTATCCCATGTATGAAAAGCTGCAGAGAGAGGGCCTGGCTCTGTTTGTCAGCTACAGTGCCAAGCTGCTGCCCATTGTGGATCCGGATACGGTGCGCCAGCTGGGAACGGTGCTCCACGATTTCCCGGAGTTAAACATTGTGGTGGGACACGGCGGCTGGCCCTGGCATCTGGAAGTGATGGCCATGGGATTTAATTCTCCCAATATCTACATTGTTCCTGATATGTACGGCCTCACCGGGGCGGGCAGCCAGGACTATGTGAAGTCGGCCAACACTCTGATGAAGCATCAGATGCTGTTTGGAACGGCCTATCCCATTCTGAATGTGGTGGATACGGCCAGGTTTTATGAGACCTGCGGGATAAAAGAATCCGTGCTTCCGGATTTCTTTTACAATAATGCGGCCAGGCTGCTGAAACTGTAAACAGGCGGCCGGTCAAAATGGTTACTATTAATTTTATAATTCAGGAGGATGTATTATGAGAAAAGCACTGGCACTTGGACTGTCATTCTGCATGGCAGCAACACTGATTGGATGTTCTTCCGGCGGCGGCAGCACGACGACTGCGGCTGGGGAGAGCGCAGGGACAGAGAGCGCGGCGGCAGAGAGCGCCGGGGAGACCTCTGAGGCAGTATCTCTGGACGATTATGTGTATGAGGGAGATCCCATTGAGATCCATCTGGGAGACATCAACAGCCAGTTCCCCTTAAACCTGGCTTACAATCTGGGCTTTCTGGAGGAGGAATTTGAGGGAAGCAATGTGACCTTCACCATGGACTACTTCCTGAATGGTCCGGCCATCTCCGAGGCATTTGCTTCCGGCGACCTGGATTTCGCCGAGTTTGGCGAGCAGGCTGCCATCTCCGGCATTTCCGCCGACTACGGCTACAAGATCATCGGCCGCAACTGCGATACAGAGACCATGTATCCCCTGGTGGTGGAGTCTGATATCACAGACGCGGAGGGATTAAAGGGTGCCAAGATCGCCGTTTCTGTGGGAACCAGCGCCCATTATCTGCTGCTGACCTACCTGGAGTCCATGGGACTTTCCGAGCAGGATATTGAGCTGGTCAACACTAACGATACCGTAACTCTTCTCTCCTCCGGCGAGGTGCAGGGAGCTGCGGATCAGCTGGCAAAATTCAATTCCTTGATCGATGCCGGCGAGGTGCATGTGCTGGCGGACGGAACTGCCAGCGGCACCTGCCAGATCAGCGCCTTTGTGGGACGCAATGACTTCTGTGAGCAGTATCCGGAGATCACCGCGAAAATTCTCCGGGCAGTGCAGCGGGTAGACGAGTGGATGGCAGAGAGTGAGGAGAATCAGCAGGAGGCATTCTCCACCCTGGCTGAGATCACTCAGAGAGAGGAGACCTGGTTCTCCACCATGTACAGCGGTTCCAATTTCGGCGCGGATCTGACGGACCAGGATCTGCGGGTTCTGGAGGAAGTGCTTCAATTTATGAAGGACAACGAGCTGCTGTCCAATCCGGACATTACCATGGATGATGTGCTGGATTTAAGTTATCTGGAACTTGCCGGACTGCGGTAAGCCTTCAGCGGACGGGCAATCCTTAAAAAGCGGTTGCCCGTTTTGCTTTATACAGATTTTTATGGAAAGGAAGTCTGCATATGTTTAATCGCAAATCAAAAAACAGCGGGAGAGAGAAGACAATGCTGCTCTGCATTGCCATTGTATTTCCCATACTGGTACTGCTGTTCTGGCAGTACGCGTCCACCCACGGACTGCTGAAGGCGTCCCTGGTGCCGGCGCCTCTGACTATTGTGAAGACCTTTATCTCCCATGTGGAGTCCGGCCGGCTCTGGATGAATCTGAGCGTGAGCTTTGGACGGGTGGCCTGCGGCTATCTCATCGGAGCAGTGGCCGGCGTGGTTGTGGGATTTCTCATGGGTCTTTTCAAGCCCATCAATGCGGCCTTAAGCGGTATCGTGAGTGTGCTCCGTCCCATCCCCACCATCGCCCTGGTGCCCATTGTGATCCTGCTGGCAGGCATCGGCTTTTTCTCTAAAGTGGTGATCATCGCCTTCGGATCCTTCTGGCCGGTGCTCTTAAACACCATTCACGGCATTCAGTCTGTGGACGGAAAGCTGCTGGAGGTGGCCTACACCTATCGGATCCCCACCATGAAAACCATCTGGCGGATTATTGTTCCCTCCTCCATTCCGGCCATTCTGACCGGTCTGCGGCTGGGAATGAGCAGCGCCTGGATGAGCGTGGTGGCGGCGGAGATGATCGCATCTTCCACAGGAATCGGCTACCTGATCACCCTCTCCAGAGAGACAGCCAACGCCCGGGTTATGTACATGTGCGTGCTGGTCATCGGTTTTATCGGCCTGGTGATTGACAAGGGCCTGACTTATCTGGAGAACTATTACCTGGCAAAAACCAGAGGAATCGTGGACAGCAAGTGAGGAGGAGCGCTATGGCAGAGAAGAAAAATATCCTGGAGATCCGGGATCTGCACAAGAATTTTTATATTAAGGGACAGAAGCTGGAGGTGCTCTCCGGCGTCAATCTGAATGTGCAGGACGGGGAGCTGGTGGCCATTGTGGGAGCCAGCGGCTGCGGAAAAAGCACCCTGCTGAAGCTGATCATCACCCTGGAACCCATCAGCTCCGGGGAGATCCTGCTGGACGGTGAGCCGGTGAACGGCCCCTCCCCCAAATGCAGCATGATCTTTCAGGAGGCCAGATTGTTCCCCTGGCTGACAGTACGGCAGAACATTGAATTCGTGATCCCGGACTCCGTTCCAAAGGAGAAGAAAAGGGAGATGGTGGAGTACTACACCAATCTGGTGGGCCTGTCAGAATTTATGAATGCCGTCCCCAACCAGCTTTCCGGAGGCATGCAGCAGAGGGTGAGTATCGCCAGGGCCCTGGCCACCAGACCCCAGCTATTACTGCTGGACGAGCCTTTCGGCGCTCTGGACGCCTTTACCCGGATGAATATGCAGAATGAAGTGCTGCGCATCCGGGAGCAGGACAAGACCACCATGATCATTGTGACCCACGAGATTGACGAGGCCATTTATTTAAGCAACCGGGTGGTGATCATGGGAAAGAATCCCGGCGTGGTGAAACGGATCGTTCCCGTGGATCTGCCCTTCCCCAGGGACCGCACTTCCGCGGAATTTCTGGAGATCCGGGGAGAGATTATGAAAGAATTTCTGCAGACCTGACAGACGGAAGACAGCCGCCGCCTTTGTGGATGAGAGCATCCTCAAAGGGGCGGCTGTTTCATTTTGCCGGAAGCCGAGAAAAACGGATGTTCCCTCTTCTCTTTTTCCGCCCCGTTGGCTATAATAGGAAAAGATGACTGCCCGTAAGGCCGGCCTTCTGCCGAATACTTTTCCGAAAAAGGGAAATCCTAACAGGGAATTCCAAAACAGGAAACAGACAGGAGGTAATCATATGCCGGATTTTAAAAACAGCGAGACGGCGAAAAATCTCATGCGGGCCTTTGCCGGTGAGAGCCAGGCCAGAAACCGCTACACCTTTGCGGCTTCCATGGCAAAAAAGGAGGGCCTTCCGGTGATCGAGGCGGTCTTTCAGTTTACGGCGAACCAGGAGAAAGAGCACGCGGAGATCTTTTACAATTATCTGGAGGAGCTGGCGGGACAGACCATCCACATTGACGGGGGTTATCCGGTGGACATTTGTCCGGGAACGCTGGGCCTGCTGAAGGCAGCCCGCCACAACGAGTACGAAGAATATGATGACGTGTACAAAAATTTCGCGAAGGCGGCCAGGGAGGAAGGCTTTGACCGGATCGGGGCCAGCTTTGAGATGATCGCGGAGATTGAAAAGGTTCACGGCGACCGGTTCCAGCTCTTCGCAGACCTGATGGAGAAGAATCAGCTCTTCGCGTCGGAGATCGACACCGGGTGGATGTGCTTAAACTGCGGGTATGTGTACCGGGGAAAGACGGCGCCCGTAAAGTGTCCGGTGTGCAGCCACGAGCAGGGATATTTCATCCGCCTGGAGCTGGCGCCTTACATTCAGTAAAGGAAACGAAGATGCCCATGAGAAAAATATGGCTGGGGGCAGCCTGCCTGGCGGCAGCCGGCGGGCTGCTCCGCTCAGAGTACGAGAAGCGTCACTTTGTGACCGAGGAATTTCAGATTTTATCAGAGAAAATCCGCCGGGAGCGCACTTTTGTGTTTCTGTCGGATTTACATAATCAGGAATTCGGCCCGGGGAACCGGAAACTGCTTAAGGCGGTGGAGGCAGCTGGGCCGGATTTTGTCCTCATCGGCGGAGATATGATGGTGACAAAGGACACCTGCGAGACGGGGCCGGCCCTGCACCTGACAAGGGAGCTGGCGGCCCGGTATCCCGTCTATTACGGCAACGGCAACCACGAGACCAGAATGCGTGACAAGCCGGAAGTCTACGGGGACCATTATGGACGGTACATGGAAGCGGTCCGGAAGGCAGGGGTGGTCTGCCTGTCCGATTCCACGGCGGTGGACGGGGATCTGGCCATCACCGGAATCGACTTGCCGAAAAAGTATTATAAAAAATTCCGCCCGGCCAGGCTCACAGACCGGGCGGTGGAAAAGCTGGCGGGACCGGCAGACCGGGAGCGGTTTCAGATTCTCCTGGCCCACTCCCCCCTGTTTTTTGATGCCTACAGCCGGTGGGGGGCGGACCTGACCCTGGCCGGTCACTTTCACGGGGGAACCATCCGTCTGCCCATTCTGGGGGGAGTGATGACGCCCCAGTATCAGTTTTTCCTGCCCTGCTGCGGGGGAGAATTTGAGCGGGACGGCAGAAAAATGATCGTGAGTCGTGGGCTGGGAACCCACTCCATTCCCATCCGGTTCAACAACAAACCACAACTGGTTGTGGTACATCTGAAAAAGAAACCTACATTTTGATAAATGGGATGTTTACAGATGGGAGAAAGTCTGTTATACTGTATGGGCTCTGCGGCTGCGGGCCGCAGGGAAAGGACATAAGGATATGAGTATTTCTTATAAACTGGAACAGTTTGAAGGTCCCCTGGATCTTCTGCTCCACCTGATCGAGAAGAACAAGGTGAGCATTTACGACATTCCCATCGCGGAGATCACAGACCAGTATCTGGACTATGTCGGTCACATGGAGAAGGAAGATCTGGATGTGGTCAGCGAATTTCTGGTGATGGCGGCCACGCTGCTGGACATCAAGTCCCGGATGCTGCTGCCTGCCCAGGAGACGGAAGAGGGGGAGGAGGAAGATCCCAGGGCGGAGCTGGTAAAACGGCTCCTGGAGTACAAAATGTACAAATACATGGCCTTTGAGCTGAAGGACCGGGAACTGGACGCGGAGAAGGTGTTCTACAAGGCGCCCACTATCCCGAAGGAGGTGGCCCGGTACGAGCCGCCGGTGGATCTGGACAAGCTGCTGGACGGGCTGACCCTGGCGAAGCTTCAGAGTATTTTTGAGGCGGTGATGAAGCGCCAGGAGGACAAGGTGGATCCCATCCGAAGCCGGTTCGGCACCATTAAGCGGGAGCCGGTAAGCCTGGAGCAGAAAATCACCTCCGTCATGGATTACGCCAGAAAGCATCGGAAGTTCAGCTTCCGCTCCATGCTGGAGCGCCAGGGGGACAAGCTGGAGATTGTAGTCACTTTCCTGGCGGTGCTGGAGCTGATGAAGCTGGGCAAGATCCATCTGACCCAGGAGCATCTGTTTGACGATATGGAAATTGAGACTCTGGAGGCAGAGGGAGAGGAAGAAGAGCTGGATCTGAAGGAGATCGAAGATCTGGACTAGAAGCGCGGAGAGTTGGATATGGGAGCAGAAGAGAGGGATAAGAATATGGCGGAAGAGACGGAGAAAACAGGGGGCAACTACCCGGAGAGCGACTGGGAGGCCATTGTGGAGGCAGTGCTTTTTACCATGGGATCCTCAGTGGAGATCCGCCAGCTGGCCGCCGCCATTGATCAGGACGAGGAGACCGCCAGACAGGTGGTGCAGCGGTTAAAGGAACGGTATGACCGGGAGAACCGGGGCATGCAGATCACCTGGCTGGAGGACAGCGTCCAGATGTGCACCAAGGCCCGGTTCTACGAAAATCTGATCCGGGTGGCGTCCGCGCCGAAGAAACAGGTGCTCACGGACGTGGTGCTGGAGACCCTGTCCATCATCGCCTACAAGCAGCCGGTGACCAAAATGGAGATCGAAAAGATCCGCGGGGTCAAGTCGGACCACGCAGTAAACCGTCTGGTGGAGTACAATCTGGTGTACGAGGCGGGACGGCTGGACGCCCCGGGGCGTCCGGCTCTGTTTGCCACCACGGAGGAATTCCTGCGCCGGTTCGGCATCGGATCCACAGAGGATCTGCCGGAGCCGGAGCCGGAACAGATCGAAGAATTTAAGCAGGAGGCGGAGGACGAGCTTCAGTACCATCCGGAAGAAGCAGGCCCGCCGGAAGAATTGTCTGAGGAGATACAGAATACAGCACAGGAGGAGAATGGATTTGAACAGCAGTGAGATGAAAGTGATAAAAAAGGACGGCACCAAGGAGGATTTCAACGTCCAGAAGGTAGTGGTGGCGGTAAATAAATCCGCGGAGCGGGCCATGATCACCTTTACGGAGGCGGAGCTTCAGTTTATCTGCCGGTTTGTGGAGGAGAAGGCAGAGGAGCTGGATATCCCGGAGATCCCCATCGCCCAGATGCACAATCTGGTGGAGGGAGCCCTGGAGAAGGTCAATCCCGCCGTGGCGAAGAGCTACCGGGATTACCGCAATTACAAGCAGGATTTTGTGCAGATGCTGGATGAGGTCTACAAAAAGAGCCAGTCCATCATGTACATCGGCGACAAGGAGAATTCCAACACGGACAGCGCCCTGGTTTCCACCAAGCGCAGCCTGATTTTCAATGAGTTAAACAAGTCTCTGTACCAGAAATTTTTCATGACAGTGGAGGAGCTGCAGGCGTGCCGGGACGGCTATCTCTACATCCACGACATGTCCGCCAGAAGAGACACCATGAACTGCTGCCTCTTTAACGTGAAAGAGGTGCTCACCGGCGGTTTTGAGATGGGAAATCTGTGGTACAATGAGCCGAAGACCCTGGACGTGGCCTTTGACGTGATCGGAGATATTGTGCTCAGCGCCGCCAGCCAGCAGTACGGCGGCTTTACGGTGCCCAGCGTGGAGGAGATTCTGGCTCCCTACGCGGAAAAGTCCTACGCCAAATACGTGGAAAAATATGAAGGTCTCGGGCTGGGCCGGGAGAAGGCGGAGGAGATCGCCTGGGCCGACGTGCAGAGAGACATGGAGCAGGGCTTCCAGGGCTGGGAGTACAAGTTCAACTCCGTATCCTCCAGCCGGGGAGACTACCCCTTCATCACCATGACCGCGGGAACGGGGACCAGCCGATTCGCCAAAATGGCCACCATCACCATGCTGAACGTCCGCCGGAAGGGACAGGGAAAGGAAGGCCACAAAAAGCCGGTGCTTTTCCCGAAGCTGGTGTTCCTCTACGACGAGAACCTTCACGGCCCCGGCGGAGAGCTGGAGGACGTGTTTGAGGCGGGAATTGAATGCTCCAGAAAGACCATGTACCCCGACTGGCTCTCCCTGACGGGAAAGGGATATGTGGCGGGAATGTACCGTCAGTATGGAAAGATCATCTCCCCCATGGGCTGCCGTGCCTTCCTCTCCCCCTGGTATGAGAGGGGAGGCATGTATCCGGCGGATGACAAGGATCAGCCGGTGTTTGTGGGCCGCTTTAACGTGGGCGTGGTCAGCCTTCATCTGCCCATGATCCTGGCGAAGGCCAGACAGGAGAACCGGGACTTCTTTGAGGTGCTGGACTACTATCTGAATCTGATCCGCCGGCTGCACATCCGCACCTACGCCTATCTGGGAGAGATGCGGGCGTCCACCAATCCCCTGGCTTACTGCGAGGGCGGTTTCTACGGCGGACATCTGGGACTCCACGACAAGATCAAGCCGCTGTTAAAGACGGCCACCGCCTCTTTCGGCATCACGGCATTAAACGAGCTGCAGCGTCTGTACAACGGAAAGTCCATCGCCGAGGACGGAGCCTTTGCCCTGGAGACCCTGGAGTACATTAACCGGAGAGTGGACGAGTTCAAGAAGGAGGATGGAAACCTCTACGCCATCTACGCCACTCCGGCGGAGAATCTGTGCGGCCTGCAGGTGAAGCAGTTCCGGAAAAAATACGGCATCATTGAGAATGTTTCCGACCGGGAATATGTGAGCAATGGATTCCACTGCCATGTGACGGAGGACATCACCCCCATTGAGAAGCAGGATCTGGAGTACCGGTTCTGGGAGCTGTGCAACGGAGGAAAGATTCAGTACGTGAAGTACCCCATCAGCTACAATAAGGAGGCCATCAAGACCCTGGTGCGCCGGGCCATGGACATGGGATTCTATGAGGGAGTGAATCTCTCTCTGGCCTACTGCGATGACTGCGGCCACGAGGAACTGGAGATGGATGTCTGCCCCAAATGCGGCAGCCGGAATCTGACAAAGATCGACCGGATGAACGGTTATCTCAGCTATTCCAGAGTGAAGGGAGATACCCGGTTAAACGACGCGAAGATGGCGGAGATCGCCGAGAGAAAGAGTATGTGATAAAAAGGGGACATCCCCTTGAGACAAAAGCGGCGCAGCCGGGATCCGTTTTCTGCGGAATTCCGGCTGCGCCGCTTGCCCATGGGGCTGTTATCCGGCTGCGCCGCTTGCCCATAAGGCACCATCCGGGGCCCGTTGTCCGGCCGGACAGGCCTCAGCCCAGGCCCACTCCCATGAGAAGGGGAATGGTCACCAGGCAGAACAGGGTGGTGAGAAAGATCATTTTAGCCCCCAGGTCGGTGTTGGTGTGGTACTGCTCGGTGATGATGGACGCCGCCGACGGGCTGGGCAGGCCGGCGGAGAGCAGCAGAGTGCCGGCGATCATTGGATCCAGACTGCGGCCGGCGGTGCGGATCACCGCCAGAGTGATCAGGGGCAGGAGGACCAGGCGGATGGCGGTGAGAATGTAGTTTCTGCCGCCGGCAAACATTTTCCGGAAGTTTAATTTCGCCATGGAGAGACCCACCACGATCATGGAAAGGCCGGAGGTGATGGACCCCAGGTAGCTCAGGGAGTCCGCCAGCACTTTCGGCAGGGTCCACTGGTTGATGTAAAAGATCAGGCCCAGGACCACGGCGATGTTGATGTTGGTGAAGAGCATTTTCTTTAAGCTCAGCTTCTCCGTGATGGAGTAGCCGTCGGTGAGCATCTTCACCCCTGCGGAGAAGATGAGCAGGTTGGCGATCATGTTCATGATGGACATGAGGAAGACGCCCTCGTTTCCGTAAAGGCTTAAGGCCAGAGGAAGGCCCATAAAGCCGTTGTTGGAAAAGGAGGAGACAAACAGCCATACGCCCCGCTCTTTGGCGGGCACGGAGAAGATGCGGACGGCGGCGAAGCCGATGATCATGGAGACGGCGTAAAAGACCAGGGAGAACAGCAGAATCTCCACACCCCGGTGGAGAAGCTCCGGGTCGTACTCCATCTGCATGGCGTTGAAGACGGTGGCCGGCATGGTCACTTTTACAATAAAATTGGACAGGCCGGAGGCGTAATCTGTGCTGACGATCTTCTTTTTTCCCAGGAAGCAGCCCAGGAAGATGAGGAGAAACAGAGTCAGCACACTGTTGACAATGATCTGCATGGTGGAATCGTTCCTTTCTTTTCAAAATCTGTGGGCTATTGTACTCCGGAATGGCCCGGGAATCAATGGGAAAATGACGAAATTGCAGCTAAAAAGGAGGAGATCTGATGGACAGAAGCTTTGGAAAGCAGGAAATGGACATTCTGGTGACGCTGATCCACAGAAAGGACTGGGTCACCGGGGAGGAGCTGGCCCTTCTTCTGGGAGCCAGCAAAAAAACTGTTCAGCAGGAAATCCGCAAAATTTCCCAGGAGCTGGACGGGGAGTGCGAGATCCGCTCCAGCCAGAAGAAGGGGTATTTTCTGGAATATCTGTCCGACCGCCTGCGCCGGAAGATGATCAGCGATCTGGAGAAGAACGAGAATCATTACAACATGAAGGGGAGGACGTCGGTTCTGGCCCTGTACCTGCTGTTTCAGCGGGATTATGTCACCATGGATCAGCTGGCGGACACCTTTTTTCTGTCCAAATCCACGGTGTTTTCAGAGATCAAGACCATGAAGCGGTGGATGGAACGGCAGGGAGGCATTATTCTGGAAGTTTCCGGCACCAGAGGCGTGCGGATGGTGGGGGATGAGATGGACCGGAGATTCCGGTGCGCGGGGTTTGCCATGCCCTGGATTCTGAGAAATCTGCCGGGCCCGGAGTCGGAATGGGATCGGTATGAGAGGGAGCTTTCCCAGATCCGGGAAGGCTTTGGAAGAGAGCTGGCGGCAGACGGCCCCAGAATATCGGGGGAGGATTTCAACAGGGCCTGCCGGTATCTGGCGGTGTGTCTGCTGCGGGACCGGATGGGATTTTCACTGGAGACGGATGAAAAAAATGAGGAGCGGACCAGGCGGTGGGGATTTTCTTTCTCGGTCGGGGAGATGAGGGGGCTGAAGGAGCTGCTGCTTTTAGCTGCCCGGTTTCAGGACGGCAAGGAGGAGGAAGATGACGGCTGTATGGCTGCCGCCCGTCGGCTGGACGATCTGAAACATGAGGTGGGAAACATGCTTTCCCTGCCGGCGGAGGAGATTTTTCCGGATGAGAGACAGCTGCTGGTCCATCTGGAGCGGCTGGAGCGGAGACTGAGAGAGGGCAAATATGCCACTAATTATTACGACAAGGAACTGATTATTTCCTGTCCCCTGGAGACCCATGTGACGGAGATCTGCTGCCGGCGGGTGTATGGGCGGGAGATCCCGAAAATGGAGCAGTTTTTTCTGGCCGCCTATCTGGCCGGAGGTCTGGAGCGGAAAAAAGATGAGGCGGACGTTCTGCTGGTGAGCAACCAGAGCCCCGGCCTGACCGGAAGTCTGGAAGCTTTTGTCCGGAAGCGGTTGGGATCTGGAATCCGCAGCTTCCAGACGGAGCCCGCATACCGGTTTGAGGCTTTGGGCCATGAGTTGGGAAACCGGGATCTTCTGCTCACCACAGAGCGGGAGATTTCCATTCTCCACCCGGAGTTCTGCCTTCTCCCGGCGGTGGTCCGGGAGCGGGAGGAGGAAATGGCGGAGCTTGCGCTGAACCGGTGGAGGAAAGAGCGGAGATCAGGGAAGATCCGCCGGGCGCTGGACCGGTTCCGGGCGCCGGACAGAACCGCAGCGGTTCTGAAAAAAATGTCCGGCCTGGAAGGAATTCTGGAGGCCGTGGGATGGGACCCGGGGCCGGATCTGTCGGTGAACACAGTTCCCGGCGGCCTTTTATACCTGTGCCGGTTTCGGAGAAAGGCAGAACCGGAAATTTGTCTTTATGAGCTGAATGCACCGGCGGAGTACAACCGGAAAGCCATCCGGCGGGTTCTGGCGGTGACCTGGAATCCGGAATGGGCCGGAATCTATGATTTTTTCCTGGCGGTGAGCGTGCTGCTGGAGGAAAACAGCAGAAAAGAGGGTAGGAACCTGCCGTTTTAGGCGGAAAGCAGAGAGCCGTTCAGAAAAAGTTTCTTTCATTAGGATCTTTTCCTGAATGGCTTTTTTGTGCAGAATGTCTTATAATAGAGCCATGAACCTCAGAAAAATCATCATTTAAAGGAGGAGTATCCATGGACAACAAAAACAGTGTGAAGTTTCCGGAAGGCTTCCTGTGGGGAGGCGCCGTGGCGGCCAATCAGTGTGAGGGCGCATGGCTGGAGGACGGCAAGCTGCCCAACTTAACGGACGTGATGGTGGGAATCGGCAGCGACGGAAAAACCCCCGGCCTGGCCTGGGACGAGGAGACCGGCAAATGGAAAATGGCCCTGAAAGAGGACAAGGTGTATTTAAGCCACGAGGGCATTGATTTCTACCACCGCTACAAAGAGGACCTGGCCTATATGAAGGAGATGGGCTTTAAGGCATTCCGCACCAGCATCTCCTGGGCCAGAATCTTCCCGAAGGGCGACGAGGACACCCCCAACGAGAAGGGGCTGGAGTTTTACGATCACCTGATCGACGAGATCATCGCCGACGGCATGGAGCCGGTGATCACCTTAAGCCACTATGAGACTCCCCTCTACCTGGTGACCGAGTACGGCGGCTGGACCAACCGGAAGCTGATCGGCTTCTTTGAGAAGTTTGCGAGAACGGTGATCGAGCGGTACAAGGGTAAGGTGAAATACTGGATGTCCTTCAATGAGATCAACAACGCCTTCAAACTTCCCTTCGCGGCGGCCGGCGTGATCGGAAATCATCCCAACAAGGATTCCCTGCCCATGGACGGACTGATGGACAAGGACATCTACCAGGCCTGCCACCATATGTTCCTGGCCAATTCCCTGGCAGTGAAGGCCTGCAGAGAGATTGATCCCCAGGCGAAGATGGGTGTGATGTGCAGCTTCTCCCATCTGGCCACCTACCCCCTGGACTGCAATCCGGACAACGCCATCGGAACCATGGAATTTGAGCGCCGCTCCCTGTTCTTCACCGACGTGATGTGCAGAGGCCACTATCCGGCATACGTGTACCGGATCTGGAGAGAGAAGGACTGCGCGCCGGAGATGGAGCCGGGAGATAAGGAGCTGCTGGCCGCTTACACCAACGACTACATCGGATTCAGCTACTACCGCAGCGCTGTGTACAGCGTGGAGGCGGAGATGGGCGGAGACACCGGCGGAGCGACCGGCGTGAAGAATCCCTTCCTCAAAAAGACGTCTCCGGCGCCCTGGAGCTGGCCCATCGATCCCAAGGGCTTCCGCTATGTGTGCAACGTACTGGCTGACCGCTACGAGCTGCCCCTGTTCCCGGTGGAGAACGGAATCGGCCTGGACGAGCAGCCGGATGAGAACGGAAAGATCCACGATCCGGAGCGGTGCGAGTACCTGGCAGATCATGTGAGAGAGATGAAGGAGGCCATCGCCGACGGATGCGATATCATGGGATATCTGTGGTGGGGCCCCATCGACATCGTTTCCGCGGGAACCGGTGAGATGAAGAAGCGCTACGGCTTCATCTATGTAGACCGCCACAACGACGGCAGCGGCACCTTAAAGAGAAGCAGGAAGGATTCCTTCGAGTACTACAAGAAAGTGATCGCCAGCAACGGCGAGGAGCTGTAAACAGAAAATAACAGATAAAAAGCCGGTGGACGGACCGCTCTTCAAGAGCAGATCCGTCCACCGGCTTTTTGGGGAGATCCGTCCGGTTATTTCGGCGGCCAATCCCGCGGCAGCTTTCCATCCCTCAGAGGACGGCGGTCCTTTTCATAATCTTCACCCCCGCCAGGTTGATCAGAACCAGATAGACCAGGGTGACGGCGAGAAACAAAGGGATACCGCCGTCCAGCATGTCTTCTGTGCGGTTTGCGTTCATCCCCAGGAGCATGAGGGCGTAGGGCCAGAAGATGCCCCAGGACCGGCCTGCTGCCAGAAGACCGGTGAAGCCGCCCAGAACCCCGAGAACCACAGGAAGGGCAAAGCTGCGGAAGACGCAGGCCAGAATAAACTGGATGGCGGCGGCCACAAAGCCGCCGGCAGTCCCCCGCAGAATCCACAGAACAATGGACGCGGGCGGAAGGCCGGGGAGTCCAGCCAGGATGCCGGCAGCCAGATAGAGAAAGGCGAGCCACAGCTGACTGAACAGGGTGACAGCGCAGACCATCAGGTATTTTCCCAGATAAATGGTCCCGTAGGAGACCGGGGCGGTAAAAAGGGCGTTCCGGCAGGAGTGGAAATTTTCATACCGCCAGAAAAACGCGCAGTACACGCCGATCAGGGGGGCGAAAAAGAAATTGGAATAAAACAGGCTGATCTGGGTCCATAGGGAATACCAGCCGGACCGGAGGATATCCAGATTGGCCAGGTAGTTTCCGGTTCCCAGAACCACGGGAATCAGGGGAATGAGAAAAAGCGCCGGCCACAGCAGGGTTCCCCGGCATTTCATGGCTTCACAGCGAATGCAGACAATCATTGCGGACACCTCCTAAATCTGTCCGGCGCTGGCCTGAAAGCGGCGGCAGCCCCGGCGGAATGTGATGACGGAAAACAGCAGGATGACGCCCAGCCAGAAGAGGGGATAATTCTTCCACTCATAGAGGGTGTACCGGGTGCTCTCCGTATAGGTCATGCTCAGGTTGCAGAGAACGGAAAAGTATCCCCAGGGAATCAGGTACCGGAGAGGAAAAACCGGCAGAAACCAGGAGAACAGTCCTGCGAAAGCGGCCCCGATGGCCAGAAACAGGGGCGCCAGCTGGCTGGATGATCTCAGGGACAGGTTCAGCTGCAGGGCGAAGAGGGCGGAGCACACCGCCGCCAGGGTGACAAACAGCTGGAGAAAGCAGCCGGGATTCAGACCGGGAAACGGGGCGCAGGCGGCAAAGAACAGGACACTCTGGACACCGGCAAAGAGCCATGCGGCCATCAGCCCCACAGCCGCCTTTCCCCAGTAGATGGAGGCGGGCGGCTGCAGGATGCACAGCCATTTTAACGTATTCCCCGCCAGCTCCATATCGGCCAGCCGGCTGGCCAGGAAGGCCATGAGGACCGGAGAAAAAACGGTGTTGATGATCAGAAGGTTCATCTCCACCATGGCGGTGACGTCGTTGAGCTGTCCCGGATTCACATCCGTCAGGCACCAGAAGGTGTAGGCGGCCAGAAAGGCCAGCGTCAGGAGAAAGGCTGCCGCCGTATGGCGCCGCTTCAGTTTTTTCAGTTCCACCTGCAGATAGATCATCACAGTCCCGCCTCCTTTACCATATTCAGATAGATGGTTTCCAGGTTCTGGACCTCCTCCTGGATCCGGTAGACCGGAATGCCCATGTTCACCAGGCGGGCGATCAGCTGTCCCGTCTCCCGGTCGGGGAGAGGGGGAAAGGCCAGACCTTTTTCCGTGAGAGAGGGAGGCGGGGATACCGCCGGCCCGGGATTTTTCCCGCCGGAAAAGAGTTCCAGAACCCGGCGGTCGTCGCCGGTGCGGATGATGAGCCGCCGTCCTGCCTTTGCCTGCAGGGCGGACAGGGGGCCCTGAAATACCAGGGAGCCCCGGGAGAGGATCCCCACATGGTCCGCCATCTGTTCCATCTCCGACAGGAGATGGCTGGAGATCAGGACGGTCATTCCCGCGGTCTTTGGGAGGTTTCGGATCAGCTCCCGCATCTCGTGGATGCCGGCCGGGTCCAGGCCGTTGGTGGGTTCGTCCAGGAGCAGCAGCCGGGGAGAGCCTAAGAGGGCGTTGGCGATGGCCAGACGCTGTTTCATTCCCAGAGAGTAGTGGGATGCCTTTTTATTTTTCTGGCCGTCCATGCGCACCAGCTTCAGCACCCGCAGGATCTCCGTTTCCGGGAGACTTTTTAATATGCAGGTGATCTGAAGATTTTCATAGCCGGTGAGGTTGCCGTAGTAGGATGGGGACTCGATCAGGGAGCCGGTCTGCTTCAGAATGGAGATCCGGCTGGAAGGAGTGAGCTCCTCCCCGAACAGGCGGATGGAGCCGCTGTCTTTTTGGGCCAGGCCCAGCAGCAGCTTCATGGCCGTGCTTTTTCCGGCCCCGTTGGGCCCTAAAAAGCCGTAGACGGAACCCTCCGGCACCTGAAGGGAGATTCCGTTCACCGCCGGAATGCCGTGATAAGATTTGGTGAGAGCCGTTGTTTCTATTATATTTGCAGTTTCCATGTCGCTTACCTCCTTGCCTGTCATTATGGACGGCCAGTCTTAAGAGAAGTTAAGTCCAACCTTAAATTTTCTTTAAACCTTTCCCTCGTCCCGGAAAATCTCCGGGAACTGTTGTATAATATGGGGCAGAAGGAAGGGAGGCGGCAGAATGGAAGAAAAGTGCGGGCGGATCCTGGTGGCGGACGACAATGAGGAGCTGTGCCGGATGATCGAGACGATTCTCACGGCGGAGGGTTACCGCCATGTGACCTATGTCCTCTCCTGTGAGGAGGCGGAAAAGCTGCTGAGGCAGGAGTCCTTTGACCTGCTGGTCCTGGATGTGAATTTTCCCGGGGAGGACGGTTTTTCCTTTTTTGCCAGACTGCGGCAGACCCGGGATATTCCCGTTTTATTTCTGTCGGCCAGGGATCAGAGCGGGGACAAGCTGAGAGGACTGGGGCTGGGGGCGGACGATTACATGACAAAGCCCTTTCTCCCGAAGGAGCTGGTGCTGCGGATCGGCGCGATTTTAAGGCGTACCTGCCGGAAAGAGCGGCAGACCAGGATTTTCCAGGTGGGAAACCGGGAGGTGGACTTAGACGCCGGGCTGGTGCGGTTTCGGGAGAAGGGGGAGCTTCGGGAGCTGAGTCTGACCAACAAAGAGTACCAGCTGTTAAAGCTGTTTCTGGAGAACCGGGGGAGGATTCTGACTCTGGATGTGATTTCCGAGACGGTGTGGGGAGAAAACTACTATGGTTTTGAGAACACCCTCATGGTTCATATCCGGAAGCTGCGGGAGAAAATCGAGGAAAATCCCTCTGCTCCCCGGTGGCTGATTACGGTGAAAGGATTGGGGTATCGGCTGAATCAATGAAAAGTCTTTTGAAAATTTATGCAAAATACATCTGTACGGCCGCCGTGGCGGCTGTCCTGTTTCTGGGAATTCAGGCGGGGCTGGTGGCGGGAGTGACCCTGTGGATGGAAGCGGGAGGAGAGAGCGCCGGCAGCCTGGCGGTGCGGAAGGCGGCGGAAGCGCTGACAGTGGATGAGCAGGGAATTCCGGAAAACGGGGAAGAAATCGGGCAGATGGTCCGCCAGGAGGGGGCTTCCTTTGCCCTGCTTCTGGATCAGGACGGAAGCCTGCTGTGGAGCTTTCAGGCGCCGGAAAACTTAAAAAGAGACTACTCCGCCGGGGAGATCGGGGGCTTTTCCAAATGGTATCTGGACGGCTATCCCGTCTTTGTGTGGAACTGCGGCAACCGCCTGCTGGTGCTGGCCTACCCGAAGGACAGCCTGTGGAAGGACAATATCACCATGTCCATGAGGGGAATGCGGGCCTACCTGCTGCTGTGCGTCCTGGAATTTGTTCTTTTGGCCGCCATTGCCCTGGGAATCATTCTGTGGACCGGATTTCGGGCCTACCGGAGAATGAGATTGATGGTGACATCCGTGGAGACCCTGTCCGGCGGAGGGGAGGTTCATCTGCCGGAGCGGGGGAATTTTAAGGAGGAGGCGGCCAGCTTAAACCGCACCTCCCGCCTGCTGGCCGGTCAGAGAGAGGCCCTGAAAAAGCGGGACGAGGCCAGGGCGGAGTGGATCCGCGGTGTCTCCCACGACATCCGCACCCCTCTGGCCCTGATTATGGGATATGGGGAGCTGCTGGAGGAGCGGGAGAGCCTGGATCCGGACAGCCGGAGCAAGGCGGCGATCATCAAAAACCAGAGTCTCAGGATCCGCCGGCTCATTGAGGATCTGAACCTGACCACTAAGCTGGAGTACGAGATGCAGCCTCTGCGGAAAACGCGGCTTTCCCCGGCAGCCCTGCTGCGCCAGACGGCGGTCCAGTGCGTGGAGGGCTGGCCGGAGCGGGAGGATCGGATCACTCTGGACATCTCCCAGGAGGCGGAAAGATTCCGGATGATGGGGGATGAAGACCTGCTGCTGAGAGCCTTTTTTAATCTGATGGACAATTCCTTCCGCCACGGGGGAAAGGACTGTCTGGTGCGGGCCGGAACAGACGGGGAAGGAAATCTGGTTCTGGTATTTTCAGACAGCGGGCCGGGGATCCCGGAGGAGGTCCGCCGTTTTCTCAACGAGGGGACCCCTGCCGCCGCCCATGTGATGGGGTTAAAGGTGGTAAAGCAGATCGTGACGGCCCATGGAGGGACTATGAAGCTGGGAACAGGAAAAGAAGGGGTGACTGTGGTGCTGCCGGCGGGAAGGTGATGCCTGCCGGCGGGAACGCCTCTGCCTGTTCCCGGAGAAGTGAAACTCTGCTGCATTCTCCCCGTGACAAACTCTCCCGCGTATGATATACTGCCATGGATAGAGAAAAAAGACGAGACAAGGAGCACAGAACATGCGCTATCACAATATAACGAAAGACGATATGTTAAACGGGGACGGCCTGCGGGTGGTTCTCTGGGTGGCGGGCTGCAATCACAACTGCAAGGGCTGCCACAATCCGGTGACCTGGGATATCCGTGGCGGGATTCCCTTTGACCAGGCGGCAAAGGAGGAGCTGTTTGAAGAGCTGAAAAAGCCTTACGTCTCCGGCGTCACCTTAAGCGGCGGGGATCCCCTTCATCCGGACAACCGCCGGGACATCGGGGAGCTGATCGATGAGATCTCAGAGAAATTCCCGTCCAAAACCATCTGGCTGTACACCGGCTATGACTGGGAGGCCATCCGGGACCTGTCCCTGATCCGCAAGGTGGACGTGGTGGTGGACGGAGAATTTGTGGAGGCTTTAAAGGACGCCAACCTGCACTGGAAGGGCAGTTCCAACCAGCGGGTGATCGACGTACAGCCCAGCCTTCTCACAGGAGAAGCGGTGCTTCACTGCAGCTAGAGAAGCTGCTGCATTTCAGAAGGAGAAAACAGACAGAGATGAACATCAGAATCAAATATTTTACCGATAAGATTGAACGGCTGAGATATGTGGATGGAAAATCCGATTGGATCGACCTGCGGGCAGCGAAAGAGGTGGAACTGAAACAGGGGGAGTTCGCCCTGATCCCCCTGGGAGTGGCTATGGAGCTGCCGAAGGGGTATGAGGCCCATGTGGTGCCCAGAAGCAGCACCTTCAAAAATTTCGGAATCATCCAGACCAACAGCATGGGCGTGATCGACGAGACCTACTGCGGGGACAACGACCAGTGGTTTTTCCCGGCCTACGCCCTGCGGGACACGGTGATTCACGTCAACGACAGGATCTGTCAGTTCCGGATCATGGAACATCAGCCGGCCGTCACGTTCTCTGAGACAGAATCCCTGGGAAATGAGGACCGGGGCGGCCACGGAAGCACGGGGAAAAATTGAGGACGGATCCGGCCCCGAGGCCGGAGAACGCCTGGAAAGGAGAGGGCATGAGCAGTTGGGGGAGGATGACAGGGGGCAGCAGCCCCAGGCAGAGAAGATGGGCGGCGCTGGCGGCCGTTTTTCTGGGGGCATCTCTCTTGTGGGGATGCCAGAGCGCTGATCCGGCCAGGGATGAATACCGGCTGGCGGGAATTGAACAGATGGATCAGGGAGATTATGAGGGAGCCATCGCTTCCTTTGAGGAGGCCATTGCCCATTCCGACGGAAGGGTGGGCGAGTTCGAGATCGACGTATTAAAATACAGAGGCGAGGCAGAATATAAGGCGGAAGATTATCCGGCGGCGGTCCACACCTACGGCGTGCTGCTCCAGGTGGATGGAGAAGACCCGGATTATTATTATCTGAGAAGCATGGCATATTCCGCCCAGGATATGACCGCGGAGGCGGAGGCGGATGTCCAGGCGGCTTCAGAGCTGGAGCAGAGCCGGGGACAGCTCTCTCCGGTGATGGAGGAGGCCATGGCCGCTCTGGGAGGAGCCTGGATGAAGGCCGGCGACCAGGAGAAGGCGGAGGCGGCCTTTGACCGGGTCCTGACTGCCGGAACAGCCACGGCCCAGACCTACAGCCTGCTGGGGCTTGCCTGTCTGGACGGAGATCAGGCGGAGCTGGCAGAAGGCTACTTTGAGCAGGGGATGGCCCTGACTCAGCCGGGAAGCGAAGAGTACGGTTCCCTGTTGTGGAACCGGGCAGCGGCCCTGGAGTACTCCGGAGACTTTTCCGGAGCCAGAGAGCTTTTAGAGGAGTATGTCTCCTCCTACGGGGCAGATCCGGAAGTGGAACGGGAGATTCGGTTTTTAGAGACAAGGTAGGGATTATGGCAGAACTGATAGAAATCAAAGAAGTAGAGGAACGGGTGATCCTGACGGCGGTGAGCGTGGCCGACGGGGACGACACGGAGAGCTCCCTGGACGAGCTGGAGGAGCTGGTAAAGACGGCCGGCGGCCAGACGGTGGGCCGGCTGATCCAGAACCGGGAAAAGATTCATCCCGGCACCTATCTGGGAAAGGGAAAGATCGATGAGCTGAAGGAGCTGATCTGGGAGACGGACGCCACAGGCATTGTCTGCGACGACGAGCTGTCCCCGGCTCAGCTGAGAAATCTGGAGGATGCCCTGGAGACGAAGGTGATGGACCGGACCATGGTGATCCTGGACATTTTCGCCCGCCACGCCACCACCAGGGAGGGAAAGCTGCAGGTGGAGCTGGCCCAGCTGCGGTACCGGGCGGTGCGGCTGGTGGGCCTGCGCAACTCCCTGTCCCGTCTGGGCGGCGGCATCGGTACCAGGGGACCGGGTGAATCCAAGCTGGAGATCGACCGCCGGCGGATCCACGACAGGATCAGCCAGTTAAAGAGCGAGCTGGAGCAGGTGCAGCGCCACCGGGAGCTTTCCAGACAGCAGCGGGAGAAGAGCCACACCCTGCGGGCGGCCATTGTGGGCTACACCAACGCAGGAAAATCCACCCTGCTCAACCGGCTGACGGGAGCCGGCATCCTGGCGGAGGACAAGCTGTTTGCCACTCTGGATCCCACCACCAGAAATTACCGCCTGCCGGACGGCCAGGAGATTCTGCTGACGGATACGGTGGGATTTATCCGCAAGCTGCCCCACCATCTGGTGGAGGCCTTCAAGAGCACTCTGGAGGAGGCGAAGTACTGCGATATCATTCTCCACGTGGTGGACAGTTCCAACCCTCAGATGGACGTGCAGATGTATGTGGTGTACGACACCTTAAAACAGCTGGGGGTGGAGGACAAGGAGTTTATCACCCTGTTCAACAAGATCGATCAGGTGGAGGGAGATCCGGTTCTCCGGGACATGCAGGCAGATCATCAGCTGAAGATATCCGCCAAAACCGGGGAAGGGCTGGATCAGCTGACGGAGCTTCTGGAGTCTATCCTCCGAAGCCGCAAGGTTTATCTGGAGCAGGTCTATCCCTATTCCCAGGCGGGGAAGATCCAGCAGATCCGCAAATATGGAGAGCTGTTGAGCGAGGACTACCGGGAGGATGGAATTGCGGTGAGAGCCTATGTGCCGGCGGAGATTTTTGCGGTCGTTCTCCCTGGAAAGACAGAGGACTGACCACGGCGGACAGAGAAAATTGATCCATTAGAAATTATAATAAAACACAATATCTAGTTTCGCAGGAATTGCCGAACATAGATATTGTGTTTTTTTGCCCCGTCTGCTATAATGGGGTCTATGGCGCCTCCGGCGCAAGGAAAGGAGCAAGGGGATATGATTAACGTCATCAAAAGAGACGGAGAAAAGGCGGACTTCAGCCTGAATAAAATAACAGAAGCTATTAAAAAAGCGTTTAAAGCCACGGGGAAGGAGTTCAACAATGAGATACTGGAACTGCTCTCTCTGCGGGTGACGGCAGATTTCCAGGACAAGATGGACGGGGACACCATCGGAGTGGAGCAGATCCAGGACAGCGTGGAGCACGTGCTGGAGCAGACCGGCTACACCGATGTGGCGAAAGCATATATTCTGTACCGGAAGCAGCGGGAGAAGATCCGCAATATGAAGAACACCATTCTGGACTACAAGGATGTGGTGAACGGCTACGTGAAGGTGGAGGACTGGCGTGTGAAGGAAAACTCCACCGTTACATACTCCGTGGGAGGACTGATTTTGAGCAACTCCGGAGCGGTGACCGCCAACTACTGGCTGTCTGAGATCTACGATCAGGAGATCGCCGACGCCCACCGCAATGCGGACATCCACCTCCACGATCTGTCCATGCTCACCGGCTACTGCGCCGGCTGGTCCTTAAAACAGCTGCTGCTGGAGGGACTGGGAGGAATTCCGGGAAAGATCACCTCTTCCCCCGCCAAGCACCTGTCCGTGCTGTGCAATCAGATGGTAAACTTCCTGGGAATCATGCAGAATGAGTGGGCCGGCGCCCAGGCATTCTCCTCCTTTGACACTTACCTGGCTCCTTTCGTGAAAGTGGATAATCTGTCCTACCCGGAGGTAAAAAAGTGCATCGAGTCCTTTATCTACGGGGTGAACACCCCCAGCCGCTGGGGCACCCAGGCGCCCTTCTCCAACATCACTCTGGACTGGACCGTGCCGGATGATATGGCGGAGATGAACGCCATCGTGGGCGGAAAAGAGATGGACTTTAAGTACAAGGACTGCAAGAAAGAGATGGATATGGTGAACAAGGCCTTCATCGAGACCATGATCGAGGGAGACGCCAACGGCCGGGGATTCCAGTACCCCATTCCCACCTACTCCATCACCAGGGATTTTGACTGGTCTGACACGGAGAACAACCGCCTTCTGTTTGAGATGACGGCAAAATACGGAACGCCCTATTTCTCCAACTACATCAACAGCGACATGAAGCCCAGCGACATCCGCAGCATGTGCTGCCGTCTCCGCCTGGACCTGCGGGAGCTGAGAAAGAAGACGGGAGGCTATTTCGGTTCCGGGGAGAGCACCGGCTCCATCGGCGTGGTGACCATCAACATGCCCAGGATCGCCTATCTGGCCAAAGACGAGGAGGATTTCTACCGCCGTCTGGACCACATGATGGATATTTCCGCCCGTTCCCTGAAGGTGAAGAGGGAAGTGATCACAAAACTGCTGGACGGCGGTCTCTACCCCTACACCAAGAGATATCTGGGCAGCTTTGAGAACCATTTTTCCACCATCGGACTGGTGGGCATGAACGAGGCCGGATTAAACGCCAGATGGATCGGAAAGGATATGACTCATCCGGAGACCCAGGAGTTTACAAAGCAGGTGTTAAACCACATGAGAGAGCGGCTGTCCGACTATCAGGTGCAGTACGGCGATCTGTACAACCTGGAGGCCACCCCGGCGGAGTCCACCTCCTACCGTCTGGCCAAGCACGACGTGGAGCGGTATCCCGACATCAAGACGGCCTCCGGAGACTGCGGAACCCCTTATTATACCAACAGCTCTCACCTGCCTGTGGGCTACACGGCGGACGTGTTTGATGCCCTGGACATCCAGGATGACCTGCAGACCCTTTACACCTCAGGCACCGTGTTCCACGCTTTCCTGGGAGAGAAGCTGCCGGATTGGAAGTCCGCGGCAAAGCTGGTGAAGACCATTGCGGACAACTACAAGCTGCCCTACTACACCATCTCCCCCACCTACTCCATCTGCAAGGACCACGGCTACCTCACCGGAGAGCATTTCACCTGCCCGGTGTGCGGAAAAGAGGCGGAGGTGTACAGCCGGATCACCGGGTATTACCGTCCGGTGAAGAACTGGAACGAAGGAAAGCTCCAGGAGTACAAGAACCGGAAGACTTACGACGTTCTCCACGGCGGCTGGAGGGTGAAGGCGTCCCAGCTGGGAAATGAGGGGGATGCCGCCCAGAAAGCGGAGACGGAGAACGGCGCTGGAGCTGCCCCCATCGCCGCGGGCACCTATCTGTTCACCACCAAGACCTGCCCCAACTGCAAGGCGGCCAAGGAGTTTTTGAAGGATATGGACTATCAGGTCATCGACGCGGAGGAGAATCCGGAGCTGTCCAGCCGGTTCGGAGTCATGCAGGCTCCCACTCTGGTGCTGGTAAAAGACGGAAAGATCCAGAAATACGTCAATGCCTCCAATATCCGCCGGTACACGGAGGAACAGAAACACTGACCGGAAGAAGAATATGAGATACGCGCCCGGAGAGAGAAATCTTTCCGGGCGTTTTTTTCTGGAACAGCCGATATCCCCAAAGCACCGGCTGTCCGAATATGAAAATTGGTAAATACAATTTTAGAAATAAGACGAAAATTTTACATAAATTTATCTCGGAAGAAAGTCCGCCCTTTACACAGCTGTGATACGGTGTAAAAGGCGGATTTTTGAGAATCCCGCCGGACAACATGATGCAGGAGGAAAAGCGGATGGTAAAAACATATGTGATTGATACGAACGTGCTGATTCAGAATCCCCGTGCCCTGGAATATTTTGAGGATAACCGGGTGATTCTTCCCATTGTGGTGCTGGAGGAGCTGGACAAGCTGAAACAGGCCGACGGGGAGAAGGGCGCCAATGCCAGGGCTGCCATCCGTTTTCTGGAACAGCTGCGCCAGAGAGGGGATCTGCTGGAAGGCGTCTCCCTGGAAGGCGGGGGAAGCCTGCGGGTAGAGAAAAATTTTGTAGATGTGGAGCTGCCGCCGGACATGCCGGACCATCTGATGGACAATCGGATTCTGAAGGTGTGCCGCGGTCTGTCGGAGCGGTCCGGGGAGCAGGTGGTCCTGATCACAAAGGATATTCTGCTGCGGGTGAAAGCCCAGATCATCGGCGTGAAGGCGGAGGACTTCGCAGCGGAACAGGCGCCGGGCAGGGAGGAACAGTACCGGGGGAGGACGGAGGTTTTTGCTCCGGAGGAGCTGTTTAAGGAGTTTAAGAAGAAGGGGATTTCCGTGAGCGAGGTGTATGTGTCCGATGAGGAGGGAAACCGGAGGACGCCGGAGCTGTTTGAAAATGAATTTGTACTGATCCGGGCGGACCAGTCGGTGGGAAAGACCCATCTGGGACGGGTGGAGAACGGCCGCCTGAGAAAGCTGGATTACAGGAAGAGCAGCCCCTACGGAGTGACGCCCCGCAATTCCGGTCAGTATTTTCTCCAGGAAGCCCTGATGCAGCCGGCAGACCGGGCTCCCCTGGTGATTGTCAAGGGAGCCGCGGGAACCAGCAAGACGTTCTACTCCCTGGCGGTGGGCCTGGAAAAAGTGCTGAACCACCCCACGGGAGAGTACCGCCGGATTCTGGTGATCCGTCCCAACGCCCAGTTTGATTCGGACATCGGCTTTCTGCCGGGGGATGAACAGGAGAAGCTTTCTCCCCTCATGCGGCCGGTGGTGGACAATCTGGAACAGCTCATTGATTCCAGCGAGGAGGAACGCTATGGGGATGAGGAAGAACTGAGGGGAAAGATTGAGGAAATCTTTGCCAGAGGACTGATTGAGACAGAGGCCCTCAACTACATCCGGGGACGTTCCATCGCGAAAACCTACATGATTATTGACGAAGCCCAGAACACCACGCCGGATCAGATCAAGGGAATTATCACCCGGGCGGGGAAAGACACAAAAATCATACTGCTGGGGGATCCCGGGCAGATCGACCGGCCGTTTTTGGACGAGCGGACCAACGGGCTCAGCTATGCCTCAGAGCGGATGAAGGGAAGTCCGCTGTGCTGGCAGATTACCATGACGGCAGAGGAATGTGAACGGTCCGGGCTGGCCCTGGACGCAATTCGGAGGTTATGACAAATGAAGACAAAATACAGTCAGATTCGTGAGGACAGGGAGATCAACCTGCTCATCGAAAAGGGAAATGAGATACTGGGAACTCTGGGATACACAGAGCATTCCAGGCGCCATGCCGCCAGGACGGCGGAGACGGCAGCCCAGATTTTAAAAGATCTGGGATACAAAAAACAGAGAATTGAGCTGGCGAAAATCGCCGGCTATATGCACGATATCGGAAACAGCATCAACCGCCACGACCACGCCCACAGCGGGGCGATCCTGGCCTATGATATTCTGCGCAGGCGGGAGATGGACCTGGAGGACGTGCTCACGGTGACGGCGGCCATCGGCCACCACGACGAGCAGACGGGAAACGCGGTGGACGAGGTGTCGGCGGCGCTGATCCTGGCGGACAAGACGGACGTGAGGAGAAACCGGGTGCAGAATCCGGATCGGAAGAATTTTGACATCCACGACAGGGTCAATTACGCGGCCCTCTCCTCCCAGGTGGCTGTGGACAGGGAAAAGCGGGTGATCCAGATGACTCTGCAGCTGGATGACCGATACTGCAGCCTGGTGGACTATTTTGAGATCTTTCTGGAACGGATGATTATGTGCCGCCGGGCGGCGGAGCGGTTAAACTGCCGCTTTAGGCTGACGGCCAACGGCAGCAAGCTTCTGTAGGCCGGCTTTCGGGGAAGATGGTCTGCCTTTCCATTCGGCAAAAAGTGTGATATGATGAAGTGGAGAATCGGAGAGCCGGAAGGTTCTCTGAAACTGTGCCAATGGAAAAGGAGAACGTGATGAAACAGACGATTGATATGCGGGGAGTGGCCTGTCCCGGGCCGGTGGTGGCCGTAAAAAAGAAAACGGATGATATGATAGCCGGAGAACTGCTGGTGCTGGTGGACAACCAGGCGGCAGTCCAGAATCTGGAAAAGTTTGCGGAATATAAAGGATTTACTTCCTCCTGGGAAAAGAGCGGGGAAAAAGAATTTGCGGTGCAGATCCTGGTGGGGCAGAAGGCCCTGCGGGATGTGGATTCTTATTTTGATATCTATGACAGAAAGCAGGAGGAGTTCGTGGACGGAACTCACAGTGCGGAACAGGAAATGAGACCGAAGAAGGCGGAGGTGAAGACCCGTCCGGAGAAGGAGACGGGAGAAAAAACGGCTCCGAATATTTCCGGATCTGAGACCGCCGGTCCGGAGCGGTGGGAGCGGGAGGAAGAAGAGACCGCCGTCTGCGAGACCTGCGAGCTGGTGGATGCGGCCGCCGTGCTGGAGCGGATTGCTGAGGGGCAGGAGTTCCAGCCGGCTCCGGCAGCACCCCAGCCAGCTGCTGCAGCACCTCAGCCAGCCGCCCCGGCGGCGCCTCAGCCGGCTGTTGCAGCACCTCAGCCAGCTGCCCCGGCGGCACCTCAGCCGGCTCCGGCTCCATCCCAGCCTGCGCCTGCCCCGGGCAGGAGCCAGCAGACGGCGGAAAATCCCCGCTCTCCGCTGGCAAAGGGAACGGTCCTGGTGATTTCCTCTGACGTGATGGGAAGCGGAGACGAAGGTCTGGGACGGCTGCTGATGAAAGGCTTCCTCTATGCCATGGTGGAGCAGGAAAAGCAGCCGGAGATGATACTGTTTTACAACAGCGGCGTATTTCTGACCACGGAGGGATCGGGAGTGCTGGACGATCTGCGGGAGATGGAGCGGCGGGGTGTCTGTCTGCTCACCTGCGGAACCTGCCTGAATCACTACGGGCGCCTGGAGAAGCTTCAGGTGGGCGAAGTGACCAATATGTATGAGATTGCCCAGTGCATGATGCAGGCAGAAAGGATCATAAGGCCGTGACGGAGAAGAGGGAATCCCAGAGAGTGGTGCACCAGTTCCAGCCGGTTTTTGACAGTCGCTCCCGGGTGCTGATTCTGGGCACCATGCCTTCCCCTAAGTCCCGGGAGCAGGGATTTTACTACGGCCATCCCAGAAACCGGTTCTGGATGGTTTTGGCTCAGGTGCTGGGGGAGCCTCAGCCGGAGACCATTGAGGAGAAGACGGAAATGGCTCTCCGTCACGGCGTTGCCGTCTGGGATGTTCTGGCCAGCTGCGACATTCACGGGGCTGATGATACCAGCATCCGCAATCCGGTTCCCAACGACATGAGCCGGATCCTGGACCGGGCGCCGGTGCAGGCCATCTTTACCACCGGCACGAAGGCCACGGCTTTGTTTCGCAGGTACTGCGCAGAACAGGCGGGGATGGATCCCATTCCCCTTCCGTCCACCAGCCCGGCAAACTGCCGGATTTCCACGGAAGAGCTGGTGAAAGAGTACAGTAAAATTTTAGAATATCTGGGAAAATAGAATGGCAATATCTGGCAGAAATCCCGGAATCATGGGGCTGTGTTGACAAAACAAAAAATCGGGGGTATAATTTTCCTCGATAATTCCTAGATAATGGCAGCTTGTAATACTTGAATATTGAGGAAAAGATTACGAGGAGGAAAAAGTTATGGCACCCAGAAAAGCAAGTGTGAAGACAGAAACTGCTGCTGCAGTGGAAACTTCAAAGACAGCAGATAAAGCACCGGCCGTAAAGGCAGAGACCAAGACGACCGCAAAAGCGGCAAAAGCTCCGGCAAAGAAAGCTGAGACCAAGGCTGCGGCTGAGACGAAGGCTCCGGCCAGAAGAACGGCAGCAAAGAAGGCTGAGCTGAAGACCGAGGTTGTGATCGAGTTCGGCGGAAGACAGATTGACACCGAGGAAGTGCTGGAGAGCGCAAAGAAGGATTTCGCTGAGAAGCACAAAGATGCAGAGTTAAAGAGCATTCATCTGTATATTAAGCCGGAAGAATCCGTGGCATACTATGTGGCCAATGACGGAATCGGTGATCCGGAAGATAAAGTAGAGTTTTAAGGAACTTTGATGAAGCCGCATATCGAAAAGGTATGCGGTTTTCTTTTACTGTGAAAGCCCGACAGGCCGGATTGCGAATGCAGGTCGGATCGCGTGAGTGGGCAGCACGGAGCGATCTGAGGGCTTTCATGGTTCGAGGTGTCCGCGTCAGCGGACATGGGAGTCTGCGCCGGGCGCCCGGCAAGCGGCTGCCATGCCTGCATGGGCGGACATTTGCCGGGCTGGGGACTTTCCCTATCCCAACGCCGCTGTCCGTTTGTGAAGGCGCCGCAGCAGGATGGAACAGGCGGAGGAAAAGAAGATTTCCAGGGCGCTGGTCACCATAGATCCTCTCCACAGGAGAATCAGGGAGAAGAGGACGACAAACCAGAATCCCAGAAGAAACCTGCGGGCCAGGCAGCGGCTGACCTGCCGGAAGCGGAGAAGGAGAAGAAGAAGTCCGGCCATGAACAGAACGGGGGACAGAAAAGCGCAGTAAAAGTGAAGGCGGGACAGCCTGGGAAACTGGTCCGGAAGATAGGGCGTAAAAAGAGCTGCCGCCAGGATCAGGCCGGCTCCCCGCGCCAGCCGGTCGGCAGTTCTGGGGCCGGACAGACTGCGGGAGATGTCCCGGAACCACAGGGAAAAGCAGAGGAGCAGGATGATGCCCCAGGCCAGAAAGATGGCGCTCCAGCGCCCGCTGTTTCGCAGGATGGAGAAATTGGAGGACATCCACCCACTGGTTCCGGCAAACCACACCGATGCGGCGGGAATAAAGCAGTAAGCGAGAAAATCATAGATCATAAAAACAGTCTCCTTTTCATCCCTTTATTATTCCACAGGGGCGGATAGAGGAAACAGGAGATTGTTTCCTGAAATAATACGGAGAATATGGGAGAGAACAAGAGATGATACAACTTCCAGCAGAGTTTGAAGAGCGGATGAAACAACTGCTAGGCGGCGAGTACTGCTGGTTTGCGGAGAGCTATGAAAAAGAACGGGCCCAGGGATTGAGGATGAACCGCCTGAAGGGAGAGCGGGAAGATTTTCTGCGGCAGTTCGCTGATTTTGGCCTGCGGCCGGTTCCCTGGGCTGCCGACGGCTTTTACTATGACGGGGAGACGAGACCGGGGAAATCCCCCTATCATGAGGCGGGAGCCTACTACATTCAGGAACCCAGCGCCATGTCCGTGGTTTCCCTGCTGGATCCCCGGCCGGGAGAACGGGTTCTGGATCTGTGCGCTGCCCCGGGAGGAAAAACCAGCCATGCCGCCTCCCTTCTGGGAGGGACGGGACTGCTGGTGAGCAATGAGATCCATCCCGCCAGGGCCAGGATTCTGTCTCAGAATGTGGAGCGGATGGGATGCCGGGAGACTGCGGTTACCAGCGCGTCCCCCGCGGAGCTAATCCCCTATTTTCCGGAGTATTTTGACTGTATGATCGTGGACGCTCCCTGTTCCGGGGAGGGAATGTTCCGGAAGGACGAGGAGGCGAGGCTGCAGTGGAGCGCGGAGAATGTCAGGCTCTGCGCGGAGCGGCAGCAGGAGATTCTGGAGGCGGCGGCGTCCATGCTTCGCCCGGGAGGAAGGCTGGTATATTCCACCTGTACCTTTGCCCCGGAGGAGGATGAACAGGCGGTGGACCGTTTTCTGGAGCGGCATGGGGAGTTCTCCGTGGTAAAAGACAGAACCCTTCCCGGGCTGTCTGCGGGGCATCCGGAGTGGTCGGAGAGCGGCCGTCCCGATCTGGCCGGAACCCACCGGATCTGGCCCCATCTGGCGGAGGGAGAGGGGCATTTCCTGGCTCTTCTGGAAAAAAAGGCTGAATCTCCAAAGGAAAGCGAGGAGGCAGGCCGGGGAAAGAAGAGGGGGAATCGGATGAAGTTCCCCGCCTATGTGAAGGACAAGGCCCTGCTGCGCGGGGTGAGAGACCTGCTGAAAGAAGTCTGTCCCGGTGCGAAAGAGCTGGGAGACAGGGAAGAGTGGTTCCTTTTCGGAGACCAGCTCTATCTGCTGCCCCGGGAACTTCCGGATTTCTCCGGGCTCAGGGTGCTGCGGCCGGGACTTCATGTGGCGTCTGTGTGCCGCAGCCGGCTGGAGCCGGCCCACGCCCTGGCGGCGTCCCTGAGGGAAGGGGAGGCCGCCAGAATCTGCCGCCTGAGTGAAGAAGAGGCCAGAAAGTTTATCAATGGGGAAGCCCTTCCCCGTTCAGGAGAGAAGGGATGGACGCTGGTGACTGTGGATGGGTATTCCCTGGGATGGGGAAAGCAGGCGGGAGGAATGCTGAAAAATCATTATCCCAAGGGCCTGCGCCGTCAGCTGTGACGGGAGACGGCTTCCGGGAGAATAAACTGCATATCGTCGGGAAGAGGAGCTTCGAAATGAAGCTCTTTTTTCGTGACCGGATGAAGGAAGGTCAGGCTGTGGGAGTGAAGAGCCTGGCGATTGATGAGAGAATAGTCCGGGCAGTAGAGAAAATCTCCTGGAAGAGGGTGGCCGATGTAGGCCATGTGCACCCGGATCTGATGGGTGCGCCCCGTCTCCAGACGCAGTTTCACCAGGGAAGCGTCCAGATCGGGGCGGTACAGAATTCTTTCATAGTGGGTGACGGCCCTCTCACCGGCGGCATCCACCGTCCGCTCAATGATGGATCCCTCTTTTCTGCCGATGGGGGCGTCAATGACGCCGGCCTCGTCTGTCCGGCCCAGGGCGATGGCCAGATATTCTCTCCGGATCTGTCTGGCGGCGGCCATGGAAGAGAGGATGGAGGCGGAGAACATATTCTTAGCCACGATCATCAGGCCGGTGGTGTCCCGGTCCAGGCGGCTGACGGCCCGGTACACAAAGGGCTGTCCCTTCTGTCTATAGTGCCAGGTCAGGATGTCGGCCAATGTGTTGCCGTGATTTCCCTGAGAGGGATGGACCGGGACTCCCGCCGGTTTGCCGACCACCGCCAGATCCTCGTCCTCGTAGACAATGTCCGGCTCCGGGAAAGCCGGTTCCGGGGCAGGGGAGGAGAAACGGAAGGAGGAGGTCTCCTCCCGCAGGGTCAGAGTCAGGCGTTCTCCTGCGGACAGCCTCCGGGAGGAGAACACCGGTTCGCCGTTTACGGCGATCCCCCGGTCTGCGGCTTTCAGACGGGAGATCACATTCCTGGAGCAGCCAAGAGTTTTTAAATATTCCTGCACCGTCAGGCCGGAGGCCTTACTGTCAATGACGTATTCCAGAATTCTTGTCATCAGGGGATCCCGTCTCCTTTCCCAGGTGTTTGTGCTTGGACGCCGCATGATCCACCAGGGCGTCTTTCTTTAAAAAACTGGCCCGCTTGACGCTGTCGGTGCCGAAGCGGCTGCGGATGGCGTCCACCGCCTGTTCCATTTTCAGGCGCTTTCGGTCCTGCTCCGTCTCAAACAGGCTCATCTGTACAAATTCATGGCCGGAGATCTTTCCCGTGCGGATGCCGATGAGGCGGACCGGCGTCCCATCCCAGAATTCCTTCAGCAGCCGGCAGGCTTCCTCATAGATGACGGAGGTGGAATCAGTGGGAAACTGGAGCAGACCCTGGTGGGAGAAGGAGCGGAATCTCCAGTCCTTCAGCTCCACGCAGACCTGGCTGCACAGTACCTGATCGGCCCGCAGCCTGGCTCCCACCGTCTCTGAAAGGGAGAGAAGCACCTGTCTGGCTTCCTCCATATCCGATACGTCCCGGGAGAGGGTCACCCGGTTTCCGTAGCCCTTGTTGACGGAGGCGCGGGGCTCCACCGGATCGCTGTCAATGCCGTTGGCGTAGCCGCGGATGGTCCGGGAGTACTTTTCTCCCAGCTGGGACCGGAGAATATCCGGATCGCAGCGGGCCAGGTCACCGATGGTGTGCAGGCCGATGGCTTCCATCCTGGCCTGGGCGGAGCTGCCTACGAGAAACAGCTCCCGGATGGGAAGGGGCCACATTTTGGCGGGGATCTCCTCCCGGAACAGAGTGTGGGTCCGGTCCGGCTTCTGAAAGTCGGACGCCATTTTTGCCAGAAGCTTGTTGGGGGCAATGCCCACATTCACCGTAAAGCCCAGTTCATCCCGTACCCGGCGCCGGATGGCGTCCGCCGTCTCCACCGGCGTTCCGAACAGGTGGATGGTTTCCGTCATATCCAGGAAGGCCTCGTCGATGCTGAATTTTTCAATATCGGGGGTATAGTCCTCCAGGAGATGGATCAGCTTTCTGGAATAGGCCGCGTAGATCTCAAAATGGGAGGGAACCACCGTCAGCCCGGGGCATTTCTGGAGAGCTTTGGCGATGGGTTCCCCGGTGGTGACGCCGAAAGCCTTGGCGGGGGTGGATTTTGCCAGCACGATGCCGTGGCGCTTGCTGGCGTCTCCGCCCACGGCGGATGGGATGGTGCGCAGATCCAGGGCGGAGGGATCCTTTTTCAGCCGGTCCACAGACTCCCAGCTCAAAAAAGCGGAATTCACGTCAATATGAAAGATCAGCCGTTCCCGTTCCATGCCCGTTCCTCCTGTTCTGCGGAAAGGATTTCCCCGTATTTCCCTGCTGCCTGTCAAGTGCACTCATTATACCAGAATGTATGTTCGAATGCAAGAAAGTTTGAGACGGCGAACAAAGAATATTTTCCAGCCGGGCGGAATACAATGAACAGAGTACGACAGGAGGCCGGCAATATGAACATGGGGCGACTGAAAACCTTTGCGGCGGCGGCAGCTGTAATCCTGTTTCTGGAAGCAGGCGCCGCGCCTGCGGCCCTGGGAGAGGAGCGGGAACCGGAGCTCTACGCCCAGGCGGCAGTTCTGATGGACGGGGATTCCGGTCGGATCCTGCTGGGGAAAAACGAGGGGGAGAAGCGTCCCATGGCCAGCACCACCAAGATCATGACCTGCATACTGGCCCTGGAGGAGGGGGAGGCGGAGGATGTGGCGGAATTTTCCTCTCTGGCGGCTTCTCAGCCGGAGGTACACCTGGGAGCCGGGACCGGCCGGAAATTTTATCTGAAGGATCTCCTCTATTCCCTCATGCTGGAATCCCACAACGACACGGCGGTGGCGGTGGCGGAGTGCGTATCCGGTTCCGTGGAGGAATTCGTGAAGGAGATGAACCGGAAGGCCCGCAGCATAGGGTGTGAGGATACGTGGTTTGTCACCCCCAACGGTCTGGACGGATCTTCCCTGGATGAGAATGGCCGGGAACAGATTCACTCCACCACGGCGGCGGATCTGGCCAGGATCATGAAATACTGCCTGTACGAGTCTCCCGCCAGGGAGGAGTTTTTGACCATCACCCGTACCGGAACCTACACGTTTTCCGATCTGGATGGAAAAGGAACTTACTCCTGCGTCAACCACAACGCCTTTCTGTCCATGATGGACGGGGCTCTCTCCGGCAAGACCGGATTTACGGGAGGCGCCGGATATTCCTATGTGGGAGCCCTGGAGCGGGACGGGAAATCGTTTATCGTGGCGCTTCTGGGCTGCGGCTGGCCGCCCCACAAGGAGTACAAGTGGTCTGACACCAGAGAGCTGATGGAATATGGCCTGGACAATTATGAATACCGAGATGTGTGGCAGGAGAGAAGCTTTTCTCCTGTGCCGGTGGAAAACGGCGTTCCGGAGAGCGGGGATCTGGCAGAGGAAGCGGCGGTGGAGATTTCCCTGGATCCGGCCATTCGGGAGAAAAAACTGGAAATTCTGCTGAAGGAGGGAGAACATGTGACGGTGAGATATGACGGCGCGGACCGTCTGAAGGCTCCGGTCCGGGAGGGGGATGAGACGGGAAAGGTGGTATATTCCCTGAATGGAGAGACCATCGCCTCCTTTCCGGTGACGGCGAAGGGCACCGTGGGGGAGATCACCATGCGCTGGTGCCTGGAGGATGTGCTGGAAAAATATTTCTTGCGGAGCCGGACCTAGAGTGTTATACTCTTCTGGACGAATGGGGAGAGCAGGCCGGGAGGCCTGCTTTTTTCTCTTGGAGAGAGCCTGTTGTAAAGAACTAAAGCGATAAAAGGAGACAAGGATGAAACGAGGAATAACGATCGGAAGCGTATTTTTGGGAAACACCATCTCCGCCCTGGGCATCGGAGGATTTCTGATCCCGGCGGGCATGATGATGGGAGGGGCCACCGGCATCGGCCTGGCGGTGAATCACTACACGGGAATCCCCGTGTCGGCGGTTCTGGCTGTGCTGAATGTAGCCCTGTTCTTAGTGGGAGCGGCGATTCTGGGGAAAGCTTTCGCCCTGATGACCATCATCAGCACCTTCTATTCCCCCCTGATACTGGAGACGGTGCAGCAGATGGTGCCGGCTCCCCTCACTCAGGACCGGATGCTGGCCACAGTGATCGGCGGCCTTCTGGTGGGGCTGGGGATGGGATTGGTGCTTCGGGTGGGAGCGTCCACCGGCGGCATGGATATTCCGCCTCTGATCCTGAAAAAGAAGGCGGGGATTCCCGTGGGAGTCAGCATGTATGCCTTTGATTTCTGCATTCTGGCGGCCCAGGTCCTCTTTTCCGGCCTGGAAAAGATGCTCTACAGCGTGATTCTGATCATTATCTACACCACAGTAATTGATAAGATTATGACGATCGGCACCTCCCAGATGCAGGTGAAGATCATCAGCGAACATTATCAGGAAATCAACCGGGCCATCCAGCAGAAGCTGGACCGGGGAACCACCTTTGTGTCCATAAAGGGCGGTTATCTGGGAAAGGAGTCCTATGAGCTGATGACGGTGCTGAGCGCCAGGGAGCTGCCGAAACTGAGCGACCTGGTGACGGAGTGCGATCCCAAGGCCTTTATGATTGTGAACCGGGTCAACGAAGTGCGGGGACGGGGATTTACGTTGGGAAAACGATTCCTGGAAAAGACGGAGAGTAACTGAATATTGTCAGAATTTGGACAAATTCCCTAAAAATGACTTGAATTTTCCCCAAACCCATTATACAATTATAATCGGCAGAAATTCGATTCATGGTATCATGAATTGTTAAAATTTTAACCACTACTGTAAAAATACTACAAAATGGAGGGCTGTAAAATGAGTTATTCAGCACAGACATCAGCAGGCAACCGCATTCGGTCCTTACTTGATGAGAACAGCTTTGTGGAGATCGGCGGGTATGTGACTGCCAGAAATACCGATTTCAACATGGCTGCAAAAGAAACTCCAGCCGACGGAGTGGTCACCGGGTACGGTACCATCGGCGGAGCGCTTGTGTACGTCTACAGCCAGGACGCTTCCGTGCTGGGAGGCTCCATGGGTGAGATGCACGCAAAGAAGATTGCCAATATTTACGGAATGGCCATGAAGATGGGCGCCCCTGTCATTGGGCTCATCGACTGCGCCGGACTGAGACTGCAGGAGGCTACCGACGCTCTGGCCGGCTTCGGTTCCCTTTATCTGGCCCAGTCCATGGCATCGGGAGTGATTCCGCAGATCTGCGGTATTTTTGGTTCCTGCGGAGGCGGCATGGCCGTGTCGGCTGCGCTGGCAGATTTCACTCTCATGGAGGAAAAGACCGGAAAACTCTTTGTCAATTCCCCCAATACCCTGGACGGCAACTATAAAGAAAAATGCGACACTTCTTCCGCGAAATTCCAGAGTGAGGAGACCGGAATGGTTGACTTCGTCGGCTCTGAAGCGGAAGTTCTGGAACAGATCCGCACCCTTATCTCAATTCTTCCCGCAAATAACGAAGATGACATGTCCTACGAAGAGTGCGAGGACGATTTAAACCGCGTCTGCGAAGGCCTGGAAGGCTGGGCCGGAGACACGAAAGAGGCGCTGAGAACCATCTCTGACAACAATTTCTTCCTGGAGACAAAACCCGCTTATGGACCTGCCATGGTAACCGGATTCATCCGGCTGAACGGCATGACGGTGGGCTGCGTGGCCAACCGCACGGAAATTTACGGGGAGAACGGAGAGAAGGAAAAGGAGCTCTCCGGAGGCCTCACCTCCAGAGGCTGCGAGAAGGCGGCGGAGATGGTAAATTTCTGCGATGCCTTTGAGATTCCCGTTCTGACTCTGGTCAACGTAAACGGATATCAGGCGGTGAAATGCACGGAGAAGAAGATTGCGAAGGCAGCCGCGAAGCTGACCTACGCCTACGCCAACGCCACAGTGCCGAAGGTGACGGTGATCACCGGAAAGGCTTACGGAACGGCTTATCTGACCATGGCCAGCAAGGCAGTTGGGGCGGATATCGTGTACGCCTGGCCGGGAGCGGAGATCGGCATGATGGACGCTGTTTCCGCGGCAAAGATCATGTACGGGGATGAGATCGCCGCGGCAGATGACGCGGCCGCCCTGATCGAAGAGAAAGCCGGAGAGTACCGCCAGCTTCAGTCCAGCCCCATGGCGGCGGCCAAGAGGGGATATGTGGATGACATCATTGAGGCGAAGGACACGAGAAAACGGGTAATCGCCGCGTTTGAGATGCTGTTTACAAAGAGAGAGGACCGGCCGGCCAAAAAGCATGGAACAGTCTGAAGCGAGGTGACAGTGATATGAAGAAAATTAAACGGATAACCGCGGCCCTGTGTATGGCTGCCGCGCTGCTGGCCCTGCCGGCCTGCTCTTCTTCCCAGAGCAGTCAGACTCCCACCCTGGATTTGAACACGTCCAGCCAGGTGTGCATCGCGTCGGAGAATCTGATTTCCTATGTGGCATCCATTCCTGCTGAGGACGTTGACTCCATGATCGAGAGCGCGGAGCAGTCCAACAACCACATGCTGACAGAAGCTTTTACGTCCCTGAAGAACATGCTTCCCGACACGGGGGCTTTCGTGGGTGTGGAGAGCTCTGTGGCGGACCGGGAGGACAACGAGTATGTCTGCGACATCGTGGCTCAGTTTGAGGAGCGCCAGGTGGACTGCCAGGTATATTTTGATATGGAAAGCGGACAGGCGACTTCCATCAGCTTTGCTCCCCGCTACACCACGGGAGAGCGGATGGAGCGGGCTGCCCTCAATACCGTGATCGGAATGGGCACCGTATTTATCGTGCTGATCTTTATCAGCCTGCTGATCTACTGCTTCCGCTTCATCAACATCTTTGAAAATAAGATGAAGAAAAGCGAAAAGCCGGCGGAGGAAGCTTCCGCTCCCGCAGCAGTGCCTGTGGAGGAGCCGGCGGAAGATCTGACCGACGACCGGGAACTGGTGGCAGTGATCACAGCGGCCATTGCGGCTTCAGAGGGTGTCCCGGCGGACGGCCTGGTGGTGCGTTCCATCAAGAGGGCGCCGGCATCCAAGTGGAAACGAGTTTGATTTAGGAGGAAATTTAAGATGAAAAGCTATACCATCACCGTAAACGGCAATGTATATGATGTAACTGTTGAGGAAAATACGGGAGCGGCTCCGAAGGCCCCGGCTCCCAAGGCAGCTCCCGCTCCGAAAGCTCCGGCAGCTCCCGCTCCCAAGGCGGCAGGCGCTCAGGGTTCTGTGGCGGTGACCGCACCCATGCCCGGAAAGATTCTGGACGTGAAGGCGTCTGTGGGCCAGGCTGTAAAGAGAGGCCAGGTTCTGCTGATTCTGGAAGCCATGAAGATGGAGAATGATATTGTAGCTCCCGAGGACGGAACGGTGGCGTCCATCAATGTGTCTGTGGGAGCCTCCGTAGAGGCGGGCGAAACGATCGCAACCTTGAACTAATGACAGAAATCGGGATGCGTGAGTGAAACGTATCTATATGGAGGGATGAACAATGGAATATATAGCAAATACATTTGGGAATCTTCTTCAGCAGACGGCATTTGTCAACCTGACATGGGGCAACTTTGTCATGATCGCGGTGGCATTCATTTTTCTGTACCTGGCGATCAAAAAGGGATTTGAGCCGCTTCTTCTGGTTCCGATCGCCTTTGGCATGCTTCTGGTAAACATCTATCCGGACATTATGCTGGCGCCTGAGGATTCCACCAACGGAGTGGGAGGACTCCTCCACTATTTCTATGTGCTGGATGAGTGGAGCATCTTCCCGTCCCTGATCTTCATGGGTGTGGGCGCCATGACCGACTTCGGTCCCCTGATCGCCAACCCCCAGAGCTTTCTCATGGGCGCGGCGGCCCAGCTGGGAATCTATGTAGCCTATTTCATGGCCATTTTCATGGGCTTTAACGACAAGGCGGCAGCTGCCATCTCCATCATCGGAGGAGCTGACGGCCCCACTTCCATTTTCCTCTGCGGAAAGCTGGGACAGAAGGAGTACATGGGCCCCATCGCCGTGGCGGCGTATTCCTATATGTCTCTGGTTCCCATTATTCAGCCGCCCATCATGAAGCTGCTGACGACGGAAAAAGAGAGAAAGATCAAGATGGAGCAGCTCCGGCCCGTATCCAAGCTGGAGAAGATCCTCTTCCCCATCATTGTAACCGTTGTAGTCTGCCTGATTCTGCCGACCACAGCTCCCCTGGTGGGAATGCTGATGTTAGGAAATCTGTTCCGGGAGTCCGGAGTGGTAAAACAGCTGACGGAGACGGCATCCAACGCTCTGATGTACATCGTGGTTATCATGCTGGGAACTTCCGTGGGTGCTACCACCAGCGCGGAAGCTTTCCTGAAGATGGACACCATCAAGATCGTGATTCTGGGTCTGGTGGCATTCGCGTTCGGTACTGCCGGAGGCGTGCTTCTGGGCAAGCTCATGTGCAAGCTGAGCGGCGGCAAGATCAATCCGCTGATCGGTTCGGCGGGCGTTTCCGCTGTGCCCATGGCGGCCCGTGTGTCCCAGAAGGTGGGCGCGGAGGCGGATCCCACCAACTTCCTGCTGATGCACGCCATGGGTCCCAACGTGGCCGGCGTAATCGGTACGGCCGTGGCGGCGGGAACCTTTATGGCCATATTCGGAGTGAAATAACAATTACATTTGATTAGGAGGAATCATCATGGCAGAAATAGAGAAAAAGCCGGTTAAGATTGTGGAGACCGTTCTGCGTGACGCCCATCAGTCTCTGATCGCCACCAGAATGACCACGGAACAGATGCTTCCCATTGTGGATAAGATGGATCAGGTAGGCTTTCACGCTGTGGAGTGCTGGGGCGGAGCGACCTTTGACGCCTGCCTCCGCTTCCTGAAGGAAGATCCCTGGGACCGGCTGAGAAAACTGAGAGACGGATTTAAACACACGAAGCTGCAGATGCTGTTCCGCGGACAGAACATTCTGGGCTACAATCACTACGCGGACGACGTGGTGGAGTATTTCGTGCAGAAGTCTGTGGCCAACGGCATCGATATTATCCGTATTTTTGACTGTCTCAACGACATCCGCAACCTGCAGACGGCGGTGAAGGCAGCCAACAAGGAGAAGGCTCATGTACAGATTGCCCTGTGCTATACCCTGGGCGACGCCTACACTCTGGATTACTGGAAGCAGATCGCCAAAGAGATTGAGGAGATGGGAGCCGATTCCCTGTGCATCAAGGATATGGCCGGCCTTCTCACTCCCTACGCGGCCCAGGAGCTGGTGAGCGCCTTAAAGGAGTCCACCTCCCTTCCCATTGACCTGCACACCCATTACACCTCCGGTGTGGCGTCCATGACTTACTTAAAGGCAGTGGAGGCCGGCTGCGACATCATCGACTGCGCCATGAGCCCCTTTGCTCTGGGAACCAGCCAGCCGGCTACGGAAGTGATGGTGGAGACCTTCCGGGGAACTCCCTATGACACCGGCTATGATCAGAAGCTGCTGGGAGAGATCGCGGATTACTTCCGTCCCATCCGGGAAGACTGCTTAAAGAGCGGCCTGCTCAATCCCAAGGTGCTGGGCGTGGACATCAAGGCCCTTCAGTATCAGGTGCCCGGCGGCATGCTGTCCAACCTGGTTTCCCAGTTAAAGGAAGCTGGACAGGAGGACAAGTATCAGGCGGTTCTGGAGGAGATCCCGAGAGTGCGCAAGGACTTTGGAGATCCGCCTCTGGTTACCCCGTCCTCCCAGATTGTGGGAACCCAGGCGGTGATGAACGTGATCTCCGGCGAGCGGTATAAGATCGTTCCCAAGGAGTCCAAGAAGATTATGCTGGGCGAGTTCGGCAAGACGGTAGCGCCTTTCAACGAGGAAGTGCAGAAGAAGATCATCGGCGACGAGAAACCCATCACCTGCCGTCCCGCAGACCTGATTCCGCCTCAGCTGCCTCAGTTCGAGAAAGAGTGCGCCCAGTGGAAGCAGCAGGATGAGGACGTTCTGTCCTACGCCCTGTTCCCGAAGGTGGCGGAAGAGTTCTTCAAATACCGGGAAGCGCAGCAGAAGAAGGTGGATCCGGCAGCTGCTGATACAGAGAATAAGGCTTATCCCGTATAATTTCCAGAAACATACCGATGGAATGGAACCGGAAAGGTCCGGCGCGTGAAGCGCCGGACCTTTTTATGTCGGAAGCTTCGTCCCTATGAAATAGAAAACGCTCCGCGCCTTTTTTTCCGCACCGGAACCGGAATTTCCCGGAAAGGCGGGCAGAAGGCTCAAAAATAACAGAATTGTAAGAATAAAGTTGTGAAATTTTCAGAAATTTATGGTATACTATAAGAAACAAAAAGGGAAATTTTGGAGTTACTGCGTCATTTCATAAAAAGGAGGAGCGGATATGAAGAGAAAGCATAAGATACTTGCGGTTCTGGCCTGCGCGGCTGTGCTGACTGCGGGAGCGGCGGTTACTGCCTACGGCGGTACCTGGAGTCAGAACGGCGGAAGGTGGTACTATTACAACGACAGCGGCTCCATGGTTTACGGCCAGTGGGTGCTGGACAACGGGATCTACTATTATCTGGACTACGACGGGACGATGGCGGTGAACCGGCTCATTGACGATACCTATTACGTGAATGAGAGCGGAGCGATGATCACCAACAGCTGGAGACTTCTTCAGGACGACCCCTGGTCGGCGGAGAGTCACTGGTATTATTTTGGAAGCAACGGACAGGCCTATGAGGATGGCTGGAAAACCATCGACGGAGTCCGCTATCATTTTTCCGGAAAGCAGATGGATACGGGCTGGCTGGATGATGAGGGAAACACCTATTATCTCAACGCGTCAGGCGCCATGGTGACCGGATGGCAGTATATTTATTCCGACCGGGCGGACAGCTGGAGCGACCAGAACTGGTACTATTTCAGCAGCACGGGGCGGATGTCCAAGTCCAGGGAACAGACCATCGACGGCGTGGACTACGTATTTGACCAGTATGGGAGAATGCTCACGGGATGGGTGGATACAGATGAGTTCACCAGCTCCTACTATGACAATGTGACAGACGATGTAAACCGTCTGGTGTACTGCGAGGCCAACGGAGGAGCGGCCAACGGCTGGAGATACCTTCTCACTCCCGATGAATCGGATGAGAACTGGTATTATTTCCGGAACGGACGGGCTTACACCTCCTCCTACCGGACCACTGCTTTAAACGACCGGTATGGAGTGGCCCGGATCGACAATAAGATTTACTGTTTCAACAGCCAGGGACGGATGGTCACGGGAGAACTGGAGCTCTCCAACGGCCGCAACTACTATTTTGACGAGAGCGGCGCCATGGTGACCGGCCGGGTGGAGATTGACGGGGAAACCTATTTCTTTGACAAGACGGGATCTCTCGGCAATATCGGCGCCGGATACACCGGTGTGAAGGACGGCTACCTCTACGACAACGGAGCTCTGGTCCGGGCCGAGGACGGGCTGCGCTATGAGGTAGTCACCGTGGACGGCAAGGACTATCTGGTCAATGAGAGCGGCAAGGTAAAGACCGGCGGAACGGCCACAGACGCTGACGGCAACAAGTACGAGGTGGATAAGAACGACGACGGCGGCTATACCATCAAACGGGTCAACTGAGACGGGAGGAATGAGAGAGGATGAAGGCGGAAATCGGAAGCCGGATCCGCATTATAAAGAAACAGGATGAGTACTCACTGGATTATCAGGTGGGCGATACGTTTACCGTGGAGGGAACCTGGTACGGGGGCGTCCATGTGACGACCCCCTCCGGGGTCCCTCTTTCCATGGATGCGGAGGAGTACGAACCGGCGGATCAGGAGACAGAACGGGAGATTGATCCCTACTCCTATGAGCTGGGAGTGATGGATTGTTTTTGTGAGATGGTGGCTTCCGGGTTAAAAACCCTGGCCATGAGCCATCCCTGTGATACGGCAGAGGAACGGGATTCCTACCGCCCGGAGGTGGAAAAGCTGTGCCGGAAATATGATATCCGTTTTTACCCTGAGGATGAGGCGTTCCTCACGGATCTGTTTCCGGAAGAGCTGAATCGGGATAAGTACAATTACCTGTTCTTCCGGGAAGAGGAGACTCTCCGCAGGTATCTGGCTCTGAAGGAGAAGCAGAAGGAGATGGTGAGAGAGGGGACCTACAGCGGGGAGAACCGGTATCTCATTGCGGCTGAATTTGGCCGGCTGCTCTCCTACCCGGAGGAGGGGATCCGCAGATACGTGGAAAAGACCACAGGGAAGAAACCAGGTACGAACCAATAGGGGTATCTGTTCACGAAAAATTCACGATTTTCCGTTCCCGCCGCACTTGCGGCAGAACGGGGCGGGGGAGTATAATAAATCTGCAATCCTGCGGAAATTCAGAGACAGAACGGAGATTCTCCGGAAAGAGGAGACGGCCGGTTCTGATTTGGAGGTAAAGAATATGAAAAAATGGATCCGAGCGGCGGTGGCGGCGGCCATGGCATTTTCCATGAGCGTGGGCGGTGTGTCCGGCGTTTACGCCTATGAATGGGATGAGGAGGAATATGAGTCTGCCCGGCAGCTGGAGACCCCGGGGGTATGGTGGGACGGAACGAAGGCGGAGTGGGATGAGATTGACCACGCCTACCAGTATGAGATCCGGATCTACCGGGACGGATACCGGGTGGACACGGTGAAAACCAAAAGCAAGAGCTTTGAGTGCCGGGCCCGCATGGACCGGGAGGGAGAGTACACATTCCGCGTAAGGGCCAGAGCCAAGAGCGGAAGCAGCAGTTATTTTCACAGCGACTGGTCGGAGGAGTCGGAAGCCTACGTGGTGGACGCGGCTCAGGCGGAGAAAAATAAGCAGCTGAGTCAGACCTACGATCTCTACATTCCCGAAGGAGCCACCGGGCCGGGGGATGCGGTGGGTGCGGAGCGGCCGACGGGAGAGGGGACAGCCCAGGTTCAGGCCGGCTGGCACCAGGACAACATAGGCTGGTGGTGGACCAACGAGGACGGAACCTACCCGGTGAGTCAGTGGCGATACATCAATGACCGGTGGTATTTTTTCAACGAATCCGGGTATATGAAGACCGGCTGGATCTCCTGGAATGGATCCTGGTACTACTGCGACAGCAGCGGCGCCATGCTCACGGCCACGACTACGCCGGACGGATATTATGTGGATGAAAATGGAATCTGTGCCAGCCGGTAAAGAAAGGGCGGCAGATGAAAAAACAGAGAAAGCGGCTTTCCGCTCTCCCGAAGGGAGAGGAAGGCCGCTTTCTCTTTGCCGGAATTTTTGTGATCCATTACAGATGCTCTTTGCAGCTCATGTCGCTGACGGTCAGCTTGAAGACAGTGACTGCATCCACCATCTCAGGCTCAAAGGTCCAGTCCTTCTTCCCGGTGTTGTGTTCCATGAGCAGGGAGAGGCCGTGGATTTTCTCCTCCGGATCCTCCACAATGGACGCGGTGCCGTTTCCGATGATGCTTAAGAACCGGGCGCCGTAGCCGCAGGCCGTATCGGCGGGGCTGAGGGCGTAGCCCGTATCCATCTCAAAGCCCACGCGGGGAGAGGCCTGCATCAGATTGATCTTTCGCCCTTCTCTCGCCCCGTGGAAATAGAAGGTGTAGACTCCGTCTTTCTTTTCATATCCGAAGTTCAGAGGAACGATGTACACTTCCCCCTGGTCGCAGAAACCGATTCTGCAGCAGACGCAGCGGCGCACCACGTCTTCCATTTTTGCCGGATCTGTGATTTCCCTGTCTTTTCTTCTCATAGAATCCTCCTTTGTCTGTGAAGCAGCCTTCCGGCAGGCAGAGCTGCCGGTGGGGCTATTGTACCATGGCCACCAGGCTGGTGAGAGATCTCGCCAAGTGCCCAGGTGTAAGTTCGCACTAGATTCGTAAAATACCTCATCAAGTGCTCACATTATACCATAAAAGAGGAAATTTTGCCTGTCATAATCACCCTTCCGCCTCATATATTGAGATAAAGAGGTGAGGACATGGAGTCAGACAGAGAGTGGGTCCGAATGTTTGGGGTGAAGCTGCGGGAGACCTTTGAGCAGCTTCCGGTGGAGTTTGAAAAGCTGCAGGAAATCCGTCTGCGGGCCGGACAGCCGGTTTATCTCTGGTACGGAAACCGGGAATATACGGTGACGGCGGACGGGGGCCTGGCGGAGAGCGGAAAGCTGGGACAGGCCGGCGGCCGGAGCGTCTCCCCCAGAATCGTGGGGGAGAAGGAACTGCGGGAGACGGTGGAATGTATGGGAAATTATTCCCTTTATGCCTTTGAGGACGAGATCCGTCAGGGATTTTTTACGGTGCGGGGCGGACACCGCATCGGGCTGGCGGGAAAGGCGGTGATGGAGGATGGGAGACTGAAGACGATCCGGTATATTTCCGGGGTCAATGTCCGGTATGCCCATCAGGTGAAGGGCTGCGCTGTTCCCGTGCTGCCCCGGCTGTTTCAGGAGGGCCGGCTCTGCCACAGCCTGGTGATTTCGCCCCCCAGGGGAGGAAAAACCACCCTTCTGCGGGATCTGGTACGGCTTTTGTCCACCGGCGGAGGCGGCCGTCCGGGGATGAATGTGGCGGTGGTGGATGAGCGGTCGGAGATCGGTGCCTGCTATCAGGGGGTGCCCCAGAACGATCTGGGGCCCAGGACAGATGTGCTGGACTGCTGCCCGAAGGCCCAGGGCATGATGCTGCTGATCCGCACCATGGCGCCCGCCGCGGTGGCGGCGGATGAGATCGGAAGCCGGGAGGACGGGGAGGCGGTGGAGTACGCGGCCAGCTGCGGCTGCAGCGTGCTGGCTACCGTCCACGGCAGCAGCCTGGAGGAGGTTGGCCGCAAGCCGGTGTTCCGGGAGCTGTTCCGGGAGGGGATTTTCCGGCGGTTTGTGGTGCTGAGGGATGGAAAGGTTCTGTCGGTTCTGGATGAGGACGGGAAAACGGCGCGGGAGGATATGCCTGCGGGAAAGGAGGACGGGACATGGTCAGGCTGATGATCCGGGCGGCGGGAGCTGTCCTGGTGGTTGCGGGGGCTGCCGGGCTGGGCACTTTTTTTTCTTCCCGCCTTCTCCTGCGTCTGCGTCTGCTGGAAGATCTGAGGAAGCTGGTGTTTCTGCTGAAGGGGGAGATCCTCTACGGCAATTCCTCCCTGGAGGAGGCTTTTGCCCGGGCGGGAGGACGGCTGGACGGCCGGATCGGCCGGTTTGCCGAAATGGTGGCGGAGGGAATCGGAGAACGGCAGGGAAGGGGATTTCAGGAGATCTGGAAGGCGGAGATGGAGAGCCTGGCGGATCTGCCCCTGGACCGGGAAGACCGGGAGCAGCTTGAGAGCTTCGGCGGCCAGCTGGGCTATCTGGACAGGCAGATGCAGGAGAGGACCATGCTCCTCTATCTGGAACAGCTGGAGCTGGCCATAGGCGGACTGCGGGAGAGAAAGAGAGAAGCGTGCCGTCTTTACACAGGGCTGTCCCTGGCCGGAGGCCTGTTTTTTGTGATCATCATGTGCTGAAGGAGGATGGCATGGACGTCAATTTGATTTTTCGCATAGCGGCGGTGGGAATTCTGGTCTCCGTGGTCTGCCAGGTGCTGAAGCACAGCGGGAGGGAGGAGCAGGCCTTTCTCACCAGCCTGGCAGGTCTTCTGGTGGTGCTGTTCTGGATGGTGCCCTACATCTACCAGCTGTTTAAGACTATGAAGGAACTGTTTGAACTGTAAGAAAAGGAGCGGAGAGGAGGAAGGAAACTTGACCATCGTGGCCATAGCGGCGGCGGGGATCGGGGCGGTGATCCTGGCCGTGGAGCTGAAGAGTGTAAAAAGTGAATACGGCGTCTATCTGGTGATGGCGGCGGGCGTGTTTATCTTTCTCTATGGGCTTGGGAAGATGCAGGTGATCCTGGATACCCTGGAGCTGATCTGGGACAGCATTCAGATTAATGAGATCTATCTGGACACCCTCTTGAAAATGATCGGCATCGCCTACGTGGCGGAGTTCGCCTCCGGAATCTGCAAGGATGCGGGATACAGCTCCGTGGGCAGCCAGATAGAAATGTTTGGAAAGCTCTCTATCCTGGCGGTGGGCATGCCGGTGTTCGGCGCCCTCATCGAGACCATGCAGTCCTTTCTGGTGTAGGAGGCGGAAGATGGGAGGCGTGTTGAAGTGGCTGGCGGGAGCGGTTCTGATCGCGGCGGTGGGATTTGCATCGCCGGCGGAGGTGCCGGCGGAGGTACGGGCAGAGATGCCGGCGGAGGTACAGGCAGAGGCACAGGCGGAAGAAGACGGGGAAGGAATGGGGGAAATGGAGGCGGAAGCGGGACTGGGAGAGTATGACCTGACGGAAGTGGAGGAATTTCTCAGAGAGAATCTGTCCTCCTCCCGGGAGTCCTTCTCCTTCTCTGATCTGCTGGCCACTCTCATGGAAGGAGATATTTCAGAGGCGGCCGGGATGCTGGTCCGGTCGGCGGGAAGGAGTTTAAGCGCCGGGCTGCAGGAGAGCGCGGGATTTCTGGGACATGTGATGGTGCTGGGAATCGCCGGGGCTGTGTTCGGAGGAGTTTCCGGCATTTTCCGGACCGGGCAGATCTCGGAGACGGGATTTTTCGTCACCTACCTTTTGATCTTTACGTTTCTGGCGGCGGGATTTGCGGAGGGGGCAGCTCTGGCGGGGGAGGCTCTGGAGAATATTCTGGAGTTTATGCGGGCTCTGATGCCGGCATACTTTCTGGCGGCGGCATTCTCCGGGGGAGCGGTGACGGCGGCCGGCCTCTATGAGGGAATGCTTTTTCTCATCGCCGGCGTCCAGTGGCTGTTTCTGTCCATATTTCTGCCGGGGATCCAGATCTGTTTTCTGCTGATGCTGGCGGGACATATGGGAAAGGAGGACATGCTGTCCCGGCTGCGGGAGCTGGCCAAGACGGGGGTGAGCTGGGGAATTCGGACGCTTATGGGGCTGGTTCTGGGGATCAATCTCCTTCAGGGGATGGTGCTGCCCTACGCCGATGCGGTGAAAAACAGCGGCCTCACAAAGGCCATGGAGGCGATTCCTGGAATCGGAGGAGGGATCGGGGCGGCGGCGAAAATGGTGATGGGATCGGGCGTCCTGATCAAAAATACCATGGGAGCCGGGGCGGTGTTTGTGCTGGCCCTCCTCTCTCTGACGCCGGTGGTGAAGCTGGGGCTTCTGGCATTTCTCTATCAGCTGGTCTCCGCGGTTCTGGAGCCGGTGTGCGACAGGAGAATCACTTCCTGCGTCAGCGAGGTGGCGGAGGGCTACCGGCTTCTGTTAAAACTGGTAGTCTCCGCCCTGGCCCTGTTTGTGGTGGCGCTGGCCATGATCTGCGGGGCCACGAATGTAACCTACTACGCCGGTTGAGGAGGAGACAGATGGAGACGATTATTCTCTGGGTGAAAAATCTGGTGTTTTATCTGGTGTTTCTCACCCTGGTGTTTCACCTTCTTCCCTCGGGAAAATATGAGAAATATGTGCGGCTGTTTGCAGGGATGGTTTTCATCCTGGTGGCCGTCCGGCCTTTCACGACCAGCCTGCGGCTGGATGAGAGGATTGCCCTCTATTTTGAAGAATTTTCCTTTCGGGATGAGGCGGCGGATTTCAGAGGGGAGTTAAATGAGATGGAGAAGAGGCGGCTGGAAGAACTCACGGGGGAGTATGAGGCTGCGGTGGCCGGCCAGGTCCGGGAGATGGCGGCGGAATCCGGCGTGGAGGCTGCCAGCGTGGAGGTGGAGATTGACACCAACCGGGACAGCGGGGAATTTGGAAAGGTGACGGATATCCGCTTGTCAGGACAGGCCGGCGAGGGGGCTTCCTCCGGGGAAGAGACGCCCGGAAGAGATGGGACGCCGTCCGGGGAGGAAGATCCGGCAGCCGGGACAGAAGCCCCGCCATGGAAAAATCATCCTGAGGATTCGGAGAGGATCCGGCCGGTAAAACCGGTGGAGATCGGGGGAGGAACAGAAGGCGGGGAGACAGGATCCGGCGGGGAGACAGAAGCCTGCGGGGAGGCGGAGGCCTTTGGAACGGCGGCGGCCGCCGCGGCGGAGGATCCGCTGGCCGCCGGCCTGAGGAGCCGGATCGCCGATTATTATGGATTGGAGGAGAGCCATGTGGAAATTCAACTGGAACATGAGTAAGGAAAAATGGCTGCTGATTCTGGCAGCCGGAGTCTGCCTTATGATGCTGGCTCTCCCGGTCAAAAAAAGCGGGGAGGAGACGTCTGCCCAGACAAGCCGGGAGAGCGCCGGGGGGAACGTCCTTTCCTCCGGAAAGAGCTACGAGAAGGAGCTGGAAAAGCGGGTGGAGGAGCTTCTGGGCACGGTGGAGGGAGTGGGAGACGTGGATGTGATGATCACGCTGAAATCCACAGAGGAGAAGGTGTTCCGGATTGACCGGGATCAGTCAGAGTCCTCCACGGAGGAGACGGACAGCTCCGGCGGCAGCCGGGTGGTGAAGACGGCGGACAGCGGGGAGACCACGGTGCTCACCGGGAGCGGCAGCGGGGAGTCCCCCGTCCTGGAGAAGGAGCTGATGCCGGAGATCGAAGGGGTGGTGGTCAGCGCCCAGGGGGGAGGGGATGTGAGGATCCAGGCGGAAATTTCCGCCGCCATGGAAGCATTATTTCACGTGCCCCAGCATAAGATAAGAGTATTAAAGCGGGTGGAATAAAGGAGTGCATGCAGACATGAGGAATATCAGAAATCATGTGAAGAACATGAAAAACCTGAAGGTGAAGAAGATCTTCCGCAGAAATCAGATCATCATCACCACTCTGGCGGTGATGATCGCCGCGGCTGGATATTTAAATTACGCCGGAAAAGGGCAGACGGCGGCCGGCGACGAGGTGTACGAGGCGGGAATGATGGAGATTTCCGACGAGGATATCCTGGCGGAAAACCAGGCGGCGGCAGACACCACCGGAATGGAAGAGATTGCCAGCCTGGACAACGACCCGTCCGACGAGGCAGCCGGAACAGAGGTGGAGGAGGCCACCATGGCGGCTTCCGGGGAGGAGGATTACGTCCTCTCGGAGGATACGTCAGATGCCGGCATCGACAATCCGGGGGAGGCGGTGCTCACCAGCGGTGGAAGCGTCTCTGAGTACATAGCCGGGGTGCAGCTGAACCGGGAACAGGTGCGGGCCAGAAATAAGGAGACCTTAAACGAGATCATCAACAACCAGAATCTGAATGAGGCGGCCAAGGAGGAAGCGGTCCAGAACATGGTGAAGATGACGGAGGCGGCGGAGAAGGAGAACGCGGCGGAGACCCTGCTCTCCGCGAAGGGATTTGCGGATCCGGTGGTGAGCATCACCGGGGAGAAGGTGGACGTGGTCATCAACGCTTCCAGCATCACTGATCCGGAACGGGCTCAGATCGAGGACATCGTAAAGCGGAAAACGGAGGTAGGGGCGGAAAATATCGTTATCACCCTGCTGAATACGGAAGAATAAGTTTTCCGCCGGGCGGCCGGCGGTCGTTGTCAAATCCCGGCTGTTGTGCTAAAATAAGCGTTAAGAGTACCGAAAAATCTCATGATCATATACAGGAGGGATTTGACATGGCAGATACAGAGAACAGAAGCACTCACCGGGTGTACGAGAAGGAAAAACTGGGAGAAGTCCAGATTGCGGATGAGGTGGTGGCCATCATCGCCGGCCTGGCGGCCACAGAGGTGGAAGGCGTGGATTCCATGGCGGGAAATATTACCAACGAGCTGGTTGGAAAGCTTGGCATGAAGAATCTTTCCAAGGGCGTGAAGGTGGATGTGACGGAAGATCACGTTTCCGTGGACATTTCCCTGAACATCAAATACGGCTACAAGATTCCCGAGGTCAGCGAGAAAGTGCAGGAGCGGGTGAAGAACGCCATTGAGAACATGACCGGCCTGATGGTGCTGGACGTAAATGTAAAGATCGCCGGAGTGAACATGGACGGCGGGAAATAGGGGCCGGAGACGGCGAAAGGAAAACAGCCGGGTCCTCCCGGGCGGCAGCGAGAGAAAGCTGCCCGGGGGATCCGGCTGTTTTTGCGCTGCCCGGTCTTATTTTCTCCAGTTCTTGCTGAAGGTGTTCTGCTCCGATTCATTGATGCCCCGGTGCCCGTAGACGGTACAGGCGTTCAAGGCGGTCTCCAGTTCATTAAACTCCTCATCGGTCAGCTCCACCCTGCAAGCTCCCAGATTTTCCAGAATCCTCTCCCTGTTTTTGGAGCCGGGGATGGGAACCACATTGGGGTATTTGTGCAGCATCCAGGCCAGGGAAATCTGGGCGTTTGTGGCGTTCTTCATGGCAGAAAAGCGGGACAGCACGTCCAGGATGGGCTGGTTGGCGGCGATATTTTCCTTTGAGAGCTGAGGTACGAATTTGCGCACGTCGTCTCCCTGGAAGGACGTCTGGGCAGTCACCTTTCCCGAAAGAAAGCCGCTGGCGATGGGGGAGAAGGGAACCACGCCGATGCCGTGGGACAGGCAGTAGGGGAAGATTTCCTTCTCGCAGTCCCTCTCCATCATGGAATAGAGGTTCTGGACTGCGGACACGGGGGTGACCTGATGGGCCCGGTCCAGCACATCCGCGGTGACCTGGGACATACCCCAGCCGCGGATTTTTCCCTCCCGGATCAGCCGTCCCATGACCTGGGCGATCTCCTCCACGGGGATCAGCTCATTGACCCGGTGAAGGTAGTAGAGGTCGATCCAGTCTGTCCGCAGATTTTTCATGGATGCCTGAAGATGGCTGAAAATCACGTCATAGAGGGAGTCCCCTCCCCTGTATTCCTCCGGACTTAAGTGAAATTTGGTGGCCAGCACGATCTCTCCCCGGAAGGGTTCCAACGCTTTACCCACCAGCTGCTCGTTGTGGCCGGGGAAGAACATCTCCCGCCCGTAGGTTTCCGCCGTGTCAAAAAAGGTGCAGCCAAAGTCGCGGGCGGTACGAATGGCGTCTATGCTGTAAGCCTCATCGGGAACCTGGCCGTATCCGTGGGAAAATCCCATACAGCCCATACCGATTTCCGAGACTTCCAAACTGCCGATCAATCGTTTTTTCATCATGAATTTACCTCCCAAAAGAAATCCGGTTCACTTGCTGGCTCTATTATACAAAAGGTCTGGTGACATGTCCAATACCTGTTTCAAGTAGTCTGTAATTCAGAAAATGAATCGCAGATTTCTCTGGCAAACCGGCTGGCAGCCTGGGAAAACACATGATCTTTTTTCCAGACCACGTAGGCGCTGTCCTCCGAGCGGCGGGGCGACAGGGGGAGAAAGCACAGTCCCCTGGCCCCGTATTCTTTCCGGTAGAGGCAGAGGGCAGCTCCCATACCCGCCTCCACCAGGGTCATCACGTTGCTGATCAGATTGTAGGTGGCGGTGATCCGGTAATCCTGGGGACGGCCCAGGATTCTGGAGAACGCTCCGTTATCCAGGATGCGCTGGGGAACGATCAGGGGACAGGAGAGGAGATCCCCGGCAGAGGCCTGAGACTGGCCGGCCAGGGGATGGTCTCCCGGAATGAGCACGCCCCAGACTTCGGAGAGCTTTGCCGGAAAATAACGGAACTTTTCCTGATTTACCGGCCCCATGAGGAAGCCAAAATCCACTAGCCCCTGTTCCACCTGGCGGGCAATGGCCGTGGAATGGTTGCTCATGATGTGGAAGCACACGTTGGGATAGCGTCCGCTGAACTGGGATATCAGGTCCGCCAGGGGCAAAAAGGCCTCGCTCTCCATGGTTCCGATGTAAATGTCGCCGGCAATGTATTCTTTTTCATTTAAAAGCTCTTCCCTGGTTTTGTCCACCAGGGAGAGGATTTCCTCCGCTCTGCTTTTAAAGAGCAGGCCTTCCGGGGTCAGGCGGACGTTTTTATTGCCCCGGATAAACAGGGGAAGGCCCAGCTCCTCCTCCAGCTGCATGATCTGCCGGCTCAGAGAAGGCTGGGAGATCCGCAGAATTTCGGCGGCTCTGGTAATGTTTTCTTCCCGGGCCACCGTGAGAAAGTATGTGAGAACTCTGGTATCCATAAAGCACCTCCTTCTCCCATTATATCGGCTTCCTCCCGGAGGAACAACGGAGAAGGGGAATTTCTTAAGGAAATATGGAGAAAGCCTTACGATTTGTCTTTCTTTCCCGGAACCCTTGAACTGACATCCGGGGGGCGGCTATAATGGGGGCAGGAACGAGGGTGGGACGGTCCGGAAGGGGCGTCCGCCGGAGAAAGGAGAGGAGAAGAGTGAGGAAACAAAACCGTTGGAAATGGGTGGGAGCTGCCGCGGCTGTGGGACTGGCCCTGACGGCCTGCACGTCTTCCGCTTCCGGTACAGGAGGCGGGGAGCCGGCTTCCGGCGCGGAGTCATCCCAGGGAGGAGACCAGATGGGAGAAGACCAGACCGGAGGAGATCAGGCTGGCGGGAACCAGGCTGGAGCAGGACAAACTGGAGGAGAATCATTGGATAACGGGGAGGAGGCAGTGCCGGAGACTGCTGCCGGAAGCAGGGAGGAGCAGCTCCAGTGGTATGGCGAAAAGCTGGAGGAGAGCCAGGTTTCCGAGGATTTCCTGGACAGTCTGGATCAGTTTTCCTACCGAACAGCTTCCGCCCTGCTTGCAGAACCGGGAGGAGGGGAAAATGAAAATTACAGTCCCCTGAGCCTTTACTATGCTCTGGGCATGGCGGCTATGGGGGCGGACGGGGAAACCCTGACGGAGATGGAGGAGCTTCTCGGAGTAGAAAGTCCGGAGGAGCTGGCGGAGGGGTGCCGGACGCTCTATGAAAACCTTTTCTACACCCAGAAGCGCCAGGACGTCCTCATGGAAACGGAGGGGGAAGAGCCGGAAGAAAAGCAGCCCAGCGTATCCCTGGCCAATTCTCTCTGGGCAGATGAGAGCCTTTCCATGAAGGAAGATTACCGGTCCCTGCTGGGAGAGGATTTTTACGCGTCCTCCTTCTCTGTGGATTTTAAACAGGATGAAACCTGGGGACAGATGGAAAACTGGATCGCGGAGCACACCGGCGGCGTGCTCCAGCCGCAGCTTCCCCGGGACAAGGCCACGCTGCTGGCCCTGATTAACACTCTTTACTATTACGGGGCCTGGGAGAAAGAATTTCCCGCGGAGCAGACGGCGGAGGACGTTTTCCACCGGGCGGACGGGACCGAAAGCCAGGGAGATTTCATGCACGTTTCACTGTCGGATTCCAGATATGAGGAAGGGGACGGCTGGAAGGCGGCCTCTCTGGGCCTCCGGGGAGACGGACGGGGAGATGAGATGGTGTTTGTCCTGCCTGACGAGGGAGTGAGTGTGGAAGATCTGCTGTCCTCCCCGGAGAAGCTGGGGCAGGCCCTGGACCTGGGGGAGGAATACCGGCCCGTGGACTGGACCGTTCCCCGCTTTGCCTTTGGCAGCAGCATCGACGGAAATCATCTGCTGGAATCCCTGGGAGTGACCAGAATGTTTACTGATCTGGCGGAATTTCCCGGAATTTCCGACCGCCGTCTGCAGGTGTCGAAGGTGATTCAGGAGACCCATATCGGCCTGGATGAAAAGGGCGTGGAGGGCGCGGCCTACACCGCGCTGATGATGATGGAGACGGCTGCTCCCATGAATCCGGAAACGCCGGTGGAAATGCGGCTGGACCGTCCCTTTGTCTACGGCATCCGGTCAGGCACAGGGGGCTGGCTGTTCCTGGGAGTAGTCCGGGATCCGTTCGCAGCAGAATAGGGGGAAATATGGTATTAGCACTCATTTTAAATGAGTGCTAATTTTTCGTTGACATTTGTATACAATGGTATTATAATACCAGTTGTGATAGTAAAACTAGAACAGCAGCCAGGCTGCTGTCCGGATAAAGCGGGCGCGCAGGAGATTTTCCCGGCGTCTGTAAATATGAAAATGAGGAGTGATTTCAAATGTCAGAGAAAAAGGGCAGTCTGTCCATTAACAGTGAAAACATTTTCCCGATCATCAAAAAATGGCTGTATTCCGACCATGACATTTTTTATCGGGAGCTGATCTCCAACGGCTGCGACGCCATCACCAAACTGAAAAAACTGGCTCTCATGGGCGAATATGAGGAGCCGGAGGATCCGGACTACAAGATCACGGTGACGGTGAACCAGAAGGAGCGGACCATTGTCGTGGAGGACAACGGTATGGGCATGACCGCGGAGGAAGTGGACGAGTACATCAACCAGATCGCCTTCTCCGGCGCTCAGGATTTCCTGAACAAATATAAAGATAAAGCCAACGAAGACCAGATTATCGGCCATTTCGGCCTGGGATTTTATTCCGCCTTCATGGTGGCGGACAAGGTGACCATCGACACCCAGTCCTATCAGGCGGACGCGGCCCCCGTTCACTGGGAGTCTGAGGGCGGCACGGAATTTGAGATGAGAGACGGGGATAAGGAGGGCATCGGCACCCGGATCACCCTGTATTTAAACGAGGACAGCGCGGAATTTTCCAATGAGTACCGGGCAAGAGAAGTCATTGAGAAATACTGCGGCTTTATGCCCTTCCCCATTTACCTGGTCAACGCGGACGCCGAGCCTCAGTATGAGACCATCGAGAAGGATGAGCTGACAGACAAGGACACCGTTGTGGAGACGGTTGTGGAGGAAGAGAAGACTGAGGAGAAGGAGAAAGAGGACGGCACGAAGGAAACCGTGGTAGTTTCCCCGAGAAAAGAGAAATATAAGATCTTAAAGCGTCCGGTTCCCTTAAATGACACCAATCCTCTGTGGAACAAGCACCCCAACGAGTGCACGGAGGAGGAGTACAAGGCATTTTACCGGAAGGTATTTATGGATTACCGGGAGCCCCTGTTCTGGATCCACCTGAACATGGATTATCCCTTCAACCTGAAGGGCATTCTGTACTTCCCGAAGATCAACACGGAGTACGACAGCCTGGAAGGCACCATCAAGCTGTACAACAATCAGGTGTTTATCGCGGACAACATCAAAGAGGTGATTCCCGAGTATCTGCTGCTGTTAAAGGGCGTCATCGACTGCCCGGATCTGCCGCTGAACGTGTCCAGAAGCGCCCTGCAGAACGATGGATTTGTAAAGAAGATTTCCGATTACATCAGCAAGAAGGTGGCGGACAAGCTGTCCGGCATGTGCAAGACCGAGCGGGAGACTTATGAGAAATACTGGGATGACATCGCTCCCTTCATCAAATTCGGCTGCATCAAGGACGAGAAGTTTGCGGAGAAGATGAACGACTACATCCTGTTTAAGAATCTGGACGGAAAATACCTGACTCTGAAGGACTGCCTGGAGGAGAACAAGGAGAAGCACGAGAACACCATCTTCTATGTGACAGACGAGAAGGAACAGAGCCAGTACATCAACATGTTTAAGAAAGAGGGACTGGATGCGGTGATCCTTCCCCACAACATTGACAATCCCTTTATCAGCCACCTGGAGCAGAAGAATGAGGGACTGAAGTTTGTCCGCATCGACGCGGATTTAAACGATACGTTTAAGGAGGAAACCAAAGAGGAGGACGCGGAAGAGTTCAAGAAGCTGGGAGAGAAGCTCTCCGGCATTGTGAAGAAGGCCCTGTCTGCGGACAAACTGGAGGTGAAGGCGGAGAAGCTGAAGGATACCTCCGTGGCTTCCATGATCACTGTGTCTGAGGACACCAGGCGGATGCAGGATATGATGAAGATGTACGGCATGGACAGCTCCATGTTCGGAGAGGAAGGGGAGACCCTGGTGTTGAACGTGAACCATCCTCTGGTAAAATACGTGCTGGAGCACGAAGATGGTGAGCAGACGACGGCGATCTGCGAACAGCTCTATGACCTGGCAGAGTTAAGCCATGGAACTCTGACGCCGGAGCGGATGACCAAATTTATCCAGAGAAGCAACGAGATCATGATGGCGGCGGCAAAAGAATCATAATTTCCGGAGTGTGCCGCCGGGATCCAGAGAGATCCGTCAGGAAAATGAACCGCGGAGGATTTCCCAGCAGGGAGATTCCCCCGCGGTTTTTGTTGTCTCCCGGTCTGGGGTATGCTAGAATCGGAAGAAACAGGAGATTTATGGCGGGAGAGAGCTGCTGGAGACAGAGAGCCGTCTGCCTCACAGAGAAAATCTGAAGAAGGGGGGAGTCTGTATGACCACAAGAGAAGAGGTGCTGGCCTGCTGTCTGGCCCTGAAAAATACGGCCAGCGACCAGCCGTTTCGCGATCCCGGCTGGACTGCGGTGAGGAGAAGGGGGAACCGGAAAATTTTTGCCCTGATTTTTGAGAGAAACGGGCAGATCTGGATCAATGTGAAGGTGGATCCGGAGTGGAGGGACTTCTGGCGGAGCGCCTTTCAGGCGGTGGTTCCCGCCTACCATATGAATAAAGAGCATTGGAACAGCATTATCCTGGACGGATCTGTGCCGGAGAAAGACATCCGGCGGATGATCGGCGAGAGCTACGATCTGGTGGGAAAAACGTCCGGCCGGGGGAAAGAGGATAAAATGTCGGAGTTTGCCAGGGACGTATACCACGCCGTGGCTTCCATTCCAAAGGGAAAGGTGGCCACTTACGGCCAGATCGCCCGCCTGGCGGGGAATCCCCGGGCGTTCCGGGCAGTGGGCAGCCTTCTTCATAAAAATAAAGAACCGGGTGTGTATCCCTGCCACCGGGTAGTCAACAGCCAGGGACAGATGGCACCGGATTTCGCCTTCGGCGGGGCGGATGAACAGGCCAGAAAGCTGGAGGCGGAAGGGGTGGAGGTAAAGAACGGCCGGGTGGATTTGAAAAAATGGCAGATGTGATTTTTTGACACAAAATCCAGTTTTTTGACATCAGGCTCCCGAAAAAACGGCACATACTAAAATCAGCGGACCGTCTGTCCGCAGAAACGGAATCGCTGCCGCTCTCCTGCGGAGACGGCGCCTTCCGCCAAGAAGGGAGCAGATGAAACATGGAACAGAGAGACGCAGCTCCGTCCCTGGGCATTGCCACTGTGCCGGTGCAGGCCTGGGGCGAGCTTTACGGGATGGAAACGGCATTTCTCCAGGGAACGGTTTTCCCGGACCTGGACATGCCGTTTTTTGCTTCGGACCCGCTGCCGGAGGAAAAGGCCTACTGTCGGAAGCGGACGTCTGAGGACGGCAGCGCAGAGCTGATGCAGGAAATCTATCAGGTCAGTTTTCTGCTGGATGACCTGGTGCTGTATCTGGACACCCATCCGGATGACGAGACGGCGTTTTCCATTTATCAGGAGAACAGCCGCCGGAGGAAAGAACTGAAGGAGACCTTTGCCAAGCGGTTCTATCCCCTCACGAGAGACTGTATGGCCGGATGCGGGGACTTTGGATGGAAGGACGGCGAGCCGCCGTGGGAAGGAGGCTGCTGCTGAATGTGGACCTATGAGAAGAGACTGCAGTTTCCTGTCAATATCGGCAGAACCTGTCCAAAGACTGCGAGACTGATTATCAGCCAGTACGGCGGTCCCGACGGGGAGCTTTCCGCCTCCCTCCGGTATCTTTCCCAGCGGTATACCATGCCGGTAAAGACGGTGGGCGGCCTGCTGACCGACATCGGGACGGAGGAGCTGGCCCACATGGAGATGATCTGCGCCATGGTGTACCAGCTGACGAAAAATCTGACGCCGGAGCAGGCGAAGGCGGAAGGATTCGACGCCTATTATATCGACCACACCACAGGTCTCTGGCCCCAGGCGGCTGCCGGACTGCCTTTTTCCGCTGTGGAGTTCCAGTCAAAGGGAGATGCTATTGCGGATCTGACGGAAAACCTGGCTGCGGAGCAGAAGGCCAGGGTGGTCTATGAGAATCTGCTCCGGGTGATCCGGGAGCCGGACGTGCGGGAACCCCTGAAATTCCTCCGGGCCAGGGAGATCGTCCATTTCCAGCGGTTCGGAGAGGCCCTGGAGCGGACGAAGGAGAGGCTGGACGCCAGAAACTTCTATTATTTCAACCCGGAATTTGACCAGCCTGCCAGTGTGCCCGCCGGAAGGGGATAGACGCAGGCCGGGGCAGCTGCGCCGGACAGTGCCATCTTCGAGGGTAAATTTCGTGTGATACTTCGTGTGATATTTTAGTGCTTATCGGGCATAAAAGGCTGTTTTGCGGTGTCCGCTTTTCATTTCCAGGCATCAAAAAACCTCGTATTTACGGTATTTTCCATAAATACGAGGTTTTCTTCAAGTGGAGCATACGGGATTCGAACCCGTGACCTTTTGAATGCCATTCAAACGCGCTCCCAACTGCGCTAATGCCCCAACGCAGAAACTATTATACCACAGAGTTTTGTATTTGAAAAGTCTTTTTTTGAAAAAATTTGAAAAAATCAAATTTTCCTGGAACCGGATGCTTCCGAAATAAAATCGTGGGTGGCGAAAGAACCTCTTTTATATTATACTGAACTTATATCTGGCCGACGGCAGAGTTAAAAGGAGGCGGGGAGAATGCGCTTTTCCCGGATCATTATCCGGAATTTCAAATCCATCCGGGAGATGGAGATCGAGGAAATTGGCAATGCCCTGATTCTGGTGGGAAAAAATAATACAGGAAAAACGTCCGTTCTGGATGCGGTCCGCATGCTGGGCGGCTCCTATGTGCCCACGGAGAGGGATTTTAATGAAAAAAAGCAGAACATTGAGGTGGAAGTATTCCTGGAAATTACAGAGGAGGACATGGGCCGGCTGCATCTGCTGGGACGTGTGAGCGCCTACAAGCGGTATGAGGTGTGGGAGCGGGATTTCTGCAGAAAGCTGCCTTCCTTTGAGGACGGGATCCTTCATTTTACCTTCACCTGCAACCGGAACGGAGAGAGGCGGTTTGGGGATGGGCACAAGAAGAATAACCGGTGGATTCCGGAGGTGCTCCCCCACATGTACTGCATCGACACGGAGCGGGAGATTTCCCAGTTTCAGAAGGATCTGCTGTTTTTTCAGGATAAGATGCTGATGGATCAGCTCCGGGCCGGCTCCTGTCTGTTTGACGCCGCTAAGGAGTGCCGCCACTGCTTTCAGTGCGTGGGACTGATGAACCGGAAGACGACGGATGAGCTGACCATAGGGGAGACGGCCAGGCTGCTGGAATACAAGCTGTACCAGACCAACCTCAGCCGTTTTTCTGACCGGGTCAACGACAATTTCATCAAAAACGGGGGATATGAGGAGATCCGCTATTCTCTGACCTGCGCGGCGGAGGATATGTTCCGCATTCAGGTGACCATGGTCAACAGGGAAAAGGGGACGGAGACGCCCCTGGAGTATATGGGAGAGGGCATGCGCAGCATTTATCTTCTGTCTCTGCTGGAAACTTACGTGGAGGATGAGAAGGCTCTCCCCAGCGTGGTGGTCATGGAGTATCCGGAAATGTTTCTCCATCCCAGGCTGCAGAAGATCGCCAGCGAGATTCTTTACCGTCTCTCCAAAAAAAATCAGGTCATATTCACCACCCATTCCCCTCATCTCCTGGTGAACTTTACCAGCAGAGAGATCCGGCAGGTGGTGCTGGACGAGGAATTCTATTCTGTGATCCGGAAGAAGACGGATATCGACGTGATCCTCAACGATCTGGGATACGCCGCCGGGGATTTCATGAACGTGGATTTTGTGTTCATTGTGGAGGGAAAGCAGGATAAAAGCCGGCTGCCCCTTCTGCTCCGGAAATATTACAACGAGACGGTGAAGGAGGACGGCCAGCTGTGCCGCATTGCCATCATCACCACCAACAGCTGTACCAATATTAAGACCTACGCCAACCTGAAATATATGAACCAGGTATATTTGAAGGATCAGTTTCTCATGATCCGGGACGGGGATGGAAAGGACCGGGAGGAGCTGCGCCGCCAGCTGTGCAGCTATTATGAGGAGCAGAACCGGGTGGACGCGGACAAACTGCCCCGGGTCAAGCCGGAGAATGTGCTGATTTTAAAGTATTATTCCTTTGAGAATTATTTTCTCAATCCCCGGGTGATGGCAGGGCTGGGGGTGGTGGAGTCGGAGGAAGATTTTTATCAGACCCTCTGGGAAAAATGGAACAGCTACCTGAAAAAGACGAAGAGCGGACAGAACCTGCGAAAAGTGCTGGGACGGGATTTTACTTCCAGGGAAGACCTGGCGGCTCACATGGAAGAGATAAAAATTCATGTGAGAGGACATAACCTCTATGACATTTTTTATGGAAAATATAAAAAACAGGAAAACGAACTGCTCAGGAAATATCTGGATCTGGCTCCCAGGGAAGATTTTCAGGATATTCTGGATGCAGTAGACCGCTTTGCCTATTTTGACAGCCGGAAAATCGGGGAGAAGAAAGAAAATCATTTCTCCCCGTAGGTTTCCAGCAGAAGCATGATCAGATCCCGCATGGGGCCGGTGAGAACCGTGCTCTTGTGGTAGGCGATTACCACATGAAATACGGCGGGAGGTGAGAGAGAAAAGAAGGAGCAGCCATCTCCGTTCCGGTCCATGGACCTGGGAAGGAAGGCGGCTCCTTTTTTGTTGGCAACCATGTGCCTGACGGCGGCCAGGCCTCCTCCTTCGCAGAGCACATTGGGGCTTACCCGGGCAGCGGTAAGAATCCGGCGCTCAAAAGTGTGGAGATAGCTCCCGTCCTGATTGAAGATGAAGGGCTGTCCGGACAGCAGGGACAGATCCACGCCCTTCTGCCGGAAGGTTTCCGCCAGAGGGTGGGCGGAGGGAAGGGCCAAGGCCATTTCGTCATCCCGGAGAGGAAGATACTCCAGCATGGAGTGGGACAGCTCTCCCGTTGCCATGATGGCCATGTCAGCCATCCCTCCGGTCAGGTAATTTTTGGCGATGGAGGCGTTGCCGTCGATGATATCCAGAAAAATGTCCCGGTGCTTCGTGTGGAAGGCGGGCAGAAGGGAGGAGGAAAAATTGGGGAGGAGACCGCGGTTGTATACCAGAGTGATCTGGGTCTGGCTGGAGCGGCGCAGCTGTTTAATCTCTTCCATGGCCCGGTCGTAGATGTTTAAGGCGGAACGGGCCCCGTTGACATAGATTTTTCCTGCGTCTGTCAAAAGCAGACGATTTTTTTCCCGGTAGAAGAGCTTTGCGTCCAGTTCTGTTTCCAGCCGCTTTAACTGCTGGGAAAGGGCGGGCTGGGAGACGAGAAGACGGTCAGCTGCTTTTGACAGACTTTTTTCTTCTGAGATGACAATGATATGTTCCAGCAGACGGGTATTCATAGCGTACCTCCTTTCTCATCAAATTTCTCCAGAATACTGCGTGCCAGCGGGTTTAGGGACGGCAGATAGAGCGGATTTGCCATGTCTTTTTTGATTATCATATAGATCAGGTATTGCTCTGCCTCCGTGAGAATGGTACCCTTGGGGATCACAATGCCCAGATTCAGGTAATATTTGGGATGAAGGGAAAAATAGACCACGTCATCCGCGTCCGGCACCATGGAAGAGCGGGGGAGCAGTCCTGCCCCTGCCCCCTGGCGGATCATATTGCTCAGCACCAGCAGGTTATTGGTCTCAAAGACCACCGTCGGCTGCATTCCCGCCCGGGAGAAAATGTTGTCGGACACGATCCGGACCGTGGTGGCCGGAGCCAGGAGCACAAAAGGCGTATCGGAAAAATCCCGGATATCCACAGACGTCAGCTTTTCCTGGGAAGGGCTCGCCAGGTGGGCCAGCCGGTGGAATTTGGGAACTGCCAGAACCAGCTCTTCGATGGAAATGTTGATGAAATCGAAATCGCTGTGTCCGCCGTCGGCGTAAGCCGCCAGGGCGAAACTGACCCGGCGTTCCCGCAGGTTGTTCCACAGCTCCTGCATATAAGATTCAACTATATTTATCTTCACGTCCGGAAACCGCTTGCTGAAGGTGGGAAAAATCTGGGCGATCATGATGGACCCGCGGAGCGGGGTAGCCCCCACGTTGATGGACTCTGTCAGCTCATGGGTCAGGTGATGAATTGCCTGGTAGGTCTGATCGTGGACAGAGATGATCTTCCTGGCCGCGTTCAGGTAGATATTTCCGGCAGGAGTGGGGACCAGCCGCTTCTTTTCCCGGAAAAACAGGTCCACTCCCAGGCTGTTTTCCAGCTTGGAGAGAAAGACGCTTAAGGTGGGCTGAGAGACCTTCAGCCGTTTCCCTGCGGCGGACAGACTGCCTTCTTCGGCGATGGCAGTGATATAAGTAAGTTCCCGAATGTCCATGATGACCTGACCTCCATAAGTATTTTATATAGTTAATCATAAGTCGAGGTTGGGGTTTTGTCAAACGGCAAAAGGAGCCAGGCAGAGCCATATCATAATGCTCCGTCAATCAGTTCGGTATGTTTTTCCCTGGGAAGGTTCCAGTAGTCTTCAGAAGTATCAGATGATTTCTGTGGGAAAGACATCTGCAGCGCCTCTTTTCTCATTCTGAAATATTTGGCGGTTATCTGTTGTAAAAGATTTTCGCTCCAAGATCAATTCCAAATCTCCTGTTCTGGACAAAATTTCCAAAAAATTCAAAAATAATAGAAGAAAACTGGAACTGATTTCCAGAATCGGCTGGAATGATTGTAAAAAATGTCCTGATTAAATAATATTACCATAAAAACAGTACGAAATACACAATGATCAGGAGGTATATGTATGTACAGCAAGGAGAAATTTCCGGACAATTTCCTGTGGGGCGGAGCTATCGCCGCCAACCAGGCGGAGGGAGCTTATCTGGAAGATGGAAAGGGGCTGAGCATTGCCGACGGGTTCCCCCACGGATTTCAGGGACCTTTCGACTATCCCTTAAAAGAAGATGTCTACTATCCCAGCCATGAGGCCATTGATTTTTATCGCCGGTACAGAGAGGATCTGGCTCTGATGGAGGGGATGCACTTCAAGGCCTTCCGTACCTCCATTTCCTGGCCGCGGATTTTCCCCAACGGGGACGAGGAAGAGCCCAACGAGAAAGGATTGCAGTTTTACGATGACCTGTTTGATGAGATGATCAGCCGGGGGATGGAGCCGGTGGTGACTCTCTCCCACTACGAGACGCCCATGCATCTGGCTATGGAGTACGGGGGATGGAGAAACCGGAAGCTCATCGATTTCTTCCTGAAATACTGCAAGGTAGTGTTTGAGCGTTATGGGAAAAAAGTGCGCTATTGGATGACCTTCAACGAGATCAACAATATGCGCAGAAATCCCAGAAGCGCGGGAGCGGTCTTTGTAAAGCCGGGGGAGAACCTTCAGCAGGCCATATATCAGGCCAGCCATCACATGTTTGTGGCCAATGCCCTGGCAGTGAAGATGGGCCATGAGATGATGCCGGGCAGCATGATCGGCGGCATGTTTTCCTTAAGCAATGTCTACCCAAATACCTGCAGGCCGGAGGACGTGTTTGAGACCATGGAACTGAGGCGCACTTCCCTGTTCTACAGCGATGTGATGCTGCGGGGAAAATATCCGGGCTATGTCTATCGGATCTGGGATGAAAAGGATGTTCACGTGGCCATGGAAGAGGGGGATCTGGAGCTGATCGCAGAATATACCAACGATTATCTGGCGTTCAGCTACTACCGCACCACCACCCACATATTCGGAGAGCCCTTCAGCGGTCATACCGGAGGAGATCAGGGAGCGCCTAACCCTTATCTGGAGTCCACGCCATGGGGGTGGCAGATTGATCCCCTGGGATTCCGCTACACGTTAAATGAGCTGTACGACCGCTATCAGAAACCGCTGTTTGTGGTGGAGAACGGACTGGGCCAGATCGATGAGATCGCGGAGGATGGTCATATCCACGACGACTACCGGATCGACTACACCAGAAAGCACATCCAGGCCATGAAGCAGGCGATCAAAGACGGAGTGGAAATTCTGGGATACACCTACTGGGGCCCCATTGACATTGTTTCCGCCGGTACAGGGGAGATGAAAAAACGGTATGGATTTATCTATGTGGACAAGGACAATGAGGGTAAGGGAACCCTGAAGAGAATCAAAAAGGACAGTTATGACTGGTACGCAAAGGTGATCGCTACCAACGGCGAGGATCTTGACTGAAGGAAAGGGAGGAAAAGCGTTTATGGAACGTGCAAGAGGTTTTGACCGGGCGATGGCCGTCCTGGAAAAATACGGCGGAAATCCGGGAGACCGGAAGCGCTGTCCTCGGCGGCTTTGTGGCCCTGACCTGTTATTTGAGCCTGATTCCCACCACCGCCGCTGCCACGTCGGCAGGGGGAGAGAGCGTGTCCATCAGCAATGTGGTGGCCTCCGGCTACACCAATTCTCAAGGGATGTTTATGGCCATCATTGTGGGCATCGGCTCGGCAGAGCTGTTTTCCGCGCTGATTAAAAGCGGAAAGATGGAGATTAAGATGCCGGAAAGTGTTCCATCGGGAGTGTCCAAGTCCTTTGCTGTACTGTTTCCCGGGATGCTGACGGCCCTGATTTTCGGAATCATTGGTTTTGTATTTCAGAGATTCACCGGGCAGTATGTGCCTGACTTTATCACGGCCACGCTGCAGGCTCCTATGGAAGGGATTATGCAGCATCCGGCGGGCGTGATCGTGCTGGCGCTGATCTGTCAGGCCTTCTGGATGGTGGGCATTCATGGGTCCCAGATGATCGGTGTAGTCCGCAATACCATCGGAATGGCTGCCATTGCCGCCAATCTGGCGGCTTACGAGGCGGGACAGCCTCTTCCTAACGTATTTACCTATACGTTTTGGAATACTTACGTGACCATTGGAGGCTGCGGCAATACCATCGGACTGATTGTGGCCATCTATTTATTCTCCAAAAGGGAAGACAACAGAGCCATTGCCAAGCTGTCCACAGTGCCGGCCATTTTCGGCATCAATGAACCCATGATCTTTGGAATGCCCATTGTGTTAAATCCTCTTCTGGCCATTCCCTTTATTCTGGCGCCCATGGTCACGGCGGCCATCGGATACGTGGCCACTGCTACCGGCTTTGCGGGAGCGGCCATGATCACTGTGCCTTTTACTGTTCCGCCCATCATTAACGCCTACCTTACCACGGCGGGAAGCATTGGCGCGGTGATCACTCAGATCATTTGTATTATTGTTTCCATATTGATCTATATTCCCTTTGTTCAGGCGCTGAACCGGCAGCAGGAATTGTAGACTGCAACCCAACGCACAGGGGCTGTTGAAAGCAGCCCCTGGCTGCCGTATAATGAAAAGAGAGTTAAGGCGCAGAAAGGAGCAATCACTTGCTGATAGAGGAATTGAACGACAGGAAACGATTTACTAAAGCAGAACAAGAGGTGGTTTCCTACATTCTGGACAATCCCCAGAAGGTGACAAAGCTGACCATTGAGCAGCTGGCCACAGTTACATTTTCTTCCAACTCATCCATTGTCAGGGTCTGCAAAAAAGTGGGGACAAAAGGATTTTCTGATTTTAAGATTCAGCTGGCAAGGGAGATGAGTTCCTTCGTGACCGATGGGGTTCGGGTGGAAGCGGACATCCCAATTGAACCGGGAGACCATGGGGAGGCCATCGCGAAGCGGATTGCCACTCTTCAGTATCAGGCTCTTGCGGAAGCGTACAATGGGATTGACATGGAAGAAATCGGCAGGGCTGCCGAGATGATCGATAAGAGTGATATTGTCTATATGTACGGAAAAGGGGAATCTCTGCTGGCTTTGAGCAGTTTCGCTGCGGACCTGCGCCGCATTGGAAAACTGAGCAAATGCGAAACCTTTGCGGGATTTGAGAGAGTATATCAGTATTACGGCCGGACAAAACTGCGGTCCTGCGCGGTGGTCCTGTCCCAGTTTGCGGATTCCCGTGTGCTGATGCAGCATTTCCGGGATCTGAGAGAGGAAAACATCCCCATTATTATGATTCATGGAAATCAGAAAAGTATTCTGGTGAAAAATGCTGCCTGTTCCATCTGTTTCAACAATTCGGAGACTAACAGTAAGTTTGGCTCCTTCGCGTCCAGAATCGTAAAACAGTATATTCTGGATGTGCTGTATTCCGCTGTATTTTCTCTTCACTATGAGGAAAATGTAAAACTGGTCCACCAGTATGCGGACAAAGTCCTGGACCGCAAACGGTTTGTGGACGGCGTCCGTCCCCAGGAGCTGTGCACATCTTCGCTGCAGGCCTCCTCCCCCTCTTGCATTTGGGGAAAAAGAGAGTTATAATCATTCCATCTGAATAAACGGAGTCTTCGAGGGCAGGGTGCAATTCCCGATTGGCGGTAAAGTCCGCGAGCAGCGATGCAGATTTGGTGCAATTCCAAAACCAACAGTGATAGTCTGGATGAAAGAAGATGTGCGCGCTGTCATCCCCCAGAGAAGGGCGCATACTCCTGAATGAGCAACACCTGAGAGACAGAAGTTTTTCAGGTGTTTTTGCGTTCCGGGCAGAGGAGCCGGGGAGAAAAGCCCCGGGGCCGGAAAACTGCTTTCGGAACAGTACAGACTTCAGGAGGTTTTATTATGGACAACAAGACAAAAAAAGTTACAATGGTGGGTATGCTCTGCGCCGTCGCCTTTCTCGTCACGGTGGTCTGCCGGATTCCGGTGGTGCTGTTTTTAAAGTATGAGCCGAAGGACGTAGTCATTTCCATCGGCGGTTTTCTGTTCGGCCCCATGACGGCCTTTGTGATCTCGGTGATCGTCTCCTTTGTGGAAATGTTCACCATCAGCGACACCGGATTCATCGGCCTGATCATGAATGTGCTTTCCACCTGCAGCTTTGCCTGCACGGCGTCTTTTATCTACAAAAAGCACCGCACCATGAAAGGGGCAGTGGCGGGGCTTCTCACGGGAGTGGTGCTCACCACGGCGGTTATGCTGCTGTGGAACTACCTGATCACCCCCATCTACATGGGTTATCCCAGGGAGGCGGTGAAAGCCCTGCTCATTCCGGCTTTCCTGCCCTTTAACCTTTTAAAGGGAGGCATCAACATGGCTCTCACCCTGCTCATCTACAAGCCGGTGGTCACAGCTCTCAGGAGCGCGGGACTGGTGCCGGCCTCGGAGCGGGGCGAGGGGGAGAAGGTCAGCCGCACAGGGATTGTGCTGGTGGCTGCCCTGATTCTGATCACCTGCGTATTCTTTATTTTGGTGCTGCGGGGGATCGTGTAAACCTGATCTGGAAATTTTCTCTCCCCGATGCTATACTTTTAGTAACTGCGGAAATTGGCAAACGAGAAAACAGACAGGAGAAAACATATGAATTGCACTTCCTTTACATTTGCGGATATTTTTTCCGGGATCGGCGGCGTGCGCCTGGGATTCGAGGGGGCGGGAGGCACCTGCGTTTTCAGCAGCGAAACGGATCCCGCTGCCAGGAGGACTTATGAGGAAAATTTTGGAGATACGCCCTGGGGAGATATCAGGACGGCGGATCTTAAAACTCTGCCGGATTTTGATATTCTTCTGGCGGATTTTCCCTATGCCCTCTCCGCCGTCCTGGGGGAGGACGGGCTGCTCCAGGCGGTGGAGCGCATTCTGGAGGTGAAGCGGCCGGAGGCATTTTTCCTGGAAAATGGGAAAAATCTCCTCTCCCACGGAAAGGGGAAGACTTTTGAGGCGCTGAAAGGGCGGCTGTCCGCCATGGGCTACACCTTGTACAGCCAGGTGCTCAACGCCTGGGATTACGGCGTGCCCCAGAAGCGGGAGCGTCTGGTGACGGTGGGCTTTGCGGAGCCGATCCTGTTTGCTTTTCCGGAACGGTTTCCGGCGGAGAAGAGAAAGACTCTGGTGGACATTCTGGAGCCGGAGGATCAGGTGAAGAAGAGCTACTATGTGAGCTTGAAGATCCGGGAGCGGAAGATGAAAAAAATGATGGAGCGCTGCGAGAAAGAGCCGGAGCGCCCCTATATCACCAACGAAAATGTGTCCGGCATGGTGACGCCCCACCGCTACGCCTGCTCCCTGCGGGCGGGGGCCAGCGCCAACTATCTTCTGGTGAACAATGAGCGGAGAATGACGGAGCGGGAGCTGTTCCGACTCCAGGGGTTCCCGGACACCTACCGGATGCCGTCCTCCTTCGTGGAAGTGAAAAACCTTACGGGAAACAGCTCCGTGGTGCCCATGGTGCAGGCGGTGGCGGAGCGCATGCTGTCCGCTGTGGAACTGTACCAGGGGGAGACCATAGGCTTGGACCGGGGAATGGCCAAGGCGGCGTTGGACCGGTTTTTGAGAAGGAAGGGGCAGAAGGCCTGGAGAGTGATCCAGGCGGGGGAAATCCTGTATCAGAAGCGGCTCCATCCGGAGATAAGGCTGGAGGATACGGCTTCCTACAAAAAGGAGAGCAGAAGATGGCGGGACGACATGGGGAAACGGCTCCTTGGAGAGGCATACCAGGCTCCCGCGACCGGACAGGACAGCCTGTTTTACAAAAATGCCCTTCCGCCGGAGGTGCTGCAGGTACTGGGGGAGGAAAACAACCGCACCAAAGGAGCAGTGGAGGCTTATATCTACCGCAGACTGACGGAAAAAGAGCGGACGGTGGACCGGCTGCTGCGGCCGTGGATCTGCCCGGAGGAAGAGGAGAGTTCTGCCCTGTCTCCCGCGGATCTTTTGAGCGGAATTTCCGTCCCCGGACTGGAGACGGAGGAGCGAAGGGTCCGGGAAGCCATGGCCAGCGCTCTGATCCGGATTTTTGGGACTGTGCTGGGGGAGGCGGTTCCAGAGACGGATGAGGCCGCGAAAACCTGCGGCCGGATGGACGCGGCTGTGGGGCTGCTGACGGGAAGAGATGAGGAGGACGAGGGATTTTTCACCGCCGAATGTCTCGGCCGGTGGTATGAGCGGATTTTTTCCGGCGCCTGCGGGAAGATCAGGAGAGAGCCGGCTCTGGCTTTCCTGCGGTCAGAGCTTCAGAGTCGTTTTCCCCGGCGTCAGGAGCCGTGGAAGGCTCTGGCAGACCGGGGCTATGAATCCCTGCGGGACGGATTCTGGAAGTGAGAAGACGGGTCAGAGACTGGGATTTTTCACCGGGGACAGGGCCATGGCGGCGATCCGGGCGGCGGCCTCGCCGGGGGTGAGGTCAGAGACGTCCAGCTTTACGGAAGGAAAATCCCGGTAGCAGTCCAGACGGGCCACGCTGCGGGAGATCACATCCTCTGTCCGCAGGCCGGCTTCCACATCTTTTTCCAGTCGGAGACGAAGCGCCTCCTCGGAGCAGATCAGGGAGACGGTGAGGACGGAACAGTTTTCCGTCTGGAGCCGGGACAGAATGTCCGAAAGGATTTCCTTCTGGTGGATAACCCAGCAGAAGATCACATACTCCAGAGAAGAGCAGGACAGAAACTGATTTAACAGGAACGCGATGTTTTCCAGGACCATGGTTTTTGTCTCTTCGGTCACGGTGAATGGGTTCATATCCCAGCACCAGTCTCCATCCAGGAATACGTTGGCCGGCAGAAGCCTGGTGAGGCTGCGGCAGACCGTGGTTTTGCCGGCGCCCATGGTACCGTTTACAATAATCAGATGTTTCATAGACAGTCTCCTTCAAACGATAATGGAGATATTATAACACGGCGGCCAGGCCGGGGAAAGACCGGACTGGCCTTTGTTTCACAGAAAACTTCGTTTCATTCAGAAGAGAGGAGGATGTACAAGATGCAGGTGGTCTATCCGTCATATTACAGCAGCTTTTCCTGCAGCGCCTCCGCCTGTCCGGACACCTGCTGCCAGGGATGGGGGATCTCCATCGACCGGGATACTTACGGCAGGTATATGGCCATGGGCGGGCTTATGGGGGCGAAGCTGCGCAGCCACATCGACCACAGGACCAGACGGTTTCTCTTAAACCGGGAAGGCCGCTGCGTATTTCTGGACCGCCACGGGCTTTGCGGCATCTGTGTGGATCTGGGGGAGGACATGATGTGCCGGACCTGCCGCATCTATCCCCGCCACGAAGAGTCCTACGGGGATCTGGCGGAGGTAAGCCTGTCCTTATCCTGCCCTACGGCGGCGGAGCTGATCCTGAATCTGGATCAGCCGCCGGTTTACCGGACGGCAGAGCGGAGACCGGCCCATCCCCGTGCTTCTGCCCCTGGGAGCGCAGGGGAGGAGCTGGATGAGGATTTCCTTTGCGGGCTTCTTGAAGTGCGGCAGTCCATGTTTCGCCTGCTGCGCCGGACGGATATGAGCGAAGAGGCCCGGGCGGGAGCGGCCCTGGCTCTGGCCCACGACGGGGAGTCCCGCCTGCGCCGCCGGGAGTTTGCCGGCCTGAGAGAAGTTTGCGGCAGATATGAGACCGCCTCCGGAGAGCTGCTGGAGAAAAAGCTGGCTCCCAGCCGGGAAATGGGATTTCAGAGGCGGCAGCTGGAGGAGGAGTACCTGGATCAGCTGGAGCGGCTGGAGGAGATCTCCGGCGGCTGGAGAGAGCTTCTGCGGGCGGCACGCACCAGCCAGGGAAGGAGTTCGGTTTCCTTCCAGCCGGTGACCCGCCAGGGACTGAATCTGCTGGAATATTTTCTCTACCTGCTCTATCCCGGCGCCGTCTACGACGGAGATGGCTGGTCCAAGGCGGGACTGGCCATGTTCAGCCTGCTGGCAGTGAGGCGGCTGGCGGCCGGACTTGAGCGGGAGGGCAGTGAGGAATCCTTTGAGAAGGCGTTTGTCCGGGCGGCATGGCTCTATTCCCGCCAGGTGGAGCACTCGGACGCCAATCTGGAACGGCTGGAAACATTTGTGAGGGAGAGCAGAAGCTGCGCCCTGCCTCAGATGCTGGCCTGCCTGCTGGGAACGGCGGGATAGGAGGAGAGAACTTTTGGGTTTGCCTCGGAAATCCGTTGTATTTTCCGTATCGCCGTTATATAATAAGTGGGCACAGGGGCAGCTGGCCCCGGCTGTTATGCGGCCGGCGGAGAAACTTCCGGCCCGCCCAATAGAAACCATACAGGAGTGAAAAAAGTGATGAATAAAATCAGAACCAGATATGCCCCCAGTCCTACTGGACGGATGCATGTGGGAAATTTGAGAACGGCGCTTTACGCCTACCTGATCGCGAAGCACGAGGGAGGAGATTTTCTGCTCCGCATTGAAGATACAGACCAGGAGAGATATGTGGAGGGGGCTGTGGATATTATCTACCGCACCCTGGCGGAGACCGGCCTGATCCACGACGAGGGACCGGACAAGGACGGGGGCGTAGGTCCCTATGTCCAGAGCGAGCGCCAGAAGGCGGGCATTTACATGAAATATGCCAAGATGCTGGTGGACAAGGGGGAGGCTTACTACTGCTTCTGCACCCAGGAGCGCCTGGACAGCCTGAAGAAGACGGTGAACGGCGAGGAGATCATGACCTACGACAAGCATTGTCTCCATCTGTCCAAGGAGGAGGTGGAGGCCAACTTAAAGGCCGGAAAGCCTTTTGTCATCCGCCAGAACAACCCCACGGAGGGAACTACCACCTTCCACGATGAGATTTACGGGGACATTACGGTGGACAATTCCGAACTGGACGATATGATCCTGATCAAGTCCGACGGCTATCCCACCTACAATTTTGCCAACGTGGTGGACGACCATCTCATGGGCATCACCCATGTGGTACGGGGAAATGAGTACCTTTCCTCTTCCCCCAAGTACAACCGCCTCTATGACGCTTTCGGCTGGGAGGTGCCGGTGTACGTCCACTGTCCTCTCATCACCAACGAGGAGCACAAGAAGCTGTCCAAGAGAAGCGGCCATTCCTCCTATGAGGATCTGATCGAGCAGGGCTTTATCTCTGAGGCCGTGGTCAACTATGTGGCCCTTCTGGGATGGTCCCCGGAGAGCAACCGGGAGATCTTCTCCCTGGAGGAGATGGTGAAAGAGTTTGACTACCACCGGATGAGCAAGTCCCCGGCGGTGTTTGACATGACCAAGTTAAAATGGATGAACGGCGAGTACATGAAGGCCATGGACTTTGAGAAGTTCTACGAGAGGGCGGAGGGCTATATCCGCCAGGTGATCAAGAAAGATCTGGATCTGAGAAAGATCGCCGCCATGGTGAAGACCAGAATCGAGATTTTCCCGGATATTGCAGACCACATTGACTTCTTTGAGGAGCTTCCGGAGTACGACGTATCCATGTACACCCACAAGAAGATGAAGACGGATTCCGCAAAGTCTCTGACAGTGCTGCAGGAGACTCTGCCCATTCTGGAGGCTCAGGAGGATTTCAGCAACGACGCACTTTATGCCTCTCTCTCCCAGTATGTGACGGAGAAAGGCTGCAAGACCGGCTTTGTGATGTGGCCGCTGCGGACGGCTGTGTCCGGCAAACAGATGACTCCCGCCGGCGCCACGGAGATCATGGAGGTGCTGGGCAAGGAGGAGACCTTACGGCGCATCCGCATCGGCATCGAAAAGCTGGAAGCTGACGTCAATGGCATTTAACGAAGCTCAGGAGGCGGCCATCCGCCACCGGGAAGGTCCGATCCTGGTTCTGGCAGGACCCGGTTCAGGAAAGACCACCGTGCTCACGGAGCGGGTCCGGATGCTGACGGAGGAGGGGGTGGTTTCTCCGGGAAACATTCTGGTGATCACCTTTACCAGAGCAGCTGCCAGAGAGATGCAGACCCGCTTTGAGCGCCTGGTGGGAGGGAAAAAACTGCCGGTGACTTTCGGCACCTTCCACAGCGTATTTTTCCGCATTCTGAAGCTGGCCTACGGCTATCAGGCGAAAGATATTGTGAGGGAGGAGCAGCGGGTTCAGTTTCTGAAGGAACTGACGGACGAGGAGGAGATTGAGACGGAGGATGAGGCCGATTTCATCTCCTCCGTTCTCGGTGAGATCAGCGCCGTGAAGGGGGAGATGATGGATCTCTCCTGCTATTACTCCAAAAACTGCCCGGAGGAAGTGTTTAAAAAGTTGTACCGGGGCTATGAGGAGAAGCTGCGGGCCGCAGGTCTCATCGATTTTGACGATATGCTGGTGATGTGCTGGGAGTTATTTACCCAGAGAAAGGATATTCTCTCCGCCTGGCAGAGAAAATACACCTACATCCTCATCGATGAGTTCCAGGACATCAACAGGATTCAGTATGAGATCGTCCGGATGCTGGCCCTGCCGGAGAACAACCTGTTTATTGTGGGGGATGACGATCAGTCCATCTACCGGTTCCGGGGGGCAAAGCCGGAGATCATGCTGGGCTTTGAGCGGGACTATCCGGGGGCGGAGAAGGTGCTGTTAAACGTCAACTACCGCTCCACAAAGACCATTGTGGAGACGGCGGGCCGTCTCATCGCCCACAATAAAACCCGGTTTCCCAAGGAAATCCGGGCGGAAAAGGGAATGGGTGCGCCGGTGCGCACCTGTTTTTATCCTGACGCGAAGGACGAGGCCCTGGCGGTGGTGAAGGAGATTATGGCCTGGCGGGACGGGGGATATTCTCTGTCGGACATTGCCGTCATCTACCGCACCAGCCTGGAGCCCCGTCTTCTGGTGGAGCGCCTCATGGAGTACAACGTGCCCTTTAAGACTAGGGACAGCCTTCCCAATATCTACGAGCACTGGATCTCCAAAAATATCCTGGCCTACATCCGGGCGGCCATGGGAGATCTGGATCGGGGAACGGTGCTGGAGTTCATCAACCGGCCCAAACGCTATATCAGCAGGGACGCCCTGGAGACCTCCCCGGTTTCCTGGGAGAAGGTGAAGTCCTTTTATCAGGACAAGGACTGGATCGCCGAGCGGGTGGAGCAGCTGGAATTTGACCTGTCCGCCATCGGCAGGCTGAAGCCTGCGGCGGCGGTGAATTATATCCGCAAGGCGGTGGGGTATAATGATTATCTGAGAGAGTACGCCCGGTTCCGCCGGATGAAGGAGGAAGAGCTGCTGGAAGTGGCGGATCAGCTCCAGGAGAGCGCCGCCGGCTTCCAGAGCTTTTCCGACTGGTTTGCCCACATGGAGGAGTACGGAAAGGAGCTGGAAGCCCAGGCCAGGACCCAGACAGAGCCGGATCCGGACCGGGACGGTGTGGCCCTTATGACCATGCACGGATCCAAGGGGCTGGAATACCGGATCGTCTACATCATCGATGCCAATGAGGGGATCACGCCCCACCGGAAGGCGGTGCTGGAGGCGGATCTGGAGGAAGAACGGCGGATGTTCTATGTGGCCATGACCAGGGCGAAGGAGCGTCTGTGCATCTGCAGCGTGAAGGAGCGGTACGGGAAAAAACAGGAGCCGTCCCGCTTTATCCGGGAGTACTACGGAAAGGAGAGCCAGTGAAGGACAGAGGACTGATACACATTTACTGCGGCGACGGCAAGGGGAAGACCACCGCCGCTGTGGGACTGGCGGTGAGAGCCGCCGGGAGAGGAAAACGGGTTCTGATTTCCCGGTTTTTAAAGACGGAGGATTCCGGGGAGGTGGCGGTGCTCCGCTCCATTCCCGGAATTACGGTGCTGCCCTGCGAGCGCACCTTCGGCTTCCTCTTCCGCATGAGCGAGGAGGAAAAGAGAGAGGCGGCAGCCTATTTTCAGGGACAGTTTGAGAAGACGGCGGCCATGGCGGGAGATTTTGATCTGCTCATATTAGATGAGATCATGGCGTCCATTGGCGGCGGCGTGGTGACGGAGGAGAGCGTCCTGAATTTCCTGGATCACCGGCCGGAGGCGCTGGAGGTGGTTCTCACCGGCCGGAATCCGTCTGAGGAAATTCAGAGGAGAGCCGACTATATCTCCGAGATCCGGGCGGTCCGCCATCCCTTCGAGAAGGGAATCGGAGCCAGGGAAGGCATCGAGTACTGAGACTTTCTCTGCCCCGCCGGGGCGGTTCGGCGGCCTGGCAGGGCCCGGAGCGGCCGTTCGCAGAGAGTTCTGTGGGGCGGCCGGAGAAAACAGTTGCATTTTTCCTCTGTGTCTGATACAGTGGAGTCAGAAATGGGAGGCAGTCTCCCGGTAAAGAGAGGTTAAAAGATGAGCGATAAGAACAATTTTATGGAAGAGCCGTCTGAGGAGATGACGGTAACCCTGACTCTGGATGACGGTTCCCAGCTGGAATGCGTGATCCTGACGATTTTTGAGGCCGGAGGAAGGGACTATATCGCCCTGCTTCCCATGGAAGGTGAGGACGCCGACGAGGGAGAGGTTTACTTATACCGGTACACGGAGATCGACGGCAATCCGGATCTTCAGAATATCGAGGATGACGAGGAGTACGAGATCGTGGCGGACGCCTTTGACGAGCTTCTGGATGAGCAGGAGTACGATGAGCTGGTGGGAGAGGACGAGCTGGACGACTGACGGATCTTTCCGCAGAAAAAATATGGGAAAGGGGCTGTCGGAAAATAGACAGTCTTACACAGGGGCAGATGTAATTTCATACGAAGTCACATCTGCCCTTGGGGATTTCTCAGGATTCAGTGCGCTTTTTCTTCTTTTTCCCTGCCTGGTGTTCCAGGTATTCCTGCACTTTGGCCTCCACAGAGCGGAGAGCTTTGAGATAGTGGAGCCGGGTGTACTCCACCGCCAGCTCCCGGTCCCCTGCCTCCAGGGCGTCGATGATGTTTTCATGTTCCGCGTAGGTGTGGGGAGCTCTGGTGTCCCGGATGGGGAGGATGGCTTCAAACAGCATATCGTTTTTGGCTTGAAGTTTAAAATGCTCGGCCAGAGGGCTGTTGCCGGCCCGCTGAATGATCAGGGAGTGGAATTCATGGTCCAGGCGGTTTCTCTCAGAGCCGCTGGAGGCGTTTAACAGTTTCCGGTTAATTTCCCGCAGCTGCCGGATGTCTTCCTCCGTAACACGGCCGACAGCATCCCGGACGGCGATGCAGTGAAGCTCCCGGGAGATTTCTATGGATTTGACAGAATCCTCTGCGGATATGGAGGCTACCCGCACCCCGCTGTTGTGGGTGTAGACCAGGAATCCTTCGTTTTCCAGGAGGCGGAAGGCTTCCCGGATGGGGGTGCGGCTCACCTGGTAGAAGTTGCACAGAGCCGTCTCCGTAAGCCGCTCGTTGGCGGCAAATTCCTGGTTCCTGATTTTATTTTTAATATCTTCCGCGATCTCCGCCACGGAGTAGCGGTCGTCGGTGATTTTCGTTTTTGCCATGGATCTGACCCCCTGAATCTGACTTATAAACTTATAATAAAAAGGACATTTACATAAAAGGGCATTCCCCAAGGGGGAACGCCCTTAATTTTACCATTGAACAGTTTCTGCCGCAAGATTTTCTGCCGCCGGTTTTTGTGAAATTACCGGTTTAAGGCCGCAAGCAGTTCCTCCTTTTTCTCCTGGGAGTCCGCCGGCATGTTGAGGATCAGGGCATGGAGAGGCACGTCCCTGGCGATGCGGAGAGCGGCTTCGTCCAGGTTGGGAAGGTAGGAACGCAGGATCTCCAGCTTTTTGCTGTCATAGATCACGTCCCGGAGACGGGTGTACTCGGACACCACTCCCGGTTCTGTGGCGGGCATGGTCTCATTTTCCGTGGCCTCGTCATACTTGTAAGCCTTTACGCTGAAATAGTTGCCGTGGCCTGGGATGATGACGTCGGCTATTTCCGCCGCCTTCTCAATGGACTGGCAGGAGAGTTCGTACTCTGCGGACCAGAAATATCCCCGTTTCGCGTGAAAATACTCATATCCCATACAGGCGTCCCCGGCGGCCAGAATTTTTCCCTCCGGGCCGTCAAAGAGCAGTCCATGGAGTCCCAGGGAGTGGCCGGGAAGAGGAACCAGGGAAAAGCCGGGCACCAGCTCGCCGGAGATTCCCACCATACGGTCGATCTCCTGGCCCCGCACGCCGTGGTAGAGGGCGCGGTCCTCCGTCAGGTAGGCTAGATCCTCTTTCGGCATGCAGATCTTCGCGTTGGGGAAAGCTTCTGTGCCGGTCCAGTGGTCCAGATGGCAGTGGGTGCTGTAGGTGTAGGCGATGTCCTCCGCCCGGATGCCGGTCTGGTCGTAGAGTTCCTTTGCCAGCGCCTCCCCGGGAAGAGAGGGGTCGATCAGAATGTTTCCGTACTCACTCTCCACCACAGAGCAGGTGGCGATGCAGGGATGGAGGACTTTGCTGTTGTCCTCTCCCCAGTAGATGTTTCTGGTGAGATGGCCGATAGTTACAATGTGCCATTTGTTTTTCATAAGTATTTCCTTTCTCCGGCGGTGAAGGCCGGCTGATGTATGAAAATCTGCAGTGGGGCAAACCTTGTGCTGTTTTTAGGAAGCGGCGCCTTTTCTTCGGGCCAGTTCGGCCACGATCTCATCATACTGGTCATCCAGTTTGTACAGAAATCCCAGGACGATCAGGCCGGCGGCAAAGGCCAGGGGGATCCAGACCAGGCAGGCGTTGATGGCCGTCAGTGCGGATGCAGGCTGGACAGTCAGAAGGCCGTCAAAACCGGCTGCATCCATGATGATTCCGGCAAGACCGGGGCCGAAGCCCACGCCGATCTTGGCACCCAAAGAGCAGGCGGACATCATGGTACCCTCGATCCGGATGCCGGTTTTCCACTCGCCGTATTCCATGGCGTCGGGAACCATGGCGTACATGGTAGCGTAATGGAATCCCCGCCCGAAGGCTTCAATCACGCGGGAGGCCACAGTAACTGATGCAGACACCGGCAGAATGCCCATGATCAGAATGCCGGCAAATTTAATCACCGATCCCAGAATGAAGATTTTCCGCTTTCCGTATTTTTTCACAAAGGGCGTGGCGCCGAACAGGACGATCACCAGGGCTGCCGTGATATAGAGGTTGGCCCGGGAGATGACAGTGGCGTCCCCCAGAAGATACTGGCTGTAGTAGGTGGATACCGCGTTGGCGAAGTTGTTGCTCATGGCGTCGAAGATGAAGATGAGCAGAATCATCACCCAGTATTTGTTGGTGATCAGGGCCTTAAACATTTTTCCAAAGGGAATCTTCTCTGCCGGCTGCTTTTTGGCCGGTTCCTTCTCGTCCACATGTTCCTTTGCGAAGACGGCGCAGATGGCCATGGCGATCACGCCGGCCACCGCATAGAGCCTCATAGCGGACACCCACGCCGCCTGGGTGTTCCCGTTGGCCACGATCTGAGGGAAGAGAACCATGGAAAAGGGAAGACCGGAGAGCATGGAAAAAATCTGGTTGACGTTGGTAATCTGAGCCCGCTCCCCCTGATCTCTGGTCATGCGGGCCGGCAGGGTCATGTGGGGCACGTACCAGGTGGTTCCCAGGATGGAGGTGCAGAGGTTGTAGGTGATGATGATGTAGATGAGCTGGCCGGCAGGTCCCCAGCTCTGGGGCACGGTAAATAACAAATAGGTGCCGACGCCGAAGGGAATGCAGGTGCACAGCAGCCAGATTCTGGCTTTTCCGAAGCGGCTCTTTGTCTTGTCCACCAGAGCTCCCACTAAAATGTCTGTAAAGCTGTCAAAAAAACGGGAGAGCATGAAGACCATGCCCACCACTGCCGCCGACAGTCCCAGGGAATTGGTGTAAAAGTAATTTAACTGTCCCATGGCGATGGCGTTGAACATACCTCGTCCGAATCCGCCGAATCCGTAGGCTACCATTTCAAACAAACTGATTTTCCCCTTTTTTGCTTCTGTACCCATAATAATTTCCTTTCCACATTTTGACTGATGATTGATTTCACTAATATTGGATCCGGTAGGCCTTATACAGGCCGCATTCCTCCACGGAGAAGGAATTTCCTTTGTGGGCGACTTCTTTTATGCCCTCCGGGGTGAGTTCCTCCACCTTGACCGGTGTTTTTTTCAGGGTGATCCGGATGTTCTTCTGAGGCACCGGACGGCCCACTGTCACGCCGCTAAATCCGCTCAGATTGATGAGCTGAATCAGATCAGTGTGGTCTCCTCCATGTCCGTAAAACATTTCCATGCTTTCATGGGCGTCGGTAACAAAGGGCATGAGAGCGGAGATGCCGCCCCGGATCTGGTCCATAAGGTCCAGGAAGATCTGCTTGAAAGCCTCATACCCCTGGGTGTAGTACAGGGTGCCCACCTCCCACAGAATGGAGATTCCCCAGGAACCGATGACGGCACCGGGAATATCTGTAGTCCGGTGGCCGTAGCACCGCTCCGGCGGGCCGAAGACAGCCGGAGAAATGTAGGGGAGAATGGGCTGGCTGTCTGAGCTGCCGTCCGCCGGTTCGGCGGTCCAGAAGCTCCGGTCCTGGTAAACCCAGTCCTGGTCGGCAAAGGAATGAAACACAGTTTTGGGAACGGTCTTATAATAGGCGCCCCGGACACACTGGTGTCTGGTCAGCTTCGCGATACCGAAGTATCGTTCCAGAAGTTCCCGGTCCTCTGCAAAGCTTCCCCCGGTGGCGATCACCGAAGCCCTGGTCTTTAACAGGGCGGCTCTCAGCTTTTCGCTTTTCAGCCGGGCAATGCCGGGAACGATAATCAGGTCATAATTTGCCGGATGGTTCCGGTACTGTTCCGTATCCAGGTCGATCAGGGTGTCGAAGGGAATGTGGGCTTCCTTTAACATCCGGAAAATGCCCCGGTATTCTTCATAATTTCCTGGAAGGTAAGGTGCCCCGGGCCGTATGAGAAGAACCCTGGCGGCGGAGTGAAGGCAGTCGAAAATGTCCTGGTACTGTTCGTGAAAGCTGAATACAGTTTCCACCCCTTTATAGTTGCTGCGGTCCGGGTAATCCTCAAAGGAACCGATGATGCACCAGTCCAGATTTCCCCCGTTTGCCATATTTTCGTACATGCGGATCCGGTTGAAGGTGTCGGAAACGCCCATGAACCGGTAGGGGATGTCCACGGCGTTGATGGCGCAGTTGCTGGACACTTTGTCCGCGAAGGTTCCCTCGATGGAGGACACATTGTCGGAGGCGGAATAGATCCACAGGGGAAGAGGACGGTCCACCGCCGTGTTGGACTCGCATCGGATGATGTCCACGCCCTGGTCAAAATAAGTGCTGAGGGCGATATCCGGAGAAATCCTTTTCACTCCTTCCTGAATTTTGCGCAGAAGCTGGTCCACCGTGATTTTTTTGAACTCCTGATATTTTTGGAAGACGGGAGAGCTTTCATCTTCCCTGTCCGGAAGTTCTTCTCCGAACAGTTCCCGGAACCGCTTCCGGCAGTTTTCACACTGGCAGATCCCCACGTAATTTCCGCTGTAATCGTGGGTCTGGTAGCCGAACATATTGAAAAAGATTCCGTCTACCGGGTATTTGTTCAGGATCTCGCCGATGATTTCCAGGGTTTTCTCCTGCTGGTAGGGACCGTTGACGCAGGTGAGCACCGTATCGTTGTAGTGCACAGCCTCCCCGGTCCCGGTTCTCTGCAGCCATTCCGGATGGGAGGCCTCAAAGGATTGATGAACCTTGCTCACGTCAAACCGGGCGATGACGCGGATGTTTTCGGCGTGGCATTTTTCCACCAGCTCCCCAAATTTGTCTCCCTGCAGAAAAGGGGTCTTTTTCTGGCAGTCCAGTCCGGTGTCGGAGAAGGCGCTGATGCCTCCGCATCCCACCTGTACCACGTTGGCGTGGAATTTTTTCAGCATGGAGATTTCCAGATCCACATCCATGCTGCCGTCAATGTCCCTCAGATTGTTCTGGACCATGCGAAATTTGTGATCCATCCACCATTTCATAAAACTCCTCCTTAAATTGTATACTATCAAATGGAAAATAATGGGATTATAGGCCAATAGTCTACTCGTTTACATACAATATAACAGGAAGACGCATATCCTTCAATGTCAATAGTTCACAAAATAGTATACAATAAATTGTGAATAATCACGAAAAACTGGGGAATATCTGAGGATTAATGGATATTTTGCATACAATATTGGAAAACACAGAAAGACAGAGACGGCCCAAAATGGGAAAAAGACAAAGAGAGAGCGGCGCGCCGCGCGCCGCTCCCATGAGGATTGTATATAAAATGAGATTGTATATGAAAGCCGGTGGATCAGCCAATCAGACGTTAAACCGGAACAGGATCACATCACCGTCCTGAACCACATAGTCCTTTCCTTCCAGCCGTACCAGGCCTTTTTCCTTGGCGGCATTGTAGCTGCCGCAGTCCAGCAGGTCTTTGTAGTTGACCACTTCTGCCCGGATAAAGCCCCGCTCGAAATCGCTGTGGATCTTTCCGGCGGCCTGGGGCGCCTTAGTGCCCTTGGTGATGGTCCAGGCTCTGGTCTCTTTCTCGCCGGCGGTGAGATAGCTTAAAAGTCCCAGAAGGCTGTAGCTGGCGGCGATCAGTTTTTCCAGGCCGGATTCCTTTAAGCCCAGATCTTCCAGGAACATTTTCTTTTCGTCGTCATCCAGCTCGGAGATCTCTTCCTCGATCTCGGCGCAGATGACAAAGACCTCGCAGTCATTTTCCTTTGCGAATTCCCGGACGCTGGCCACATAGGGATTGCTGGCTCCATCGTCCGCCAGGTCGTCCTCCCCCACGTTGGCGGCGAAGATCACCGGCTTGGCGGTGAGCAGGTTTAAGGAGGCGATAAAGGGCATCATTTCCTCATCCTCGGGAACGTAGCTCTTTGCCAGTTTTCCCTCCTCCAGGTGCGCCTTCAGGCCTTTTAAAACTTCCAGTTCCTTTGCCAGGGCTTTGTCGTTGAAAGCGGCCCGTCCCACCTTGGAGATGCGCCGCTCCAGAATCTCCAGATCGGAGAAGATCAGCTCCAGGTTAATGGTTTCAATATCTCTTAAGGGATCCACGCTGCCGTCTACATGAATTACGTTGGGATCGTCAAAGCAGCGGACCACATGGACGATGGCGTCCACCTCCCGGATGTTGGAGAGGAACTGGTTTCCCAGGCCCTCGCCTTTGGAGGCTCCCTTCACCAGTCCGGCGATGTCCACAAATTCGATCACGGCCGGCGTGATCTTCTGAGAATGGTACAGGTCTGCCAGCAGCTTCAGCCGCTCGTCGGGAACGGCCACCACTCCCACGTTGGGATCGATGGTGCAGAAGGGATAGTTGGCCGATTCTGCCCCCGCCTTTGTCAGAGAGTTGAAGAGGGTGCTTTTTCCTACATTAGGCAATCCTACTATGCCAAGTTTCATATCATTACCTTCCTATCTGTTCAAATTTCGTCCCGGAGTCCGCTTTCAGGCGAAATTCCGAATGACGCCGCAATGCTTATAGGATAGCATAAATTCATGGAAAATAAAACCCTTTTCCACGGAATCTGCCCGCCGGCGGTGTCGAAATAGGGCACAGCCTGTCGGCCGAATTTGTTTGATTTTTTCCCTTTTTCAGTATAAAATAAAGAAAGCCTCGAATAATATGTTTGCCGGTAAAAGGGAGGCCGGAAATACGGGGGTACGCCATGCGCCACATGGCCGGTGCAAAGGAGAAATGAATATGAAGATGGCGAAAGAAGAGCTGATTCAGGCAATTGAACAGGCGAGGAGGGCGCTGAACGAGAGCATTGATCTCGAGGAAGGCTACGAAGTGATCTACCACAACAGCGTGACTCTGGATAAGCTGATTGCACAATATATCGCCTGCGGATACTAGAAGCCGCAGACACAGCGGGCAGTCCCTCTGGGGCTGCCTTTTTGTGTATGACGGGCATGCCGTCAGTCTGTGGTGAAAGTCCACAAGGGGCGTAGCTGCCGACGAACCCCACAGTGACTCTCAAGGTTTGTATCGTGAGGTACAGGCGGGAAGAAGGGATAGCGATTGGGGGAAGTCTTAATCCGAAAGTATCTGAAAGCAGGAGTTATGACACCGCAGGGTTATGAGGAAACAAAACTCGGAACTCCGCGGGGCGGAAATTACGCAGATGACTGTGTCACAGCGGTCAGAAGCGAGTCGAGCGCAAAAGGAGTGATGCGGACGGTATCAGACTGGATACAGAGGGAACTGGGGTTAAAGGTCAACATGACTAAGACTCGCATTACAAGACCGCCAAAGCTGAAGGATCTCGGATTCGGATTCTACAAGGACAGCAGGACGAAGGAATGGAAGTGCAGACCCCGCCAGGACTCTGTGAAGAGATTCAAAGGCAGGCTGAAAGAACTAACCGGCAGGAAAATGCCGGGGGCAGTCGCCGGCAAGACAGAGAAAACAGTAATGGCAGAGATAGACGCACATTTAAGAACAGGGCTCAGAATTATCATCTGGAAGCAGTGGAAAGAGCCGAAGAAACGCCAATGGGGACTGCAGAAACCGGGAATCGGAAAAGACCCTGTAAGGTCATGCCAAAAAACGCCGCTGGCGGGGGCATATGATTTTGTACGGAATTTAATACCAGGAATGTCTATTAATATTAAAATGGACAAATGAAAATCGGCAGGACAGCTGATATACTTACAGAGGCAGAAGGGGAAAGTGTATATGAATAATTATGACTTTGTGACGAAAGTCCTGGGAATGCGGGAGAAAACAGCGGTTCAGTGCGCCTCAGACTGGGGGGTGCTGGAACCGGTGAAAAAGAAGACGAAAATTTTTACGGAGGGCGGGAGAGTCGAGCACATCGTCCTGTCCGTAGAAGGCGTGTTCCGGGCATATGTTGTCAACGAGGAGGACTGTGAGGTCACAGACTGCCTGGTCAATGAGCCCGGCATGTCCCTGATGCCGGGATTTGACCTGGAGATGCCGGCGCCTGCCTCGGTGGAGGCTCTGACCAACGGGATGATTTTCAGACTGCGGATGGCTGATTTCCGGAAAATGGTGGACAGCTTTCCGGAAGTGAGAGGCCTGTATCAGGCAATGACCCTGCGCGCCGGACAGTATCATCTGGAGAAGGGCCGGGTGCTCTCCGGGTGTACGGCGGAAATGAAATACCGATGGTTTTTAGAGACCCATCCCGGGATGTCCAATCAGATTCCCGACAAGCACATCGCCGCATTCCTGAGAATGTCCCCTGTGACCTTAAGCCAGATCAAAAAGCGGATGCGGGAGCAGGAGAGCAGCAGGATATGAGCAGAAAAGCCGTCCATCTCTGCGTGGGGAGCAGAGACGGGCGGCTTTTCTGCGCCCATTAGGAAAATGCTGTATGGTCCCCACTTTTTTCCATATGTTCCCCCATATCCTGAAATTTTTCCATCAGAAACCGGCATTTCCGGACCCTGTTCCCCACCTCACTGTTCCAATCCCCCACCTGAGAGTAAAAAATGTGGAAAAATCCGGATTTTTCCAGCAAAAACCACGCCAGTTCCGGGGTTTACTTTTTTACGATTTTCTAAAAAAATTCTTGCCATTTACCCCTAAATGAACTAGAATAAGGTTACATGGTGGTAAAAAGTGGTAGCAAGTGGTTTACTGTGGTAAAAAGTGGTGGACCAGTGGCGGATTTGCAGTACGGTGGTGATAAAGATGTTCATGGGCGAATACAATCACACAGTTGATGCGAAGGGACGTCTTATCGTACCTTCCAAATTCAGAGAGCAGCTGGGCGAAGACTTCGTGGTAACAAGAGGTCTGGATGGCTGCCTTTCCGTATACGCCAATGACGAGTGGACCGCACTGGAAGAGAAGCTGCACGCGCTGCCATACACCAATCCTGCCGCCAGAAAGCTTACAAGATTTCTTGTAGCCGGCGCAGCCACCTGCGAGGTGGACAAGCAGGGAAGGATCCTTCTCCCCGCAGCTCTGCGGGAGTACGCAGGGATCGAGAAAGACGCGGTGCTCGTGGGTATGGGAAGCCGAATTGAGATCTGGAGCCGGGAGGCCTGGAGCGCGAAGAACGACTTCGATGACATTGAGGACATCGCGGAAGAACTGGGAGGACTGCTGTAAATGTTTGAACATAAATCTGTACTGCTTCATGAGACCATCGACAGCCTGAACATCAAAGCGGACGGGATTTATGTGGACGGAACCCTGGGCGGCGGCGGACATGCCTTTGAGGTGTGCCGCAGGCTGGGAGACGGGGGAAAGCTCATCGGCATTGACCAGGACGGGGACGCCATCGCGGCGGCCACGGAGAGGCTGAAGGAATTTCCGGGCCGCACGGTGATTGTGAGAAACAATTATGAGAACATCGCCGAGGTGCTGAGAGACCTGGGCATTGAGAAGGTGGACGGAATCTACCTGGATCTGGGAGTTTCCTCTTATCAGCTGGACACTGCAGAGCGGGGATTCACCTACCGGGAGGACGTTCCTCTGGACATGAGGATGGACCAGAGAAATCCCAGAACAGCGGCGGATATTGTAAATACCTACAGCGAATCAGAACTGTACCGGATGATCCGTGATTACGGGGAAGACCGGTTTGCGAAAAATATAGCGAAGCACATTGTGAAGGCCAGGGAGAAAAAGCCCATCGAGACCACGGGAGAGCTGACGGAGATTATTAAGGCAGCCATTCCCGCGAAGATCCGGGCCACGGGAGGTCATCCCGCGAAACAGACATTCCAGGCGATCCGGATCGAACTGAACCGGGAGCTGGATGTGCTGAACCGGTCCATAGACCGGATGATCGGCCTGCTGAATCCGGGAGGGAGGCTGAGCATCATCACCTTTCATTCCCTGGAAGACCGGATTGTGAAGACCAGGTTTAAGACCAATGAAAATCCCTGCACCTGCCCGCCGGATTTTCCGGTGTGCGTGTGCGGAAAGAAGAGCAGAGGACGGGTGATCACCAGAAAACCCATTCTGCCCTCTGAGGAAGAGATACAGGAAAACAGCAGATCCAAGAGCGCGAAGCTTCGTGTGTTTGAGAGAAATGGCAACGAGTGAGAACAGGAGGGACGGGAACATGGCTGCTAGAAGAGCCCGGCAGAGGATGACGGCATACGTGGACGGAAATACGGTGCGCAGAGCAGAGCCTGCAGAGAGGCCGGAGTATCAGGAGAGACGGCGCAGGCAGGAGACTGCTCCCTATGTACGGGAGCATATACGCAGAAACCAGGAGAAGGCGCTGAGCATGGACCTGCCCTATGTGCTGATGCTGAGTGCGGCGGCAGTGTGCGCCCTGGTGATCTGTGTGGGATACCTTCATCAGCAGTCAGCGATGCAGGCCAGACTGGATCATATTGAGACCCTGGAGCAGCAGGTGGAGAACCAGAGAGCGGAGAACGACACTCTGGAGACCAGAATCAACACCTCGGTCAATCTGGACTATATTTATAAGGTAGCGACGGAAGAGCTGGGCATGGTGTATGCCGGCAAGGACCAGGTACTGCTGTATGATCAGACGGAAAGCGAGTATATAAGACAAAATGAAGACATCCCGAACTACAACTGACGGCAGGCATCGGAATAACAAAAAACGGATTTTTACCAATTATATGCAGGAGAAGCTGGCGGTCACCGTTCTGGTGATTACGCTGGCTTTGTTTGCATTGGTTCTGGTGCTCTACAATATCATCAAGGACAACAACGAGGAATACAGCCAGATCGTGCTGAGCCAGCACTCCAGCTATGACAGCAGAACCCTTCCCTACAAGCGGGGGGACATTGTGGATCGGAACGGCACTTATCTGGCGGTGAGTGACAAAGTATACAACCTGATCATTGACGCCACCCAGATCATGGACGGCTACGATCCGGCAAACGGGAAGGATAAATATCTGGACGCCACCACCACGGCCCTGGCCAACGCCTTCGGCTACGACAAGACGGAGCTGACCAACCTGATTCTGGAAAATCCGGAGAGCCCCTACATCCGCTATGCCAGGCAGCTGACGGTGGACCAGAAGGAGAACTTTGAGACCATCAAGGCTCAGATGAACGAGGACTATTCCAAGAGCGACAATGCCAGCGAGAAAGAAAAGCGGGTCTACGGCATCTGGTTTGAGGAGGAATATAAGCGGTATTACCCCTATAACGAGACGGCCAGCACGGTGCTGGGATTTTCCTCCAGCGACGGGACCACGGGAAACGGCGGGATTGAGCAGTCCTACAACAGCGTGCTCGTGGGCACCAACGGAAGAGAGTACGGCTATCTCAACGACGATTCCAACCTGGAGACGGTGATCAAGCCGGCGGTCAACGGCAACACTGTGGTTTCCACCATTGATCTGAATGTACAGCAGATTGTGGAGAAATACGTGAATGAGTGGATGACCACCACCGGTTCAGAGAACATTGGCGTGGTGGTGATGGATCCGGACACGGGAGAAATTCTGGCCATGGCCACCGACCGGATGTACGACTTAAACAACCCCAGGGATCTCTCCGGAATGTACACGGACGCGGAGATCGCCGCCATGAGCGACGAGGAACAGATGGATGCCTGGTATAAGCAGTGGAGAAATTTCTGTGTGAGCGATACCTATGAGCCCGGTTCCCCATCGAAGATCTTTACCATCGCGGCGGCTCTGGAGGAGGGTGTCATTACCGGAAACGAGACGTTTTTCTGCGACGGCGGTCAGGATGTGGCCGGCACCTACATCAAATGTGTAAACCGGGTGGGAGGCCACGGCAATCTGACGGTGGCGGAGTCCCTCATGGTATCCTGCAACGATGTGCTGATGCAGATCGTCAGCAAAGAGGGAAAAGACATCTTTTACAAATATCAGGATATGTTTGGATTTACGGAAAAGACGGGAGTGGACCTTCCCGGGGAGGCGGACACCAGCAATCTGGGATACACGGCGGAAACGGCGGGCCCGGTGGATCTTGCCACCAACGCCTTCGGCCAGAACTACAACTGTACCATGATCCAGATGGCGGCGGCCTACTGTTCCGTGATCAACGGCGGTTCCTACTATCAGCCCCATGTGGTGAAGCAGATTCTCAATTCCCAGGGATCTGTGGTGAAGAAGGTGGATCCGGTGCTGGTGAGGGAGACGGTATCCCAGTCCACCAGCGACTTTATCAAGGACGCCCTGTTCCAGACCGTGTACGGCACCAAGGGAACGGGAAAGGCCGCCCAGGTGGAAGGCTATGAGCTGGGAGGAAAAACGGGAACAGCGGAGAAACTGCCCAGAGGCAATGGAAACTATGTGGTGTCCTTCTGTGGATTTGCCCCGGTGGACCACCCGGAAGTTTTGGTTTACGTGGCAATCGACCAGCCCCACGTGGCGGATCAGCCCCATTCCACCTATGCCAGCGAAGTGTTCGCAAAGATTATGAAGGAAATTCTTCCTTATTTGAATGTATTCCCGGATACAGAGACGGGAGATACCGGGGAAGAGATGGGACTGCCCCAGGAGGAAGGAATTACGGACAATACGTCTGGAGAAGAGGAAGGACAGACGCCTGAGGAGACAGCTCCGGAGGAGTCTTATCCGGACGAGGAAGTGGTGCTTCCTGAGGTGGGAGGCAGCGGAGTTCCTGACCGTGTGCCGGAGGACGACAGCGCTGAGAGCCGGGAGGAGACGGCGCCGGCGGGCACCGGCAGCCAGGAAGAATCCGGAAGCCGTGAGGAAAGCGGCGGGGAGAAAGATCAGACAAAGGAGTCCTCTGAGTCAGAATCGTCCCCGGAGACGGCGGAGAGCTCCCAGGAAGACGGGAGAGAATGAGAATAGTCCGGCAGAGCCGGAATTTGCCAGAAAGGTGTGTGCCGAAAGCGCACACCTTTTCTTTCCACATAACCGGCCGTCCGCCGCATATACTGTAGCAATATGGATGAACGGGGATGTTTTCATGAATGAAAACCGGACCCGCCACCGGAGCCGGATCACGGGAATGTTTCTGATCCTGGCGGTGGCAGCGGCCGTCCTTTCCGGGCGGCTGGCCTATCTTATGGTATTCCGGTCGGAATATTACAGTGAAAAGGCGGAGGATCTTCACCAGAGGGAGAGGACCATCAAGGCGGCCAGGGGAGAGATCATAGACCGGAACGGCCAGGTGATCGCCACCAACCGCACCGTGTGCACCGTATCGGTGATCCACAGCCAGATTCAGGATCCGGAGGAGGTGATCGCCGTCCTTTCCCGGGAGCTGGGCGTGGCGGAGGAGACGGTGCGGGCCCGGGTGGAGAAGCGAAGTTCCAGGGAAATCGTAAAGACCAACGTGGACAAGACGGTGGGGGACGCCATCCGAAATATGGGCCTGGCCGGGGTGAAGGTGGATGAGGACTACAAGCGGTACTATCCCTGGGACAGTCTGGCCTCCCGGGTTCTGGGCTTTACGGGGGGAGACAATCAGGGGATCATCGGCCTGGAGGTGGAGTATGAGGAGTACCTGAAGGGAACGGCCGGAAAAATTCTCACCATGACGGACGCCGCCGGGATCGAGATCGAAAACGCGGCGGAGGACCGGATCGAGCCGGTGGCGGGAAACGACCTCTATATCAGTCTGGATGTGAATATTCAAAAGTACGCGGAGCAGGCAGCCAGCCAGGTCATGGAGAAAAAAGGGGCGAAACAGGTGTCCATCCTGGTGATGGATCCCCGAAACGGGGAGATCCTGGCCATGGCCAGCGTGCCGGAATTTCACCTGAACGACCCGTTCTCCCTGCCGGAGGGAACAGAGACTCCCGCGGATGAGAAGGAGGAGCAGGATCTGTTAAACCGCATGTGGCGGAATCCCTGCGTGAGCGACACCTACGAGCCGGGATCCACCTTCAAGATCATCACTGCCGCCGCCGGCCTGGAGGAAGGGGTGGTGGATCTGGACGATCATTTCAACTGCCCGGGGTTCCGCATTGTGGAGGACCGGAAAATCCGGTGCCATAAGACCGGGGGACATGGAAGCGAGACCTTTCTCCAGGGAATGATGAATTCCTGCAATCCCGTTCTCATCGATGTGGGCCAGAGACTGGGAGTGGAGAACTATTACAAATATTTCCAGCAGTTCGGCCTCATGGGAAAGACGGGAATCGACCTGCCGGGGGAGGCCTCCACCATCATGCACCAAAAGGAGAAGATGGGGGCTGTGGAGCTGGCCACCGTCTCTTTCGGCCAGTCATTCCAGATTACCCCGGTCCAGCTGGCGGCCACGGTCTCCTCCATCATCAACGGCGGGACCCGCATCACGCCCCATTTCGGAATCCGGGCGGTGAGCGCCGACGGCAGCCGGATCCGGGAATTTGAGTACCCGGAGGGGGAGCGGATCCTGTCGGAGGAGACCAGCGCCACCATGCGGTATATCCTGGAGCAGGTGGTGGCGGAGGGAAGCGGAAAAAACGCGGCCATAGCCGGATACCGCATCGGGGGAAAGACGGCCACCTCAGAAAAACTGCCCAGAAGCCTGAAAAAATACATCTCCTCCTTTATCGGCTTTGCTCCTGCGGACGATCCCCAGGTGCTGGCCCTGATCACCATCGACGAGCCGGAGGGAATCTACTACGGCGGGACCATCGCGGCGCCGGTGGTCGCCGATGTTTTCAAGAACATTCTGCCATATCTGGGAATCCAGGCAGAGGAGGAAGAAACTGTTTCTTCCTTCCGAATCTACGGTTGATTATTCCCGGAAAAAGACGTATACTATTCCCTGAATACATAAAAGACAGAGGTGCGATATGATAAATGAAACCATACTGGCAATCATCATTGCCTTCGCGGTGAGCGCGATCCTGTGCCCCATTGTGATCCCGTTTCTCCACAAGCTGAAATTCGGACAGCAGGTCCGGGACGACGGGCCCCAGGCCCACTTAAAAAAGCAGGGAACGCCGACCATGGGAGGTCTGGTAATTCTGACCAGCATTATCGTGACCTCCCTGTTTTATCTGAGAGACTACCCGAAGATCATTCCCATCCTCTTCGTCACAGTAGGATTTGGAATCATCGGTTTTTTAGACGACTACATCAAGATCGTGATGAAGCGGTCCGAGGGACTGAACCCCAAGCAGAAACTGCTGGGGCAGTTTGTGATCACGGGAATTTTCTGCTGGTACCTGATCACTTCCAACGATGTGGGAACGTCCATGCTCATCCCCTTTACGGGAGGCTTTGACCATGGATATTTTCTGGATCTGGGATGGCTGTTTGTTCCCTTCCTCTTTTTCGTCACTCTGGGAACAGACAACGGGGTGAATTTTACTGACGGTCTGGACGGCCTGTGCACCAGCGTCACCATTCTGGTGGCCACCTTCATGACCGTGGTGGCCATCGGGGAGAACACGGGCATCAGCCCCATCACCGGGGCGGTGGTGGGAAGCCTGCTGGGCTTTCTGCTGTTTAACGTGTATCCCGCGAAAGTGTTTATGGGGGACACCGGTTCCCTGGCTCTGGGCGGATTTGTGGCATCCAGCGCGTTTATGATGCAGATTCCCCTGTTCATCGCCATTGTGGGGCTGATCTATCTGGTGGAAGTGCTGTCCGTGATCATCCAGGTGACTTACTTTAAAAAGACCGGGGGAAAACGTATCTTCAAAATGGCCCCCATCCATCATCATTTTGAGCTTTGCGGCTGGTCGGAGACCAGAGTGGTGGCAGTGTTTTCCATCATCACCGCCATTCTCTGCCTGATCGCTTACTTAGGACTATAGGAGGAAGAAGATGAGCCAGAAGGTTATCGTTGCAGGAACAGGAAAAAGCGGGATCGCCGCGGCAAGGCTGCTTCTCGACATGGGCGGGGAGGTTGTGCTCTATGACAGCAATCCCAGCCTTGACAAGAAGGAGATCCGCGGAAAATTTCAGGAAAAGGACAAGGTGGAGATCATCCTCGGGGATCTGAAGAGGACGGATCTTCTGGGAGTGGAGCTGTGTGTCATCAGCCCGGGAATTCCCCTGGACGCACCCTTTGTGTCGGTGCTGGCGGATGTGAAGATTCCCATCTGGAGTGAGATCCAGCTGGCGTATCAGTGCGCCAAGGGGAAGCTGATCGCCATTACGGGAACCAACGGAAAGACCACCACCACGGCCCTCACGGGGGAGATTATGAAGTCCTGGTTCAAGGACGTTCATGTGGTGGGAAATATCGGGATTCCCTACACCCAGGAGGCGCTGGCCACAGAGGATGATTCCGTCACCGTGGCGGAGGTATCCAGCTTCCAGCTGGAGACCATCATGGATTTCCGTCCGGACATCAGCGCCATCTTAAACATTACGCCGGACCATTTAAACCGCCACAAGACCATGGAGTGCTACATTGCTGTGAAGGAGAGCATTACCATGAACCAGAGGGAGGAAGATACCTGCGTCTTAAACTATGACGATCCGGTGCTCCGGGAGTTCGGACAGCAGAAGGACTTAAAGCCGAAGGTGGTGTTCTTCAGCAGCCGGGAGGAGCTGAAGGAGGGCTATTTCCTGGATGGGGACAAGATTATGTACGCCCACGACGGAAAAAAGAAGGAGCTGCTGAATGTTCATGAATTGCAGATCCTGGGACGGCATAATTATGAAAATGTGATGGCGGCCATAGCCATGGGCGCGGCGGCCGGAGTACCCATGGACCACATTGTGGAGGCGGCAAAGAAGTTCCAGGCGGTGGAGCACCGCATTGAGTTTGTGCTGGAGCGGGCGGGAGTCAAGTACTACAACGATTCCAAGGGAACCAATCCTGACGCGGCCATCCAGGCGGTGAAGGCCATGCCCGGACCCACCATTCTCATTGCCGGCGGATATGACAAGGGATCCACCTACGACGAGTGGATCGAGAGCTTTGGCGGCAAGGTGAAGTATCTGGTGCTCATCGGCCAGACCAGGGAGAAGATTGCCCAGTGTGCCAGAGAGCACGGGTTCAACGATATTATGTATGCGGAGGACATGGCGGAGGCAGTCCGGGTATGTGCGTCGTACGCGGACAGAGGGGACTGCGTTCTTCTGTCTCCCGCCTGCGCCAGCTGGGGCATGTTCAAAGATTATGAGGAGCGCGGACGGATCTTTAAGGAGTGCGTCCGCCAGCTGTAGATAAAAAGGAGCTAAGATATGGCAGGAAGGCAGCAGGTGCGGCAGGAAGAAAGAGCGCCGCAGGCACAGCCGAGAAAGAAGAAGAGAGTCCGGAGATTTTACAATTACAGTCTGCTGTTTACCGTGATATTTGTGACCGTGTTCGGCCTGGTCATGATTTACAGCGCCAGTTCCTACACGGCTCAGCTGATGTACGGGGATGCCGGCTATTTTATGAAAAGGCAGGCCTTGATCGCGGCGGGCGGGTTTGTGGTGATGATCATCGTTTCCAAGATCAATTACCATTTTTTCGCCAAATTCGCTGCCATCTCCTATGTGCTGTCCTATGTGCTGATGATCGCCGTAAGCCTGGTCGGAAGAGTGGTCAACGGCAAGAGACGGTGGCTGGGCATAGGCCCCTTGAGCTTTCAGCCCACAGAGTTTGTGAAAGTGGCCCTGATCGTCACTCTGGCGGTGGTGATCACCCGCATGGGAGGACATATCAACCGGCTGAAAAATATGGTGCTGGTGGGAGCCATGGCCCTTCCCCTGGCGGTGCTGGTGGCGGCCAACAACTTAAGTTCCGGCATTATCATCTGCGGAATCGTATTTGTCATGCTGTTTGTGGCCACCAAGAAGAAGCTGATCTTCGGAGCCTGCGTGGGGGCGGCAGCAGCGGTGTACTGCTTTGCCGGCCAGATCGGCCATGGGCTGGAGGCCATCGGTCTGCTTCAGAGCTATCAGCTGGAACGGATCAACGTGTGGCTTAACCCGGAGGCCTACGCCCAGGAGGGCGGGTTCCAGGTGCTCCAGGGCCTGTACGCCATCGGTTCCGGCGGTCTGCTGGGCAAGGGACTGGGGGAGAGCATCCAGAAAATGGGCTTTCTGCCGGAGGCCCAGAACGACATGATATTCTCCATTATCTGTGAGGAGCTGGGCCTTTTCGGGGCGGTCTCCGTAATATTTATTTTTCTGTTTATGATTTATCAGTTCATGATCATCGCCAACAGCGCGCCGGATCTGTTCGGAGCTCTTCTGGTGGTGGGGGTCATGGGCCATATTGCCATTCAGGTGATCTTAAATATCGCCGTGGTGACCAACTCCATCCCCAATACGGGAATCACCCTTCCCTTCATCAGCTACGGAGGCACGTCGGTGCTGTTCCTCATGGTGGAGATGGGAATTGTGCTGAGCGTTTCCAACCAGATCCGGCTGGAAAAATAGGCCGGATTGACAGGCTGTTTTCCGATTTCAGAAGGAAAATCCGCACAGGAGATGGCGAAACCTGCACCGGCGAGGGCACTGCCGCATAAGATAAGGTATAGAAGCGGCAGGAGGCGGCACAGGTGTCAGAGATACATATCGGTGGTTTTCGCAGGCTGCAGGGCCGGATTCCCGTTCAGGGATCCAAAAACGGAGTGCTGCCCATGATGGCAGCTTCCATATTAAGTGATGAGACGACAGTCATTACCAATGTCCCCGCCATACAGGATGTGTTTTGTATGATGGGGATATTGAAGTTTATGGGCTGTTCCTGCACCTTAAAAGACGGGGAGCTGACGCTCTGTCCGGCGGGGCTGGACAGGACGGATCTGCCGGAGGAGTACGTGAGGCAGATGCGCTCCTCCATCGTGCTGCTGGGAGCGGTGCTGGGGCGGTGCGGAAGAGGTTCCACCTGTTATCCCGGGGGCTGTTCCATCGGAAAGAGACCCATAGATTTTCATCTTCAGGCTCTCCGCAGTCTGGGGGCGGAAATCCGGGAGGACGGCTGCTGCGTCCAGGCCAGGGCAGGGCGTCTCGCCGGCGGGACCATCCGCCTTCCCTATCCCAGTGTGGGAGCCACGGAAAACGCTCTGCTGGCGGCGGCCCTGGCCGACGGCGACACGGTGATTCTGGGGGCTGCCAGGGAGCCGGAGATCGAGGAACTGTGCCGGTTTATCAACGCCATGGGCGGGGAAGTCTCAGGAGGCGGCACAGGGAGAATTCGGATCCGGGGAAAGAAAAAGCTTCACGGCTGCCGGTTTCAGGCGCCGGGAGACCGGATTGTGGCGGGAACCTACCTCATGGCCGCCATGGCGGGCCGGGGGGAAGTGGAGCTGGCGGGAGTGAGGCCGGAGCATTTAAAAGAAGTGATCCGCACTCTGGAGCGGGCCGGAGCGGTCTTTGACATCTCAGAGACAGCCGTCACCGTCTCCATGGCGGGACGGCCTCTGCCGCTGCAGGTGGAGACCGGCCCCTATCCCGGCTTTCCCACAGACCTTCAGTCCCCGGTGATGGGTCTGCTCTGCTGTGCCTCCGGCGTGAGCCGGATTCGGGAGACGGTGTTTGAGGGAAGATATGAGACGGCGGCGGAGCTGGAAAAGCTGGGAGCGTCCGTCACTGTCCGGGAGGGAGAGGCCCTGGTGCGGGGAAGACCGGTTCTGCGGGGAGGCAGAGCGGGGGCCAGAGATTTGAGAGGCGGGGCAGCCCTGGTGGTCGCCGGTCTGGCGGCGGAGGGAGAAACTGAAATATACGACTGCTTTCACATAGAGAGGGGGTACGAGGACATCTGCCGGGATCTGAGACTGGCGGGTGCCGATATCCGATGGCAGAGACAAGAGGCAAAGGAAAAAGAAAACTGAAAAAATGGCTGGCGATACCGGCGGTGATCCTGCTTCTGCTGGCGGCCGCGGCGTTTTCCGTCCGGATCACCGAAGTGACCGTCACGGGAAACAGCCGGGTCACCAGTGAGGAGATCACCCGGATCCTGTTTCCCACGGCGAAAGACAGGAACCTGATCTACTGTTATGTGACGGACCGGATGGGAGAGCACAAAACCATTCCCTATGTGGAGGATTATGACCTGGTATTTGAGAGTCCCACCCATGTGGAAGTGATCGTCTACGAGAAGAGCATTGTGGGCTATCTGCGCTATATGAGCAGCTATATGTATTTTGACAAGGACGGAATCATCGTGGACAGCACCAATGAAAGACTGGAGGGGGTGCCGGAGGTGACGGGGCTGGAATTCGGCCACATCGCTCTCTACGCTCCCCTTCCAGTGGCGGACAAGCAGGTGTTCAATGAGATTCTGAACCTGACCCAGGCCCTCTATGACTACGAGATCCAGGTGGATGAGATCCACTTCGGGGCCAGAAGCCAGGTGACGCTGAAAATCGGGGAGATCGACGTGGAGCTGGGCACCAGCGACTCCCTCAACGGAAAAATAGCGGCTCTTCATGACACCCTTCCCGTTCTGGAGGGACAGGCGGGAACCCTGTACCTGGATTCCTACGACGAGGCGAACACCAGCAGAACGTACACATTTAAGAAGAAGTCTTAGGAATAGAAAAAAATGCAAATTTTGCGGGATTTTTAGGCAATTAGGAGTTGATATTTTTTCAAAAATCAAATATAGTATTAGGAGAACCGCGGAAACTGTGGAAGATAGTTGACATAACATGGGAATCGAACCCATTCTTTTTTTCGTGACAGACCGGTTTGAAAGAGATCCGGGTGCTGCGGCAGTGCGGCGCGGACCAGAAGTATAGAAGCAAAAAGGGTTAAAGGAGGAAACAACCTTGTTGGAGATTAAGATAAATGAGACAGAGAATTCAGCCAGAATTATTGTGATCGGTGTAGGCGGAGCAGGCAATAACGCGGTAAACCGCATGATCGACGAGAACATCGCCGGCGTGGAGTTTATTGGAGTGAATACGGACAAGCAGGCCCTTCAGTTCTGCAAGGCTCCCACCGCCATGCAGATCGGCGAGAAGCTGACCAAGGGACTGGGAGCAGGCGCCAAGCCGGAGATCGGCGAGAAGGCGGCTGAGGAGAGCTCTGAGGAGCTGGCCCAGGCCATGAAGGGAGCGGACATGGTGTTCGTCACCTGCGGTATGGGCGGCGGTACCGGAACCGGAGCTGCACCTGTGGTGGCAAAGCTGGCGAAGGATATGGGAATTCTGACGGTTGGCGTGGTGACGAAGCCTTTCCGCTTTGAGGCGAAGACCCGTATGGCCAACGCTCTCCAGGGAATCGAGCACTTAAAGGAGAATGTGGATACCCTGATTGTAATCCCCAACGACAAGCTTCTGGAGATCGTGGACAGAAGGACCACCATGCCCGACGCCTTAAAGAAGGCAGATGAGGTGCTGCAGCAGGCAGTTCAGGGCATTACGGACCTGATCAACGTGCCCGGTCTGATCAACCTGGATTTCGCGGATGTGCAGACTGTTATGACGGATAAAGGAATCGCCCACATCGGCATCGGCCACGCAAAGGGTGATGAGAAGGCGAAGGAGGCTGTGGAGCAGGCAGTGTCCAGTCCTCTGCTGGAGACCACCATTGAGGGCGCCAGCCACGTGATCATCAACATCTCCGGCGACATCAGCCTGATCGAGGCCAATGAGGCTGCCAGCTACGTGCAGGAGCTGGCGGGAGACGACGCCAATATTATTTTCGGAGCCATGTACGACGAAAATGCCCAGGACGAGTGCACCATCACGGTAATCGCCACAGGGCTGACGGATAAAGAGCTGAACACTCCGGTGGCAAAGGCCATGAAGGACTTCAGCAACCCCTACAAGAAGCAGCCGGCAAAGCAGGCAGCTCCCGCTTCCGAGGCGGCGGCTACAGCCAGCCAGGCCCGTCCGGCGGGAGGCTATACGGCTCCCACCTACACGGTGCCCAACTACAGAGCCGGTGAGAACGGCGGCGCTTACGGCGCTCCCCAGCAGGGAACCCGTCCCGCAGGCACGGCAGCTCCCCAGCAGGGAACCCGCCCCGCGTACCGTCCCAACCAGGGCGTTCAGATCAATGTTCCCGACTTCCTGAAGAAGGGCAGAGACAACAGAAAGTAATCTTAAAGTTCTCCATATGAGCAGGTCCCCAGGGGCCTGCTTTTTCTTTTCCAGGAAAACTTCCTTTCCCAGGAAATTTCAAAAACTTTCCCGGATTTTTTTCCCTTCCGCTGCGTTTTTTGTCTGAAACCTTCCGGCAGCGGTCACATTCCCCCGACTTTTCCCGATGAAAAACAGGAATAGAGGCAGTCCGTTTGACAAATTGCGCCGCAGCTTTCCGCTATAATGGATCCTATGGACCGGAGGTGAGGCTTTTGCAGTGATTTACACCGTGTACATAGATGTGCTGTTTCTGGTCAACCTGATCATGGATGCCGCCGTCCTCTTTCTGGTGCGCCTCTGTCTGAACCGTCCCGCTCCCTTCCGGCGCCTGCTGCTGGCCGCAGCCGCGGGATCTGTGTGGGCCTGTCTGGCCACGGCGGCTCAGGCCTGGGACATTTCCGGCCTTTCCGGGATCCAGGCCGCGGCGGGAGGAGTTCTGAAAGCTTTGGGAGGACTGCCGGGGACGGCCGCCGCAGGGGCGGGGATGGCATGGATCGCCTTCGAGTGGGGAAGTACCGGAGAAAAAAGAGAACGGATCGGGAGGCTTTTCCGGGAGACGGCAGGGCTGTTTCTGGGGGCCGCCATTCTTGGCGGAGTCTGGAACGGCCTGGAAAATCTGCTGGCCGGACGGGAGGGCCGGCGGCTCTCTCCGGAATCCCTGTCCCTGGCAGCCTGGGCGGCGATGGGGGCGGGAGCTTTTTTCACCGGCCTGTTTCTGTGGAAGACGGCGCAGGAATGGGTCCGGAGGAGGAGATACCTGTGCCGGGTGCGGCTCGCCTTCCGGGGGCGGGAGACAGAGACCGCGGCGCTGCTGGATACGGGAAACCGCCTGGTATCCCCGGACGGAGGAAGACCGGTCCATGTGCTGGAGTATGAGGTGTGCAGGGAGATCTGTGAGCGGGTGGACGGAGTGATTTACATCCCTTACAGCTGTGTGGGACGGCAGAGGGGAGTGATTCCGGGGATTACCCTGGACTGGATGGAAATTATACGGGGAGAGGAGCGGACGAAGGTGAACCGGCCCCTGGTGGGGATCGTCCGGCAGCCGCTTTCGCCGGACGGCAGCTATCATATGCTCCTGAATGAAAAGTCAGAGGGCGAATGAAAATTCAGGCGGATAGAAGGAGGATAAGATGATCATAAAGGTTTCGGTGCCGGGACGTTTTCAGTTTAAGGCGGTTCCCAGCTTTAAGACCATGTTTTTACAGAAGCAGGGAGAAATACACTATATCGGGGGAGCGGATATTCTTCCGCCGCCTCTGGACGGGAAGACGGAGGCCCTGATGATAGGAAAGCTGGGGACAGAGGAAGACAAGGAGGCAAAATCCACCCTGATCGAGCACAATCTGCGCCTGGTGGTCTACATTGCGAAAAAGTTTGACAATACCAGCGTGGGGGTGGAGGACCTGATCTCCATCGGCACCATCGGCCTGATCAAGGCTATCAATACCTTCAACCCGGAGAAAAACATCAAGCTGGCTACCTACGCTTCCAGGTGCATTGAAAATGAAATTCTTATGTACCTGAGAAGAAACAGCAAGACCAGGCTGGAAGTTTCCATCGACGAGCCCCTGAACGTGGACTGGGACGGCAATGAGCTTCTCCTGTCGGACATTCTGGGAACGGATGAGGATGTGATCTACAAAGATCTGGAGGACGAGATTGAGAAAAAACTGCTGAACGCCGCCATCAGCCGGTTAAGCCCCAGGGAGCAGAAGATCGTGGAGCTGCGCTTCGGCCTGGGCGGCGGGGAGGGGGATGAAAAGACCCAGAAGGAGGTGGCGGATCTGCTGGGAATCTCCCAGTCTTATATTTCCAGACTGGAGAAAAAGATTATGAAGCGTCTGAAAAAAGAGATCGTCCGGTTTGAGTGACCGGGGGCAGGAAAAAGGTTTGCTGGACGGGAAAACAGGATTGCTGGGGAGAGCCGGGCGTTATGTCCGGCTTTTTTCAACAGTTGGGACTTTTTTTGATTTTCACTGACAAAAGGAGAAAAAATATCCTTCTTATAGACAATATCACCAAAATCACGTATAATGAAGGGGAATCGGCAAAGAACTAATTTCATAAGAAGAAGGGAATCAGTATGGAGAAATTGGAACTTCAGAAAATTGCAAACGAAGTGAGAAAAGACATTTTAACCGAGGTCTACCATGCAAAGTCCGGCCATCCGGGCGGCTCCTTATCGGTGGCGGATATCCTGACCTGCCTGTATTTTGAGGAGATGAACGTGGACCCGAAGAATCCCGGCTGGGCGGACCGCGACCGGCTGGTGCTGTCCAAGGGACATGCCACGCCGGCGCTTTACGCCGTGCTGGCGGAGAAGGGATACTTCCCGAAGGAGGAGTTAAAGACCCTCCGCGCTTTGGGAAGCCGGCTTCAGGGCCATCCCAATATGAATGACACTCCCGGAGTGGATATGACTTCCGGATCTCTGGGACAGGGCGTTTCCGCCGCCGTGGGCATGGCCCTTTCCGCCAAGCTGACGGGGGACTCCTACCGGGTGTACGCGGTTCTGGGAGACGGCGAGCTGGAGGAAGGCCAGGTCTGGGAGGCCATGATGTTTGCCGGCAATAAAGGCCTGGACAATCTGGTAGTTGTGGTGGACAGCAACGGCATTCAGCTGGACGGAACGGTGGAAGAGATCAACTCTCCCCAGCCCATTGACGAGAAGATGAAGGCCTTCCATCTTCATCCCATTGTGGTGGACGGCCATGACTTTGACCAGCTGCACCGCGCATTTGAGGAGGCAAAGACGGTGAAGGGCTGTCCCACAGCCATCATCGCGAAGACCGTAAAGGGCAAGGGCGTGTCCTACATGGAGAACCAGGTGTCCTGGCACGGCACGGCCCCCAATCAGGAACAGTACGAGAAGGCAATGGAAGAACTTGAGAAAGCAGGTGAAGCACTGTGTCAGATGTAAAGAAGATCGCGACGAGAGACAGCTACGGCAACGCTCTGGCGGAGCTGGGAAAAGAACATGAAAATTTATATGTGCTGGATGCAGACCTGGCGGCTGCCACCAAGACGGCAACCTTTAAGAAGGCGTTTCCGGAACGGCATATTGACTGCGGCATCGCCGAGGCCAACATGATCGGCATGGCGGCGGGAATGGCCACCACAGGCAAGATTCCCTTTGTGAGCACTTTTGCCATGTTCCTGGCCGGCAGAGGCTTTGAGCAGGTGAGAAACAGCGTGGGCTATCCTCATCTGAACGTGAAGTTCGGGGCCACCCACGCGGGAATCTCCGTGGGACCGGACGGAGCCACCCATCAGTGCAACGAGGACATTGCCCTCATGCGCACCATCCCGGGCATGACCATCATCAATCCCTCCGACGATGTGGAGGCAAGAGCGGCGGTGAAGGCTGCCTACGAGATGAACGGCCCGGTGTACATGCGGTTCGGCCGTCTGGCGGTTCCGGTGATCAACGACAATCCGGATTATCACTTTGAGATCGGAAAAGGCGTCACCTTAAAGGACGGCTCCGATGTGACCATCGTGGCCACCGGCCTGGAAGTGGCGGCCAGCCTGGAGGCGGCAAAGAGCCTGGAGCAGGACGGAATTTCCGCCAGAGTGATTAACATCCACACCATCAAGCCCATCGACGAGGAGCTCCTGGTGAAGGCGGCAAAGGAGACGGGAAAGATTGTGACCGTGGAAGAGCACTCCATCATCGGAGGACTGGGCGGAGCTGTCTGCGAGGTGCTGGCAGAGCAGGCGCCGGTTCCGGTGAAGCGCTTAGGCATCCGGGATGAGTTCGGCGAGTCCGGAGTGGCGGAGGAGCTGCTTCACAAGCATGGCCTGGACGGCGAGGGAATTTATAAAGCGGTAAAGGCATGGCTTGGAAAATAAAGAAATGCGGAATATAGAACGATAAAGAGAAGGCCCCGGAGACGGCAGCCGGTCAGAGAGACCAGGCGGCGGTTTCCGGGGTCCTTTGCGCAGGGAAAAATCCGTCACATCAGGTTGTAGGAAAAATGTTCCAGGTCCTCCGGCAGGATCAGATCCTTTTTGCTGTCCGCCTCGGTGATGGGCCTTACAGGGCGGCAGGGATTGCCGAAGGCCAGATAGCCGTCGGGAATGTCCTTGGTGACCACGCTGCCGGCGCCGATGACCACATTGTCTCCAATGTGGACGCCTCCCAGGACAACAGCGTTGCAGGCGATCCACACGTTGTTTCCAATGTGGATTTCATGGGCGTACTCTGCCATGGTGGTCCGCCCCTCTTCGTCCAGTCCCATCCGCTCCTGGGCGATTAAGGGGTGGGTGGTGGCCATGAGAGAGACGTTTGGCCCGAAGCAGACGTTGTTTCCGATGAAAATGCGGGCGTCATCCATGACCGTCAGATTGAAGTTGGCGAAGAAATTTTCTCCAATAAAGGTGTGGCTGCCGTAGTTGAACTGGATTGGCCCCTGAAAATAGAAGACGGAGCCGACCTGGCCCAGCATCTGTCTGATCACGTCCCGTCTGGCGGGATCATATTCGTCCATCTGGTTGTAGCGGCGGCACAGCTCATGGGCTTTGTGCTTAATTTCCCCCAGCTCCCGGCTGCGGGGATCAAACATGTATCCGGCAAATATTTTCTCTTCTTCTGTCATTGTCATTTACCTCCATGAAACCCACTATAACAGAAAGACAGCTCCGGCGCAATACGGGCCGGAGAGCTTTCGGGGAGTTTTTCCGTCGAAAACAGGGTGTTGACAGAAAAAAAGATGAGTATTATAATAATTAGGATTCAAATAATAAGAAAACTAATAAAAGAGAGGAGGTTTTTCGTGGAACAGTCATTTCACTACCTGCTCATGGCGGATCAGGCAGTCTTTCAGAAGCGGCTGCTCAACGCCCTGAAAAAAGCGTCCCTGACGGCGGGCCAGCCGAAGGTGCTGGATTATCTGAAGGACCATGACGGGGCGGGGCAGAAGGAGATCGCCGCCGCCTGCCACATTGAGCCGGCCACTCTCACCTCAGTGTTAAACCGGATGGAGGAGAAGGGGATGATTGAACGGCGGATGCGAAACGGCAACCGCAGGTCCCTCTACGTCTTCCTCACGGAAAAGGGAAAAGAGCTGTCGGATGTGGTGGAGCGGGAGTTTGACCGGGCGGAAGAGCAGGCCCTGGCGGGATTTTCCCCGGAGGAGCGGGAGGAATGCCGCCGCATGCTGCGGCGTATCTGTGAAAACCTCACGGAGAATGTGAAGGAGTGAAGACAATGGAGAAAGCGAAAAGGTACCTGATATTTCTGATCGGTCTGTTCATCAATTCCATGGGGGTGAGCCTGATCACCAAAGCCAGCCTGGGAACATCGCCGATCTTATCCATCCCCTATGTGCTGAGCCTGAATTTTCCCATGACCCTGGGAGAGTTTACCATCCTGTTCAGCATTCTGCTCATCGCCGTCCAGCTGCTGATTCTGAAGAAGAATTTCCGGCCGGAGCACTGGCTTCAGATTCCCATTTCTGTGGCCTTCGGATATTTCATTGATCTGACGATGGTGATGTTTGGATTTATTCAGCCCGCGGGCTACGGGGAGAACCTGATCTATCTGCTGGTGGGATGTGTGGTGCTGGGCTTCGGAGTGTACACGGAGGTGCTGGCAGACGTGTCCATGACGGTGATTGCCGCCGTCCTGGCCCTGATCTTTTCCCACCGCCTGGAAGGCGTGCGGGAGGGAACGGTAATTGCCGCCCTTCTGGTGGGATTCCTGGCCCGGACGTTCGGGAAAAAACTGGTATTTTTGAGAAAGCTGCTGCTGGCGTAAAACGGCAGAAGGCGCAGAAACCTGAATGATCTCAGGTCTCTGCGCCTTTTTTGGTGTGAGCTGTCTGTGGTATCGCGAATCGGATAGGGGAAGGAACTTTCCCTATCCGATCATGGGAAACTTCCAATTGATCCTGCGAGGGAGTACCGTCCTCCGTTTGTCCGAAAAGTTACTGGCAGGCGTCCATGGCCAGCTTGAGAGCTCCCATAATGCCCTGATTGTCGTTTAAGCTGGGAAGAACGATGTAGTTTTCCAGATCGTGAAGTTCCTTAGTGTCCAGGTATCCGTTCAGCAGCTTTTCCACCTGGCTGCGGATCATGGGCATGAGCTGTTCCTGGTGCATCACGCCGCCGCCCAGGATGATTTTCTGGGGAGAGAGGATGAGAATGTAATCCACCAGAGCCTGAGCGATGTAATAGCTCTCAAATTCCCATACCTTCGGGTTGTCCGCCAGATCGTAAGCCTTTTTTCCCCAGCGGTCCTCGATGGCCGGACCGGCCGCCATTCCTTCCAGGCAGGTGCCGTGAAAAGGACATTTCCCTTTGTAGGTGTCCTCCGGGTGAGGGGTTAAGAGCAGGTGACCGGCCTCCGGATGAAGCATTCCGTGGAGAAGCTTTCCGTTTGCCAGGACGCCCACGCCCACACCGGTTCCGATGGTGATGTAGATGGCGGTGTCAAGGCCTCTGGCGCAGCCCCAGGTGGCCTCCCCCAGCATGGAGCCGTTCACATCCGTGTCAAATCCCACCGGAACCTTTAAGATGTCCTGGAGATATCCCACAATGTTGCAGTTTTTCCAGGCCAGCTTCGGGGTGGTGGTGATGTAGCCGTAGGTGGGAGAGTCACGGTGCACATCAATGGGGCCGAAACAGCCGATGCCCAGGGCTTTGATATCTTTTCCCTTGAAAAATTCCGCGATGGCGGGAAGGGTCTTGTCCGGTGTCTCTGTGGGGATGGAGATCCGCTCGGTGATCTCCCCGTTCTCATTTCCGATGGCGCACACCATTTTGGTGCCGCCGGCTTCCAGTGCTCCAAATTTCATATGCTGATTCCTCCAATTTTTTCTGAATGATCCTAGGCCTGCACGTGGGAAGTGATCAGGCTGAGGGTTCCGCTTAGCGTGCAGCTGCCGTATCCATTGGGAAGGATGAAATGATCCCCCTTCCGGATGGGATGTCCGTCCGCCGTTCCCTCTCCCTCCAGCACATCCACGATCAGGAAAGGATAGTCCTGGGACAGGCAGGCAGAAGTCCGGATGTCCCATTTCTCCACGCAGTAGCAGGGACAGGAGATGAGGCAGCGGCGGGAAAATCCGTCGCCTTCCGTCTGCTCCCCGCCCACGGGCACATCCCGGTGGGGACAGCGGATCACATCCAGGCTCTTGCCAATGTGAAGTTCCCTTGGCTTTCCGTCCTGAAGCCGGTCGTAGTCGTAGAGCCGGTAGGTGATGTCGGAGTTCTGCTGGGTCTCCAGGATCAGGGTTCCTCTGCGGATGGCATGAACCGTTCCCGGCTCGATCTGGAAAAAATCCCCTTTTTTGATGGGCAGAATCCGGATTAAATCGCCCCATCGCTTCTCTGTGACCATCTGTCTCAGCTCATCCCTGGTCTTTGCGTTGTGGCCGATGACGATGGTGGCGTCCGGGTCGCAGTCCAGCACATACCAGCATTCTGTTTTGCCCATGGAACCATTTTCATGGGTGCGGGCATAGGCGTCGTCGGGATGGACCTGGATGCTTAAATCGTCGCTGGCGTCGATGATTTTCACCAGCAGGGGAAATTGTCCGGCTCCGTCGGAGCCAAACAGTTCCGGCCGGTTTTTCCACAGCCAGCTTAAGGTCTTTCCGGCACCCGGGCCTTCTTTTATGGCGCAGTCCCCGTGACTGTGGGCGCTGACCACCCAGGCCTCCCCGGTATGGCCGCCGGGAATGTCGTAGCCGTATTCCGTGCGCAGGCGGGTGCCGCCCCACAGCATCTGCTTGAATACGGGCTGCAGGAAAATGATGTCTTTCATGTGAGGTCTCCTTGAACGTATTATAGTGTAATAAATTATGGTAGGCAATGGGAATGATGAAATAATTTATAATTTCGTGCTAATTCCAGTAAATAATTCTCAGCATTGGTAAGTGGTCTGTCATTGCGATAAATTATGGCGCTCAGTCGATATATTTTAGGGCTCAACGAGAAGTATCGAATGGGCAAATTTGGCTGTTGACAGGTACTTGGGATAAAAGAAACTCCCACTTTATTTGCTACCATATTGGAAATAGTAGTCATATGATTTACGTTGCAGACAGCTTCAAAATTGATGTGGCACAATTTTAAGAAATCCTGGATTGCGTGATTAACAGTGGAATCCCTGCGTGGCAAAATAAAATCGTCAGAGCCAAAATATTGGGACAGAAGATCTGCTGTTAAAGAGGAGACTCCTTCTAATGCATGGCATGACGGATGTTGCTTTGGAGCAGCAAAAAGGATTTCTTCAGAACCTAAAACTTCACCGCTTCCAGGAATATTCTGGAGAGAATTAATAGCAACAAAAGCAAGGTCGATTTTTTTTTCGGCCAACAATTGTTCGGTCGGGACTAAATTACCCTCAAGCAGTTCTATGCTGGTATCAGGATATCTTTTTTTTAAAATGGGAACTAATTCAGAAATCATAGTAAGAGCCCAGCTGGCAGTAGTGGCCACGTTAATGTGGCCGGAATTTGTCAGATTGGCGATATCACAGTACAATTTCTTTTTCATATCCAGAATTTTCCTAGCACAGTCCACATATAGTTCGCCAGCAGGGGTAGGAAGCAATTCTCCTTTTACTCTATGAAATAGAGGTGTTCCCAATTCTTGTTCCAATTTAGATAAATACTGGCTAAGAGATGGCTGGGATACAAACAATTTTTCAGCAGCCTTAGTCATATTTTTCTGGTCGGCTATTTCAACAATATAAGAAATATACCTGGTATCCAATGAAATCCCCTTCCTTTCAAAAATGATAGCAACTAAGGTTCAATAATTGCAGCATAGGCAACAATTATAAAAACGATAATTACTGTGAATTGGTAAAAGTGCACGTTGTATAGTATGATTTGTATATAATAATTGTACGGATTGCATATGAGCTGAGAGATAAAGACAGGAGGGGAGTAAAAATATCATATGTAAATCGTATGTATGTAATTCATTATAACAAGATATTTTTAAAAATCAACAGATATTTGGGAGGGAGAGAATTGGGGATTTATATTTTAAAACGTATTGCTCAGATGGGAATTATCCTGTTCATAATTTCTGTATTTACATTCATGCTGATGTCGTTTATACCGGGAGATCCGGTCTACGCCATGATGGGGGAGGAAGTTTCAGAAGAAGAGTATCAGCGGGTATATTATGAACTGGAATTGGATAAGCCTGTGATCGTGAGATATTTCAGCTGGCTGAATAAGGCGCTGCACGGCGATCTGGGACAGTCAACGCAGTTTCATAAAGCAACATCAGAAGTTTTGGGAGAAAGGGTTCCCATTACGATATATCTGGCTTTTTTGGCATTTTTGATTAGTATCCCGCTGGGTATTCTATTTGGTGTTATAAGCGCCGTGTTCAGAGGAAAAGGGCTGGACAATGTGGTTACTTTGATTGCCAATATTACAGCTTGTCTGCCACAGTTCTGGGTTGGAGTGTTGGTAATGTATGTGTTTTCCCTAAAATTGGGCTGGCTGCCATCTTATGGTTTTTCATTCCCATGGGATGGTGATATCATTACCAGCTTAAAGCAGACGGCCATGCCTTTGTTCTGTCTTTCTTTAGGTGGAATAGCGACGACGACAAGACAGACTCGCTCGAGTATGCTGGAGGTAATCAGACAGGATTATGTGAGAACAGCTAGATCAAAAGGGCTGAGCCGCAGAAAGGTTATTTTTGTCCATGCACTGAAAAATGGATTAATTCCAGTCATAACGATTTTGGGAATGCGGTTGGGTAGCATGTTGGGTGGTTCTATGTTTGTGGAATCTGTATTCTCCATTCCCGGAATGGGGTCTTTGTTTGTAAAGGCAATTACGTCCAGGGATATGCCGGTCGTTCAGGCATGCGTTCTGATCACTGCTCTGGTTGCCTGTATGGTAAATCTTCTTACAGACATTTTATACGCAGTAGTAGATCCAAGGATACGGGTGGAATAAGGGGGTAAAGAGAATGAAAGGAAGTAGTGAATCGGTCGAAAAATTTCTGCGTGCTTTGTTTTCGAGAAAGATAGTGGTATTTTGCGGCGCTGTGGTAATCCTTTTTATTATTACTGCTTTTTTTGCCCCGTATATTGCTCCTTATGATCCAGACTATGCAGATTTTGCGGCGTTTCTTGAAGGACCGTCGAAAACACATCTGTTAGGGACGGATTCATACGGAAGAGATGTGCTGAGCCGTATCGTTTACGGAACCAGAGTCAGTCTTATTATAGGGGTACTTGCAGTAATTATCGCTTGTGTGATCGGTACATTTTTCGGGATGGTGGCAGGATATTTTGGCGGTATAGTGGATGATATAATTACCCGTTTAACAGAAGCTGTAAGGGCTATTCCGCAGGTAGTTTTAGCAATGGCATTGACGGCAGTATTTGGAAGCGGAATCAGAAATCTGGCTGTTATTTTGGGAATTTCTTCCATGGCAGGATATATTAGGATGATGAGAGGACAGGTCTTATCCATAAAAGAATCTGATTATGTTATGGCGGCGAAATTGCAGGGAAATTCCAATTTTCAAATTATGTTCCGGCACATACTTCCTAACAGTATTTCTCCAATCATAGTTATGATGACACAGCAGGTAGGAAGTACTATTTTATCAGAGGCTGGGTTGAGCTTTTTGGGATTAGGAATCAGTGCTCCTACCGCCTCATGGGGAAGTATGGTAAGTGAAGGCAGGGTATTTCTTCTGCAGAATCCGGTATTTGCGCTGACCCCTGGAATTTGTGTGGCAGTGTTGGTGATTTGCTTAAATATGTTTGGAGATGGGATTCGGGATGCTCTGGATCCAAGGCTTCGTGGTGAGTTGTAGGAGGCATATATGGAACATCTGTTAGAATTAAAAAATATTCAGACGGAATTTAAAACGGATGGGAAACGGGTTCGAGCGGTAGACGGCGTTTCCATGTACTTAGATGAGGGGGAGATTATCGGGATTGTAGGAGAATCCGGAAGCGGCAACTCGGTTACTATGATGAGTATGTTGCAGCTTATAAGCTCGCCGGGAAGAGTGACTGGAGGGGAGGTGTACTTAAAAGGCGAGCAGGAAAATGTTTTAAACTACGGCTCAGATAGTGAGGAAATCCGCAGGATAAGAGGAGGAAAAATCAGTATGATTTTTCAAGAACCGATGACCTCTTTAAATCCAGTTTTGACGATAGGATATCAGATTCAGGAAAATATTATGGAGCATCTGAATCTGTCAAAAGAAGAAGCCCGGAAGCAAACAATAGAAATGCTGAAAATGGTTAACATTCCAGATGCAGAACAGAGATTTCATTACTATCCGCAGCAGTTTTCGGGCGGCATGAGACAAAGGATTATGATTGCAATGGCTATGTCTTCTCATCCGACAATTCTAGTGGCAGATGAGGCAACGACTGCACTGGATGTAACCACTCAGTCCCAGCTTTTGGAGATGATTCGCGATATCGCAAAGAAAACGGGTACTGCGGTAATTATTGTGACTCATAATTTGGGAATTGTAGCCAGATTTGCAGAACGGATTTATGTAATGTATTCGGGCGGTGTTATGGAAATGGCTCATGCAGAAGACTTATTTTCTCATCCGGAACATCCATATACTAGAGCGCTGCTCCGGGCAATTCCAAGACTAGATGATCCCAAAGAGAGAGTTTTGATTCCGATAGAGGGATTACCGCCAAACCCGGCAGAAAGGCCAGAGTATTGTCCGTTTTATGATAGATGCGAATATCGTATGGACAAATGCAAAAAAGAAATAAAACCAGATTTGAAAGAAATAAGGAAGGACCATTTTGCAGCTTGCTTACTGACAGAAGAAGAAAAGAAACAAAAGAAAAGAGAGATTGATGAAAAAGAAGTAAAAAAAGCTCCGCTAAGAAAGGCATATAAAGAAAATTGTCTGGAAGTATCAAATATAAAAAAGTATTTTCCTATATATAAAGGAATCATGAGAAAAAAGGTTGGGGAAGTCAAGGCAATAGAAGATATCACCTTTTTCTTGAAAAAGGGGGAAACGCTGGGAATAGTTGGAGAGAGCGGATGCGGAAAAACAACGGTGGCGAGATGTCTCATGCGGGTTTATGAACCAGAGTCAGGAACTATTTTATTTAAGGGAAGAGAAATAACCCATTTAAAGGACAGAGAGTTAAAAAAAATAAGGCCTAAAATAGCAATGATTTTTCAGGATCCTTTTTCCTCTCTGGATCCACGTCAGACAGCGGAGTCTATAGTTGGGGAATCGTTGAAACTGAATGGAGCAGTAAAAACGAAAGAGGAGTATCATACAAAAGTAGATGAGCTGTTCCGGCTTGTAGGTTTAGATCCATCTCTGAAGGGAAGAGTACCTCATGAATTTTCAGGGGGACAGAGGCAGAGAATCGGAATTGCAAGAGCACTTTCTTCAAACCCAGATATCATCATTTGTGATGAACCTATCTCAGCTTTGGATGTTTCCATACAAGCGCAGATTATAAATTTGTTAGAAGAGCTTCAGGCAAAATTAGGTATCTCATATCTGTTTATAGCCCATGATCTTGCGGTTGTAAAACATATCAGTGATCGTATTTTGGTTATGTATTTGGGAAGAATTATGGAAATAGCAGAATGCGACGAATTATACAATAATACTCTCCATCCGTATACAAAAGCTTTGCTTTCCGCGGTTCCTGTAGCTGATCCTGTGGTAGAAGCAGGAAGAAAAAGAGTACCTATCAGAGGAGAGGTTCCCAGTTTAACTAAAAGACCCATAGGCTGCCCGTTTCAGGACCGCTGTGAACATGCGAAAGAAAAATGCCGGGAAGCGGTTCCCCCGCTGAGGGATACGGGAGGCGGACATTTCGTAGCCTGTTTTTTATATGAGTAAGAAATAATCAAAAGGAGGATTTTATTTATGAAGAAGAAAATGGCAATGCTTTTGGCGGCGGTAATGGCTGTAACGGTACTGGGGGGCTGTGGAACTTCACAGACTAAACAGGAATCGGCGCAGACCCAGAAGGAGTCAGAGCAGACGAAATCAGAAAGTGCAGGTGAAGATGATGTAGAAATTGCATACGGGGGAGATGTCAAAATATCTACGATAGAAGGACCAGTAACGTTGTATTTGCCGCAGTCGTCTACCACCGGCGACAGATGGTTTGCCTCTCCGGCAGCTGAGTCCTTGGGGAGATTGACAGAAGATGGAACTACGCAGCCATGGCTGGCAGAGGAATTTATTACAGATCCTGACGCTTTGACTTTTACAATAAAACTAAGAGACGGAGTTGAATTCCATGACGGAAGTCCATGCAATGCAGATGCAGTGGCTTGGAATATTGAACAATACATTGCCAACGGAAAAGGTTCTGAAATAGGAAATCCTACATCTGTCACAGCGGACGATAATCTGACAGTTACGGTTCATTTTGATGAGTGGGCCAATAATTGGGATGAAGTAATAGGAGGACTTCACATTATCTCAAAAGAAGCGTATGAGAAGAATGGAGAGGAATGGTGCAAGATCCATGTAGTTGGAACAGGTCCATTTGTATTCGATTCTTATGTGGCCGGAAGTTCATTGAAGTATGTAAAAAATGAAAATTACCGCATTGAGGGACAGCCCTATGTAGATTCAGTAGAGTTTGTAGTGATTCCAGATACGAATACTCAGGTGTCAGCATTTTTAAACGGAGAAGTAGACGTATTAAATACTATTGATGGTACAGTAATTCAGACGGTGCAGGCTTCTGGTTTTGAAAATATGGGACGCGAGAGCGCTAATATGGCAAATTTAAAATATGTTCTCTTTAATAGTAAGGACACTACGTATCCAACGGGCAATTTAAAGGTAAGACAAGCTATTATGCATTGCATTGATTGGGATAATGTGGCAAAAGCTCTTTCTGGAGGTTTGGGAGAGGCTTCTAATCAGTTTGCTACAAAAGATTCTTGGGCATACAATCCTGAGGTGAAATTTTATGAATACGATCTGGATTTAGCGAAATCTTTACTGGCAGAAGCAGGGTATCCGGATGGTTTTGAGACGACGATCTATACGATCTCTAGAGATAATGATACAGCTGTAGCGCTTCAGGCGGCACTCTCTCAAATCGGAATTCAGGCAGAGGTAGAAACTTTGGATAATTCGGTTATGGCGGCTATGCAGAAGGAAGACAACATGCAGGGAATTATTATCGGAAAAGGCGCCGGACAGATGGATTTTACTAATAATTATATTCGTTTATATTCTTCTGAAGGTATTAAGAATCAGGGAATCATGCTGTTCCCGGAAGATTATGAAGAAGCACTTTTTGGAGCGAGAGCAGCAAAAACTCTTGATGAAAAAAAGACTCTGCTTCAAAAAGCATCTAAGTTAATGGTGGAAGATTATGCTTTGCTGTTTCCGATGAGCGTGCTGTATAATTACAGCTTTAGCCAGAAGGGACTTCAAGATGTTGGGATGTATGAAATGAGTCTCACACAATGGACTCCGGAAGCTATGTATTGGGAACAGTAAAACAGAGGAGTGTGTATACATGTTAGGAACAAAAATACGAGTACAGCAAAAGGTAGATTCTTCGTATGGAGATGATCAGCTCCTTTTTCTGAAGCAAATGGGAATAAAGTATGTTTATGCCATGTTTCGAGATGAAGATACCGATTATGATTCTGTCATGAAATTTGTTGACAAACTTACAACTATGGGATTTGTGGTGACAGACGGGGGAAATACCCATATTTACAAAAATGCTTCAATTCATCTGGGACTTCCAGACCGTGACCGTGCAATTGAACGGTATAATTCCTTTAATATACTTTTGAGAAAAGCGGGAATCCCGGTTACATATATGACTTGGGAGCCAAATGAGGTGTTGACGACGCGCTTTGGAGTGGGAGAGTATACCCGGGGAGCAGTAGGAAGAATTGTAGATGTAGAGGAGATGAAAAAAAGACCGTACAGCCATGGAAGAGAGTATTCCAAAGAAGAAATGTGGGATAACTTTCGATACTGGTGGGAGAGAGTTCAGCCGGTCTGTGAAGAATATGACATCCGGATCGCGCTGCATCCAAATGATCCGCCTGTTGACTGCCTTTTAGGGATTCCCAATCTGATTACCACGGCGGAGGCGTACAAAAAAGCATTTGAAATTGCAGGAAACAGTCCTTATCTGGGAATGAAATTGTGCATGGGATGCTGGCTGGAGGGTGGAGCGCATTTTGGAAATCTGCTGGAAGATATCAAATATTTTACGGAAAGAAATAAAATCTTTATTGTTCATTTTCGTAATGTTAGCTCAACAATTCCTTACTTTGAAGAAACGCTGCTGGAAGATGGTTATATGAACATGTATGAGGCCATGAAACAGTTGGTTCGCTGCAATTATGACGGAACTATACATGTGGATCATGTTCCTCAGTTTGTGTCATCCTGTGGAGGGACAGATTCAGCTTTTGCGTATTCCATAGGATATATGAAGGCCTTATTAAACTGTGCAATTGAAGAAGTAAATATTGTTTGATTATCAGTTGAATATGCCGCTGTCAGCAGAATTTGATAGCGGCATATTTTTAAGGAGAGGATACATAATGAATAGTAATAATGAATTTTATGAAATTGTGGTAGCGGGAGGTGGGCTAGCTGGAACTTTTGCTGCTGTAACTGCGGCTAGAATGGGGAAGAAGGTTTTACTACTGGATAGCGGCAGCTGCCTAGGGGGAACATTGACGTGTTGTGGTGTGGGTCCAATGATGACAGGCCACTCTAGAGATCGGCAGGTAATAGGCGGCCTGTTTGAAGAACTGACAGAGCGGTTGAAAAGAAATGGTTACTCATGCGGGCATGTGAGAGATACGACAGGATATATCAGTTATTTGACTCCGTTTTCTGCCGAAGGTATGAAACTAGTATTGGATGAAATGACAGAAGAAGCGGGATGTGAAACTTTTTTTCACGTTTCGGTGGTTGGAGCAGAGAAATGTCAAGGCAAGATCAGTCGTGTTTTGGTAAGTGGACCAGAGGGGTTATTTTGGGTGAATGCGGATATTTTTATTGACGCTACCGGAGATGGCGATTTGGCGTATTACGCTGGTGCTCCAATGAAGAAGGGGAGAGAGTCAGATGGTAAAAGCCAGCCAATGACAATGAATGCGAAATATTGTAATGTTGATAGAGATCAACTTCTAGATTATATATTAAAAAATATAGAAAAATTTCCGCGATTATACGGAAAAGAGCAGCTTTTGAGAGAATCTGGGCATCTGTCTATAGCTGGCTTTTCAGAAGAAATGAAGATGGCTAGGGAAAAAGGCATCCTTCATTTTAAAAGGGAGGAATTGTTGATGTTTGAAACTGATCGAAAAGGAGAATTTATTATAAACACAACAAGAATCACAGAATTGGACGGAACCACAGTAAGGGGACTTAGCCAAGCAGAAAGGGTGGGAAGGATTCAATGCAACGAATTGGATTATTTTTTGAAAAAATATGTTCCAGGTTTTAAAGATGCTGTGTTGGAATATACGGGACCATCTGTTGGAATCAGAGGATCACGGCAATTAGAGGGAATCTATACTCTGACAGCGGAAGACATTATAAAAGGAACGCAATTTGAAACCAGAATTGCGTTGGCTGCCTATCCGATAGATGTCCATAATCCGGATGGACAGGGCACGAAAAGTATATTTAAAATGGGAGAACAGGGTTATTATAGTATTCCCTACGAAGTAATGATATGCCGGGAGATCAGTAATTTGTTAGTCACAGGGCGTTGTATTTCTGCATCCTTTGAGGCACAGGCCGCAATCAGAACAACGCCGACCACATCAGCGTTGGGGCAGGCAGCAGGAATGGCGGCTGCAATGGTGCTGCAGGATAGCGAAAAGGTGAAAGACGTAAATGGTATTGACAGAAAAGAATTACAGTATAAGCTGAAGACAAGAGGAGTAATTTTATAAAAGCCTGTGGCCGTCGATATGTGCGGCCACAGGCTTTTATAACTTATTTTACTTCTGAAGAAACTGTTGATGGTTCCGGATCGGGATACACCGTCATGATATCCTCCACATTGCACTGCAGCAGAAAGCAGAGCTTCTCGATGGTGTGGGTGGACACGTAGCAGTTTTTCTTCAGCCGGTCGATCTGGCTGGAGCTGACATTACAGTAATGAATCAGGTAGTACTGGGAAATGTTTTTCTTCTTCATCGTTTCCCATAAGCGTTCATAACTTACCATGTTATCGCCTCCCTGTTATCATTAAACTGTAAATATCCAATTCTGTATATTAGCCATATCAAGACAATTTCTGAATACAGACAATATTTTTCCGTCAGCTTAAATAGGCTCGCATGGTTTTTAAGGCATTTTTCTCCAGCCGGCTGACCTGGGCCTGGCTGATGTGGATCTCCTCCGCCACCTCCGTCTGTGTCTTCCCCTCAAAGAAGCGCATGTCGATGATGTGCCGCTCCCGCTCAGGGAGGCGTTTCATGGCCTCGTTCAGGGAGATATTTTCCACCCAGTTGGATTCCAGGTTTTTCTTGTCGCTGATCTGATCCATGACATAGAGAGGATCGCCTCCGTCGGTGTAAACCGGTTCGTAGAGACTGACCGGGCTCTGGATGGCGTCCAGGGCGTAAGTGATCTCCTCCTTGCTGATTCCCACCTCGTCGGCGATCTCCATGATGGTGGGTTCTTTCAGATTCTTTTTCATCAGGGTCTCCCTGGCGTAGATGGCCTTGTAAGCGGTATCTCTCAGGGAGCGGCTCACCCGGATGGAATTGTTGTCCCGCAGGTAGCGGCGGACCTCCCCCAGAATCATGGGAACGGCGTAGGTGGAAAAGCGGACGTTCTGGGTGACGTCGAAGTTGTCGATGGCTTTGATCAGGCCGATGCAGCCGATCTGAAACAGGTCATCCACGTTCTCGCTGCTGGCGGAAAAGCGCTGGATGACGCTGAGCACAAGACGGAGATTTCCTTTGATATACTCTTCTCTGGCCTCCTTGTCCCCGGCCAGGATCCGCTCAAACAAAGCTTCTTTTTCCTCATTGGTGAGCAGGGGAAGCCTGGCGGTGTTCACCCCGCAGATTTCTACTTTATATCCGGACATAATTTCCTTACCTCCGCATCTGCAAATTTTACATAGACACTGCAGCCTGCGCCGGCAGACCGCTGTTCTATAGGAATCTTGCACCTGGGAAGAAGGTTTTATACTTCCAGATTCTGTTATTTTCCGGAGGTTTTCTTTTTCCTTTACAAATGAAAAACCCTGTGCTACAATCTATTTCTGTAGAAAAAAGGGGAGCTTGTGTGCAGGCTGAGAGGAAAGTAAGTTTCGACCCGTAACCTGATTTGGGTAATGCCAACGTAGGGAAATTGTGAGGAATGCTGCCCCCGCCTGCCTGTGCGGGGGCTTTTTGCGCGATAAGCCCGGCATGCAGCTGCCGCCCTGGGAGGTGCCTGCACATCCGGGGCGGCAGATATATGCCGGGCAACGGACAGCGAACAGCGCAGCTGTGAGCGGTTCGCCGCCCGGTGTGGGGAGCTGTGAGCGGTTCGCTGCCGGTATGCGGCGCCGTAAGCTGCCTGCCGACCGCGCCGTGACCTGGATGAAAAGAGGTGATACCAATGAAAAATTGGAAAAAATGGGCTGCACCTGCCGGACTGATCCTGATTCTGATCCTTGTGTGGGAGCTGGCGGTGAGGGTGAACGGGATTCCCCTTTACGTTCTTCCGGCGCCCAGCCAGGTGATCCGCTCCCTGATCGCCGACCGCGCCACCCTGGCCGGCCATGCGGGGGTGACGGTGATGGAAGCCCTGGCCGGCATGGCCATCGCTCTGGTGCTGGCCCTGGCGCTGGGCATGGCCATGGACGCCTTCCCGGCGGTAAAGAACGGGCTTTACCCCATCCTGGTGGTAACCCAGACAGTGCCCATGATCGTGCTGGCCCCCATTCTCATCATCTATCTGGGATTCGGGCTGACGCCGAAGATCCTGACGGTGGTGCTCATGTGCTTTTTCCCCATAGTGGTCAGCTTTACCGACGCCATGGGGCAGATGGATGAGGAGTATGTCCACCTGGTGCGCTCCTTTGGAGCGGGGAAATGGCAGGTGTACCGGCTGGTGAAGATTCCGGCGGCAGTGCCGGGGCTGGTCTCCGGCCTGAAGGTGGCGGCCACCTACAGCATCAGCGGAGCTGTGGTGGGAGAATGGATCGGAGCCCAGAGCGGACTGGGGTATTATCTGATCCGGGTAAAAAACAGCTATATGCTGGACAAAGTATTTGCCTGCGTTCTGGTGATTGTGGCTCTGAGCCTGTGCATGAACGGGGTAATCCGTCTGTATCAGATGGTTTCCATGCCCTACGGGGAGAAAAAAGATTGAGAAAATCAGAGGAGGAGTAAGTCAATGAGAAAAACAGGAAGATTCTGTGCCGCGGCGCTGTGCGCGGCCATGGTGATGGCAGCGGCAGGCTGCGGCAGTGAGAGCGGGGAGACCGCGGCGGCTGGAAGCGCGGCAGGCGCAGACAACGCCGTTTCCCAGGAGACGTCGGCCGGAGAAGAGAACGGCGGCGAAGCCGGCGGCACGGAGGCCGGAGAGGACGGGGCTCTGGAGGATGTGACCGTGATTCTGGACTACGTGGCCAACACCAACCACACGGGAATGTACGTGGCTCTGGACAAGGGCTACTATGAGGAGCAGGGACTGAACGTGAACATCGTGGAGCCCACGGAGGGGGCTACCGCCACTCTGGTGGCTGTGGGAAAGGGGGATTTCGGCATCAGCTATCAGGAGGATGTGACCATCGCCCTGGCTTCTGAGGATCCCCTGCCCATTAAGGCCATCGCCACCCTGATCCAGCACAACACGTCCGGATTTGTGTCTTACGCCGACAAGAACATTACTTCCCCGGCGGATTTTGAGGGAAAGACCTATGCCGGATGGGGCGGACCGGGGGAGAGCGCCGTGCTGAACGCGGTGATGACCCAGGCAGGAGCGGATTTCTCCAAGTTGAACATCATCACCTCCGACGGTGCGGGATTTGCGGCACTGGAGAACCAGGTGGACATTATGTGGTTCTTTGAGGCCTGGGACAACATTCAGTGCGAACTGGCGAATTTCCCCATCAATTATATGCCTCTGCGGGAGCTGGACGAGCGCCTGGACTACTATACTCCGGTGATTATCGCCAGCGATGAGACTCTGGAACAGAATCCGGAGATGGTGCGTCGGTTCCTGGCTGCCACGGAGGAGGGCTACCTCTACGCCATAGAGAATCCGGAGGAGAGCGCTGAGATTCTCCACAAATATGCGCCGGACTACAGCATGGATCTGTTAAGCCGTTCTCAGGCATATCTGGCAGACAAGTACATGGAGGACAGCGACACCTGGGGAACCATGAAGGACAGCGTGTGGGACAACTATACGGATTTCATGGTGGAATACGGAGTGATCGACAAGGACATCCCGGCGGCGGACTGCTATACCAATGAGTTCCTGCCGTCGGCGGACGCACAGTAAGGAGGTCTGACCATATGAAGCTGGAGATTTCCGGCCTGTCCTTCTCCTACAGCGACCGGGATGTGCTGGACCAGCTGGACATCCAGGTGGGAGAAGGGGAGTTTGTGAGCATTCTGGGAGCCTCCGGATGCGGGAAGTCCACGATTCTGAAGCTGCTGACGGGAGTGCTCACCCCTGCGGCGGGAAGAATCGCTGTGGACGGAGAGGAGATTCACGGAATGACGGGGCATTTTGCCTACATGCCTCAGAATGACCTGCTGTTTCCCTGGAAGACCATTCTGGATAACGTGTGCCTTTACGGCAGGATCCACGGCACCATGGACAGCGCCAGAAAGGAGGCCAGGGAAAATATGGCGGCCTTCGGCCTGGCCGGCTATGAGGATGCTTATCCCTCCTCTCTGTCAGGAGGAATGAGGCAGAGAGCCGCCTTCCTGCGCACTGCTCTGTGCAAATCGGAGATCCTTCTGCTGGACGAGCCCTTCGGCGCCCTGGATGTGATCACCAGGGGAGAGATGCAGGACTGGCTGCTCTCCATGCGGAAGAAGATGAACCGAACAGTGGTGCTGGTGACCCATGACATGGATGAGGCCATCTATCTCTCCGACCGGATCCTGATCCTGGGCGGCCGGCCCTCCCGGGTGATCTGCCAGCTGACCCCGGAGACTCCGGCGGAGGGGCGCAGCCGGGACTGGCTCTACGGCCAGGGAGAGCTGCGCAGGCGGATCCACCGGGAGATTATGGGAGACGGGGATGCCCGGGAGAGGGAATCCTCCGCCGGAAAGGAGCGGTCATGAGACGGATTTACGACGGCCATGCCCACCTGGGGACGGAAGAAGAGAGACGGTACCGGGAGAGAGAAGGGATTGTGACCATGATCTGCGCCGGGGACAGGGCGGAGGCGGAAGCTCTGAACCGCCTGTCCGGAGACTGGATCGTAAAGGCCTGCGGTCTCCATCCGTGGAAGGCGGATCTGGGGGCTCTGGCTGCCCTGGAACCCTGGCTGGAGCGCGCCGGGATCATCGGGGAGATCGGCCTGGACTCGGTGTGGTGCCAGGTGGAAATGGATGTGCAGCGGCAGGTATTTCGCCGCCAGCTGGCTCTGGCTGCCGGGCGGAAACGGCCGGCGGTCCTCCACGTGAAAGGAATGGAGCGGGAGGCGGCGGAGACGATCCGGGATTATCCCGGCCGCTATCTGGTTCACTGGTATTCCGACATGGACGGACTGGACGCCTATCTGGACCAGGACTGCTATTTTACCGTGGGGCCGGATGTGGAACAGAATCCGGCGGTGCAGCAGGTGGCGGAGCGGGCGGATCTTACCCGTCTGCTGGTGGAAACCGACGGATTTTCCGCGATACAGTGGGCTCTGGGGGAGGATTTCCCCTTAAAGGACCTGCGGAGAGCGCTGGAAAACAGTCTGCGGTGGATCGCCCGGGTGAAGGGCGTGACGGAAGATTATGCGGCAGGACAGATAGAAGAGAATTTCTGGAGATTTGCGGAATAAGGCAGAGGCCCGGCCGGCGGAGCTTTTCCAAAGAGGAAGCTTCGCCGGCCGGGCCTTTTTCGAAATTCCGGTTCCCGTAAGGGGGCTGGATTTATGCCTTTTTGTTTTTCTGGTACAGGATAAACAATCCTTTCAGCAGAAGGGCGTTGTCGATGATAATGTCGTGGCGGCACAGGGGCATGACAAAGCGGGACAGTCCGCCGGTGGCGATCACTGTGGTCTTCTGACCCAGCTCGTCCTCCATCCGGTCGATGATGCCGTCGATCATGGCGGCGGTGCCGTACATGATGCCGGAGCGCATGCAGTCGATGGTGTTTTTTCCGATGATCTTTCCCGGGGTCTCCAGACTGATCTGGGGCAGCTGGGCGGTGCGGCTGCTGAGGGTGTCCAGGGAGATCTTAAGGCCCGGAAGGATCACGCCGCCGATGTAGTTGCCCGCCGGATCGATGACGGACATGGTGGTGGCAGTGCCCATGTCAATGATAATGAGGGGGGCCGGGTACTCCTTCAGGGCGGCCACCGCGTCCACGATCATATCGCTTCCTGTGGTCTTCGGGTTGTCCATGATGATGTTTAAGCCGGTCTTCATGCCGGAACCCACCAGAAGAGGAGTTTTTCCCGTGATCTTTTTGATGGCGGTGGTCAGGGTGTTGTTTAAGGGCGGCACCACGGAGGAGATAATGGTTCCCTCGATGGAGGACACTTCAATCCCGTGGATTTCCAGAATGTTTTTGATGGAGATGGCATACTCCAGGTTGGTTTTGTTCCGGTCGGTGGTGAGCCGCTCTTCAAAGTAAATGCGGCTGCTGTCAATGCCGCCGACCACGATGTTGCTGTTTCCCATGTCAATAGCCAGGATCATAAAGGAACTCCTTTCAAATGGCTGAAAACCATGATATACTTATTCTCATAGTTTTATACCATATTTGTGAAAAAAACTCAATGGGAGGCAGTTATGTTAAAAGGAAAAACCGTAGTACTGGGAGTGACCGGCAGCATCGCCGCGTACAAGATCGCCAGTCTGGCCAGCATGCTGAAAAAGCAGGGGGCGGACGTGGAAGTAATTATGACGAAAAACGCCGTCAATTTCATCAATCCCATTACTTTTGAGAGCCTGACGGGGAACAAATGTCTGGTGGACACTTTTGACCGGAATTTTCAGTTCAGCGTGGAGCATGTGGCCCTGGCCAAGCGGGCGGATGTATTTCTCATCGCCCCGGCGTCGGCCAACGTGATCGCGAAGGTAGCCCACGGTCTGGCGGACGACATGCTCACCACCACATTTCTGGCCTGCCAGTGCCCGAAGATCATCGCCCCGGCCATGAACACCAGGATGTACACCAACCCCATTCTCCAGGACAACTTAAAAATCTGTGAGAAATACGGGATGGAGGTCATCGCCCCGGCGGAGGGATATCTGGCCTGCGGGGACACAGGAGCCGGGAAGATGCCGGAGCCGGAGGAGCTGTTTGACTATATTCTGAAGGCGGCCGCCTTCCCGAAGGACCTGGCGGGAAAGAAAATTCTGGTGACTGCCGGCGCCACCATGGAGGCCATTGACCCGGTGCGCTACATCACCAACCATTCCACCGGGAAAATGGGATACGCTGTGGCGAAGGCGGCCGCCCTGCGCGGAGCGGAGGTGACCCTGGTGTCAGCTCACACGGAGGTGGCGCCGCCCCGGTTTGTGAAGCTGGTGCAGGTGACCAGCGCCAGGGACATGTTTGAGGCGGTGAAGGCCGCGGCAGCGGACCAGGATGTGATCGTGAAGGCGGCGGCGGTGGCGGACTACCGGCCGGCGGAGGTTTCCGACCAGAAAGTGAAGAAAAAGGACGGGGATCTCTCCATCCGTCTGGAGCGGACGGACGACATCCTGGCCTGGCTGGGAGACCACAGGAGAGAGGGGCAGTTCCTCTGCGGCTTCTCCATGGAGACGGAGCATATGCTGGAAAATTCCCGGGCAAAGTTAGAAAAGAAGCATCTGGACATGATCGTGGCCAACAACCTGAAGGTGGAAGGCGCGGGATTCGGCTTGGACACCAATGTGGTGACTCTGATCACCGGGGATAGGGAGCTGGAGCTTCCGAAGCTGACCAAGGATGAGGTGGCCCACCGGCTTCTGGACTTCATTCTGGAGGAGACGGAGAAAAGATGAGGATTATAAAGGTTCCTGTGGAAGACGGCGTTCTCACCGGGTATCTCAGGGATACCCAGGAGTTTGAAAAAGAGCGGCTTCGGCCGGCGGTGGTGATCTGCCCCGGCGGTTCCTACGCGGAGTGCTCCGGCCGGGAGGGAGAGCCCTACGCCCTGCGGTTTCTGACCATGGGGTATCAGGCCTTTGTCTTGGATTACAGCGTGGCACCGGTACGGTTTCCGGCAGCTCTTCTGGAGCTGGCCCGGGCGGTGGCCCTGGTGCGGGAGAAGGCGGATCAGTGGCAGATCGACCCAGAACAGATCTTTGTGTGCGGCTCCTCCGCCGGAGGCCATCTGGCAGGCTCCCTGGGCGTTCACTGGGACAAGAAATTTGTGCAGGAGGGCAGCGGAAGGAGCGGGGAAAAGATCCGGCCGGACGGTCTGATCCTCTGTTATCCGGTGATCACCGCCGGGGAGTACGCCCACGAAGGTTCCGTGAAAAATCTGCTGGGAGAGAGACGGGAGGACCGGGAACTGCTGGACCTGATCTCTTTGGAAAAACAGGCGGGCAGCCAGGTGCCGCCCACGTTCCTCTGGCACACGGCGGGAGACCGGACCGTGGGGGCGGAAAACAGCCTCCTCTTTGCCATGGCGTTAAAGCGGGCGGGGGTGGCTGTGGAGCTTCACCTCTTTTCCGGCGGGAGACACGCCATGGCTTTAGGAGATGAGGATACGGCCCTGGATCCGGAGGGAGAGTATGCCGATCCCGGGGTGGCGGAGTGGACCCGTCTGGCAGGGCTGTGGGTGAAGCGGCTTCGGAAGAACGGAGGACAGGCCGGGATTTCCAGGGCTTAAGTCCCGGGAACGGTTGACTTTCCTGGATTTTCATACTAGAATGAAACGGGCGTTTTTTCAGACGCCCTTTTATTTGGCTGAACAAAAATCCGGCAGAAGACCTGCCGGGACACTCATTTTTTATATACGGAGGAAATACCCTTGGCAAATATTGCGGAAGAAATTAAGAGAAGAAGAACCTTTGCGATCATCTCCCACCCGGACGCGGGAAAGACGACCCTGACGGAGAAATTCCTGCTCTACGGCGGAGCCATCAACCTGGCCGGAACTGTAAAGGGAAGAAAGGCCACAAAGCACGCCGTGTCCGACTGGATGGAGATTGAGAAGGAGAGAGGAATCTCCGTCACCTCATCGGTGCTGCAGTTTAACTATGAGGGATACTGCATCAACATTCTGGACACTCCGGGACACCAGGACTTCTCCGAGGACACCTACCGGACTTTGATGGCGGCGGACTCAGCGGTCATGGTCATCGACGGATCCAAGGGTGTGGAGGCCCAGACCATCAAGCTGTTTAAGGTCTGCGTCATGAGGGGAATCCCCATCTTCACCTTCATCAACAAGATGGACCGGGAGGCCAGAGATCCCTTTGAGCTGATGAGCGAGATCGAGAGCGTGCTGGGAATCCGCACCTGCCCGATCAACTGGCCCATCGGCTGCGGAAAGAATTTCAAGGGCGTGTACGACCGGGCCACCAGGAAAATCACCACGTTCACGGCGGCCATGGGAGGCCAGAAGGAGGTGGCGTCCCAGGAGTTTGAGCTGGAGGGAACGGATGTGGAGTCGGTGATCGGACCGATCTACCATCAGCAGCTCATGGACGACATCGAACTGCTGGACGGAGCCAGCGACGAGTTTGACCAGGAGAAGGTGAGCGCCGGAAAGCTCTCCCCCGTGTTCTTCGGTTCCGCTCTCACCAACTTCGGCGTGGAGACTTTCCTGGAGCACTTCCTGAAGATGACCACTCCGCCTCTGCCCAGAAAGGCCATCACCCGGGTGGTGGATCCCTTTGAGGATCAGTTTTCCGCCTTTGTGTTCAAGATTCAGGCCAACATGAACAAGGCCCACCGGGACCGGATCGCCTTCATGCGCATTGTGTCCGGACGGTTTGAGGCGGGCATGGAGGTCAACCATGTGCAGGGCGGGAAGAAGATCCGCCTGTCCCAGCCCCAGCAGATGATGGCCCAGGACCGGAAGATCGTGGAGGAAGCCTACGCCGGGGATATTATCGGTGTGTTCGACCCGGGCATTTTCTCCATCGGAGACACCCTGTGCAGTTCCAGCGAGAAATTTGAGTTTGAGGGAATTCCCACCTTCGCGCCGGAGCATTTTGCCCGGGTGCGCCAGGTGGACACCATGAAGCGGAAGCAGTTTTTAAAAGGTGTGAATCAGATCGCCCAGGAGGGCGCCATCCAGATCTTCCAGGAGTACAACACGGGCATGGAGGAGATCATCGTGGGCGTAGTGGGAGAACTGCAGTTTGAGGTGTTGACTTACCGCCTGCAGAATGAGTACAATGTAGAGGTGAAGCTGGATAAGCTGCCCTATGAGTACATCCGCTGGGTGGACAACGCCAGCCAGGTGGATGTGGCAAAGATCCAGGGAACTTCCGACATGAAGCGGATCATGGATCTGAAGGGCAACCCGCTGCTGCTCTTTGTCAACAGCTGGAGCGTGGGCATGGTGCTGGAGAGAAATCCGGGACTGGTGCTCAGCGAATTCGGCAGAAACTGACGGCGGACGGATATCCGGCGGCATGAGAAGTGGGCCTGATCGTTCCGGAAACGGGCGGCAGGCAGAAAGGATGGAAGGTATGAGCAAGATCGATGTGGTAAGAGCTGCCATGGTTGCAGCCATGAAGGCAAAAGAGAAAGAGAGAAAAGACGCCCTGTCCATGCTGCTCTCCGCCCTGAAGAATGCGGAGATCGACAAGAGGGAACCGCTGACGGAGGACGAGGAAAACGCAGTGGTGAAGAAAGAGATCAAGCAGCTGAAGGAGACCTGGGAGTCTGCCCCCGCGGACCGGGAAGATATTAAAAACGAGGCTCAGTTCCGCATGGCCGTGTACCAGGAGTTTGCTCCGGAGGATATGAACGAGGACCAGATCCGGGAAGTGATCACCCAGGTGCTGGCAGAGCTGGGAATTGAGACTCCCACGGCGAAGGACAAGGGAAAGATCATGAAGGAGCTGATGCCCCGGGTAAAGGGAAAGGCCGACGGCAAGGAAGTAAACCGGGTTCTGGGATCTATGTTCCAGTAAACGGCAGGCGGAGACGGCCCGGCCGGCAGTATTGAGAGAAAACGGAGGAAGAGCGATGGAATACCGCGATAAGATCGAACAGTATATAGACAGCCACAGACAGGAGATGCTGAATGATATCGTCACTCTGTGCAGGATCAACAGTGAAAAGATGCCCTACAAGGAGGGGATGCCCTATGGGGAGGGAGTCTGCGCAGCTCTGGGCCAGGCCCTGACCATGGCGGAGAACTATGGATTTGCCGTGCGCAACTATGACAATTACGTGGGAACGGCAGATTTAAATGACAAGGAGGCCGGTCTTGACATTCTGGCCCACCTGGATGTGGTTCCGGCCGGGGAGGGCTGGGAGATCACAAAGCCTTTTGAGCCCCTGGAGAAGGATGGAAAGCTCTACGGCCGGGGAACCGCCGACGACAAGGGACCGGCGGTGGCGGCCCTCTACGCCATGCGGGCGGTAAAGGAGCTGGGGATCCCTCTGAGCAGAAATGTGCGGCTGATTCTGGGCACCGACGAGGAGTGCGGCAGCTCCGATATTCCCCACTACTATGCGGTGGAGAAGGAGGCTCCCATGACCTTCTCTCCGGATGCCAACTTCCCGGTGATCAACACGGAGAAGGGAATGTTCCGGGGACATTTCACAGGAGAATGGGAGAAGAGCAGCGCTCTGCCGCGGCTCTGCTCCATCCATGCCGGCGTGAAGATCAACGTGCTGCCGGGCAAGGGAGAAGCCGTGTTCCAGGGCGTGACCACAGAAGCCATGGAGCAGGCAGTGAAGGAGACGGAAGCGGCCATCGGCGTCCATTTTGAGGTGGAGTACAGCGATTATACCCCGGAGAAGGGGGATCAGATGGCGAAGGTGACGGCCGTGGGAGAGGGAGCCCATGCGGCTCATCCCGAAGGGGGAAACAACGCCCTGACTGCCCTGATCTATCTGGCAAACCGTCTGCCTCTGGCACCCTGCGGCCAGACGGAGGCATTGAAGAAGCTGGAGGAGTGCTTCCCCCACGGAGATTTCCGGGGAAAGGCCCTGGGCATTGCCATGGAAGATGAGGTTTCCGGTCCTCTGACTTTGACTTTCAGCATGCTGGAAGTGACGGAGACCGGGCTGGAGGGCTGGTTTGACAGCCGCTGCCCCATCTGTGCCAATGAGGAGAATGTGTTAAAGCCCACAAAGGCCCTGATGGAGAGCCGGGGATTTCAGTTCCTCACCGACTCTATGACTCCTCCCCACCATGTGCCGGGGGATTCCCACTTTGTCCAGACCCTCTTAAAGGTTTACGAGGAGTATACGGGACAGAAGGGAGAGTGCCAGTCCACGGGAGGCGGCACCTACGTCCATGATCTGGAGAACGGCGTTGCCTTTGGAGCGGCTATGCCGGAGACGGACAACCGGATGCACGGGGCGGATGAGTTTGCGGTGATTGACGAGCTGCTCACCAGCGCAAAGATCTTTGCCCAGGCCATTGCGGAGCTGTGCCGTTAGGCAAAAAAAGCGGGGGCAGAGCCCTTTCATGCAGCAAAAATGCAAATTAATACTTGACAGTCCGGCGTTTTTGCAATAGAATACACCATAACAAAGGCATCCGGGAAACTGGAGCCAGGTTCAGGAGGACACGAGATGTTTGCAGCGAAAGCTATGAACAACAGCATGATGATGGCGATGTGCGGCATGATGATGGTCATGTGCCGTATGTTTGAGTGCGCCAAAATTGAATGCAGTTGTGAGAATGGTTTTTGTGAGCAGCCATAAGTGGAATACTGAGAGATTTCAAAAAAGGTAAGAAAAAGGCAGGCCCATGGAAGAACCGTGGACCTGCCTTTTTATGCGGTAAGGAGAGAAAAATGGAACAGAAAGAGCCCATCATACGATTAGAGCATCTGGTCAAGGAATTTAAGACGTCATCGGGAACGGTGAAAGCTCTGGAGGATATCAGCCTGGATATTTATGCAGGAGAGATTTTTGGGATCATCGGACTGTCCGGAGCGGGAAAGAGTACTCTGGTCCGGTGCATCAACTATCTGGAGGTTCCCACCTCCGGGGAAGTGATTTTTGAGGGGGTTCCCATGGGGAGCCTGGACCGGAAGGGGATCAATCAGGCCCGCCGGTCCATGGGAATGATTTTCCAGCAGTTCAATCTGCTGGCCCAGAGAAATATTTTAAAGAATGTCTGCTTCCCCATGGAGCTGCAGAAGACGCCGAAGGATCAGGCGGAAAAACGGGCCAGAGAGCTTCTGGAGATGGTGGGGCTTGCAGACAGGGAGAAGGCCTATCCGGCCCAGCTCTCCGGCGGTCAGAAACAGAGGGTGGCCATCGCCAGAGCCCTGGCCACCAACCCGAAGGTGCTTCTCTGTGACGAGGCGACCAGCGCCCTGGATCCCAACACCACCAAATCCATTCTCCAGCTGTTAAAGGAGATCAACCGGAAGCTGGGGGTGACGGTGATTGTGATCACCCACGAGATGGGCGTGATCGAGGCCATCTGCGACCGGGTGGCCATCATTGACAAGAGCCACATCGCCGAGGTGGGAGAGGTTTCCCAGATTTTCTCCGGGCCGAAATCGGCCATCGGCCGCCAGCTGATCATGGGAGATACGGTGCACGCCGACTTCGGTGATTCCAAGCTGGTGCGGATCACCTTTGACGGCCGGGCGTCCAATGAGCCTGTGCTGGCCAATCTGATTCTGGCCTGCAAGGTGCCGGTGAACATTATGTACGCGGCAACCAAGGACGTAAACGGCACGGCCCTGGGGCAGATGATTATCCAGCTTCCCAAAGACGAGGGAGAATCCAACCGGGTGATGAATTATCTGGCCACCGCCGGAATTCCACATGAGGAGGTAACGAGAGATGATTTTTAACGCGGCTACAATTGAGATGTTGCAGGAGGGAATCTGGGAGACCCTTTACATGGTGGTGCTTTCCTCCGCCATCTCCTACTTAATCGGAATTCCCCTGGGAATTATCCTGGTGGTGACGGACAAGGACGGCATCCGGCCCATTCCCATTCTCCAGAGCATTCTGGGGGTGGCCATCAACCTGCTCCGGGCGATTCCCTTCATTATTCTGCTGATCATGGTCCTTCCCCTGACCCAGCTTCTGGTGGGGACCGTGGTAGGTTCCAAGGCCATTGTGCCGCCGCTGGTGATTGCGGCAGCTCCCTATATCGCCAGAATGGTGGAATCCTCCTTTAAGGAGGTGGACGCCGGCGTGATCGAGGCGGCAAAATCCATGGGAGCCAGCACATTCCAGATTGTGTGGAAAGTGCTGCTGCCGGAGGCTAAGCCCTCCCTGCTGGTGGGGGCGGCAATCTCCATCACTACTATCCTGGGATATTCCGCCATGGCCGGTTTTGTGGGTGGCGGCGGCCTGGGAGCCATCGCCATCAACCACGGCTACTACCGCTATGAGGTGGGACTGATGCTGGTGACGGCAGCCATCCTGGTGATCATTGTCCAGATCATCCAGGAAGTGATGATGCGGCTTTCCAAAGCCACGGACAGACGAATCCGGTAATTCTGCGCAAGCGATTACAATAAAAATCAGCCGGCAACCGGCAAATAAAAACGAGGAGGCAAACAATTATGAGAAAGAATGTTGCGATTCTGGCTGCTGCCCTTCTGGCAGCGTCAGCCCTGACCGCCTGCGGCGGACAGACGACGGAGACCACAGCTGCGGATACTTCCGCGGCGGAGACCACGGCGGCAGAGGGAGAGGAGACCGCGGCTGCTGAGGAGAAAAGCAGCGAGGCGGCTGCCACGGGAGAGCTGGAGACCGTAACCGTGGGCGCCAGCCCGGCTCCCCACGCGGAGATCCTGGAAGCGGCAAAGGACGCCATGGCAGCCAAAGGCTATGACCTGGAGATTGTGGAATATGTGGACTATGTACAGCCCAATCTGGCCTTGGAAAGCGGCGATCTGGACGCCAACTACTTCCAGCACATCACCTACCTGGAGGACTTTAACGCGGAGAGAGGAACCCATCTGGTCAGCGCCGGAAGCATCCACTACGAGCCCTTCGGCATCTATGCGGGAAAGACCGCTTCCTTAGAGGAGCTGGCGGACGGAGCCCAGGTGGCAGTTCCCAACGACGCAACCAACGAGGCGAGAGCCCTTCTGCTTCTGGAAGCCCAGGGACTGATCAAACTTCAGGACGGCGCCGGCCTGGCAGCTACGAAGAATGACATTGTGGAGAATCCGAAGAACCTGGACATCGTGGAGATTGAGGCTGCCCAGATTCCCCGGTCCTTAAGCAGCGTGGACGTGGCGGTTATCAACGGAAACTACGCCATTGACGCCGGCTTAAGCGTGGCGGACGCCCTGGCGGTGGAGGCCTCCGATTCTGAGGCTGCGGAGAAGTACGCCAACGTGGTGGCCGTTCAGGAAGGTCATGAGAACGATCCGGCCATCCAGGCACTGGTGGAAGTGTTAAAGAGCGACGAGATCAAGGATTTCATCGAGACCACCTACGCCGGAGCAGTAGTTCCTCTGGACTGATCACGGGAAAAATGAGGGGCGCGGTCTGAAGACCGCGCCTTAAAAAACATTTGGCATCGGGCCGGCAAAAAATCCTGCAAAGCAGGATTTTTTTGTCGTATTGTCACTTGAAAGCGCGGGCAAATCGTGGTATAGTGGGGGAAATTTTCCAGTAAGGAGTGATACAAATGAGTTTCGATCAGGGATATGAATGGGAAAAGGAACCAGATCAGGAGCAGACCGGGACGGAGCCGGGCAGCACCGGACCGGAACCGGATGTTTCGGCTTATCCCGTTCCTGTAGAGAACGGCCCGGAAGACGGGACTCCGGGGGGATATCCGCCGGGGGAGAACTCCATGGCGAAGGCATCTGTGATATGCGGGGGGATTTCCTTTTTGGGAATCTTCTGCTGCGGCATCGGCGGCATTGTGCTGGGATGTCTGGCAGTTTTGTTCGGCCTGCTGTCCAGAACCGGCGAGAAGTTTGAGTCCAAGGCTGTGGCCGGCATGGCCATGGGAGCGGCAGCGGCTGCCATATCGGTGGGAGTGCTGGCGGTTCTGGCAGTCATAGGAGCCACGGATCTGTTTATGGGAGGATATTAAAATGGAGAGAAAATTAAAGTCATCCGAGCTGAAGCTGATGGCAAGGCGGGTCCTTGCGGGGAAATACGGTATTTCTGTGGGAATGCAGGTGGTTGTGGGACTTCTCACTCTCTTAGGCGGAATCGTGACCTGTGTGCCCCTGTTCATGGTGATCATCGGGGCAGAGCTGCGGACAGGGGCGGAGGCCATGGTCTTCGGCGGTCTGGCGGCATTTTTTGTTCTTCTTGCCCTGCTGTGCGCCCTCAGCGTGGTCTTAACTGCGGGGGTACTCCGGTTTTTCTACCATATCTGTACCGGGCAGGCCTTCGGCATGGGGGATCTGCTGTACGGGTTTAAGAATAAATGGTGGAGATTCGTGGGACTGGGATTTCTGCTCACGGTGATCGGCCTGATTATCGGTGTTCCCCAGAGCATTGTGCAGGCGGCCCGCACCGCCAATCCGTGGGCCACATGGCTGTACGGGCTGGAGCTTTTTCTCACCCTGTTCACATTTGTGGTGTCCGTTGTGATCTCCCTGTTTTTCGGCCAGGCGGTCTATATTCTGGTGGAGGACCGGGATAAAAAGGTGTTTTCGTCCCTGGCGGAGAGCGTCCGTCTCATGAGGGGAAATAAGGGAAGATATTTCTACCTCTCCCTCTCTTTTATCGGAATCTATCTTCTCAGCTTCTGCACCCTCGGGCTGGGATATCTCTGGGCCATGCCCTATATGTACTGCACGTACATTTATTTCTATCTGGACATCAAAAAACGATACCAGGCGGATACCGGCGCTGTCTGCCGGTAGAAAAAGGTCCCGGCGGCTGGGAAACTTCCCGGCCGCCGGGATTTTTTCGCGAGTGCGCCCGGCAGGCGGCCGCCATGCCTGCATGGGCGGACATTTGCCGGGCAGCGGACAGGCACCGGCTTCAGCCCGGCCCCATATGATAAATACAAGAGGCCGGAGAAGGAGGGAGTCGGTTGCGCATCTGTGAGCTGAAGCGGAAGGAAGTGATCAATATCAACGACTGCAAACGGCTGGGGTTTGTGGGGGACGTGGATTTTGACATTCATACCGGCTGTGTCCTGGCCATCATTGTGCCCGGTCCCGGCAGCATCTGCGGGTTTCTGGGACACGAGAAGGAGTATGTGATCCCCTTCGGAAATATCTGCCAGATCGGGGAGGATATCATTCTGGTGGACGTGAAGCGGCGGGAGGTGGAGGCGGCCTGCCGGGACTGAGGCGGCCGTTTTAAGGCAGCGGGAGCCGCCGCAGCGGAAAATACTTGCGGATTTGGGCCTGCTAGGGTAAAATAAATGCAAATACGGGACTGGAAAAAGTTCCGGATTCAGGAGGAGAAAGAACGTGAAATGCCCATTTTGCAACGCTGCAGATACTAAGGTAATCGATTCCCGGCCGGCAGATGACAACAGCTCCATTCGCCGCCGCAGACAGTGCGAGAGCTGCGGGAAGCGGTTTACCACCTACGAAAAACTGGAGACCATGCCTCTCATGGTTATTAAAAAAGACAATTCCAGGGAAACCTATGACCGGGCAAAGATTGAGGCCGGCATCATCCATTCCTGCCACAAGAGACCCATCTCCACTCAGCAGATCAATTCCATGATCGACGAGATTGAGACGGAGATCTTTAACCGGGAGGAGAAGGAGATCGAGACCTCCGCCATCGGCGAGCTGGTGATGAAGAAGCTTCAGCTTCTGGACGAGGTGGCCTACGTCCGCTTTGCCTCCGTATACCGGGAATTCAAGGACGTGAACACATTTATGGAGGAGATCAGCAAGCTGCTGAAGAAGTAGTTGAACATGTTCCGAATTTTTTATCCGAAACAGCGGGCGGCCTCGGCCTATGACATCCCCTATGAACGTCTGAGAGAGAAGGGGATCCGGGGCGTGATTTTTGACATTGACAACACCCTCGTACCCCACGACGCTCCGGCGGAAAAAAAGACGGTGGAGCTGTTTGAGCGGCTGCACCGCTTAGGCTGCGCCACCTGTCTGCTGTCCAACAATAAGGAGAAACGGGTGGCCGAGTTTGCGGGGCAGGTGGATTCCCCCTATATTTTCAAGGCGGGAAAGCCGAAGATGGGGGGATATGAGAAGGCCATGAAACTCATGGGAACGGACCGAACGTCCACCCTTTTTGTGGGGGACCAGCTTTTTACCGACGTTTTCGGCGCCAACCGGGCCGGGATAGCCAGCGTTCTGGTGAACCCCATCAATCCCAGGGAGGAGATCCAGATTGTGCTGAAACGGTATCCGGAGCGGCTGGTGCTCTGGTTTTATGAGAGAGACAGGAGGAAGAGACGGTGATAGACGGGAAGACGAAAGTGTGCGGCATTATGGCAAATCCGGTGGAGCACTCCTATTCTCCCATGATGCAGAATTTCTTCGGGGAGGAGACGGGCGTGAATTTTGCCTATGTCCCTCTGAAGGTGGAGCCGGACATGGTGGAGGAGGCGGTGAAGGGCGCCTACGCCATGAACCTGGCGGGAGTGAACGTGACGGTGCCCTACAAGCAGCAGGTGATGCCTTTCCTGAAGGAAATCGACGAGGGAGCGGCGGCCATCGGGGCGGTCAACACCCTGGTGCGGGTGGAAGGCGGCTACCGGGGGTACAATACGGACGCCCCCGGCCTGTACCGGGCCATGGAGGAGGAGGGAATCTCCATCGAGGGGGAATCCTGCATTCTCCTGGGAGCCGGAGGCGGGGCGAAAGCGGCGGCCTGGACTCTGGGAGTACACGGGGCGAAGCAGGTGTACCTGCTGAACCGGAATGAGGAGCGGGCGCGGCTTCTGGCGGAGGAGATGAACGGCCGCTTCGGCCGGGAGGTGTTTGTTCCCATGGGTCTGGACGGCTGGCGAGAAATTCCCAAGGGTTCCTATCTGTGCCTGCAGACCACCAGCGTGGGCATGGCTCCCAGGTCGGAGGAGATCCTGATCCGGGACGAGGAGTTCTACAAAATGATCCACACCGGCTTTGACATTATCTACACACCCTTTGAGACCTCCTTTATGAAGGCGGTGAGACAGGCGGGAGGACGGGCGTTCAACGGCCTCTCCATGCTGATCTACCAGGGAGTGATCGCCTACGAGCTGTGGAATCCGGAGGTAAAGATCCGCCGGGAGACGGTGGCGCGGATCCGGAAAATGATGATGGACCGGCTGACGGGCAAAAAGGGAAATGTGATCTTTATCGGCTTTATGGGGGCGGGAAAGACCACGGTGGGACAGGCCTACGCCAGAAAGTTTTCCATGCCCTTTGTGGATACGGACGAGTTAATCGAGAGGGAGGCGGGCAGATCCATCTCCGACATATTCGCGTCGGAGGGAGAGGAAGCCTTCCGCCGGATGGAGACGGAGACGGTGCGGAAGCTCCGGGAACACACGGAGCACGCGGTGATTTCCGTGGGCGGCGGCCTTCCTCTCAGGGAGGAAACCCGCCGGCTGCTTCGGGAAACGGGCACGGTGGTGTACCTAAAAATCCGGCCGGAGACGGTGTGCAGCCGCCTGGCAGGGGATGACAGCAGACCCATGATGCGCGGCGGGAATCCGGAAGAACGGGCCAGGGAACTCCTTGACGCCAGAGAGGAATTCTATGAGGCGGCGTCCCATTTTTCTGTGGAGACGGACGGGAAAACCGTGGAGGAGATCGTGGAGGAAGTGGGAAGAAAGGGGAATGAGAGATGAAGATACTGGTGATCAACGGGCCGAACATCAATTTTCTCGGAATCCGGGAGAAGGGAATCTACGGCACGGAAAGTTATGAGACCCTGGTGAGAAACCTGGAGGAAAAAGGAAAGGCGGAGGGTCATGAGGTGGAGGTGTTCCAGAGCAATTATGAGGGCGGCATCATCGACCGGATCCAGGCTGCCTACAGCGACGGGACGGAGGCCATCATCATCAATCCGGGAGCCTTCACCCACTACAGCTACGCGGTGAGGGACGCTCTTGCATCCATCGAGCTGCCCAAAATTGAGGTGCATATTTCCAATGTCCACAAGCGTGAGGAGTTCCGCCATGTGTCGGTGACCGCCCCGGTGTGCACCGGTCAGGTGGTGGGTCTGGGGCTGAAAGGCTACGAGCTTGCCATGGACTACCTGACGGGAAATTTGTAAAAAGGTGTTGAAAATACCTGTGTTTTAGTATAGAATAGAACCGATTGATTTTAGCAAGTATGAGAGAAAAGTAGTTAAGGAGGAATATCATTTATGATATCAGCTGGTGATTTTAGAAACGGCTTGACACTTGAAATCGACGGCAATGTTTGCCAGATTATCGAGTTCCAGCATGTAAAACCGGGAAAGGGAGCCGCTTTCGTCCGGACGAAGATCAAGAACGTGATCAGCGGCGGCGTGGTTGAGAGAACCTTCCGTCCCACAGAGAAGTTCCCGGCCGCCAGAATCGACCGCGTGGATATGCAGTATCTGTACTCAGACGGAGATCTGTACTATTTCATGAATGTGGAGACCTTTGATCAGATCGCGTTAAACAGCGACACCATCGGCGATGCCCTGAAGTTTGTAAAAGAGAACGAGATGTGCAAGATCTGCTCCTACAATGGCAATGTGTTCTCTGTGGAGCCGCCTTTATTCGTAGAGCTGGAAGTGACCGAGACAGAGCCTGGATTCAAGGGCGACACAGCTACCGGCGCCACGAAGCCCGCAACCCTGGAGACCGGCGCTACCATCAATGTTCCGCTGTTTGTGAACGTAGGTGACAAATTAAAGATTGATACCCGTACGGGTGAGTACCTGTCCAGAGTATAAGAGACAGGATGGATAGAGAGGGAGAACGCCTGGAATCGAAGGAGACGGGCGTTCTCCTTTTTCCATATGAGGTTAGCTATAACTAATAGATGGTGCTCATCGTATCCCACCGCAGATCCGCCCTCACCGGGTGCCGGATTGCAGAAATCGGAGGAAAGACGGGAGTTCCCGGCTAAAATCTCCCGGAATCCGTTGCTTTTTCCCATGTTTTGCCTTATAATATTTAGTTGCTTGTAAGGAAAACGAAGGAACACTGTATAGAAAGGAAATGGGAAGAATGAAGAAGATCCTCGATTTGATCGCCGGAGAGCTGAAGCCCGTGTTTGCGGAGTGCGGATATGACCAGTCCTATGCGAAGGTAAACCTGTCCAACCGCCCGGATCTGTGTGAGTACCAGTGCAACGGGGCCATGGCGGCGGCGAAGAAATATAAAAAGAAGCCCATTGATATTGCCAATGAGGTAGTGGAGAAGGCCTCGGCCAACCCGGTATTTTCTGAGATCACGGCGGTGATGCCGGGATTTATCAACATCCGGTTAAACGGGGAATGGCTGGCGGGATATTTAAACGGCATGTGCTCCCAGGACAAGCTGGGCATTGAGGAGCCGGAGAAGCCGGAGACTATCATTGTGGATTACGGCGGAGCCAACGTGGCAAAGCCCCTCCATGTGGGCCATCTCCGGGCTGCCATCATCGGCGAGAGCGTCAAGCGCATGGGAAAATTCCTGGGCCACCATGTGATCGGCGATGTGCACCTGGGAGACTGGGGACTGCAGATGGGCCTGATCATTGAGGAGCTTCGGGACCGGAGACCGGATCTTCCCTATTTTGATCCGGATTTCAAGGGAGAGTATCCCCAGGAGCCGCCCTTTACCATCAGCGAGCTGGAGGAGATCTATCCGGCGGCCAGCGCCAAGTCCAAGGAGGACACGGAGGCGGGCCATGCCTTTAAGGAGAGGGCTCAGACGGCCACTTTCCAGCTGCAGAACGGCTATCCGCCCTACCGGGCCATCTGGAAGCACATCATGAATGTGTCCCTGGCGGATCTGAAGAAAAACTACGACAGCCTGGACGTGCATTTTGATCTGTGGAAAGGGGAGAGCGACGCTCAGCCCTATATCCCCGGTCTGATCAACGATCTCATCGCCAAGGGGCTGGCTTACGAGAGCCAGGGAGCTCTGGTGGTGGATATTGCTGAGGAGACCGACGCCAAAGAGCTGCCGCCCTGCATCATCCGGAAATCTGACGGAGCGGCCCTCTACGCCACCTCCGACCTGGCCACCATTGTGGAGCGGGAGCAGGATTTCCATCCGGATCACTACATTTATGTGGTAGACAAACGGCAGGAGCTTCACTTTACCCAGGTATTCCGTGTGGCGAAGAAGGCGGGAATCGTGGCTCCGGAGCGGAAGATGGATTTCCTGGGCTTCGGCACCATGAACGGCAGGGACGGAAAGCCCTATAAGACCAGAGAGGGCGGCGTGATGCGCCTGGAGAAGCTGATCGCCGAGGTAAACGACGCTGCCTACCAGAAGATCATGGAAAACCGCACGGTCTCCGAGGAGGAGGCGAAGGAGACGGCCAAGATCGTAGGTCTGTCCGCGCTGAAATACGGGGATCTCTCCAACCAGGCGGCGAAGGACTACGTATTTGACATCGACCGGTTTACCTCCTTTGAGGGAAATACAGGCCCTTATATTCTGTACACCATTGTGAGGATCAAATCCATCCTCAGCAAAAACGGCGGACTTTCTGAGAATGCGAAGATTCTTCCGGCGGTGACGGAGGCGGAGCGGGCTCTGCAGCTGGAGATTACAAAGTATAATGAGGCAGTGAACGCGGCGTTCGATGAGCTGGCGCCCCACAAGATCTGCCAGTACGTGTACGATCTGTCCAACGCCTGCAACCGTTTCTACCACGATACCAAAATCATCACAGAGGAAAATGAGCAGCAGAAGGAGAGCTGGCTGGCTCTGGTGCGCCTGGCAAAGGACGTGCTGGAGACCTGCATCAATCTTCTTGGAATTCAGGCCCCGGACCGTATGTAGGATCCGGGAACTGCAGAAATGAGGGACAACCTCCGGCGGAGAAGGAGCTCTGCCGGGGGTTGTTTTTCAAAGGGAGGAGAAAAATCTGCATGACCATCACTGAATTTTCATCCAACACGTTCTGGAAGGGAGAGACCGGGATCAAGGCGGCCGTGTCTGACGGGAACCGCACATACCGGTCCTCCCTCTATCTGAAAAACGGGCAGGTATTCGATTACTCCTGTACCTGCGCGGATGGCCGTTCCTACAAGGGAATGTGTCCCCACTGCGCCGCCCTTCTGGCTTATTACAAGGAGCGGAGAAGGGAGGAGAACGGGCGCATGGTATTCACTTCCCAGGAGATCCGGGGAATGATCCGGGAATACACCAACCGGGAGGTGGCGGACATTCTGCGGGAGGAGGAAGGAGCGGACGTGGTGCTGCGCCCCCGCCTGCTGTTTAAAAGCTCCGGCCTGCAGCTGGAGTTTGATGTGGGAAAGGACCGGTTTTACGTGATCCGTGATCTGCCGTCCTTCGGGGAGGCGGTGGACAGCGGGACCATGGTCCGCTACGGGAAAAATTTCGCGTTCCACCACAGCCTTTCCGCCTTTACGCCGGAGAGCCGCCCCATGGCGGAATTTCTCATGGATCTGATTCACACTTACCGGGATTACTATGCCCATTTTCACCGTACCGGAGGCTCTGCGGTCCCGGCGTTCCGCAGCATTCAGCTGAATAAAGGGGATCTGGACCGCTTTTTTGAGCTGGTGATGGGGCAGATGCTGGAGACGGAGGACCACAGGGGACAGAGAAGAAAACTGCTGGTGACGGAGGAACTGCCGGGGCTGAAGGTTCAGGTGGAGAGGAGCGGCCGGGACGGCATCTCCATTTCTCTGCCGGAAGAACTGGTGTATCTGAAAGGAGAATCCGCCATTTACCTGGCCATGGAGGACCGTCTCTGCCGCTGCCGGGGAGAGCGGGGGCGGGAGCTGACCGTGTTCCTGGACGGCATTGCGGGAGGAAGGGGAGGAAGGACGCTGGAGATCAACGACCGGGACCTGCCTCTGTTTTACGAGCGGGTGGTGAGAAAGCTGGAGCCTTACATCTCCTTCCAGTCGGAGGATGTGAGGCTGGAGGATTACCGCCCCCAGGAGCTGAAGGCCCGATTTGCCTTTGACAGCCCAGGCCCGAATGAGGTCGTGCTTCATCCCACTCTCTCCTACGGAGATTTCTCTTTCCATCCCATTGAAGATGAAAAGGTGCCCAGGACGGTGTGCCGGGATGTGCCCGGGGAGTTCCGGATCAGCCAGACCATCACAAAATATTTCAAATACCGGGAGGAGGACGGCAGCGATCCGGTGATCCGGGACGACGAGGAAGCGGTGTACCGCCTGCTCACAGAGGGAATTCCGGAATTTCAGGCCCTGGGTGAAGTGGCGGTCTCGGAGGAGATGAAAAAGCTGAAGATTCTGCCGCCGCCCGCCGTCTCCGTGGGGGTTTCCTACGCCGGAAACTGGCTGGAGCTGAAGGTGGACGCTGAAGGGATGAGCCGCCAGGAACTGTTAAAGATCCTGGACAGCTACCGTCAGAGAAAGAAATACTACCGCCTGAAGTCCGGGGAATTTCTGGAGCTGAAGGATGACGGCCTGCTGACGGTGGCGGGCATGCTGGACGGCCTGGGCCTGACGAAGGCCCAGATGGGAGAAGAGGTGATCCGGGTGCCCGGCTACCGGGTGTTTTACCTGGATTCCATACTGGAGGCCCGCCGGGGAATGAGCGTGTACCGGGACCGGATGTTCAAAACCGTGGTGCGGGGAATGAAGTCGGTGGAGGACAGCGATTTTGAGATTCCCGGGAGCTTTCAAGGGGAACTGAGGGAATACCAGAAGCTGGGATTTAAGTGGATGAAGACTCTGGATGAGCTGGGCTTCGGAGGAATCCTGGCGGACGACATGGGACTGGGAAAGACGGTCCAGGTGATCGCTCTGCTGCTGGATGAGAAGGAGCGGCGGGAGACGGCCCGGCCGTCCCTCATCGTCTGCCCCGCCTCTCTGGTTTACAACTGGGAAAACGAGCTGGAAAAGTTCGGCCCGTCCTTAAAGGTGCTGCTGGTGACGGGAAACGCGGCCCAGAGAAAGGAAGCGGCTGCCCGGGCGGGAGAGTACGACGTGGTAATCACTTCCTACGACCTGCTGCGGAGAGATCTGGAGCTCTACAGAGATCTGGAATTCCGCTATCAGGTCATCGACGAGGCCCAGTACATTAAAAACGCGGGCACTCTGAACGCCAAGGCGGTAAAGGCAGTCCGGGCGGTGTCCCGTTTCGCCCTCACGGGAACGCCCATAGAAAACCATCTGGGAGAGCTGTGGAGCATTTTTGACTATCTGATGCCCGGGTTCCTGTTCAGCTACCAGAAATTTCGGAAAGAATATGAGATTCCCGTGGTGAAAGACCAGGACCGGCAGGCGCTGGAACGGCTTCACCGGCTGATCGGTCCCTTCATTCTGCGGAGACTGAAGAGCCAGGTGCTGAAGGAGCTTCCGGAGAAGCTGGAGACGGTGGTCTATTCCAGGGCGGAGGGAATGCAGAAGGAACTGTACCTGGCAAACGCCGCCCTGTTAAAGGAAAAGCTGGAGTCCGGAGGCTTTGAGGAAGACCGGTTTCAGGTGCTGGCTGCCCTTACCAGACTTCGTCAGATCTGCTGCCATCCGTCCCTGTGCTATACCAATTACCGGGAGGGCAGCGCGAAGCTGGAGACCTGCGTGGACCTGATCCGGGACGGCACGGGAGGCGGCCACCGGATTCTGCTGTTTTCCCAGTTTACCTCCATGCTGGACATTATAGGAAAGCGGCTGAAAAAGGAGGGAATCCCCTTCTACAGCCTGACGGGGGAGACGCCGAAGGAGGAGCGCATCCGCCTGGCCGGTGCCTTCGGCCAGGATGAGGTGATGGTGTTTCTCATCTCCCTGAAGGCGGGAGGCACAGGCCTGAATCTGACGGCGGCGGACATGGTAATCCACTACGATCCCTGGTGGAATGTGGCGGCCCAGAACCAGGCCACCGACCGGGCCTACCGCATCGGCCAGGACAAGAAGGTGACTGTATTCAAGCTGATCATGAAGGACACGGTGGAGGAGAACATGCTGCGGCTGCAGCAGATGAAGCAGAGTCTGGCCGACGGGGTAATCACAGAGGGAACCATGGAACTTTCGTCTCTGACGGGCCGGGATGTGATGCGGCTTTTGGAAGGATAAGGAGGCAGCCATGGACAAGATTTATCACAAATCCCTGCCGGAGAAGACGGCGGACGGGATCTCAGACCTTATATACCGGGAAAACTACGGAGCCGGGGCGAAGCTGCCCGGGGAGAAGGAGCTGGCGGCCCGGCTGGAGGTGAGCCGCAATACGGTGCGGCAAGCCATCCGGATTCTGAGGGAGAAGCAGATTGTGGAGGTGCGCCGGGGAGCGGGCACCTTCGTCTCCGCCAGACGGGGGCTGAGCGACGATCTTCTGGGTCTTTCCCTGGTGAGCGACAAAAAGAAGCTGGTGCGGGATCTGCTGGAGCTGAGGCTTCTCATTGAGCCCAGGATGGCGGCCCTGGCGGCGGAGCGGGCCGGCCGGGAGGAAATGGACCGGCTCCGGTGCCTGTTCCGGAAGATGGAGGAGGAGTGCCTGGCGGGGCGGAACTATTTTGAGCAGGATATGGAATTTCACACCTGCATCGCCGGGTGCAGCGGAAACCTGGTGGTTCACAATCTCCTCCCGTCCATCCAGCAGGCCATCCTCCTCCAGGAGAATGTCACGGAACACCGGCTGGGGGAGAAGACGGTGGAGGCCCACCGGAGGATCCTGGCGGCCATTGAGGGCCGCCGCGGCTGCGAGGCCCAGGACGCCATGACCGCCCACCTGATCCAGAACCGGGAGAGGATCCTGAAGATGATGGAAGAAAATTAGACAAACCGGTACTTTTTGTCCCTGACAGGGGGGAAAGCGATTCTTTTTCCGTGGTCAGGATTGAAAAGGGGGAAAAAGCTGTGGTATAAGAAAACCACAGCTTTTATCAGTTTTAGGAGGAGGGACAGAAACAATATGAAATGCTATGACGTGGTGGTGATCGGCGCAGGCGTGGTGGGCTGTGCCGTGGCCAGGGAGCTTACCAGATACCGGCTGTCTGTGGGGGTTCTGGAAAAAGAGCTGGATGTGGCCTGCGGCAATTCCAGCAGAAATACAGGAATGCTTCACGCCGGCTTCACCTATCGGCCGGGAAGCCTGAAGGCGGAGTGCGCGGTAGAGGGAAACCGGGAATTTGACCAGGTGGCGGCGGAATTGGACGTGCCCTTTAAGAGAACGGGAAAACTGGTGGTGGGATTTACAGAGCAGGATCGGAAAAATATTCTGAAATTCAAGGCCATCGGGGAACAGAACGGCGTCACAGGAATGCGGATGGTGACAAAAGAGGAAATCCGGGAGATTGACAGCCATGCCGGCGGGGAGTTTGCCATGTATGTGCCCAGCTCCGGTATCCTGGATCCCATGGAGTACACCATTGCCCTGGCGGAGAACGCGGCCAGAAATGGAGCGGAATTTCTCTTTGGACGGAAGGTGACAGCCATTGACCGGAAGGAAAAAGGGTATCTTCTGCACACGGAGGCGGGAGAGGATGTTCAGACCCGGTGGGTGATCAACTGCGCGGGAATGTACGCCCCGGAGATCTCAGAAATGCTGGGCTATCCCCATTACCCCGCAAAGGGTTTTAAGGGAGAGTATTTCGTCCTGGATAAGAAGGCGGGAAAATACCTGGCGGTTCCGGTGTACCCTGCCCCCAACGAAAAGGGGGGATTCATGACCCACGCCACTCCCACGGTGGATGGAAATGTGCTGGTGGGGCCGGATTCCTACGTGACGGAGGGCCGGGAGGACTACAGCACCACCAAAGAGCATCTGGACGGACTGATTTCTGACGGAAGGAAGATGTTTGACCACATGGAAAGCCAGTATTTCATCCGCAGCTTTGCGGGAATCCGGTGGAAGCGGTATGATCCGGAGACCGGGGAGATCCTGGATTTTCTGCTGGAGGCGGATGACGATCATCCGGGAACCGTCAATCTGGTGGGAATCGAGTCTCCCGGCATCACCTGCGCCCTGCCCCTGGCCCGGCGGGCGGTGAAGAAGCTGACGGAGAAGGAGCACCCGGCTGTGAATGAAGCTTTTGATCCCAGACGTCCGGGAATCCGCCGCTTCAGCGGGATGACGGAAGAAGAACGGAAACACGCCATTGAGGAGGATCCGGATTACGGGGAGGTTGTCTGCCGGTGCGAGAATGTGACCAGGGCGGAGATCCGTCAGGCCATTCACAATCCCCTGGGAGTCTGCACGGTGACGGGAATTAAAAACAGGACCAGAGCCACCATGGGACGGTGCCAGGGAGGCTACTGCGAGACCAGGATTACCAGGATGATCGAGGAGGAGCTGGGAATCCAGCCGGAGGACGTGCGCTACTCCAAAGAGGGCGGATATATGTTTACAGGAAAGGTGAGGGATGAAAGATGAGAGATGTGGATGCGGTAATCATCGGAGGCGGCCCCGCCGGTCTTGCGGCGGCGGTCCGCCTGTGGGACAAGGGAGTGAGAAACCTGCTGATTCTGGAGCGGGAGCATGAACTGGGAGGAATCCTGCGCCAGTGCATTCATGACGGCTTTGGGCTGACCCGGTTTGGAGAGACTTTAAGCGGGCCGGAGTATGCCCAGAGATTCATTGATCAGGTGGAAGCCCGGGGCATTCCCTGTATTACAGACGCCACGGTGATTGACATTACCAGAGACAAACGGGTGACGGCGGCGTCCAGAGAGGGACTGGTGGAGATCCAGGCAAAGGCAGTGATCCTGTCCATGGGATGCCGGGAGAGAACCCGCGGAGCCATCCGGATTCCGGGAGACCGTCCGGCAGGCGTATATACGGCAGGCGTGGCCCAGGCCTATATCAACCTTCAGAACCGTATGGTGGGCCGGGAGGTGGTGATTCTGGGATCCGGCGACATCGGCATGATCATGGCCAGGAGACTGACCCTGGAGGGAGCCCATGTGGTCGGCGTGTTTGAGGTTCAGCCCTATGCCAGCGGCCTTCCCAGAAATATTCTCCAGTGCCTGGACGACTATGGAATTCCTCTGTATTTAAGTCATACGGTGACGCAGATCAAGGGAAAAGAGCGTCTGGAGTCCGTGGTGATTTCCCAGGTGGACGACAACAGAAATCCCATACCCGGGACGGAAACAGAATATCCCTGCGATACGCTGATTCTTTCGGTGGGCCTGATTCCGGAAAATGAACTGTCTCTCTCCGCGGGGGCAGAGCTGGACCGGGGGAGCAACGGCCCTGTGGTGGACGAGCATCATCAGACGACGGTGCCCGGGATCTTCGCGGCGGGAAATGTGCTGCAGGTCCATGATCTGGTAGATTTTGTGTCCGCGGAAGCGGAGGAGCTGGCGGATTCTGCGGCGGCTTACCTGCAGGCGGGAAGCCTCTCTGAGTGCAGGCTTCAGGTTCTCACAGACGGCAGCGTCACCCACGCGGTTCCCAGAAAAATCAGCGGCGAAGCAGATTTTACGCTGTCCTTCCGTGTGAGAAAGCCGGCGAAAAACTGCCGGATCCGCCTGGTCCAGGGAGGAGAGACCGTTTTTGAGAAGAAGATGGCGAAGGCCATCCCCGCTGAGATGATTCAGATTCCGGTCAAAGCATCCTGGCTGAAAAAGAATGAAGATCTGGAGGTGAAAGTGGAATGGTGAAATCATTTACCTGTATTATGTGCCCCAGAGGCTGTGAGATCAGCGCCGAGATATCAGACGGCAGAGTCTGCTCGGTGGAGGGGAATGTTTGCCCGAAGGGGAAGGATTATGTGATTCAGGAGCTGACGGCTCCCATGAGAACCATTGCCTCTTCTGTGCTGGTGGAAGGGGGAGAGTTGCCCCTGGCCAGTGTGCGGCTGAACCGGCCTGTGCCGAAGGAGCGGATCTTTGATGTGATGGAGGAGATCCGGAAAGTAAAAATAAAAGCCCCCGCGGTCCTTGGACAGACGGTGATTGCCGATGTCCTGGGACTGGGAAGCGATGTGATCGTGACGAAAAATGTGAGGAAGAAGTCTTAAGGTTCTTCTCTCAGTATGGGGTTGTCGGAGGTGCGGAATTCCGATTCCTTGGAGAAGCGGATCTTCAGTTCCTCGTTGGTCTTGTACCGGAGTCGGAAACAGCCGGCGTACAGAGTGTCCAGAAGGTAGAACACAGACAGATTGATGGAAAAATTTCCCAGGTTGGAGATCAGTTTCTGTCTGGTGGAGATGTACAGCCGGCATCCGCACTGGGCAGCCAGAGAGTTGGAGCCGTAAGAGGTAATGGATATGGCGGGAATCCCTCTCTGCCGGAGCTTTTTGGCCAGCACAATATTCCGGGGAGTCTCTCCGGAGTAGGATACCAGGATGAAGCAGTTCTTTTTATCCCGGTAGCAGGCCTCGAAATAGGCGCTGGTGTTTGACGGAGGGATCACCACAGTCTTTCCGATCTTGGACATATTTTCCCGGAAGGCGGAGGCGATATCGCTGTAGACCCCGGAAGAACAGAGGTAGATATTCTGGGCCTGATCCAGCATGCGCACCGCCTGGTCCAGCTCCTGCTGGGTGAGAAGGGAGAGGGTGTCCTTCACTGTTTCCGTGTACAGAGAGGAAATCTTTCCCGCGATGGTGAGGAAGGAGTCGTGCTCCAGAAAGGGCCGGTTGGAATCGATGTTCTGAAAATGGGAGGAGAGATAGGTGTTTTCCTTCACATAGGCCTCCCGGAAATCGGCATAGCCCTCAAATCCCAGCCGCTGGCAGAACCGCATCACCGTGGCCGGCGATGTGAATGTGGCCTGGGCCACATGGCGGATGCTCTCTCCTTCCAGCGAGAGCTGGCGTTCCAGAAAATAGGCGGCGATGCTCTTTTCCGCATCGGAGAAAACCTCATCGTTTTTCAGTTTATCAAGAATCAGCATAAACTTGCCTCCCTGCAGTCTGTGTGATGGCCCAGCGAAACATTGTTTCAGAAAAAAGGATGGGATCGTCAGAAAATTGACAGCTCTGTTCCCATCTGGCCCGGATCGCTTTACTTTCCACTGAAATCCATTATACTATCCTTAACAGGAAAAAGAAAGTCAGGAATCCGAAATCATTCATGGCAGGGATGGTTCGGAAAAACTTTTCGATACATAATCTTATCTTTTATGAAAAAGGCGCGGCGGGAGCTGCGCTTTTTTCATTTCACAGAAAACTTCACCTCCGTGCAATAAAAGCGCTCCCCACAGGAGCTGTTCTATATATGGTGCGGAGGTGAAACACCGTTCCGCGTTTTCCCGCCAAACAGAGATAAATCGGATAACAATGTTTCACTATGCACAGAAGATCTTTACAATCCGACCTTCTTTTTGTATAATTTTTCGCGGTTGGGACAAAAGTCCCGGCTGCGATACCACGACGAGAGACACTTAGAAAGAAAGGCGGTTTGAGACATGGAAGGCGCAGTAAAAATTGTAACGATCGGAGGAGGCAGCAGCTATACGCCGGAGCTGATGGAAGGCTTCATCAAGAGATATGAGGAGCTTCCCATCCGGGAGATCTGGCTGGTGGACATTGAGGACGGAAAAGAGAAGCTGGAGATCGTGGGAAAGATGGCCCAGAGAATGTGGGACGCTTCTCCCTATGACGTGAAGGTGCATCTGACTCTGGACAGAAGAGAGGCATTGAAGGATGCGGACTTTGTCACCACCCAGTTCCGTGTAGGTCTGTTAAATGCCCGTATCAAGGATGAGCGGATTCCCTTCTCCTATGGACTTCTGGGACAGGAGACCAACGGAGCCGGAGGAATCTTCAAGGCGTTCCGCACCATCCCGGTAATTCTGGACATCGTGAAAGATATGAAAGAGCTGTGTCCCAACGCCTGGCTGATCAACTTTACCAATCCCAGCGGCATGGTGACCGAGGCTGTGATGCGCTACGGCAACTGGGAGAAGGTCATCGGTCTGTGCAACGTGCCCGTAGGCGCCATGATGAAGGAGCCGGCCACCATTGGCAAGACCCTGGACCAGCTGGTATATAAATTTGCAGGCCTGAACCATTTCCACTGGCATAAGGTGTTTGATCTGGACGGAAACGAAGTGACCCAGCAGATCATCGACGCCATGTACGAGGGAAAAGACGGGGGCGTGCCTGCCAACATTTTCGACGTTCCCCTGTTCAAGGAGCAGCTGGACGAGATCGGAATGATCCACTGCGGCTACCACCGCTATTACTACAGACAGGAAGAGATGCTGGCCCACGGCCTGGAAGAGTACAACACCATCGGAACCAGAGCGGAGCAGGTGAAGCGGACGGAGGCGGAGCTGTTTGAGCTCTACAAGGATCCCAACCTGGACCACAAGCCGGAGCAGCTCTCCAAGAGAGGCGGCGCCCACTACAGCGATGCGGCCTGCGAGACCATCGCCGCCATCTACGGCAACAAGAACACCCACATTGTGGTTACCACCAGAAACAACGGCGCCCTGCCGGATCTTCCCCCGGAGTCCGCGGCTGAGGTTTCCTGCTTCATCGGAGCTACGGGAGCCCGCCCCATCGCCTTCGGAAAGCTTCATCCCGCAGAGTGCGGCTGGCTTCAGTGCATGAAGAATATGGAGTGGTGCGTGGAGGAGGCCGCCATCACCGGAAATTACGGTCTGGCCATGCAGGCGTTCTTCTTAAATCCCCAGATTCCGTCGGGAGCCACGGCGAAACGGGTGCTGGACGAGCTGCTCATCGCCCACAAGAAATATCTGCCCCAGTTTGCTGACACCATCGCCCGCCTGGAAAAGGAAGGCATCACCATCAAGGACGATGTGGCCAGAGAGCTGACGGAGCAGGGGCTGTAAAAACAAAAACCGCAGAACAGAATACATAAATGGCGGGAGCCGGGAGTGATTGTCGGAAATCATTCCCGGCTCCCTTTGCGCGGCCGGCGGGGGATAGCCGCCCCATTCCCCATATGCCGCCCTTCCCGGCCTGGTAAGCCTTGCACACTGGAAAAATCTGTGATATGATACGGTAGAAATTGACTTAAGGAAGAATAATCATGGAAAAATATCTCATAGTCTGCCCGCTGGTGTTTCTGGCCGGGCTGGTGGATTCCATTGCCGGGGGCGGGGGACTGATTTCTCTCCCGGCTTATCTTGTGGCGGGAGTTCCGCCCCACATGGCCCTGGGGACCAATAAGACCAGTTCCTCTCTGGGAACCATTGTCTCCACCGCCAGATTGGCAAAAAACGGATTTGTGGACTGGAAGGCAGCCATACCCGGGGGAATCTGCTCCATTTTAGGGGCGGTCTGCGGGGCGACCATCAGCCTTTACGTCAGCGAGGCGGTGATCACCCATATGATGATTCTGATTCTGCCTGTGGTGGCGTTTTACGTGCTCCGCACAAAGAATATGGGTGAGGATGAGCGGACAGGGTCGGTGACGGGACCGCGGCTGACGGCCATGGTCTGTGCCTTCGGTTTGGTGATGGGAGTGTACGACGGATTTTACGGCCCGGGCACCGGAACTTTCCTGCTGCTTCTGCTCACCGGGCTGGCCCATATGGACACCCGTCGGGCGGCGGGAGTGACCAAGGTGCTGAACCTGTCCTCCAATCTGTCAGCCCTGCTCACGTTCCTGATCAGCGGAAATGTGTACTACTCCCTGGGACTGGTGTCCGGTCTGTTCTGCATTGCCGGCCATTCCATCGGCTCTGCTCTGGTGGTAAAGGGAGGCAGACAGGTGGTGCGCCCGGTGATTCTGATCGTGCTCTGCATTCTGTTTGGAAAGCTGGCAGTGGGATTTTGACCGGTCTGGGAGAAACTTACAGATTATCATGGAAAAGGGGAATATGAATCATGAAATGGAAGAAATTTACTCTCAATACTACTACGGCGGCTGTGGATCTGGTGAGCAGCCTGCTGGACGAGCTGGGAATTGAGGGAATCGAAGTGGAAGATCATGTGCCGCTGACAGAGGCGGAGACGAAGGGAATGTTTATTGACATTCTCCCGGATCCCGGGCCGGATGACGGCACAGCGAAGGTGAGCTTTTATCTGGATGACGAGAAACTGGAAGGTCTGGAGGAGCTGCTCCGTCAGATCGAGGAGGGCCTGGACGATCTGAGTGAGTTCGTGGACGTGGGAGAGCGTACCATCCAGGTGTCGGAGACGGAGGACAAGGACTGGATCAACAACTGGAAACAGTACTTCAAGCCTTTTACCGTGGACGATATTCTGATCAAGCCCACCTGGGAGGAGATCCCGGAGGAGGATCAGGACAAGCTGCTGATTCAGATTGATCCGGGCACCGCCTTCGGCACCGGACAGCATGAGACCACTCAGCTGTGCATCCGCCAGCTGAAGAAATACGTGACTCCCGGCTGTTCCGTGCTGGATGTGGGAACGGGAAGCGGAATCCTGGGCATCACTGCCTTAAAGCTGGGCGCAGGCCGGGTGTTCGGCACCGACCTGGACGACAACGCCATTACGGCGGTGGGAGAGAACCTGGAGGCCAACCAGATCGAGGACGGCCGGTTCCAGGTGGTTCAGGGAAATATCATCGACGACAAAGCGGTGCAGGATCAGGCGGGCTATGGCTGCTATGACATTGCCGTGGCCAATATTCTGGCGGATGTGATCATCCTGCTCCAGAAGGAGATTCCCGTCCACTTAAAACAGGGCGGCATCTTCATTACCTCCGGCATCATCAACATGAAGGAGGAGGCGGTGCGCCAGGCATTCGCTGCCAACGACCAGTTTGAGGTGGTGGAAGTCACCTACCAGGGAGAGTGGCTGTCCGTGACCGCCAGAAAGAAGTAAGTTATGTTCCGGTTTTTTGTGGCCCAGGATCAGATTGATGAGAAGACCGGGCAGGTGGTGATCACCGGCCCGGATGTGAACCATATCCACAATGTGCTCCGCATGCGCCCCGGGGAGAAGATCCGCATCAGCAACGGCAGGGACAGGGATTACCTGTGCGCCGTGACGGAGACGGAGGAGGACCGGGTGAGGGCGGAGATTCTGGAGATGGAGGAGAGCACAGAGCTTCCCGCCAGAATCTGGCTCTTTCAGGGACTGCCAAAGAGCGACAAGATGGAGCTGATTATTCAGAAAGCGGTGGAGCTGGGAGTCTATCGGATCGTCCCGGTGGCCACCCGCCGGGCGGTGGTGAAGCTGGATAAAAAGAAGGAGGAGGCCAAACGGAAGCGGTGGAACGCCATCTCCGAGAGCGCGGCCAAACAGAGCAAGCGCCTGATCATCCCCGAGGTGACCGAGGTGATGAATTTTTCCCAGGCCTGCGCTCTGGCCTCCTCCTTTGACCGGAATTTTATCCCCTACGAGCTGGCTCAGGGGATGGAGCAGACCAGACAGGAATTTCAGAAGATCTCCCCAGGCATGGAGGCGGGAATCTTTATCGGCCCGGAAGGGGGCTTTGACGAGGAAGAGATCCGCACCGCCGTGGAGGCGGGAATCCGTCCCGTCACCCTGGGGAGACGGATCCTGAGAACGGAGACGGCGGGACTATACGTGCTGTCGGTGCTGGGATTTCTGCTGGAGGATCGGGAGGACGGGGCCGGAGACACGGCCTTTTAACAGACGGGGAGAGATAGAAAATGGAAGTATATTTTGACAATTCGGCGACCACCAGAGTGCTGGACAAGGTGGTGGCCGCCATGGATCAGATGATGACGGAAAACTACGGCAACCCTTCCGCTCGCCACATTATGGGCGTGCGGGCGGAAAACGCGGTGAAGCAGGCGGCATCCCAGGTGGCAAAGACCCTGAAGGTGAAGGAAAAAGAGATTTTATTTACCTCCGGCGGTTCTGAGTCCAACAACATGGCCTTAATCGGTACAGCCCTGGCCAACAAGCGGGCGGGGAAGCACATCATCGCGTCCAACATTGAGCATCCGTCCATCTACAATACCCTGGGATTTTTGGAGGAGATGGGCTTTGAAGTGACGTACCTCCGGGTGGACCAGAAAGGTCATGTGGATCTGGAACAGTTAAAACAGGCTGTCCGGCAGGATACCATTCTGGTTTCCGTCATGTATGTGAACAATGAGGTGGGAGCAGTGGAGCCGGTGGAGGAGATCGGAAAGATCGTCCACGGCGCCAACCCGGGGACTGTTTTCCATGTGGACGCCATCCAGGCCTATGGAAAGTTTCAGATCCGGCCGAAAAAGCAGGGGATCGATCTGCTGTCTGTCAGCGGTCACAAGCTCCACGGGCCGAAGGGCATCGGCTTTCTCTACATTGACGAGCATGTGAAGATCCGCCCCATCATCTACGGCGGCGGTCAGCAGCGGGGCATGCGCTCCGGTACGGAGAATGTGCCGGGAATCGTGGGAATGGGAGTGGCGGCCGAGGAGGCCTACACCAATTTTGAGGAGAAGGTGGGCCACCTCTGCGCCCTGAAGGACCATATGCTGGAGCGGTTAAAAGAGGTGGAAGGCGCCACCCCCAACAGCTATCCGGGCAGGGAGAGCGCGCCCCAGGTGGTGAGCGTCAGCTTCTCCGGCGTCCGCAGCGAGGTGCTCCTCCACGCCCTGGAGGATAAGGGAATCTACGTGTCCTCCGGCTCCGCCTGCTCTTCCAACCATCCGGACGTGAGCGGAACCTTGAAGGGCATCGGGGTGAAACCGGAGCTTCTGGACTCCACCCTGCGGTTCAGCTTCGGCCGGTTCAACACCCTGGAGGAAGTGGACTACTGTATTGAGACACTGAAGGAATTACTGCCGGTGCTTCGCCGGTATCAGAGAGGATAAACGAATTTATGGAATTCAGATCATTTTTAATCAAGTACGCGGAGATCGGCACGAAGGGCAAGAACCGCTACCTGTTTGAGGACGCCCTGATCAAGCAGATCAAGCGGGCCTTAAAGGCGGTGGACGGCCATTTCGTCATCACCAAGGAGTCGGGCCGCATCTACGTGGACGCGGAGGGAGAGTACGACTACGACGAGACCCTGGATGCCTTAAAGCGGGTGTTTGGAATCGTGTGGATCTGCCCCATGGTCCAGTTTGAGGACCGGGATTATGAGAATATCAAGAAACAGATCGTAGCCTATATGGACGAGGTATACCCGGACAAGCATCTGACCTTCAAGGTCAACGCCAGAAGGGGGGATAAGAGCTATCCCCATATGTCAGAGGAAATCAACCGGGATATGGGAGAGGTGATTTTAAATGCCTTCCCGGAGACGAAGGTGGACGTGCATCACCCGGATGTGATGCTTCACATCGAAGTGCGGAAAAAGGTGAATGTCTACTCCCTGATGATTCCGGGAGCCGGCGGAATGCCGGTGGGCACCAACGGAAAAGCCATGCTCCTTCTCTCGGGCGGCATTGACAGCCCGGTGGCAGGCTGGATGATTGCAAAGAGGGGAGTGAAGATCGACGCCGTGTACTTCCACGCGCCGCCCTACACCAGCGAGCGGGCGAAACAGAAGGTGGTGGATCTGGCGAAGCTGGTGGCCAGGTATTCCGGCCCCATTGCCCTTCATGTGGTGAATTTTACAGACATTCAGCTTTACATTTACGAGAAATGTCCCTACGAGGAGCTGACCATCATCATGCGCCGCTATATGATGCGGATCGCGGAGCAGATCGCCGCGGAGACCGGATGCATCGGTCTGATTACCGGCGAGAGCATCGGTCAGGTGGCGTCCCAGACCATGCAGTCCCTTCTGTGCACCAACGAGGTGTGCACCCTGCCGGTATACCGGCCCCTCATCGGGTTTGACAAGCAGGAGATCGTGGATATTTCCGAGAAGATCGACACCTATGAGACCTCCGTTCTGCCGTACGAGGACTGCTGCACCATCTTCGTGGCCAAGCATCCGGTGACCAAGCCCAGCCTGGATCGGATCAAGCGGTCGGAGCGGAATCTGCAGGAGAAGATCGACGAGATGGTGGAGGAAGCCATCCGGACAAAAGAGACCATCTGGTGTGACATCGGATAGGGAAAATCCCTTCCCCTATCCGATTCGCGATACCGCGGGCAGCACGAACCATGAAAGCCCTCGGATCGCTCCGTGCTGCGCACTCACGCGATTCGACCTGCATTCGCAATCCGGCCTGCCGGCCTTCTTGCTCATACAGGTGAGCGTCTCTAAAGCAGAGACGGTCCGGTCTGCAAGCAGCCCGTTCCGCCTCTGCTTTGAGACCGGGCTTTTACAGTAAAAAAACGAAGCGCCCCTTTGAAGGGCGCTTCGCCTGCTCATTTCACAAATTTGAAAATTTCGGAGCGGAAGCTCCGCCGGAAAATATTCTGTGATTACTCTACCATGTAGGGAGCCAGAGTGGTCAGGATGGTGTCCAGGTTGGACTCTGCGTGGATGTTTAAGTCGATGGGCTTGGACAGATCCAGGCTGAAGATTCCCATAATGGATTTTGCATCGATCACGTATCTTCCGGATACCAGATCAAAGTCAACGTCGAACTTGGACAGATCGTTTACGAAAGACTTTACTTTATCGATAGAATTTAAAGAAATACGTACAGTTTTCATGTTGAAACATCCTCCTCTATCTGCGGCCTGAAAAGCCGTTCTTCTGATTCCATAGTACAGATGTGCGGAGGAAAAGTCAAGAGGTACTTTTGACGAAAATGGCATGTACGGAAAATAGGCCATGGTTCCCCAGGAGGAACCGGGGCGGGAACAGAAATGGAGAATTTTATGAGAAAAGCGGCGTTTCACAATTTGGGATGCAAGGTAAATGCCTATGAGACGGAAGCCATGGAACAGATGCTGGAGGCGGCGGGATATGAGATCGTTCCCTTTGCCCCCGGGGCGGATGTGTATGTGATCAACACCTGTTCCGTGACCAATATCGCGGACCGTAAATCCAGACAGATGCTCCACCGGGCAAAAAAGATGAATCCGGAGGCGGTGGTGGTGGCTGCCGGCTGCTACGTGCAGGCTGCCGGCCGGGAACTGGCGGAGAAGGATGAGGCGGTGGACATTGTCATCGGCAATGACAGAAAAAAGGAGCTGGTTCAGATTCTGGACCGGTATTTTCAGGAGAAGACGACGGGTGAGGAACCGGAGGATGTGTATCTGAAGGATCTGGTTTCTCCCACGGAGTATGAGGAGCTTCACATCAGCCGGGTGGAGGAGCACACCAGGGCCTTCATCAAGGTGCAGGATGGCTGCAATCAGTTCTGCAGCTACTGCATCATTCCCTACACCAGAGGCCGGGTGAGAAGCCGGAGACCGGAGGATGTGGCGGAGGAGATCCGGGGCCTGGCGGCCCAGGGATATAAGGAAATGGTGCTCACCGGGATCCATTTAAGCTCCTACGGAGTGGATTTTCCCGGAGGCAGGCCGGGTCTGATGGATTTGATCGCCATGGTTCACGAGATTGACGGGGTGGAGAGAATCCGCCTGGGTTCCCTGGAACCCAGGATCATCACGGAGGAATCCGCCGGCTTCATGGCGGGCTTAAAAAAGCTCTGCCCCCATTTCCACCTGTCTCTTCAGAGCGGCTGCGACGAGACCTTAAAGCGGATGAACCGGAAGTACACCACGGAGGAATATCTGGAAAAGTGCGAGATCCTGAGAAAGCACTTTGACCGTCCGGCCATCACCACCGACGTGATCGTGGGATTCCCCGGGGAGACGGAGGAAGAGTTTGAGCAGACCCGGGCATTTGTGGAGCGGGTGCATTTCTACGAGATGCACGTGTTCAAATACTCCAGGAGGAAGGGAACCCGGGCGGACCGGATGGACGGCCAGGTGCCGGAGCCGGTGAAGGCAGAGCGGAGCGACGTGCTCCTGGAGCTGGAAAAAACCATGTCCGAGGAGTACCGGCGCCTGTGGCTGGGAGAGACGGTGGACCTGCTTCTGGAAGAAGAGTCGGAGATAGACGGAAAACCGGTGATGACCGGCTGCACCAGAGAGTATGTGAAGTGCGTCGTGGAGAAAAAACCGGGAATGGAAAAGGGAATGATGGTGAGAGGAACGGCGTCGAAGCTTTTGGACGGCGGCGTGATGGAAGTGGTCACAGACTGAGAAGGGAGCGTTGGATATGGAGAAAAAGAAAATTGCGGCGGCGGGAATTCTTCTGATCCTGGCCTGCATCCTGGCGGGAGTCCTGTATTTCTGCTTAAGACCCCAGCCTTCCGAGGGAATGAAGCATATTTCCGTGACGGTGGTTCACGGTAACGGGGAGGAGAAGGTGTTCCCCTACGACACGGACGCCGCCTATCTGGGAGAATTGCTGGAGGCGGACGGCCTGATTTCCGGGGAGGACGGACAGTTCGGCCTTTTTATCACGGAAGTGGACGGGGAGACGGCAGACGACCAGGCTCAGGAGTGGTGGTGCATCACAAAGGGCGGAGAGATGGTGAACACCTCCGTGGACACTACCCCCATCGAGGACGGGGATGAGTTTGAACTGACCCTGAAAGAGGGATACTGATTGAGGGGGCACAGGACGAGAGATCTGGCGGTGATGGGCCTGCTTGCCGCCCTGCTCTTTGCCGGACAGGTGGCCCTGGCGTCCCTTCCCAATGTGGAGATTGTCTCCCTGCTGGTGATTCTGTACGCTCTGGCCCTGGGACGCCGGGTGTTTCCGGTGATTTACACCTTCGTTCTGCTGGAGGGGATCTTTTACGGATTCGGCATCTGGTGGATCAGCTATCTCTATGTGTGGCCGGCCCTGGCCCTTTTTGCCATGGCTTTCCGGAAAGTGGATTCCCCGGTGTTTTTCAGCATCCTGTCCGGATTTTTCGGACTTTTTTTCGGCGCACTCTGCGCGGTTCCCTATTTTTTTGCGGGAGGACCGGCGGCCGCCTTTGCCTACTGGATTTCCGGCATTCCCTTCGATCTGGTGCACTGCGGCGGAAATTTTATTCTTTGTCTGGCGCTGTTTCGCCCCTTAAAACGGGTGATCACAGCCCTGACTTCAGACTGAGGGCAAAAAAATCCCTTTACGAATCAGAAATAATAGTATAGAATAGTAACGAACAGTTAAAGGACGTGAGATAATATGGGCGATATTCATAATACGCAGTATTTCAAGGCAGTACAGGAAGAAAATAAGATGGATGTGAGCGAGATCCTGGAACAGGTCTATGTGGCGCTGACGGAAAAGGGCTACAACCCGATCAATCAGATCGTGGGCTATATTATGTCCGGGGATCCCACTTATATTACCAGTCATAAGAATGCCAGAAGCCTGATCATGAAGGCAGAGCGTGATGAGATCCTGGAAGAACTGATGCAGGTGTATATTGATACGAAGTTGAAAAAGTAAGGCTCTCCGCGGAGTGCGGAGGGCTTTCCGGCGTGGCTGTATGCGGTGGCGCACTGGTTGCGCGCCGCTTCAAAAGAAGGTTCGTGTGGGGATAAGGGCTGCTTCATTCGCAGCCCTTATCATCTAATAGGAGACTGCGCCGGTTCGAGGAAGAGAAAATGAGAATTATGGGACTGGACTACGGCTCCAGGACAGTAGGCGTGGCGGTGAGCGACGCTCTGGGACTGACGGCCCAGGGCGTGGAGACAGTGACCAGAGAAGAGGAAAACAAACTGAGGAAGACCCTGCGCAGGATTGAGGAGCTGGCAAAGGAATATGAGGTGGACCGGATCGTTCTGGGCTGCCCGAAAAATATGAACAATACCCTGGGAGAGCGGGTGCAGAAGACGGAGGAGTTCGGCAGAATGCTGGAACGCCGTCTTGGGCTGCCGGTGATTTACTGGGATGAACGTCTGACAACTGTGGCGGCGGAGCGCATTCTCATGGAGAGCGGTGTCCGCCGGGAGAACAGAAAGCAAGTGATTGACAAGGTGGCCGCGGGGCTGATCCTGCAGGGCTATCTGGATTCCCTCTGCCGGGATGAAGAGTAGGAGAGAGAATGGAAGAGACGATTATCATGACGGATGAAAACGGGGAGAACGTGGAATTTTACGTGCTGGAAGAGACCAGAATCCACGGCAGAAACTATCTCCTCGTGACAGATGCGAAGGAAGATGAGGACGGCGAGTGCTATATTTTAAGGGATATGTCCGGCGCCGATGACCCGGAGGCGGTCTATGAGTTCGTGGAGGACGACGGCGAGCTGGACGGGCTGTACCGGATTTTTTCCGAGCTTCTGGATGACACGGACGTGGAACTGGAAAAGTAAGGAAAGGATGTGTATATGAATCAGGAAGATTTCAAAGAATTACTTCGTGGAAAAGGGCTGAAGGTGACCTCCCAGAGACTGCTGGTCCTGCAGATCATGGCAGAACATCCGGGAGAGCATCTGACAACGGAAGAGATTTATGATTTGGTGAGAAAGACAAACCCTGAGATCGGACTGGCCACGATTTACCGGACGGTACAGGTTCTGGTGGACCTGCACCTGATCGACAAGATCAGCTTTGACGACGATGTGGCCCGCTATGAGCTGAGAAACAGCAATACGAAGCACCACCACCACCATGCCATCTGCTTAGGATGCGGAAAGGTATTTTCATTTGAGGACGATTTACTGGAAAATCTGGAGGCGGCCGTGGAGGACCGTCTGGGATTTGCTGTGGTGGACCATGAGGTAAAACTGTATGGATACTGCAGAGACTGCAGGGAAAAAATGGATCAAGATTAAGTTTGGAGGTTAGGAACTTTGAAAAAACAGAAAAATGAAAATAAAGCGGGGAAGCTGAAAGTCATTCCTCTCGGCGGAATGGAACAGATTGGAATGAACATCGCCGCTATTGAATATGAAGACAGCATCATCGTGGTGGACTGCGGACTGGCGTTCCCCACAGACGATATGCTGGGAATTGACCTGGTCATTCCCGACGTCACCTATTTAAAGCAGAATATCAGCAAGGTCAAGGGCTTTGTGATCACCCACGGACATGAGGACCACATCGGTGCCCTGCCCTATATCCTGCAGCAGGTGAACGTGCCGGTGTATGGAACAAAGCTCACCATCGGCCTGATCAACAACAAGTTAAAAGAGCACAACATGCTGAAGAATACGAAGAGAAAGGTGGTCAAGCACGGACAGTCCATCAATCTTGGCTGTTTCCGGGTGGAGTTCATCAAGGTGAACCACAGCATTGTGGACGCCTGCGCCCTGGCCATCTTCTCCCCGGCGGGCATTCTGCTTCACACGGGAGACTTCAAGATCGACTATACTCCGGTGTTCGGCGAGCCGGCAGATCTGCAGAGACTGGCAGAACTGGGAAAGAAAGGAGTTCTGGCCATGCTCTGCGAGAGCACCAATGCCACAAAGCCGGGATTTACCATGTCGGAGAGGACGGTGGGCAAGACCTTTGACACCATCTTCAACGAGCATCGGAACAACCGGATTCTGGTGGCTACCTTCGCTTCCAACGTGGATCGGGTGCGCCAGATCATCAATTCCGCCCACAAGTACGGCAGAAAAGTGGTGATTGAGGGCCGGTCCATGGTGAATGTCATCGGAACCGCTACGGAGCTGGGCTACATCAAGATTCCCGAGGGAACCCTGATCGACATTGACCAGTTAAAGAACTACAAGCCGGAGCAGACAGTGCTCATCACCACGGGAAGCCAGGGCGAGGCCATGGCGGCCCTGTCCAGAATGGCTTCCGGCCTTCACAAGAAAGTGTCCATCCGCCCGAAGGATGTGGTGATCTTAAGCTCCCATCCCATTCCCGGCAACGAGAAGGCGGTGGCCCACGTGATCAATGAGCTGTCCATGAAGGGAGCGGAGGTGATCCACGAGGACACCCACGTATCCGGACATGCCTGCCAGGAGGAAATCAAGCTGATGTACTCTCTGGTGAAGCCCAAATACGCCATCCCCATCCACGGCGAGTACCATCACCGCATGGCCAACAAAAACATTGCCCTGGAGATGGGCATCCCGAAGGAGAACATCATTATGATGAATTCCGGCGACGTGGTGGAGCTGAGCGAGGATTCCTGGCACAACGCGGGACGGGTTCAGGCCGGCAGCATTCTGGTGGACGGCCTGGGCGTGGGCGATGTGGGCAACATCGTGCTTCGCGACCGTCAGAACCTGGCTCAGAACGGAATTATCATCATCGTGCTGACCCTGGAGAAATACAGCGGCCAGCTCCTTGCGGGGCCGGACATTGTGTCCAGAGGCTTTGTGTATGTGAGAGAGTCTGAGGACCTGATGGACGAGGCGAAGAAAGTGGTGCTGGATGCGGTGGAAGACTGTCTCTACCATCACGTAAATGACTGGGGCAAGATCAAAAACATCATCCGGGACAGCTTAAGCGACTTCCTCTGGAAGAAGATGAAGAGAAATCCCATGATTCTGCCCATTATCATGGAAGTGGAATAAATCTAAGAGAGGTTTTTTATGAGCGGAAGAAGCAGCGGGGACGGAGGTTCTGGAACGGCCCTGGGAGCAGTGTTGAAAATACTGGTTTACGCGGCGATTCTCGGAGCCCTGATCTGGGGCGCCGGGATGGGCTACCGATTTGGCCGGGAAATATTCTGCCCCGCTGCCATGTCCGGGGAACCGGGAAGGGAAGTGGAGATCACCATCGGGGAGGAGGATTCCGTCTCCAGCATCGGGGAGATTCTGGAGAAGAACGGCCTCATCGACAGCAGGCTGATCTTTACCATCCAGGCCAGGCTCTTCGAGACGGAATTTCAGCCGGGAACCTATGACCTGACCACAGCCATGGATTCCAGGGAGATCCTGGATGTCCTCAGCGGAAAAGCCACGGAAGAGGAAGAGTCACAGACATGATTATAGATGAGAGAATCGCCGATTATATCTGCTCCCTGGATCCGGGAAACGGAGAGTTCCTGGACCGGGTGGAGACTGAGGCGAGGAGAGAGGATGTGCCGATTATCCGAAAGGAGACGTCGGCATTTTTAAAGATGCTGGTGGCGGCGAAAAGACCGGAGCGGATTCTGGAAGTGGGGACCGCCGTGGGATATTCCGCCCTGCTCATGTGCCGGGTGATGCCGGAGAACTGCCGGATCACCACCATTGAGAAATTTCCCCCCAGAATCGCCGCGGCGAAGGCCAATTTCCGGGAAGCCGGGGAGGAAGAGCGGATTTCTCTGCTGGAGGGAGATGCCGGAGAGATTCTGAAGGGACTGACAGGACCCTACGACTTTATCTTTATGGATGCGGCCAAGGGACAGTATATCCACTGGCTGCCGGAGATCCTGAGACTGCTGCCGGAGGGAGGAATTCTTCTCTCGGACAATGTGCTTCAGGACGGAGACGTGATTCAGTCCCGGTTTGCCGTGGAGCGGCGGGACCGCACCATCCACAAGCGAATGAGAGACTATCTCTTTGCGCTGACCCACGACAGCCGTCTGCAGACATCTGTGGTGCCTGTGGGAGACGGGGCGGCGGTGAGCGTAAAGATGGGATGACAGAGAGGAAGAACATGAGAAAAACAGAGCTTTTGATCCCTGCCGGGAGCCTGGAAGTGCTGAAGGTGGCCGTGCTCTACGGGGCCGATGCCGTGTACCTGGGCGGGGAAGCCTTCGGCTTGAGGGCCAAGGCGAAAAATTTTACGGATGAGGAGATCCGGGAGGGGATCGCGTTTGCCCACAGCAGAGGGGTGAAGGTGTATATCACAGCCAATATTCTGGCTCATAACCGGGACCTGGAGGGGGTGGAGGCCTACTTTGAGGAATTGAAGGACATGGGGCCGGACGCTCTGATCATCTCCGATCCCGGCGTGTTTTCCATTGCCCGCCGGGTGTGCCCGGAGATTGACATCCACATCAGCACCCAGGCCAACAACACCAACTACGGGACCTACCTGTTCTGGTGGAATCTGGGGGCGAAGCGGGTGGTGTCCGCCAGGGAGCTTTCCCTGGAAGAGATCCGGCAGATCCGGGAGCGGATCCCGGAGGAGATGGAGATTGAGAGCTTTATTCACGGGGCCATGTGCATCTCTTACTCCGGCCGCTGCCTGCTCAGCAATTTCCTCACAGGAAGAGACGCCAACCAGGGGGCCTGCACCCATCCCTGCCGGTGGAAGTATTCCCTGGTGGAGGAGACCAGGCCGGGCGAGTATTTTCCGGTGACGGAGAACGACCGGGGAACCTTCATTTTCAACTCCAAGGACCTGTGCATGATCGATCACATCCCGGAGATGATGGAGGCGGGAATTGACAGTTTTAAGATTGAAGGGCGGATGAAGACGGCTCTCTATGTGGCTACGGTGACGAGAGCCTACCGCCTGGCCATTGACGCCTGCATGAGGGATCCGGAGGAATACCGGAACAATATGGCCTGGTACCGGGAGGAGATCGGCAAGTGCACCAACCGGGAATTTACCACGGGATTTTACTTTGGAAAGCCGGGGCCGGATTCCCAGATCTATGAGAACAGCACGTACATTACCGGAAGCGTCTATCTGGGCCGGGTGGACTCTGTGGACGGGGAGGGCCGGTGCCGCCTGGAGCAGAAAAATAAATTCTCTGTGGGAGAGAACCTGGAGTTGATGAAGCCGGACGGGAGAAATATTCCCGTGACGGTGCAGGGAATCTGGGACGAGGAGGGCAATCCTCAGGACAGCTGCCCTCACGCCAGACAGGTGATAGACGTGGACCTGGGAATGGTTCCGGAACCCTTTGATATTCTTCGGAGGACGGTTTCATAGGACAGGAGGAGACATGAGCTGGATACTGGGAATCAGCGGAGTGCTGTGCTTTATCTATTTTGTGGCGATCATGGTATTTTCCGGGCCGGGGACTTCCTTTGCCTTTATCTGGCTGGTGCTGGCTCTGGTGTTCGGACTGGCGGCCAGCGGGAAGCTGGTGGGCCGTTTATCCGGCGCCGGACTTCCCTTAAGCGTCCGGGTGTCGGCGGCCACCCTGTTTGTCACCGGTCTGGTGGTCTTTGTGATTGTGGAAATACTGGTATTTACAGGAGTAACCCAGGAGGACCCGAAAGGTCTGGACTACGTGATCGTGCTGGGGGCAAAGGTGCAGCAGGAGGGAGTCAGCAAATCCCTGAAGATGCGCCTGGATAAGGCCATCCAGTACGGGGAGGAGAATCCCGACACCATCTTTGTTCTCTCCGGAGGAAAGGGAAAGGATGAGCCGGCGGCGGAGGCCCAGGCCATGTACGAGTACCTGGTGTACAACGGAGTCCCGGCGGACAGGCTTCTCATGGAGCTCCAGTCCACCAGCACCGTGGAAAATATCGCCTACAGCCGTCTGGTGATTGAAAATGACGTGGCCAGACGGGAGGAAGAGGAGGCGAGACTGCGGCGGCAGGAGAGACTGGAGCAGATGATTCCCGTGGGACCTGAGGGCCGTCCCCGGCTGTTCGGCGGCATTGCCCCGGGAGATCTGGCCATTGAGGCGCCGGAGAAACCGGTGCAGATCGGCGTGCTCACCAGCAATTTTCACCTGTTCCGGGCGGTGCAGATCGGCAAAAAATGGGGGATTCCCGACATCCAGGGGATTGCGGCGCCCAGCGAGCTGTGGATGCTGCCTCATTTCTGCGTGAGAGAGTGCGCTGCCATATTAAAAGATAAATTAATGGGCAATATGTAAGATATGACAGAGACAGTAGAGAGAAAGGACGAGATGCCATGAAAGATTTGGAGATGCTGAACCACCTGTCCGCTTATGAAGTGGAGACTCTGCGGGACGTGGAGGAGTTAAATTCCGCGGGAGCGGTGCTCCGCCACAAAAAGACGGGGGCGAGGGTATTTCTTCTGTCCAACGAGGACAACAACAAGGTATTCTGCATCGGTTTCCGCACGCCGCCGAAGGATTCCACGGGAGTGCCCCACATTCTGGAGCACAGCGTGCTCTGCGGATCGGAGAAATTTCCGGTGAAGGACCCCTTTGTGGAGCTGGTGAAGGGCTCCCTGAACACCTTCTTAAACGCCATGACCTACCCGGACAAGACGGTTTATCCGGTGGCCAGCTGCAATGAGAAGGATTTTCAGAATCTCATGGATGTGTACATGGACGCGGTGCTTCACCCCAACATTTATAAGGAGGAGAAGATCTTCCGCCAGGAGGGATGGCACTACGAGCTGACAGAGGAGGACGGTCCCCTGACCATCAACGGCGTGGTGTACAATGAGATGAAGGGAGTGTATTCCTCCCCGGAGAGCGTTCTGGACCGCTGCATCCAGAAGGTGCTCTACCCGGACAACTGCTATACGGAGGAGTCAGGAGGAGATCCGGACGTAATCCCGGAGCTGACTTACGAGCAGTTTCTGGACTTCCACCGGACCTACTACCACCCGTCCAACAGCTTTATCTATCTCTATGGAGACATGGACATGGCGGAGAAGCTGACCTGGCTGGACGAGGAATATCTGTCCAAATATGAGGCCAGAGAGGTGGATTCGGAGATTCCCATGCAGAAACCCTTCGAGAAGCCGGTGGAGGAGGAGATTTTTTACTCCATTACCGAGGATGAGCCGGAGGACCACGCCACCTACCTGTCGGTGAACACGGTGGTGGGAACGGATCTGGACCCGAAGCTGTACCTGGGATTCCAGATTCTGGAGTACGCCCTGATCAATGTGCCGGGAGCTCCCTTGAAACAGGCGCTCTTGGACGCCGGCATCGGTGAGGATATTATGGGCGGCTATGAAAACGGCATTCTCCAGCCCTATTTCACCGTGGTGGCGAAGGGGGCAGAGAGGGAGCAGAAGGGAGAGTTCCTGGCGGTGTTAAAAGGCACCCTGCGGAAGCTGGCAGATCAGGGACTGGACAAAAAGAGCCTGCGCTCCGGCATCAACTACTACGAGTTCCGCAGCCGGGAGGCGGATTACGGCACCGCCCCCAAGGGGCTGATGTACGGCCTTCAGTCCATGGACAGCTGGCTTTACGGCGGAGATCCCATGATGCACCTGGCCTACGGGGAGACCTTTGAATCCTTAAAGCGGGGAGTGGACGAGGGCTATTTTGAGGGCCTGATCCGGGACTATCTGCTGGACAACCCGTCGGAGGCGGTGATCGTGGTCAGCCCCAGACGGAACCTGACGGCGGAGAAGGAGGCGGCTCTGGCAGAGAAGCTGGCGGCCTACAAGGCTTCCTTAAGCCGGGAGGAGATCCGGAAGCTGGTGGAGGAGACGAAGGCCCTGAAGGCTTATCAGGACGAACCGTCCCCGAAGGAAGAGCTGGCGAAAATTCCTCTGCTGAAGCGGTCGGATATTGAACCGAAGGCGGAGAAGCTGATCTGGGAGGAGACGGAGACGGACGGGATCAAGGTGATCCGCCACGCGATGTTTACCTCCGGAATCGGCTACCTGAAGCTGCTCTTCGGCACAGACCGGGTTCCCACGGAGGATCTGCCCTATGTGGGCCTGTTAAAATCTGTTCTGGGCTATGTGGATACGGAACATTACTCCTATTCCGATCTGTCCAGCGAGATCTATTTAAACAGCGGCGGCATCAATTTCAGCGTCACCTCCTACCCCAACCTGAACCGGCCGGAGGATTTCACCGGCGTGTTTGCGGCGGATGTGAAGGTGCTCTATGAGAATCTGGATTTCGGATTCGGAATCATGAAGGAGATCCTCACCACCTCCGTTCTGGACGATGAGAAGCGGCTGGGAGAGATTCTGGGAGAGGCCAGATCCCGGGCGAAGATGAAGATTGAGAGCGCGGGCCATTCGGCGGCCGTGTCCAGAGCCACCTCCTATTTCTCCCCCACGGGAGCTTTCGGGGAGATGACCGGGGGAATCGGATACTATCATTTCCTGGAAAAGACGGCGAAGGAGTATCCGGAGAAAAAGAAAGAGATCATCGCCAAGTTAAAAGAAGTGTGCCGGAAGCTGTTTACCAGGGACAACCTGCTGGTGAGCTACACGGCGGGGGAGGACGGCTTCGGCACCCTGGATGAAAAAGTGAAGGAGTTTGCGGACAGCCTGCCCGCCGGCGGGGAGCGCTACCCCTTTGAGTGGGTGAGAGGCAACCGCAACGAGGGCTTCAAGAGCTCTTCCCAGGTAAACTATGTGGCCCGGTGCGGCAATTTCCGGGAGAAGGGCTATGAATATACGGGAGCGCTGCGGATCCTGAAAGTGATGCTCAGCTACGACTATCTGTGGATCAACATCCGGGTGAAGGGCGGCGCCTACGGCTGCATGAGCGGCTTCGGCCGTTCCGGCGAGGGATATCTGGTGTCCTACCGGGATCCCAACCTGCGGGAGACCAACGCCGTCTATGAGGGCGTGACGGACTATCTGAGGAATTTCCAGGCAGATGAGAGGGACATGACCAAATTTGTCATTGGCACCATCAGCGATCTGGACACTCCCCTTACCCCGTCCATCCGGGGCAGCAGGGGCCTGTCCGCATATCTCTCCGGCGTCACCCAGGAGATGATGCAGAAGGAGAGAGACCAGGTGCTCTCCGCCACCGTGGAGGACATCCGGGCTCTGGCGGACATTGTCCAGGCCATTCTGGATACCGGCGCCTTCTGCGTGGTGGGCAATGAGGACCGGATTGAGGGCGCGAAAGACCTGTTCAAGGAGACAAAGAATCTGTATCAGGCGTGAGGACGGACGCGTCCCGCCGGATACAGCCGGAAGCGAAGGAGAGTTTCATGGAATATACGAAAAAATCCGGCTTCGCCACCCTGGTGGGCCGGCCCAATGTGGGAAAATCCACACTGATGAATCATCTGATCGGACAGAAGATCGCCATCACCTCCGACAAGCCCCAGACCACCAGGAACAGAATCCAGACGGTCTACACCGACGAGCGGGGACAGATTATTTTTCTGGACACTCCCGGCATCCACAAGGCGAAGAACAAGCTGGGAGAATATATGGTGAATGTGGCGGAGCATACCTTAAAGGAGGTGGACGTGATCCTGTGGCTGGTGGAGCCCACCACCTTTATCGGCGCCGGGGAGCGCCACATTGCGGAGCAGTTAAATAAGGTGAAGACTCCGGTGATCTTAGTGATCAACAAGATCGACACGGTGAAGAACCAGGAGGAAATCCTCACCTTCATTGACGCCTACAAGGATATCTGCCCCTTTGCGGAGATCGTGCCGGTGTCCGCTCTGAGAAAGAAAAATACGGACGTGCTGCTGGAGCAGATTTTCAAGTATCTGCCCTACGGCCCCCAGTATTACGATGAGGACACGGTGACGGATCAGCCCATGCGCCAGATTGCCGCGGAACTGATCCGGGAGAAGGCCCTGCGCCTCCTCTCCGACGAGATCCCCCACGGCATCGCCGTGACCATCGAGAAGATGACGGAGAGGGACAACGGCATCATGGACATCGACGCCAGCATTATCTGCGAGAAGGATTCCCACAAGGGAATCATCATCGGAAAGGGCGGATCCATGTTAAAGAAGATCGGGTCTGCCGCCCGGCGGGAGATCGAAGATATGATGGAAATGAAGGTGAACCTGCAGCTCTGGGTGAAGGTGCGCAGGGAATGGCGGGACAGCGAGATCTACATGAAAAATTACGGCTATGACGGGAAGGACATCTGAGAAAAGTCCTGACCGGTAAAGACAGGTGAGAAACTTGCGGGAATATGTGGTTGTGACCGGGATGGTGCTGCGGGCGGCGCCTTCCGGGGAGGGAGACAGAAGACTGGTGATGCTCACCAGGGAGAGAGGGCGGATCACGGTGTTCGCCAGAGGGGCCAGGCGGCCGGGAAGCCCGTTTCTGGCCGCCTGCCGGCCCTTTTCCTTCGGCGAGTTCCGGCTGTACGAAGGCCGGGACGCCTACAATCTCCAGGGAGCGGAGATCACCGCCTACTTTGAGGAACTGTCCACTGATATGGAGGGAGCCTGCTACGGCTCCTATTTCCTGGAGGTGGCGGAGTACTATTCCAGGGAGAATCTGGACGGGACAGAGCTGCTCATGCTGGTGTACCAGTCTCTGCGGGCCCTCTTAAAGGAGTCCATCCCCAACGAGCTGGTGCGCCGGGTCTTTGAGCTGAAGGCCATGGTGCTGAACGGGGAGTACACGGAGCTTCCGCCGTTTTCCGTCAGCGATTCCGCCTGCTACACCTGGGAGTATGTGGTGGCCGCGCCAGTGGGGAAACTTTATACATTTACAGTGACGGGAGAGGTACTGGAGGAGTTCGGCCGGTGCGTGGACGAGGCCAAACGACGGTTTCTTCCCTGCCATTTTCATTCTCTGGAGATATTAAAGGCCATGACCGGCATGGAAAACGGCTCCGGGTATTGAAAATGGATGGGAAAACCGGTATAATAGGGAACACTGAGCGGGCCTTTCGGCCTGCGGATATAGGAGGAGAATCATGAGGAGAACGGCAGCAGCGGCTCTGGCCCTTGCCCTGGCAGCGGGAATTGCCGGCTGCGGAGGCAGGAGCGCCGGCGGCGAAGAATTTGCGCCGGTGGAAAACAGCGTGTATATTTCCGGAGACGGCACGGTATCCAGCGCCTTTGTGGAGAATTACGAGAAAGATTACTATACGTCGGACTCCCTGAAAGCCTATCTGGAGGAGGCCATCGCCGGCCAGTACAGGGATCTGGACGTGACTCTGGAGGAGTGCAGCGTGCAGGACGGCGTCATGAAAGCGGTATTCCGCTACGGAAGTCCGGAGGATCTGGTGAGTTTCCTCGCCGACCAGAAAAGCGGGGACCTGGACATTGAGGAATTCCAGGTGGAGACGGTGGAAGAAGGCATATCCGACGGCACCCTGTTCGGCGGCATGCTTGTGAGCGTTTCCGACGGAAAACAGGCGGATTTTCAGACCCTGTCCAGAGAGTCCGACGGATATCTGGTGACAGTGAAAGGCACCGCCGCCATCCAGGCGGAGGGAGAGATCCTGTACGTGTCTGAGGGAGTGGAGATGACGGACCAGACTGCCCGCGTGGCGGGGGGCCCGGCTTATCTGATCATAAAAAAATAGGAAGATAAAAAGAAAGAGGTAAGGACAGATGGAAAAGACAATGGAAAAGATCGTAGCCCTGGCAAAGGGCAGAGGCTTCGTGTATCCCGGCTCTGAGATCTACGGAGGCCTGGCCAATACCTGGGACTACGGCAACCTGGGCGTGGAGCTGAAGAACAATGTGAAAAAGGCGTGGTGGCAGAAGTTTATCACCGAGTGCCCCTACAACGTGGGCGTGGACTGCGCCATCCTGATGAATTCCCAGACCTGGGTGGCTTCCGGCCATCTGGGCGGCTTTTCCGACCCGCTTATGGACTGCAAGAACTGCAAGGAGCGCTTCCGCGCGGACAAGCTGATTGAGGATTACATGCAGGAGAAGGGAATCGTTCCGGAGAAATCCGTGGACGGCTGGAGCCAGGAGGAGATGAAGAAGTACATCGATGACAACAACATCTGCTGCCCCAGCTGCGGCAAGCACGATTTCACCGATATCCGTCAGTTCAACCTGATGTTCAAGACCTTCCAGGGCGTGACGGAGGACGCGAAGAACACGGTGTATTTAAGACCGGAGACGGCTCAGGGCATTTTTGTCAACTTCAAGAATGTTCAGAGAACCTCCAGAAAGAAAGTTCCCTTCGGCATCGGCCAGATCGGAAAATCTTTCCGCAACGAGATCACTCCCGGAAACTTTACCTTCCGTACCAGAGAGTTCGAGCAGATGGAGCTGGAATTCTTCTGCAAGCCGGATACGGACCTGGAGTGGTTTGACTACTGGAAGCAGTTCTGCATCAGCTGGCTGAAGAACCTGGGACTGAAAGAAGAAGAGCTGCGGGTGCGTGACCATGAGAAGGAGGAGCTGAGCTTCTATAGCAAGGCCACCACCGACATTGAGTTCCTGTTCCCCTTCGGATGGGGCGAGCTGTGGGGCATCGCAGACCGCACGGACTACGACCTGACTCAGCACCAGACCGTATCCGGACAGGATCTGACCTACTTTGACGACGAGACGAAGGAGAGATACATCCCCTACGTGATCGAGCCGTCCCTGGGCGCGGACCGCGTGACCCTGGCATTCCTCTGCTCTGCCTACGACGAGGAGGAGATCGGGGAGGGGGATGTGAGAACCGTTCTCCATTTCCATCCGGCCATCGCTCCCGTGAAGATCGGCGTGCTGCCCCTGTCCAAGAAACTGAACGAGGGAGCGGAGAAGATCTACAGCCAGCTGACCAAATATTACAACTGCGAGTTCGACGACAGAGGAAATATCGGAAAGCGGTACAGAAGACAGGATGAGATCGGAACTCCCTTCTGCGTCACCTACGACTTTGAGTCTGAGAACGACCACGCCGTGACCGTGCGCGACCGGGATACCATGGAGCAGGTTCGGGTGCCCATCGACGGGCTGAAGGCCTACTTTGAGGACAAATTCCGCTTCTAAACCGGATGGGGAAAGTCCCTTCCCCTATCCGATTCGCAATACCGCGGGCAGCTCACAGCAGAGCGGTCCGCGGTCCGCTGCCCGGTAAATGCCCGCCCGTGCAGGCATGGCGGCCCCTTGCCGGACGTATCGCGAAAAAACACCGGCCGGGATCCTTCCCGGCCGGATTATCATACACGTCAAAGGATATTCACAGAAAGGATGGGATTACAATGTACGTAACATTTGACGACACACTGGTAACAGGAAACGAGATGATCGACAGCCAGCACAAGGAGTGGATCGACCGGATCAATCAGCTGATGAAAAGCTGTGAGACGGACAAGGAGAAACAGGCTGCCATGAAGATGCTGGATTATATGGCTGATTACGCGGATTTCCATTTTGCCGCAGAGGAAAAGCTGCAGGAGGAGATCGGCTATCCGGGAATCGAGGAACATAAGAAGAAACATGAGGAGTTCCGCCGTACGGTGCAGGAGCTTCACGAGATGCTGGAGGAACAGGAGGGACCGTCTGACGCGTTTGTGAAGGCGGTGGAAGAGAATGTGATGAAATGGCTCACCTTCCATATCCAGTCCTTTGACCGCTCTGTGGCGGAGTACAAATATATGAGAGACAACGCGGAGAGACTGTAAAACTTTCCCCCTCTATGGGAAAAATCTGAGAAAAACTCTTTACTAGAATGAAGTTTATGTTATAATATCTGTAGACCGTCCTGCCGGCCTTTTTGTTGTTGTGCTTTCTGCACAAAAGGGATAGACGGGATGGAAAGCAAGGGACTATAGTTTCAGTCTCAAAAACACTAGGAGGAAGAAAGTTTATGGCAAAGAAATGGGTTTATTTGTTCAGCGAAGGCAACGCCCAGATGAGAGAGCTGTTAGGCGGTAAGGGCGCAAACCTGGCTGAGATGACCAACCTGGGTCTGCCGGTTCCGCAGGGATTCACCATTACCACGGAAGCATGTACCCAGTATTATGAGGACGGAAGAACGATCAATGACGAGATCATGGGCCAGATCATGGAGTACATCGGCAAGATGGAAGAGATCACCGGCAAGAAGTTCGGCGATAAGGAGAACCCCCTTCTGGTTTCCGTTCGTTCCGGCGCAAGAGCTTCCATGCCTGGTATGATGGATACAATCTTAAACCTTGGTCTGAACGAGGAAGTTGTTGGGGTTCTTTCCGAGAAATCCGGCAATCCCCGCTGGGCCTGGGACTGCTACAGAAGATTTATCCAGATGTATTCTGACGTAGTTATGGAGGTCGGCAAGAAGTATTTCGAAGAGCTGATCGACCAGATGAAGGCAAAGAAGGGCGTTACTCAGGACGTAGAGCTGACCGCTGACGACTTAAAGGAGTTGGCTGGACAGTTCAAGGCTGAGTACAAGGAGAAGATCGGTTCTGACTTCCCGACGGATCCGAAGGAGCAGCTGATGGGCGCTATCAAGGCCGTATTCCGTTCCTGGGACAACCCCAGAGCAAACGTGTACCGCCGCGACAACGATATCCCCTATTCCTGGGGTACCGCTGTAAACGTGCAGATGATGGCATTCGGAAACATGGGCGATGACTGCGGCACCGGCGTTGCATTTACCCGTGACCCGGCTACCGGCGAGAACGGACTGTTCGGCGAGTTCCTGACCAATGCGCAGGGCGAGGACGTGGTTGCCGGCGTTCGTACTCCCATGCACATCTCTGAGATGGAGGAGAAGTTCCCGGAGGCATTTGCGCAGTTCAAGGATGTGTGCAAGATTCTGGAGAGCCATTACAGAGATATGCAGGATATGGAGTTTACCGTTGAGCACGGTAAGCTGTACATGCTGCAGACCCGTAACGGAAAGAGAACGGCAAAGGCTGCTTTAAAGATTGCCTGCGATCTGGTAGATGAGGGAATGAGAACGGAAAAAGAGGCAGTTGCCATGATCGATCCGAGAAACCTGGATTCCCTGCTTCATCCCCAGTTTGACGCTGCTGCTCTGAAGAAGGCTGTTCCCATGGCAAAGGCACTGGGAGCATCTCCGGGAGCTGCCTGCGGCAAGATCGTGTTTACTGCTGACGATGCAGTAGAGTGGGCTGCGAGAGGCGAGAAGGTTGTTCTGGTTCGTCTGGAGACCTCTCCTGAGGATATTACCGGTATGAAGTCTTCTCAGGGTATCCTGACTGTCCGCGGCGGTATGACCTCCCACGCAGCTGTAGTTGCCCGTGGTATGGGTACCTGCTGTGTATCCGGATGCGGAGACATCGTTATGGATGAGGAGAACAAGAAGTTCACCATCCACGGCAAGGAGTTCCACGAGGGAGATTACATTTCTCTGGACGGCTCCACCGGAAACATTTACGACGGAATCATCCCGACGGTAGACGCTACCATCGCAGGTGAGTTCGGACGTATCATGGCATGGGCTGACAAGTACAGAAAGCTGAAAGTCCGCACCAACGCTGATACTCCTGCAGACGCGAAGAAAGCCCGCGAGCTGGGAGCTGAGGGTATCGGACTCTGCCGTACCGAGCATATGTTCTTTGAGGGCAACAGAATTGACGCGTTCCGCGAGATGATCTGTGCTGAGACTGAGGAAGAGAGAGAGGCCGCTCTGGACAAGATCCTTCCGGAGCAGCAGGGAGACTTCGAGAAGCTGTACGAGGCTCTTGAGGGCAATCCTGTAACTATCCGTTTCCTGGATCCGCCTCTGCATGAGTTCGTTCCCACCGAGGAAGAGGACATCAAGAAGCTGGCAGATGCTCAGGGCAAGACCGTTGAGCAGATCAAGGCGATCATCGACGGACTGCATGAGTTCAACCCGATGATGGGTCATCGTGGATGCCGTCTGGCAGTGACCTATCCGGAGATCGCTAAGATGCAGACCAAGGCTGTTATCCGCGCCGCTATCAACGTGAAGAAAGCTCATCCCGACTGGAAGGTAGAGCCGGAGATCATGATCCCGTTAGTAGGCGATGTGAAAGAGCTGAAGTACGTGAAGAAGTTCGTAGTTGAGACTGCTGACGCTGAGATCGCAGCTGCCGGAATCGATCTGAAGTATGAAGTTGGTACCATGATCGAGCTGCCGAGAGCCTGCGTGACCGCAGACAAGATCGCTACTGAGGCTGACTTCTTCTGCTTCGGTACCAACGATCTGACCCAGATGACCTACGGATTTTCCCGTGACGACGCTGGTAAGTTCTTAAATGCTTACTATGATGCGAAGATCCTGGAGAACGATCCGTTCGCTAAGCTGGATCAGGAAGGCGTTGGCCAGCTGATGAAGATGGCTATTGAGAAGGGCAAGCCCGTAAATCCGAATCTGCACGTAGGTATCTGCGGCGAGCACGGCGGAGATCCGTCTTCCGTAGAGTTCTGCCACAAGATCGGTCTGGACTATGTGTCCTGCTCACCGTTCCGTGTGCCGATCGCAAGACTGGCTGCTGCTCAGGCTGCACTGGCTGATGAGAACTAATCCATAGATATTAAGAGAGTCCCGCTGCTGAGAATTCAGCGCGGGACTTTTTAGTTTTCAAGAATATCGGAGAACAGAGATGACAGTAAGGGAAGCGTATCGGATATTAGGTCTTGCCCCGGGGGCGGGGGAGAAGGAGATCAAAAAGAGGTACCGGCAGCTGATGATGGAGATCCATCCGGACGCCGGAAAATTCCGGGAAGGGGAGAGCACCGGGGCAGCTCAGGAGATCAACGGGGCCTATTCTGTGCTGAAGAAACGGTTCGGAAACCGGACCGGAGAAGGGGAAGCCGGGGCTGGAGGCGGCCGTGCCGGCGGCAGAAAGGGTCGTCCCCCATGGGACGCTCCCGTCAATGAACATGCCTACCGGGCCAGGGAGATTCTTCACTACGCAGAGGACCGGGAGGGGAATATTCTGGGCAGCTTTTCCGTGGCCAGAGGCAAGTTCCTGTGGAAGACGGAGGAGGATTTTTCGCTGTTCCTGCTGAGTATCTACCGGTGCGGAAAAGAGCTGCTGGATGAGCTGGACGCTTTCAGGAAAGTCCGGAGAGAGCCGGCTTTCCGGCAGCAGATCCAGGCGGAGCTTACCTATCTGCTGGCCCAGCAGTTTATGGACGGGCTGGGGCTGTTAAGAGAGCTGGCAAGAATGGAGCGGAAGGCAGAGCGGGATTCGGAGAAGGGAAACGATGGGGGGAAGGGGAAGGATCCGGAGGTATTTTACCTGGCTGCCATGGCGGAGCTGGGGGCAGGCGTGAAGCCGGTGCCTCCCGGGGCGGCCCTGTATCCGGCCCGGCTGAAGGGTCACCGGCTGTATCTGAAAGACGGGGAAGGCCGGGAGATGGGATATCTTTCCTTCCCGGATGACAGGCTTTACTATGTGGTGATTCCCCTGTTTGAGCAGAGACGGGTGCAGGTGAAGATCCGGGCCGCGGAAAAAAAGCCCTCCGGATCAGGGAGGGCAAAGAAGGCATACCAGCATCTGCATTTGTGGATCCGGATTCCGGAGGGAGAGGTCTGCCGGCCGCCGGAGAGCCTGAATCTGCAGATTGAGAATCTCCTCCAGAGATACAGGGGATGACGGAGGTGTGACCTGGATTTTCCGGCGGCCGCCTCCCTCAGATCATTCCCAGGATCCAGTAGACGGCGCCGCCGATGATTCCGCTGGATAAAATGGCCTGGATGGGTCCCAGCTTCTTTTTTTGAAGGAGGACAAAGAGGATCAGGGAGAGGACCACCGCCACCCAGTTGGTATTTTCCAGGGCGGCGTTTGCCAGCCCCTCCCACCAGGCGGTTCCCACCAGACGGACGGCAGCGGCGATGATCATGGCCACCACAGCCGGCCTCAGCCCCTGGAGAACGCCCTGCACGCCTTCCAGGCTGCGGTATTTTTCATAAAACCAGGACAGGATGAGAACGATGACCATGGCCGGGAGGATGTAGGAAAAAGTGGCGGTCAGAGTTCCCAGAACTCCGGCGGTTCTGGTGCCCACAAAGGATGCGATGTTGATGCCCAGAGGTCCGGGGGTCATCTCAGCGATGGAGATGATGTCCGTGTACTCCCAGTCTGTGAGCCATTGCTGTTCCGCCACCACCCGGCTCCGGATCAGCTCCATGGAGGCGTAGCCGCCGCCGAAGCTGAAGAGACCAAGAAGGAAAAATGTCTTAAAAAGCTGATAAATGATCATTTGAGGCTACCGTCCTTTCCTGCTTTTTTCTGCTTTATGGAGATCCAGGTATGGATGCCGCCGATCACGCCGCAGACCAGAAGCACCAGTATGATGTCCGCGTCAAAGACCAGCACCGCCACGGCGGCAGCGATGAGCATAATCCAGGTGAGGCGGGAAGCGCCGGTGACCACACTCTGGGTCATGGTGACGGACACGTTCAACATGACGGCGGCCACGCCGGCCTGCATGCCCCGGAGCACTACGCTCACCACCGGATTGGAGCGGAACTGGGTGTAGAACAGGGAGATAACGCTCAGGATGATCATGGGGGGCAGCACCGTTCCCACCGCGGTGATGACAGCGCCCAGAGGACCGCAGATGCGGTAGCCGATCATGATGGAGGTGTTGACCGCCATGACGCCTGGGCAGGACTGGGCGATGGCGGTCAGGTCCATCACTTCGTCCTGGTCGATCCAGCCCAGCTCCTCCACAAATTTTTTCTGCAGGAGGGAAATGATGACCATTCCTCCTCCGAAGGTGCAGGCGCTGATGATAAAGCAGGTTTTGAACAGCGTCCACAGTCTGCCTTTGTTCTTCACAAGTCTGATGGATGTTTCCATAAATCCAGGTATCTCCTTTCTTTTCCATTATCCGGATCTCTTCGGCCGGATTGAATATTTTTAGCGATGGTTTTATAATAAATTGAAATGGCGGTCCTCAGGATCGGCCGTGAAAAGGGGGAAGGGCGATGAAGCTGACTCAGCTGAAATATTTTCAGGCCATCTGCAAATACGGAAATCTCACCCGGGCGTCCAGAGAACTGCACATTTCCCAGTCCAGCCTGTCAGGCATCATTAAGGAGCTGGAAGAAGAGTTCGGCGTGCTCCTGTTTTACCGTCTGAGCAGAGGGCTGGTGCTCACCAAGGAGGGAGAGTTCTTTCTCCAGGAGATCACAGGCCTGCTGGATCATGCGGATCAGGTGACAGAGCACATGAGGGAGCTGAAAGATACGGATCAGGTGGTGACACTGGGAGTGCCGCCCATGCTCAGCGTTCTGTTTTTTCCCCGTCTGCTGGCCCTGTTTCAGAAGGAATTCCCAGGAGCCAGGCTGGAGCTTGCCGAGGGCGGAAGTCTGGCCAATGAGGCGGAGGTGGCGGATGGCAGTCTGGATGCCGCCATGATCTCCTGTGAGGCGGGAAATCCGCCGGAATCCGCCCACTGGGTTCTATGTACCCTGAACATATGCTTTTATGTCAATGCCGCGGATCCTCTGGCAAAACGAAAGTCTCTGCGCATGGCGGATACGGCGGGAACGCCCCTGGCCCTGCTGGGGGAGGATTCTTTTCTCACCAGCTGTGTGGACCGAAACTACCAGGCCCTGGGCAAAAAGCCCAACGTGGTGCTGAACACCAACCAGCTGGCCGCAGTCAGCCAGATCATCCGCGGCGGGACGGCGGCGTCCTTCCTCTTTGAAAATGTATTGCCTCCGGAATCGGATGTGGCAGTTCTTTCGGTGGAGGATCTGCCGCCGGTGCAGGTCTGTCTGATCTGGAACGAGGGGAGAAAGCTCTCTCCCTGCGCCGTCCAGTTTATCCAGATGGTGAAATCCGCCGGCAGTGCCCTGACCTCCGGTCTTTCCACAGGTTTATTGTAAGGCGGAACCGGGGAAAAATCCAATAGGAAAATCAGAAGGATCCTTCGGAAAAAACGAAGACAGAAAGAAGAGGAGACCCGCCCCGCGGATCTCCTCTCACGTTCTCTGACAGTATGAAATTAAAGCTCTAATCCCTTCAGATACAGATCATAGGCTTCCAGCCCGGACAGATCCACATCGGATAAGGTGACGGGCTGTCCTTTTTTCACGTCATGGAGCAGAGCTGCTTTGTTTAACAGATAGAAGGGGGCGGCATCCTTTGCGGCGGCCCTTTCCAGAAGCTGGGGGGTCAGGCCGTCAATGGAATGGTGATGTCCCTGCACGGAGAGGGCAGTGCCCTTCGGGAGATCCCGGTCGGCTACTCCAGCCATGATTGTCACCTGACGGCACTCTGGATGGCAGCCCACGCCCATAAAGTCACCTGCCAGGATAGAAGCGGGAGTCTCCATGCCCATGTAGTGGTAAGGATAGTAAATGCAGGCATATTTTCCGTTTTTGCTCATCACATGGCCTTTCCCTTTCAGAATATCCCACATTTTTTCATTCTCGCATTTGACGATGATAAATTCACCGCCGCAGAAGCTGGCCTCGTCCGTTTCCCGCAGGTTGTAGAACACGTCCACCACACCGGTTTTTGTGAGAATGCCGCCGTCTTCCTCCGGGATAAAAATGTCTGCCAGCTCGCTGATCTTGGCGATGGGATAATGGAGGAAAGGACAGGCGGGAGTCAGTCCGGTGACATTGGACACCAGGTTCATCTCGCATAAATCAGCGGAGATGACCCCCAGATATTTCTCCAGGACGGCCTGGCGCGCTTCAAGGGTTTCCCGTCCGCGGTAGCGCCAGCAGTCCATCATCTGTGGGATAGATTCTGACGGAGTGGTTCCGTCGGTGTAGGTAAACATTCCGGTCTCCCGATCCCATACAAAATCGTATTCGCTGGATTTTCCGGCACAGATCACTTCCAGACCCAGAAGTTTTGCCCAGGAGCAGAGATCCAGAAGGTTTCTGGGCTGGTCGCCGTTTACCAGGGCGTAAACGGCGTTGTTTTCCGCGGCGACCTGGTTGAGAATGGGGCCGCAGACGCTGTCCGTTTCCTTGGAAACCATGTACACGTTGATTCCTTTTTTCAGGGCGGTGAGGGCCGCGTCAGAGCTGACGGCAGTGTTGCCTGTGCACTCTACCATGGCGGTGATGCCGCATTCCATTACCAGGCGGTAATCGCTGACAATGAGAACGGCTTCGGCGGGAGCCTGGTCGATCTCCTCTTTGTTCTCACACACAAAAATCTGGCTGTCTGTGTAGCCCACTTCCCTCAGCACTTCCTGGCACTCGTCGGTATGGCGGGAGCAGATAACCCGAAGCTCCATATTTTTTACTTTGGGAATCTGGGCCAGCAGGGTGTATCCGTATCCTTTGGTTGCTCCGATAATGCCTACTTTTGAAGTTTTTCCCTCTTTATTGATCCATAAGTTTGTATAATCCATATAGAAATACAGCTCCTCTCTCTGAAAAATTCAGGTTCCGCCATCAGGGACGGAATACGATTTTAATGGCAGCATCGTCTTTGTCTGCCAGATCAAAGCCTTCTTTGATGTCTGCCAGGGCAAATTCGTTGGTGATCAGCGGCTTGATTTTCACGGAACCCTGGATAATGGGGCGGAGAGTGTCCGGCACCCACACATAGCGCTGCTGCCAGGTGTGGTGGACCAGGCAGGTATTCACAAATTCCAGGCCGTCATCATGCCAGCGGCTGATATTCAATGTGATGGGGGTGGTGACCCAGCTGTAAAAGACAAATTTTCCGTTGTGCCGGATCATGGCGCTGGCGGCGTTAAAGGAATCGGCGGTGCCGGCGGCTTCCACCACCACATCGGCTCCCCGGCCTCCCGTGAGGGATTTTACCTTTGCCACCGGATCTTCCTCCTTGGAATTGATGACAATGTCAGCTCCCAGAGATTTGGCCAGATCCAGCTTGCCCTCCAGCACGTCCACCAGTATGACCTGATAAGCGCCTTTTAATTTGGAACACTGGGCGATAATCTGTCCGGCATAGCCTCCGCCCATGACAACCACAGTGTCCCCCAGCTGAACTCCCGTGTTCAGCCCGGAGTACATGGCGCAGCTGGTAGGTTCCCCCAGGGCGGCGATATCCATGTCCAGTCCCTCCGGAACGGGCTGAAGCTGAAAGGCTTTGGATTTAAAGTAGTCGGCAAAATTGTTGTTCCAGCCGAAAGCCATCACTTTATCCCCCACCTTATATTCGCTGACCCGGCTTCCGACGGCTGCAACGGTGCCGCCGCTCTCATGGCCCAGCAGAAAAGGAAATTCCGGCGGCTGACGGAATTCGGCGGTCTGAGGCGGAAGAAAACCGCGGTAAAAACTTTTGTCGGAACCGCAGATGCCCATCATGTGATTTTTGACAATAATATCATCCTCGCCGCACTCCAGTTCCCGCTCAATCAGTTCAATATCATAGGCTTTGTTTAACCGGGCGGCTCTTGTGATAAATTTTTCCATGGAATCCTCCTGTTTTTTGAACGGCGGCGGAAGAAAGGAGTGATTTCCGCCGCCGGAGATGGTCAATGAGTAACCGGCATGTCTGCGCGGGACTGGAAAACCAGAATCCGGTCAGACGATGTGAAGAGCAACCAGAATGCAGGTGAAGACGGCGCCCACAAATCCTGCCACAGTGGAAGCTCCGCCCACGGCCCGGATTCCCTGTTTTACATCCATGTTGGACATGGAAACAGTCACCCAGAAGCCGGAGGAGTTGGCGTGCTTGAACATCAGAGCGCCGGTGCCGCAGGCCAGGAAGGCGGCTACGGGGGAGATGCCCAGAGTCTCAAGCATGGGCTGCATCAGAGCGGCGGAGGTCATAACTCCCAGAGAGTTGGAACCGGTCACCACGTGAATAATGGCAGCCATAATGATGGGGATCAGGATGGGCGGGAAAGAAGATGCCACGACCAGCTCTGCGATCTTATCCGCCACGCCTGCATTTTTTACAAAGGTTGCCAGTGCGCCGCCCATACCGGTTACGATAATGGGCATGGCAGCGGCAGTGATTCCCTCATCCACCCAGTCATTTAATACTTTTTTCGTCTTCCATTCTTTGCCTGTGAGCAGCAGAGACAGGATGCAGCCGGTAAACAGAGCTGCCAGGGGACTTCCGATAAAGGAACAGAAGTCAGCCACAGGAGTATCCGGCACGATCACAGAAGCACCGGTATTGATAAAGATCAGAATCAGGGGGAACACGATGGGGAGCAGGGATTTCGTCAGGGACGGAAGCTGCATGGATTCGTGCTCTGCCGCAGATTTCAGGAATTCCTCCTTCGGGGAAACCGGTGTTTTCAGGGTAAGGCAGTACAGGGTGGCAGCGATAACGCTGGGAATGGATACAATGGCTCCCCACATGATGGCCTGTCCCAGGGGAACATTTAACAGGGCCGCTGCAGATACGGGGCCTGGCGTCGGGGGCACCAGAGATGCGGTTACCAGGGCGCCCAGATAAAGGGCAGTGCCGTAGCACATCATGGATTTCTTTGTCTGCACCGCCAGCAGGGAGACAATGGGGATCAGCAGGATCACCACAGTGTCGGCCCAGATGGGAATGCCGAGAATGGCGGAACTTAATGCAATTGCCCAGATAATGTGTTTTTCACCTACCAGGTTGATGGCCCATTTGGTAATCCGGACGGCCGCGCCGGTTTTTTCCAGTACGGTTCCCATGGTGCAGCCCAGGAAGATCACGATGGCCACATCTTCAATCGTGCTGGCGAAACCGCCGTTAATGGCGCCTTCGATCTCAGACCAGGGAGTCTTCAATGCGATGGCAAGGATGAGAGCCGCGATCAGGATGCCGAACGCCGCGTTGACTTTACATTTGGAAATCAGCACGATCATCAGCACGATGACGATGGCAAAGACGATAAGTACGTATGATGTTGACATAAACCAACCCTCCCATAATGTATTGGTCCGCCCTTCCCCGGGGAGGAATGCCGGCTTATGCTCTCACAGGGAAGCGGATCTTTGATACATGATTTAACAGCAACTGATGTGCCAACTTTATAAAATTTTTCTTGAAGAAAACTGAAAATTAGATAAATACTGAAAAAATTAAGGGTCAAACTGAAAATTGTTACAAAAATATCAAAGAAGAGGGGGCTGATTTTGATGCAGCTTTTGTTGTAATTGATGCAACAACAGATGAAATGCAACATCTGATGGAGTGGATCCGGGGCACGGCCGGACTTTCGAAGCAGCCGGATTTTCGGAGCAGCCGGACTTCCCGAACCGCCGGATTTCCGGAGCAGCCGGTCAGGAAAGATGATATTTCTGAAGCTTTCTCCACAGGGTGGAGCGGTCCATGCCCAGCAGTCGGGCAGCTTTCGTCCGGTTTCCTCCGCAGGATTCCAGGGCCTGGAGAAGCCGCTCCGGTTCGCTGGCAGCGGGCAGAGGGGAGGACGGCCTGCTGACTTCCTCCGGCTCCAGATCCCGGGGATAAAGGGCGTTCTGCAGATCTCTCCCGGTGATGCAGCCGCCGTCACAGAGGACACAGGCCCGTTCCACAATGTTTTTCAGCTCGCGGATGTTTCCCTGAAAGGGATAGCTGTGCAGAAGGGACCGGGCATCCGGGGAGAGCAGGGGAATGGGAACGCCGCTTTCCTGACAGTGGACTTTTAAGAGATAGTCGAACAGAAGCTCCACGTCATCCTCCCGGTCTCTTAAGGGAGGAATGAAAAGGCGGAGCACATCCAGACGGTATACCAGATCCCGGCGGAAAAGTCCCTGGTCCGCGAGATGGGAAATGCTTCGGTTGGTGGCGGAGAGAATCCGCACGTCCACATCAATCACCTTATTGTCGCCGATCCGGCGGACCTGGTGTTCCTGGAGCGCTCTCAGAAGTTTGCTCTGAATGGCGGGGGAGATCTCCCCGATCTCGTCTAAAAACAGGGTGCCGCCGTGGGCCTGCTCAAACAGTCCCATTTTTCCTCCTCTGCTGGTGCCGGTGAAGGCGCCTTCCACATAGCCGAAAAGCTCGCTGTCCAGAAGGTTTTCCGGAAGCGCTGCGCAGTTGATGGCCACAAATGGGCCGTTCTTCCGTCGGCTCGCGTTGTGAATGCTCTGGGCGAACAGCTCCTTTCCGGTGCCCGTTTCCCCCACAATGATCACGTTGGAGTCGGAGGCGGCGTAGCGCCTGGCAGTCTGAATGGTCTTTTCCATAATGGAACTGCCGTGGATAATATCCTGAAAAGTATATTTAGCCTTCAGTCCCCGCTCGTTGAGCTTTCGCCGGATCTGCCCCTCCAGCTCCTGGATCTGGGTGATATCCGAGAGGTTGATGACTGCGCCGGACAGTTCCCGGTTGGCGATCACAGGAGTGCAGCTGGCGGAGACGGTGGTTTTTGTGCCGGGGATGGTGAGAATCCGGCCGGTTTCCTCCTTCCCGCCTGCCATGACGGAGGAGAAGAGGGGATAGAGGTAGGGAAGGACCTGTTTGAGGGGGTGGTTCATCAGACTGATGTCCCCGTTCATCCTCCTGACCACCCGGTTGCGGACCAGGATGATTCCGTCCCGGTCCACGTAGAGAAGACCGTCCTTTGAGGAATAGATGATGGTTTTGTACATCTGGGAGATCACCCGCTCGCGCCGGATCTGCTGTACGGTGCGGATGGCCTCGTTGACAGCCTGGAGGATCGTGTCCTCTCCGGTGCGGATGACCACAGAGGGAAGTCCTGCCCGTCTGGCCTGAATGTTGGCGGAGTAGCCGCCCACCAGGGCATCGCAGCCTGCCGCCATAGCCCGCTCCACAGTTTTGGGCAGGTCCTCATGGTGGATGGTATCGTAGATTTCCCCGTCAACGTGAAAAAAGCGGAAGATGGTCCTGGCCTCATACATCTGCTGGCCGAAGCCGCACACGGCGATTTTTTTCGGGTGAAAGGTCTCGCAGCACTCTGAGACGGCCCGGACCAGGTCGTAGCCGGAAATAGAGAGCTGGATGGTGGGAATCTGCTGATAGCCGGACAGGGTTTTCTGGGCGGTATAGCCTCTGGCAATGACGGCGTCATAGTCTCCCACAGGAACGTCGGGAATGTCTTCCACGGTCATGGAGGATACCACCGCATCCAGGTTGTCTTTTTCCGGATGAAGGGACAGGACGCGGCGGACCTTTTCTTCCAGTTCAGGATAAGGTACAATAAAGAATAGACGAATCATAGCAAGTCTCCAATCTGTGAGGATATTTTCGCGTTGCATAATAGTTGCACTGTTTCAAAATATACAACAATGCAACATGAGGGTCAATATTTGTCAGAGAAAAAGATGAAAAATCATAAGATTTTATCTTAATTCTAATAATAAGAATGAGTTGGCATAGAATTTGCTTTATATTTTATTAGTTTGAGGAAAGAGAGGGGAAATTATGGCGGTATTAGGGTGTATTGCAGATGATTTCACAGGGGCCAGCGATGCGGCTTCTTTTCTTGTAAAAGGCGGAATGAGCGTGCTGCTGTACAATGGAGTTCCGGAGGAAGAAGAGGGGGACTGCAGCGCGCAGGCCATTGTGATCGCATTAAAATCCAGGACTCAGGAGACCGCGGGAGCGGTGAGAGACAGCCTGGCGGCGGCAGAATTTCTTCTGAAAAAGGGAGTGAAGCAGATTTACTTTAAATACTGTTCCACCTTTGATTCCACGCCGGAGGGAAATATCGGGCCGGTGGCCGACGCGCTGATGGATCGGATGAAGGCGCCTTACACCGTCCTTTGTCCGGCGCTGCCGGTCAATGGCCGCACGGTGGAGCACGGAAAACTGATGGTCAACGGGATTCCCCTGGATGAGAGCCCCATGAAGGATCATCCCCTGACTCCCATGTGGGACTGCCGGATCCGGGCGCTGATGGAGCCTCAGAGCCGGTACAGCTGTTATGAACTGGGACAGGAAGAACTGGACCGTTTTCTGAAGGAGTCCCATGACGGGGAGCCGTTTTACCTGATCCCCGACTATAAAAAGACAGAGGACGGGGAGAGAATCGTGAGGGCTTTTGGGGATCTCCCCCTGCTCACAGGCGGCAGCGGCCTGCTGGAACCTCTGGCCAGACGGTGGACCAGACAGATTGGGGTGGCACCGGCTGCCTATGAAACCGGCACGGATGGCCCGGCTCTTCTGCTGGCGGGGAGCTGTTCCCAGGCGACTCTGGGGCAGATCGCCTGGTACCGCAGTCAGGGAATGCCCTGCCTGAAGCTGGATCCGGAAGCCATGCTGAAGGGGACGCAGACGCTGGAGGAGGCCTGGAAGTTCATCCAGGATGAGAGCGGGAAGGGAAGGACTCCGCTGGTGTACAGTTCGGATACCCCGGAGCGGGTCCGGGAATTTCAGAAGCTGGGCAGAGAAAAAGTGGCGTCTCTGCTGGAAGGAGCAGCCGCCAGTCTGGCCGCGAAGGCGGTGAACGGGGGAGTGACCCGGATTATCTGCGCAGGAGGGGAAACTTCAGGAGCGGTGACCAGAGAGCTGGGTTTTTCCTCCTACTGGATCGGGGAAAGTGTGGCTCCAGGTGTGCCGGTGATGATCCCGGCCCAGGATCCGAAGATCCGCCTGGTGCTGAAAAGCGGCAATTTCGGTCAGGAGGATTTCTTTGGCCGGGCGTTGGCTATGACAGAAAAGGAGGCTGGAGAAGATGGAAGATAGTCTGGAGAAAAAACTGCGGGACAGCGTGTGGGTCTGCCACAGTTTATTTGAGCGGGGAAAGACCAGCGATTCCTCCGCCAACATGAGTTTCCGCCATGGGGACCGGATTTATATTACGGCCAGCGGAACCTGTTTCGGAACCATGAGGGAAGAAGATTTTACGGTCCTTGCCATGGACGGAACCCCTGTCTCCGAGAGAAAACCCAGCAAAGAGTGGCCCCTTCACCTGGCTCTTTATGAGAAGTCTCCGGAGGTGGGAGCGGTGATTCACACCCACAGCACCTACAGCGTTCTCTGGAGTTTTGCGAAAGATTTGAAAGAGAACGACTGTATTCCGGATCATACCCCCTATTTAAAGATGAAGCTGGGAACCGTGGGACTTATCCCCTATGAAAAACCTGGTTCGCCGGAACTGTTTTCCGCTTTTCGGGAAAGAGTGGGGAACAGTGACGGCTATCTGCTGCGTCAGCACGGGCCGGTGGTGCCGGGGAAAACGGTTATGGACGCCTTTTACTGCCTGGAAGAGCTGGAGGAGAGCGCCAGGATCGCATGGGAGCTGTACCGGGCGGGCAGATAGAGGATTGACGCATCTTCTCTGTTTCGCTAAAATGGAAACAGAGGAGACGATATATGAACACAAAGGATTTAAAATGCTTTCAGGCAGTATATGAGGAGAGGAGTGTCAGCCGGGCGGCCAGGCGGCTGTTCATCACACCCCAGGGCCTGAGCAAGAATATCCGCCAGCTGGAGGAGGAGCTTCACGCGGTCCTGTTTGTGCGGACGTCCCATGGAATGGCGCCCACGGAGAGCGGGCGTTTTCTCTATGAGCGTTCCGGGCGGGTGATCCGCCAGCTGGAGGAGATTGAGAACGGCCTGCGGCAGCTGGAACAGCGCAGGGAGAGAATTCGGATCGGCTGCGCCAACGGCGCCCTCAACCTGCTGCCTCTGGGGGTGATCCTGGCATTCGGGGCGGCCCACCCGGAGTTCCGGCTGGAGTGGCGGGAGTACCCCAACGATCAGGTGAAGAAAAAGCTGCTGGATTCGGAGATCGAGTACGGCTTCATGATCGGGGACTGGAGCGAGGACGCCATAAGGGCCAGAAAGATCACCGGCTGCCGTATCTGCCTTTTGGTCTATGAGGGCCATCCCCTGTACGGTCAGAGCCGGGTGAAACTGTCCCAGCTGGACGGGGAACGGCTGCTGCTGATGAACGAGGCCTTCCGCCTCTACCACGATTTCACCTCCCTCTGCGCGGTCCGGGGGGTAAATCCCGCTGTGGTGGCGAAGACGGCGGACGGGGCGGGGCTGTACCGGCTGTGCAGCCAGAAAGTAGGGCTGGCGGTGGCGCCGGAGTTTTTTCAGGAAGAGTTTAAAATGGAGGGAGTCCGGGCCCTGCCCTTTGAGGAGGAGCTGCGCTGGGACGTGTACGGCGTGAGCAAGAGAGAGACTTCCGGATATGAGAATATCCGCATGTTTGACCAGTATCTGAGGGATCATCTGTAAAAAAAGAATTGCAGCCTTTCAATGAATGGTTGATGGCGTGCGGTTCTTTTTTGTGATACAATATTGTTAAATAAATATCAGAGAGGGGAGACGACATGAAGTACCAAAATTTATTTACTCCTGTGAAAATCGGTTCCGTCACCATTAAGAACCGGTTTGCCATGGCGCCCATGGGACCGCTGGGTCTGGCGGACTCTGAGGGCGGCTTTAACCAGAGGGGCATCGACTACTACACGGAGCGGGCGAAGGGCGGCACCGGCCTGATCATCACCGGCGTTACCTTTTCCGACTGCAAGGTGGAGACGCAGAGCATGCCCAACTGCCCCAATTCCACCTACAATCCGGTGCATTTTATCCGCACCAGCCGGGAGATGACGGAGCGGGTACACGCTTACGGCAGCAAGATTTTCCTGATGATGTCCGCCGGCTTCGGCCGTGTCACCATTCCCACCAACTTAGGCGAATTCCCGCCGGTGGCGCCGTCCGCCATTCCCCACCGCTGGCTGGACAAGATCTGCCGCCCGCTGACGGTGGAGGAGATCAGAAGCATTGTAAAATCCTTCGGAGACGGAGCTTACAATGCCAAAAGAGCGGGATTTGACGGAGTGGAGATCCACGCAGTTCATGAGGGATATCTTCTGGATCAGTTCGCCATCTCCATGTTCAACTTGAGAACAGACGAGTACGGCGGATCTCTGGAGAACCGCCTGCGCTTTGCCAGAGAAGTGGTGGAGGAGATCAAATCCCGGTGCGGAAGCGATTTCCCCGTGGTTATGCGTTTCAGCGTAAAGAGCATGATCAAGGACTGGAGAGAGGGCGCTCTTCCCGGCGAGGAGTTTGAGGAGAAGGGCCGTGACATCGCGGAGGGACTGGAGGCAGCCAAGCTGCTGGTGCAGTACGGCTACGATGCCCTGGACACCGATGTGGGAACCTACGACGCCTGGTGGTGGAATCATCCGCCGATGTATCAGGAGAAGGGCCTGTACCGTCCCTACTGCAAGATGGTAAAAGAAGTGGTGGACGTTCCCGTGCTGTGCGCCGGCCGTATGGACAACCCGGATATGGCTTCCCAGGCACTGGAGAACGGAGAGTGCGACATCATCAGCCTGGGCCGTCCCCTGCTGGCGGATCCGGATTACGTGAACAAGCTGCGGTCCGGCCGTCTGGCTCAGATCCGTCCCTGCATTTCCTGTCAGGAAGGCTGTATGGGCCGTATTCAGGAGTATTCCATGATCAACTGCGCTGTCAATCCCCAGGCAGCCAGAGAGCGGGATATGGCCTATGAGCCCATCTTAAAGAGCAAAAAGGTGCTGGTGGTAGGCGGCGGCGTGGCCGGCTGCGAGGCCGCAAGAGTTCTTGCCATCCGCGGACATCAGCCGGAGCTGTTTGAAAAGGGCAGCCGCCTGGGCGGAAACCTGATTCCCGGCGGAGCTCCGGAATTTAAGGAGGACGACCTGGCCCTGGCAGAGTGGTACGCCACTACCCTCAAGGATCTGAATGTTCCGGTTCATTTAAACCATGAGGTGACGAAGGAGGAAGTGCTGGCGGGAAATTATGACGCAGTGATCATCGCCACCGGATCCCAGCCGAAGAAATTCTCCCTGGGAGATGACGACAAGGTCTACACCGCAGCTCAGGTCCTGTTAAAGGAGAAGGACTGTGGAGACAGCACAGTGATCGTGGGCGGCGGCCTGGTGGGCTGCGAGACGGCTCTGTGGCTGGCTCAGCACGGAAAGAAGGTCACCATCGTGGAGGCCCTGGACAAGATCCTGGCGGTGAACGGACCTCTGTGCCACGCCAACAAGGATATGCTGGAGCGTCTGGTACCCTTTAACGGAGTGGAAGTAGTCACCGGAGCGAAGGTGAAATCCTATGCGGGCGGAGTGCTCACGGCGGAGACGGCAGAGGGAGAGAAGACTATCCCCTGCGACAGCGTGATCCTGGCTGTGGGCTACCGGGAGGAGGATTCCCTGTATCGTCAGCTGGAGTTTGACGTGCCGGAGATCTATCTGCTGGGCGACGCGAAGAAAGTGTCCAACATCATGTACGGAATCTGGGATGCCTTTGAGGTGGCAAACCACATCTGATAAATCTGATCAACTGACGGTTTCCCGGCCGGCTTTACGCCGGCGGGAAAATCTGGAGTGGAAAAAGTCCCGGCGGCGAAAAAGCCTGCCCGGGACTTTTCTGCACTCTGGGAAATCCGGATATTTTCTAAAAGTTAGGGCTGGTTGGCAGAGCGGAAATGTGCTATAATAATCCCATTTTTCACATAGATAAAAAAATAACGAAGAGGAGGAAATTTTATGAGAAAAGTTTTGACAGTTGCCCTTTGTGCGGCAGCCGGCATGAGCCTTGCGGCCTGTGGAAGCAGCCAGACCGGATCAACCTCCGCGGGAGCGGCGGAGACCCTGACCGGAACGGCGGAAGGGTTCGGCGGCGACGTGACAGTTACCCTGACGGTGGAGGACGGCGCCATCACGGCGTGCACCATTACCGGTGACGACGAAACCCCGGATATCGGCGGTGCGGCCCTGGAAGAGCTTTAGCAGCAGGTGGTGGATGCAGGCGGCTATGAGATTGACGGCGTCAGCGGCGCAACCGTGACCAGCGACGCAGTGAGAAAGGCGGTAGCCCAGGCTCTCGGCGAGGAGATCGAAGAGACGACGGCTGCCGAGACGGAAGCTGAGACAGCTGCTCCCGCGGAAAACGTGGCGATTGAGGGAGGTCTTCAGATTGGACAGGCTTACACAGCGGCCCACGGAGACAGCTGCTTTACAGAGGCTGTGGCAGTGGTTCAGGGGGATGTGATCGTCGCCGCTTATCTGGATGAGTTCCAGTTCTTCCCCTCTGACGCAGAGGTGGTCGGAGTGCCCAACAGCGACCAGGATTTCGGCGCTGATTACGCGGAAGGCTACGTCCTGGGATCCAAGCGGGAAAACGCAGACTACTACAGCGAGCTCATGGCTTCCCACGCCGGCTCCACGGTGCGCATTGACGACAATTATGACGCCATTCAGAACTTTGCGGTGGGAAAGACCATTGATGAGATTGAGACGGTGGCAGGCGGAGAGAACGCAGTGGATGCAGTTTCCGGAGCCACACTGGCAGATACGGCCGGCTATCTGGACGCGATCGCTCAGGCAGCCCGCAGCGCCCAGGAGAACCAGGCGGTGGAGTATACAGGAGATTCCAGCAGTCTTGAGCTGAAGGTGGCCTACGGCGCTGCCCACGGAACGAAATGCTTTACTTCCGCGGCTGCTCTCACAGACGGCGAAACCATCATTCTGAGCTACATCGATGAGTTCCAGTTTATGGATGCAGGGGACGGCGTGACCGGAGTGCCCAACAGCGATGCAGGCTTTGGAGAGAATGTGGCTGAGGGCCGGGTTTTAGCTTCCAAGCGGGTCAACACAGACTACTACAGCGCGAACATGGCAAAGAGCGGATCCACCGTTGCCATCGACGCCAACTATGATGCGATCCAGAATCACATCAACGGTATGACCATCGCCGATGCTGCCGCTCTTGGCGCTGAGGAAAATCCGGTGGACGCTATTTCCGGAGCTACGCTGGCGGATACGGCCAGCTATATCAACGCAGTGGTTGCGGCTGCTCAGGAATAAAAAACGAGCCGGGAAGTGGCTGAAGAAAGCCATTTCCCGGCTCATTGTTATTTCCCGGCTTATTGTTATACCAGAGCTTTTGTTTTCCACGCTCCGCCCCGGTAGCGCCATACAAAGAAGGCTGCCCGGACCCACCAGTCCAGGATCATGGCCATCCACACGCCGAACACTCCAAAGCCCAGGAAGCGTCCGAAGATGTAGCTGAATACAATCCGGCACACCCACATGGAAGTGACGGAGGTGATCATGCAGAACTTCACGTCCCCGGCGGCCCGCAGGGTGGACGGAAGGGAGAAGGCCGTGGGCCAGATCATGATCACGGAAATGCCGTGGAGGAAAAAGATCTTGATGGCTTCCTCTGCGGTGATGTCCGACAGATTGTAGGCTGCTGTGATCAGCCGGGAGGCGGCCAGCATGACCACCACGGTGACGGTCACCGACGCGTAGGCGATCTTCAGCATTTTCCTGGTATAGTAGCGGGCCTGGTCGTAGTCGTGGGCCCCCACGCACTGGGAGATGACAGTGGTGATCGCCAGGTTCATGGCCATTCCGGGAATGGTCTGGAAGCTGGCCACGGTGTTGGCCACGGCGTTCGCCGCGATGGCGTAGGTGCCGAAGGTGGACACCAGGCTGAGCACAATGATTTTTCCCAGCTGGAACATGCTGTTTTCCAGGCCGTTGGGAATGCCGATCTGGAGAATCTTCTTCACCAGATTTTTCCGGAACTGGTACTTTAAGGTAGGCTTGATGTGAAGAACCTGGTTCTGGTTCAGCAGCAGGACGGTGATGGTGATGGCCGCCACCATACGGGACACCAGAGTGGGGATGGCCACGCCATCCGCCTCTCTGTGAAAGCCGAAAACCAGGATGGCGTTTCCGCACACGTTGATAATGTTCATCAGCATGGACACCTTCATGGATACCTGGGAGTTCCCCATGGAGCGGAAGATGGCGGCTCCCGCGTTGTAGAGGGCGATGAAGGGGATGGACGCGGTAACGATCATCAGGTACACGTTGGCATGGTGCATTACGTCCGCGTCAATCTGTCCGAATACCACATGAAGAATGAAATTTTTTCCCAGATACATCACCGCCATGATGATGACCGCCAGAATGGTCACAAACCAGACCAGCTGATTGGCGGCTTCACAGGCCCGTTTTTCCCGCTTCCGGCCCAGATACTGGCCGGCCACCACGGCTCCTCCCGTGGCCAGAGCCTGGAATGCGTTGATTAGAAGAAGCATGACGCTGTCCACCAGGGAAACGCCGGACACGGCGGCCTCCCCCGCCTGGGATACCATGATGGTATCCGCCATTCCCACAAGCACGTTTAAAAACTGCTCGATTACAAGGGGAATGATCAGGGAAACCAGGGCCCGGTTGGAGAACAGGTAATGACTTCGGTCTGCAGCAGCTGTTTTCATAATACCTAACCTTCCTTTGATATAAATTACAAATGATTATTATATTACCGCCGGATTCAGGATACAAGCGGAAAATGAAAAAGGAGGCAAAAAAAGGACCGCGTGAAAGCGGTCCTGAAAATTTACGGTTCCGTCCGGGCGGACGGAAAGAGCAGGGCAAACTTACTGCACCTGGGTGATGTCGGGGTAACCGTCAGTGGACGGAACGGTGAAGTTCACCGGCTGTCCCGGATTGTTGATATCGCATTCCACGTACATATGGTAGGCCATGGAACTTCCCTCGTAGTTGACAGTCATGTCCACCAGAGCTTTTTCCTGAATGGAGTTGCCGTTTCCGTCCAGGGTCATCTCACCTTTGTAGGTGTCGAAGGATATGGAACCTCCCAGATCCGCGTAGTCAGTTCCCATGGTTCCCAGCACGGACTGAACCATCTGGGTGAGCTTGGTTCCGTCAGCGGTGTAATAGATGGTGGTGGTTCCG
>DXFM01000052.1 GCA_019114465.1 Candidatus Lachnoclostridium avicola
CCAACCGGGAGGCGGTGGAGGCGTTTAAAAATTATCTGGAGCGCCGGGGCATCAACGTGACGGTGCGCCGGGAGATGGGACGGGACATCGGCGGGGCCTGCGGCCAGCTGAGAAAGAGCTACATGGACAAAAAGGAGGCCTGAGGAAAATGGAGTCTTACGCGCTGACAGACATCGGGATGGCGAGAAGCATGAACCAGGATTTTGTGTTCGCCACCTCAGAGAAAATCGGACCGCTGGAGAATCTGTTTCTGGTGGCCGACGGCATGGGCGGACACCGGGCGGGGGATTACGCCTCCCGCTTTCTGATTCAGCATCTGGTAGCCTGCGTCAGGACGTCTGACGGAAAAGCGCCGGTGTCGGTGCTGGAGAAGGCAATCCGCCAGGTGAACCGGGAGCTGTACCGGGAGGCGGTGGAGAAAGAGGAGCTGATGGGCATGGGAACTACCCTGGTGGCAGCCACCACGGAGGGAAAAACTCTCTATGTCTCCAATATCGGCGACAGCCGTCTGTACCTGATCCGGAGAAAAAAGGCCTATCAGGTGACCAGAGACCACTCCTACGTGGAGGAGATGGTGGCCGCCGGACGGATGGTCCGGGGCAGCCAGGAGTATTTAAGCCAGAAAAATATTATCACCCGGGCGGCGGGAATGACCGAGCGGGTGGAGGCGGATTTCTTTGAGGTGGATCTGGAGGACGGGGACAAGATCCTGCTGTGCTCCGACGGTCTGACCAACATGGTGGACAACGAGAAAATTGCGGAGATTGCCTCCGCCGGCGAAAGCCTCAGGCGGCGGGTGCAGCGGCTGGTGGATCAGGCCAACGAAAACGGCGGCCGGGACAATATCACGGTGATCCTTGCGGATTATCAAGAGGAGGTGGGATGAAATGCTGAGCACAGGAACCTTTCTGCAGGACCGGTATGAGATCCTGGAGAAGATCGGCTCCGGCGGAATGTCGGATGTCTACCGGGCAAAGTGCCACAAGCTGAACCGCCTGGTGGCGATCAAGGTGCTGAAAGAAGAATTCAGCTCTGACGCCTCATTTGTGGAGAAGTTCAAAATGGAGGCCCAGGCGGCGGCCAGGCTGTCCCATCCCAATATAGTCAGCGTCTACGACGTGGTGGATGAGGGAAACCTCCACTATATCGTCATGGAGCTGGTGGAGGGGATCACCCTGAAAAGCTATATCGCCAAAAAGGGCGCTCTGGGAACGAAGGAGGCCATCGGAATCGCCCTTCAGATGGCCCAGGGCATTGAGGCGGCCCATGAAAACGGCATTATCCACCGGGATATCAAGCCTCAGAACATCATCATTTCCATGGACGGCAAGGTCAAGGTGACGGATTTCGGCATTGCCAGGGCGGCGTCCTCCCAGACCATGAGCGCCACGGCCATGGGATCCGTCCACTACATTTCCCCGGAACAGGCCCGGGGCGGCTACTGCGATACCAGAAGCGATATTTACTCCTTTGGAATCACCCTCTATGAGATGGTGACGGGCAGAGTTCCCTTTGAGGGGGACAACACGGTGACAGTGGCCCTGGCCCATCTGGAGGAGCCCATCCGTCTGCCCTCGGAGATCAATCCGGAGGTGCCGGTGAGTCTGGAGAAGATCATTCTCAAGTGCACGGAGAAGAAGGCGGAGTACCGCTACAGCTCCATGGGTGAAGTGATCCGGGATCTGCGCAGGGCTCTGATTGAGCCGGACGGAGACTTTGTGGAGGCGGTTCCCAGGGCGGACGCCACCGCCAAGACGGTGACCATCAGCTCGGAGGAGCTGAGCCAGATCCGCCAGGGAAGCAGAAACCGCCGGGCAGAGGAGGAGAATCAGCCGGAGATCGGCCGGAAGGTGGTTCCTGAGGGGAGTCCCTCGGAGGAGGAACCGTCCGGGGAGCCTGAGGAGAGCCTTCCGGAGCGCACAGGAAAAAAACGGCCCCGGCGGGAGAGAGAAGAGCCTCCCAGAAATGAGGACGTCAGTCCCCAGCTGGAACGGCTGCTCACCGGCCTGGGAATTTTCGTGGCGGTGATCTTTGTGGTGGGCGTAATTCTGGTGCTGGTTCGGGTTGGAGGCATCTTTAACCTGGGTTCCGGAGGAAGGGAGTCCCAGAGCCAGGAGAGCATGGAGGAGACAGAGGAGACCGATGGAGAAGAGGACGGAACCATGGTCCGCATGCCGTCGGTGACCGGTCTCACCATGGACGAGGCGGAGGACCGCCTGGCAGAGTACAACCTGATCCCGGAGTGGGAGGAGGTCTACGACGACACGGCCCAAAAGGATACGGTCATCAGCCAGGATCCGGCGGAGGGAGAGGCGGTGGAACGCTACTCCCGGGTGAAGCTGACGGCGAGCCTGGGTTCCGATCAGATGGATCTGGCGGCTCTCGGCGTCATGGAGATGACGGAGGACGAGGCAAAGGATTTCTTTGCTCAGAATCGGATTACCGCCAGCTTTCAGCACCAGTATGACGATGTGGTGGAGGCTGGAAAGATCATCAGCTGTGATCCCACGACAGTGGCCGCCGGCGGCACTGTGACCGTGGTGGTCAGCGACGGGCCGGAGCAGGCCATGACGGTGATGCCCGATCTTCTGAACCAGACGGAGGAGGATGCGGTCGCCCTGCTGACGGACGCGGGACTGGAGGCCGGAAGAGTGACTTATGACAACAGTTCCACCGTGGAGAAGGGCAGTATCATGGGACAGGAGGTTCCGAAGGGAACCGCCATCATGAGAGGAAGCTCTGTGGGCTATACGGTCAGCGCCGGCCCGGCCAGCGGGGAGGGCCAGAGGTATGTGGGCGCCATCAATACCACCTTCGACCCCAGCTCTCTCATCGGTCCCGGCTCCGGCAGCGTGGAGCTTCGGATTCTGATCCGGCTGATGCAGGTGGTGGACGGGGAGACCCAGTACACCCCCCTGATGCCGGCGACTACCATCAACGGATCCACTCTGGTTCCGGTGAGCTTCTCCAATATTGAGGGGGCCCCCGGCGTGGATACGGGAGAAGTGCAGATTGTCAACGCGGACACCCAGGAAGTGATCCGCTCCTATACAGTACAGTTTTTTCCCCTTGGGTGAGGCAGTATGAGAGGAAAGATTATTAAAGGAATTGCAGGATTTTATTACGTGGATGACGGCCAGGGACTGGTGGTGCAGTGCCGGGCCAAAGGGGTGTTCCGCAACCGGAAGATCAAGCCCCTGGTGGGGGACAATGTGGAATTTGACCTGACGGATGAGAAAGATCTGGAGGGAAATGTGACGGAGATCCTCCCCAGGAAGAATGCCCTGATCCGCCCGGCGGCCGCCAATGTGGACCAGGCTCTGGTGGTGTTTGCCGTCAGTCATCCGGAGCCCAATTTAAATCTGCTGGACCGGTTTCTGGTGATGATGGAGGCCCAGCAGGTTCCAGTGATCATCTGCTTCAACAAGGCAGATTTACAGAATGAGGGCAGAGGAGAGGAATACCGCCGTATTTACGAGACGGCCGGTTATGAGGTGATGTTTACCAGCACCTATGAGGAAACCGGGATCGAGCAGGTGAGGGAGAAGCTTGCGGGAAAAACCACGGTGTTTGCCGGGCCATCCGGCGTGGGGAAATCCTCCCTGACCAACAAGCTGTTCCCGGAGGCGGCCATGGCCACGGGAAGCATCAGCGAAAAGATCCAGCGGGGACGGCACACCACCCGCCACACGGAGCTGTTTTCCCTGGGAAATCACACTTATATGATGGATACTCCCGGCTTTTCCTCCATGTACATCGAGAACATGGAGGCGTCGGAGCTGAAAAATTATTTCCCGGAGTTTGCCCGGTGGGAGGACCAGTGCCGTTTTCTGGGCTGCGTCCACATCGGAGAGCGGGACTGCGGGGTCAAGGACGCGGTGCAGCGGGGAGAGATTCCGGAGAGCCGGTATGAGAATTACCGGCTGATATACCAGGAACTGAAGGATAAAAGGAGGTATTAGGATGTACATTTTGGCACCGTCGCTGCTGGCGGCGGATTTTGGACACCTGGCAGAGCAGGTGAAAGCGGTGGAGGACGCCGGGGCGAAATACCTCCATCTGGATGTGATGGACGGGGCGTTTGTGCCCAGCATTTCCTTCGGCATGCCGGTGTTAAAGAGCCTGAGAAGCTGTACCGGACTGGTGTTTGACGTTCACATGATGGTGGAGGAGCCGGGAAGGTACATCCAGGATATTAAGGATTCAGGGGCAGACCTGATCTGCGTCCACCAGGAGGCCTGTGTCCATCTGGACCGGACGGTCAGCCAGATTAAGGAGGCCGGCTTGAAGGTGGCGGTGGCCTTAAACCCCGCCACCCCCGTATCCACTCTGGAATACATTCTGCCGGAGCTGGACATGGCCCTGATCATGTCCGTCAATCCCGGATTCGGGGGACAGAAATTCATCCCCTACGCCCTGGACAAGGTGCGCTGTCTGCGGGAGATGGCGGAGAAGAAGAATCCATCCCTGGACATTCAGGTGGACGGAGGCGTTACGGCCGGGAATGTGAGAGACCTGATGGAGGCGGGAGCCAACGTGTTTGTAGCCGGTTCCGCCGTGTTTCAGGGAGATGCGGCCGCCAATGTGAAGGAATTTCTGGACGTCTTCCGCCAGTATGAGGCCTTATCATGAGGGAGCAGGAAACGAAGCGGGCGCTGATTATCTCCGGGGGAAGCCTGGAGGAGGATTTCGCGTCGGCTTATCTGAAAGATCAGAATTTTGACATGATCATCGCCGTGGACTCCGGCCTGAAGGGGGCTCTGGACCTGGGGCTTTCCGTGGATGCGGCGGTGGGAGATTTTGACTCTGCCGACCCGGTTACCCTGGCGGAGGGCCATGAACACCGGGAAATCCACTGGGAGGTGCACCGGCCGGAGAAGGACGAGACGGACACGGAGCTGGCGGTGACCACGGCGGTCAGGGCCGGCTGCCGGGAACTGGTGATCCTGGGAGCCCTGGGGGGCCGGTTTGACCACGCCCTGGGCAATGTCCATCTGCTGTACTACGGGGCGAAGCTGGGGGCGGAGGCGTCCATTCTGGACAGCCGCAACCGGATCACCGTGCTGACGGAGGGGAGGACCTTCCGCAGAGAGGAGCTGTGGGGAAAATACGTCTCCTTCCTGCCGCTGACCATGGAGGTGAAGGGGATCACCCTGCGGGGCTTTAAGTATCCTCTGACCAAAAAAGAAATTTCCATCGGTCCCTGCCTGTGTATCAGCAATGAGCTGGCGGCGGAGGAGGCGTCCATCACCTTTGACCAGGGGGTTCTGATCTGCGTGGAGTCCAGGGACTGACCAACTGGACTGGCTTAAAAATAATAAACTGGATATTTAAAACAAGCCACTTCTGTCATAAGATAAGGCAGAACTTGAATACAAGAGACAGGAGTGATGCTTTATGAAACAGCGGGAAAATGACAAACTTTACAAGATCGTGCTTACGGGACTGATGGCGGCGCTGTGCTACGTCTGCTTTACCTTTCTGAAGATCCCGATCCCCACCATGGGCGGAGATTTTGTGGCCCTCCATGTGGGCAACGCCTTCTGCGTGCTGGCGGCCCTTCTGCTGGGCGGGGTCTACGGAGGACTGGCAGGTTCCCTGGGGATGACGGTGGCGGACCTGATGGATCCGGCCTACGTGACCAGCGCGCCGAAGACCTTTATTCTGAAATTCTGTATCGGGCTGATCGCCGGCTTCATCGCCCATCGGATCGCCCATATTACAGAAGATCATGACGGGAAATATATTTTCAAGTGGACATTGATCGCCTCTGCGGTTTCCCTGGGATTTAACGTGATCGCTGATCCGGTGGTGGGATATTTTTACAAGAATCTGATTCTGGGAATCCCGGAGCCGGCGGCCAAAATCATGACCACCTGGGCGGCGGGAGTGACGCTGTTAAACGCCGTGGCCGGCACGGTGGTGGTGGTGGCCGTCTACATGGCCCTTCGGCCCATCCTTCGGAAAACGGGCATCTTTTTTCACATATCCTAGAAAAGGGCTTTAATTTGCGCCGCTTTTGTAGTATAATCAAGCGCAGATTCCCGCGGTTTTTGGACCCGCGGTTCCCATTTCAAAATACAGGAGGAAGATCCAAGCTATGCTAGACTTAAAGTTTGTCCGGGAGAATCCGGACATTGTAAAACAGAACATTAAGAACAAATTCCAGGACGCCAAGCTGCCCTTGGTGGACGAGGTGATCGACCTGGATGCGAAGAACCGCGCCACCAAGGCTGAGGCTGACACCCTGAGGGCAAACCGGAACAAGCTGTCCAAGCAGATCGGCGCCCTTATGGGACAGGGAAAGAAGGAGGAGGCCGAGGAGGTAAAGCGCCAGGTAGCGGAAGGCGCGAAGCGTCTGGCTGAGCTGGAAGTTCTGGAGAAGGAATATGAGGAGAGAATCCTCAAGATCATGATGACCATTCCCAACATCATCGATCCCTCCGTACCCATCGGAAAGGACGACAGCGAGAATGTGGAGGTTCAGAGATACGGGGAGCCGGTGGTTCCGGATTTTGAGATCCCCTATCACACGGAGATCATGGAGAAGTTCCACGGAATTGATCTGGACAGCGCCAGAAGAGTGGCCGGCAACGGATTCTACTACCTTATGGGCGACATTGCCAGACTTCATTCCGCCGTGCTGGCCTACGCCAGGGATTTCATGATCGACAGAGGATTTACCTACTGCGTGCCTCCCTTCATGATCCGCAGCAACGTGGTGACCGGCGTTATGAGCTTTGCGGAGATGGACGCCATGATGTACAAGATCGAGGGAGAGGACCTGTACCTCATCGGTACCAGCGAGCACTCCATGATCGGAAAGTTCATCGACCAGATCATTCCGGAGGAGGAGCTTCCCTATACCCTCACCAGCTATTCCCCCTGCTTCCGCAAGGAGAAGGGCGCCCACGGCATTGAGGAGAGAGGCGTATACCGGATTCACCAGTTTGAGAAGCAGGAGATGATCGTGGTCTGCAAGCCGGAGGACTCCAAGATGTGGTTTGACAAGCTGTGGCAGAACACGGTGGATCTGTTCCGCTCCATGGACATTCCGGTGCGGACTCTGGAGTGCTGTTCCGGCGATCTGGCAGACTTGAAGGTGAAGTCTGTGGACGTGGAGGCCTGGTCCCCGAGACAGAAGAAGTATTTTGAGGTGGGAAGCTGCTCCAACCTGGGAGACGCTCAGGCCCGCCGGTTAAAGATCCGTGTAAATGGAGCGGACGGCAATAAGTACTTTGCCCACACCCTGAACAACACAGTGGTGGCTCCGCCCAGAATGCTCATCGCGTTCCTGGAGAATAACCTGCAGGCGGACGGCAGCGTGAGAATTCCTGAGGTTCTCCGTCCCTACATGGGCGGAAAGACGGAAATCCGCTGAAATACTAAGGGAAAAAGGAAATATTAAAAATGGAAAAACAGGAGAGACGTTTTCTCCGGATGGAATACCTCCTCGCTCTGGGGGTATTCCTCCTGTTTGCCTTCTGGGTCAACCACGGGATAAAGATGACCGGCCTGTACGGGGATGATTTATACCTGTGGTATTGTTTTGATACGGAGTCCCTGCGGGAGTTTATCCTGCCCCTGGGAGGAACGAAATTCCGGCTGATCCACAACATTCTATGCTATCTGCAGCTGCTGTTTATGGGACCGGATATCTGGCTTATGGTGCCCTTCAACATTGTGGTGAACGCCCTGATTGCCCTGACCCTGTTTCACATTGTGAGGAAAATTGCCGGATGTCCCTTTCTGGCGGGAGCCTGCGGACTGGCTTATCTGCTGTCCCACCTTTCCTATTACCAGATCACCCAGGGCTACGGCCTGATGGAGGCGTCGGCTCTGTGGCTGGCCCTGATCATCCTCTATCTCATGTACCGGTATTTAAACGGGCTGGGAGACGGCAGGAAACTCTACATGGCCGCCTCTGGCCTCTATTTTATTGTGAGCCTGATTCACGAGCGGTACATGGTGCTTCTGGTGGTGCTGGCGGCAGCGGTGGTGTTCAAGCACGCGCTGACGGGAAAGAAGGAGTACCGCCTGCTGATCTGGGCCTTTCTGTCCTTCGCCGCGGTGATGGCACTCCGCCTTCTGACCACGGGAACCATTATTCCCGCGGGAACCGGCGGCACGGAGGTGACGGACACCTTTTCCCTCCAGGAAGCTCTGGGCTACGCGGTGGACAATGTGCTCTATGTGTTCGGCGTCAACGCCGGCCCCATTCATCTGGACGGGGTGGAGTGGCAGAACGTGCCCCGGCGGCTGCGGGCAGTGGTGTACCTGACAGATGCCATTCTGGGTGTCCTGGTGCTTCTCGCCGCGTTTTCCATCTGGAAACAGAAAAAGAGGCGAAAGGAGTATCTCTGCACCATTCTGCTGATTCTTCTGTTTATGGCCATGTGCATCGGCGCGGCCAGCGTCACTGTGCGGCTGGAAATGCGGTGGGTGTATGTGACCTACAGCGCGGCTCTGATTCTGCTGGCTTATCTGTGGAAGATCGTCAAAAACGGCGGCGGAAAACTGGCGGGGCGGGCGGCCTTTGCGGCGGCAGCCTGCTATTTTGTGCTGATCCTCCCCGTGGAGCTGTTTTACCGGGACAATTATGAGAACCTGTACTTCTGGAAAGGACAGGAGGAGGCCAATTCCCTGGCAGATGTGACCTGGGGTGTGTACGGGGACGATATCTTCGGCTCTGAGATCTATATCATCGGGGAGGAGTGGGAGGACGCGGAGTACCGGACGGACGCCTTCTGGCGGCCTTACCGCAGGGATCCCAGTCAGCCTCTGCCCACGGTGAAGTTCATCGACAGTCTGGGAGAGGCGTGGCCCATCACAGACCGGGACAAAAAGATCGTGCTGAAGGAGGATCCGGAGCATCACCGGTATGTGGATGTGACCTCCATGATCAAGATCAAAAAATATCAGAATGTCTACGGCTATTACGAATATGACGGCTGGATGGATCAGAAGACGAAGATCCGGGTGTTTACCGGCACCTCCGGCCAGCTGCGGATCGGCTTTTACGCGCCGAAGGAGATCACGGGCAATGAGACCATCACCGTCTCCTCCGGAGACCGCCTGATCCAGGAGATCCACCTGAAAGATCACTGGGCAGATCTGGTGATTCCGGTGATGAAGCAGCGGTATATTGAGCTGGATATTGAGTGCAATTTCTATTCCGTGGACCCGAATCAGGAGATGCGCGGGGAGACTCCCATGGCTGTCAATGTGCAGATGTCGGCGGAATAGGGGAAAAAGGAAAAACCGGCTGCGGCCGGGAGAGGAGAAAATCTGATGGTGACATTTAATCACTTTAATTTCAACGTGCTGGATCTGGAAAAGAGTCTGGCGTTTTATAAGGAAGCCCTGGGCCTGGAGCCGGTGAGAAGAAAGGAAGCGGAGGACGGATCCTTTCAGCTGGTCTATCTGGGAGACGGGAAGTCTGATTTTACCCTAGAGCTGACCTGGTTAAAAGACCGGACGGAAGCCTATGATCTGGGCGAATGTGAATTCCATCTGGCATTCCGGGCGGACAACTATGAAGAAATGTTCCGGAAGCATCAGGAGATGGGATGTGTGGTCTTTGTCAATGAGGCCATGGGTATCTATTTCATCACCGATCCGGATGGATACTGGATTGAAATTATCCCGTAGAGAAGAACGGCGCAGTCTCTGACTGCGCCGGTTTTTTCATATACGCTTTATGGGGAGGCCGGCTGAAAAACGGCTGAACCTCACTGCACCTCCTTCAGATTGCAGGAGGGAGAAGCGATAAGAGAATAATTGGTGTGGTAGATCACAAAGCCGGGGGCTCCGCCTGCGGCTTTTTTTACGTGCTTGCGCTGGATGTAGTCGATCTCCACCTTGTCGTTGTCCCGGCCTTTGGAGTAGTAGGCGGCCAGGGCCCCGGCTTCCTCAAATACCCGGTCGGGAAGCTCCTTTCCCTCGGTTTTTACAATCACGTGGGAGCCGGGAATTCCCTTGGCGTGGAACCACCAGTCCCCGCCGTTTGCCAGCTTGAAGGTCACTTCCTCGTTCTGGTAATTGTTCTTGCCCACGTAGATGTGGAATCCATCGCTGGAAATGTAGTGGAGAGGCCGGCTGGTGATCTTCGGCTTCTTGCTCCCGGCGGGCCGCTTCTTGATGTAGCCGTATTCCATCATCTCCTCTTTGATCTCCACCAGATCCTCCTCCTTCAAGGCGATGTCCAGGGCGGTGCTGATGGATTCCAGGTGCTCGATTTCCCTTTTTGTCTCCGCCACCTGGTCGGTGAGGGCCTCGTAGGTCCGTTTCAGCTTGTTGTATTTGTCGAAATGCTTCTGGGCGTTTTCCTTTGCGGAGAGCTGGTCATCCAGAGGAATGGTCACTTCCTGGCCGGTGTAGTAGTTTAGGCAGGTGAAAGATTTTTCCCCGCCGGAAAGCTCGTAGCCGTAGGTGTTCAACAGCTCCCCGTAGATCCGGTATTTCTCCCGCTTTTCCGTATCCTTCAGCTGTTTCTCCTGGAGATCGTATTTTTTGTAATTCCGTTCCAGGAGGGTCTGAACGATTTTCCGCAGATCCACCGATTTCTGCTTGATCCGGTTCACCCGGTTCCTGGCGGAGTAGTAGTCCTCCAGCAGGGCGCTGATGCTGTCGTAGGCCACTGCCTGATAATCTCCTCCCTCAAAGCAGGTGAGGGGGAGGGAGGCGAACTCCACCGGATTCCCGTCCTGGTAGACGATGTTTGGCTGAAAGCGGCCCTCCTTCACGTCCTCCATGAGAAGGGAGAAGGTGTGGTAGAGGTGGGTCATCTCCAGATCGTTTAAGCTGGACGCCGGCACATCCCCGTCGATGGAGGCCAGGTGGCAGATCTCCGTGCCCATAATGGGGCTTAAGCCGGTAAGTTTCTGGTAAAGGGCCTTGTGGAGGGGAGAGGGGGAGGCGGTGAGGACAGCGCGGAACTCCTTCTCCGTCACCTCCAGGGGATTTTTCTTCTCCACGGTCATGGGAATGAAGTAGGGCCGTCCCGGCAGCACCTCCCGCACGGAGCTTAACTGGGCGGACACGTGCTTGATGCTGTCTAAAATGGTCCCGTCCTCCCTGCAGAAGATAATGTTGCTGTGTTTTCCCATGATCTCCACCATCAGTTTTTTCCGGCACAGGTCTCCCAGCTCGTCCAGATGCTCAAATTCGATCTGGATCACCCGCTCCAGGCCCGGCTGGGTCACGGAGACGATCCGGGCGCTTCCGATGTGCTTGCGCAGCAGCATACAGAAGTTGGGGGCCGTCAGAGGGCTGGGTTTGTTGGCCTCTGTAAAATAGATGAGAGGCAGGCTGGCGCTGGCTGAGATCAGCAGCCGCCAGCTGTTTTTCTGGTTTTTTATGGTAAAGAGCAGTTCGTCCTTTTCCGGCTGGGCGATTTTTGTCACCCGTCCCCCTTCCAGGGCCTGCTTAAAATCACGCACAAGATTGGCGATCACGATTCCGTCAAATGCCATGTCGATTCCTCCATTGTCTTTTCGTCTGCGGACTGTCCGCAGCAATCAGTATATCACAGATCAACGGAAGGGGAAAGAGGGGATCCGGTCTCATGCCTGCCGGTGGGATCTGCTCTTTCCCCAGACGGGACAGCCTGTTCCAGTAAGGTCAGAAAAATAGTTCCCGCCAGCAGGTCGGCGCAGCCGCCGGGGCTGATATTTTTCTCCACAAAGGCCCGGTTCATGGCGGCGAGACGGTCAGGACCATCCGCTCTATAGGCGCCGCCTTCCCGAAGAAAATCCGCCGCCTGCCTGCGGGCCCACTCCAGGGTCTCCATGTCGGAGCGGATCAGGATGTTGGTGTCCTCCACGGCGGCCATGAGAGAGAGGAGGACCTGCAGGCGGACCCGGTTGATTTCCCGGTGGTTCTGCAGGCCGTCCCTCATGACCGGAAGGGCCACGTCCCGGATGGAGGGGAAGCCGTCGGCAGCCTCCCCCCGGATTCCCCGGCAGCCGTACCTGGCGTAGAGCCGCTCCCCGTGGGTGGAGGGGGCGGACAGGTCCATGGCGGAAAAATCCCGCTCCATGGCTTCTCTCACCATCTTCCCGGCGGCGGAGAGGATCTCCTCCGGCAGAAATCGTCCCCGCTTCTGGAAACAGTAGCCGGCGGCAGCGGAGAGAATTCCCAGGGAAAAGATGGCCCCCTTGTGGGTGTTCACCCCGCCGGTGGCCGCGAACATGGCGTCTTCGGCTCTCACCCCCACCGGGCGGATGCGCCCGAAGAGTTCCGGGAGAGAGCCGCCCCACTCCCGGCCGATTTCCCCCATCTCCCCGAGAAAGGGGGAGATGGCAGCGGCGCTTTTCCGAAAGGTATCGCAGTCCATGTCCCGGTGGGAACCATTGTCGTGAAGATCCACCAGACCGGGTTTCGGGGTGGTTTCCACCTCCGCGGTGAGGGCGGTGCGGACGGCGGCGGTGAGGAAGGCCGGAAATCCGTCAGAAGGTTTCATCTTCCGTACCTCCCCGCCAGAATCCGCTGAATTTCCTCTGTCAGCTCCTCCACGGAGTGGCGGCGGCTTCTGGCGCAGGCGTGGGCCGGTTCCCCGCAGAGAAGGCATTTCCGGCCGGGAAGATGAAGATCCTCCCGGGACACTTTGGAGCCGTCCGTCCGGATCACGTCCATATCGTAGAGCCGCCCCACCGGATCCCGGTCTTCAATGGCCACGGTGATTTCCTTTAAGGTCTCCGGGCTGGCATCTGCGCAGAAAAAGGCCTCCCAGCCGGTTTTTTCCCGGATCATCTCCCGGCGGAGCAGAGGAATCTGCCGGCGGGAGAGGGCCTCCTCCACCGCCCGGGCGCCGTCCTGGAAGGCGTCTGTCACGTGGGGGAGGAGCTTTACGGGGCCGGGAATATTCATGGTAAAGGAGATGACCGGCGCCTGGCAGGAGGAGAGCAGGTCTCTCTGGATGGCGGCCCGCCGCTCCCTGGCAGTCAGCATGTCCGCCAGCTCCACCCGGGGAGCCTGGGCGGGAGTTTTTGCGGCCAGCTCCTGGAGAATGTCCAGAAATCCTTTCATATACCGGGTGAGATAGAGATCTTTCCGGTAGCAGGCATAAAAATGGCGGGTATTTTCCGCTCCCAGGAGGGGGTAGACCACGTAGCCGCAGTCCGCCGGGTTGTCCCGGATGGTGTAGGAATCGGGACAGACCATCACCGCCCTGGTGGAGGCCACCACCCGTTTTCCCACCTCAATGCTCTCCGTCTCCAGGCCGATGGAGGGGGAGATTTCCCGGGAGATAAACAGGGAATCCTGGAGAGTGCGGACGGAATGGCCTTTTTTGATGCAGATAAAGACTTCCCCGGCGGCTTCCGTCACGTCCAGGGGTGTGCCGGGCAGGACCCGCTTCGCCAGCTCCGTTTCCCGGTTGGCCAGGAGAACCAGCTCCTCCCGCTGGATCAGGCTGTAGACCAGCTCCTCGTGGCGGGGACTGGTGGTCAGGCAGGCGATGTCCACGCCGCCCTCCAGAAGAATTTTCTCGATGTCGTTGGATCCAACCTCCAGAAGTTCCAGAGAGACGTGGGGAAAACGGCTGCGGAAGAGGGGATAGATCTTTGGAAGGATCTCCATGCCCTGCTGAATGGGAAGCCCCAGCCGGATGGTTCCGAATTCTTCTTTCTGAAGCTCCTCGATCTGCTTTGCCAGGTTGACGTTGATGGTCTGGACCTGTCTGGCGGCGTCCACGTAGAGCTCCCCGGCGGCGGTGAGGGTGATGGGGTCGGTGGAGCGGTCAAAAATAGGGGCGCCCAGATTGGCCTCCGCGTTCTTGATCATCTGGCTGAGGGAGGGCTGGGAGACAAAGAGCTTTTTTGCCCCGGCGGTAATGCTTCCCTCCTTTAATACGGTGAGAATGGCCTGAATGTGTTTGTCGTTCATAGATGTTCCTTTCCGGCCGGCGAAGACCCGGCCACAGTTACCTGTTATTTTATCACAGGTTGGCAGCTCCCGCCACGGTATTTTCCGCCTCATAAGGGGAAAGTTATGGCGGCCATAAACACAGAAGTATTGGTATTTTTCCAGGGGGAGTGATACCATAAGTTTAAGAAATAACAGGAACGTCAGCCAGAAGGAGGATGGACATGGAGATTAAGAAAGCGGCGATGGCCGGCACGCTGGAATCCAGCGATGCACAGGTGACGGTAGAGCCTGGAACGGAAGGAATTGAGCTCTCCATTGAGAGCAGCGTGATCAACCAGTACGGGAAACAGATCCGGAAAGTGATCCTGGAGACTCTGGACCGTCTGGAGGTAACAAACGGCAAGGTGAAAGTGGTGGACAAGGGAGCTCTGGACTGCACCCTGAAAGCGAGAGTGGAGTGCGCCGTCTACCGCTCCAATGATGTGACGGAAAATCTTCCCTGGGGAGGTGTGATTCGATGATTCATCCCAACAAAAAGAGACTGAGAAGGTCCATGATGTTTTTAAACTGCCAGAAGCCCGGCCTGATCAAGGATCCCTACATCTACGGACCGGATTCCATTATGCTGGATCTGGAGGACGCGGTGGCGGAGAACCAGAAGGACGCGGCCAGATATTCCCTGTATCACGCTCTTCAGGAGATTGACTACCGGGGTGTGGAGCGGGTGGTCCGGATCAACGGTCTGGATACTCCCCACTGGAAGGAAGACATCCGGGTGTGCGTGGCCGGAGGAGCGGATACCATCCGGATTGCGAAGACAGAGAGCGCCCAGGACGTCCATACGGTGGAGGAGGCTGTGCTGGCGGCAGAGAGAGAGTTCGGAAGGCCGGAGGGAAGCACCCTGCTCATGGCGGCTCTGGAGTCCTGCCGCGGTGTGCTGAACGCCCTGGAGATCTGTGAGTCCTCAGAGCGCCTCATCGGCATCGCCTTATCGGGAGGAGACTACACGAAGGATCTGCAGACTTCCATCACCGGCACCGGCGTGGAGCTCATGGGGGCCAGACAGCGCATGATTATGGCGGCCCGGGCGGCAGGAGTGCAGTGCTGGGACACGGTGTTCACCAACCTGGACGATATGGAAGGATTCCGGAAGGAGACGGAAATGATCAAGCTCATGGGCTTTGACGGAAAATCTCTGGTCAACCCCAGGCAGATCAGCATTGTCCATGAAGTCTTCACCCCCACGGAGAAAGACATTATCTTTGCCGAGAAGGTGGTCCGGGAGATCGACGACAAGAAGGCAAAGGGAATCGGCGTGTTCACCGTGGACGGAAAGATGATCGACATCGCATTCTATGACGGAGCAAAGAGAACGATAGCCCTGGCAAAGGCTTCAGGCGTGTATGAGGGGGATCTGTAAAATGATAAATGCAGTAGGAAGAGATATCCCGGAGGAGGTCCTTGCGGCCACAGGGAAAAAGGTATTTGAAGGCGCTTACGCCTATGACAATTACGAGTATAAGAAGGCGGCCCCCACGGTGAGGGCCATGGTGGATCCGAACCGTTCCAAAATGGTGTCCTCCATCCGGGAGGCCCTGGAGAAGTGCGGGATCCGGGACGGCATGGTGCTGTCCTTCCACCACCATTTCCGGGAGGGAGACTATGTGGTGAACATGGTAATGGAGGAAGTCCACAACATGGGCATCAAAGGCATTACCATCTGTGCCAGCTCTCTGGGAAAGGCCAATGACGCCATTGTCCCCTATATTGAGGACGGCACCATTGTGGGGATCCAGTCCTCCGGTGTCCGGGGAAAGATCGGCGAGGCCATTTCCACCGGAAAACTTAAGAATCTGGCTATCATGCGTTCCCACGGCGGACGTGTGCGGGCCATCGAGACAGGAGAGGTGCACATTGACATCGCATTTATCGGCGCCCCAACCTGTGACGAATACGGCAACTGCCGCCCCAACGGCGGAAAGAGCGACTGCGGCGTCCTGTCCTATGCTATGGTGGACGCGAAATACGCAGATAAAGTAGTAGCTGTCACCGACTGCCTGGTTCCCTTCCCCAACGTACCGGCCAGCATATCCATGTCTGACGTGGATTATGTGTGCGTGGTGGATGAGATCGGCAATCCGGCCAAGATTGCCACCGGAGCGGCAAAGCCCACCACAGATGTGAGAAAGCTGATGATGGCGGACTACTGTACCCAGTTTGTGATCCACACTCCCTATTTCAAGGAAGGCTTTTCCTACCAGACAGGGGTAGGCGGCGCTTCCATCGCCTCCACCATCTCCTTAGGGAAGATTATGGAGGAGAGAGGGATCCATATGGGCTTTGGTGTGGGAGGCATTACCACTCCCATGTGCGACCTTCTGGAGAAGGGGCTGATCCGCACCATTGTGGATACTCAGGATTTTGATCTGGGGGCCATTGAGTCCATCAAGAAGAACCCCAATCACATTGAAATTTCTGCCTCTGAGTATGCCAATCCCATGAACAAGGGAGCTTACGTGAATCGCCTGGATTTCGTGATTCTGGCGGCGCTGGAAGTTGATGTGAATTTCAACTGCAATGTGGTGGTCGGTTCCGACGGCATGATCACCGGCGCCCAGGGCGGCCACCCGGACACGGCGGCAGGAGCAAAATGTACCATCGTGATCGCCCCTCTGCTTCAGGGCAGAATCCCGGCCATCTGCACCAATGTGACCACAGTGACCACACCTGGTGAGACGGTGGACGTGGTGATCACCGACTACGGCATCGCCATCAATCCCCGCAGGCAGGATCTGATCGAGTGCATGAAGGATGTGAAGCTTCCCTTCTGCACCATTGAAGAGCTGAGAGACAAAGCTTACTCCATCGTGGGAGAGCCGGCCCCCGTACAGTTTGACGACCGTGTGGTGGGAGTGATCGAGAGCCGGGATGGAACCATCCTGGATGTGGTGAGAAAGATCAAGGAATTTTCCTTTGACGACTGATAACGGCGCAGCTTCTGAGAATCAATCATATGAAAACGGCCCGGGGCCTTTCTCCCAACAGGAGAGAAGCCCCGGGCCGTTTTGTACAGTGGAGAAGGGGAAAAACGGCTGGTTCAGTTTCCGCACTCCACGCTGATTTCATTGAACAGAGCCAGAAGATCTTCCGTCTGGGTCTCCTTCTTCCGCTCCCCGGATTTGTCCAGGATCACTTTGCCCTGGTGCATCATCAGCAGACGGTTTCCGTAGTCCGCCGCGTACCGGAGATTGTGGGTGACCATGATGGTGGTCAGCTTTTTTTCCTCCACGATTTTTCCCGTCAGCTCCATGATGGTTTCCGCTGTTTTCGGGTCCAGGGCGGCGGTGTGCTCGTCCAGGATCAGGAATTCAATGGGGGTCATGGTGGACATGAGCAGGGCCATGGCCTGACGCTGTCCGCCGGAGAGAACTCCCACTTTCACGTCCAGCTTGTCCTCCAGACCCAGTCCCAGAATCTTTAAATTTTCCCGGTAGTAGTCGATCCGCTTCCGGTCCGTTCCCGGGCGGAGGTTGAAGGATTTTCCCTTTGTGTCCGCCATGGACATATTTTCCAGGATGGTCATGTTGGGACAGGTGCCCATGGCGGGATTCTGGTAAACCCTGCCGATGGCGCGCAGCCGTCTGTGCTCCGGCATCCGGGTGATGTCCTTTCCTCCGATGGAGATCTGCCCGCTGTCCACGGGAATGCTGCCGCAGATGATATTCAGCATGGAAGTTTTTCCGGAACCGTTGCTGCCCACCACGGACACAAATTCCCCGTCTCCGATGGTCAGGCTAAAGTCCTCAAACAGGCACATTTCATTGACGGTGCCCTGATTGTAATATTTATTGATATGCTTTAACTCCAGCATATTAGACAGCCCCCTTTCTTCTGGTCTGGTTGCTGAGCACCAGAATGATTAAAAACAGCGCCGCTGTCAGGAACTTCATGTAGGAGGTGGGGAAAATGCCCAACGCCATGGCGGCCGCGATGCAGGCCTTGTAGAGTACGCTTCCGATGATCACCGCCGTGGTGGTCTTCATGAAAGAGGCCCGCCGAAACAGCTTTGTGCCGATGATAACGCTGGCCAGGCCGATGACCATGGATCCCGTTCCGGTGGAGATCTCGAAAAACCCCTGCTTCTGGCAGTAAATGCTTCCCGAAAGGGCCACCAGGCCGTTGGCCAGGGCCAGGCCGATGATCTTCACGGTTCCCTTGTCCTTTGCCAGGGAGGTGACTAAGGTGTCGTTGTCGCCGGCGGCCCGGAGCAGATACCCGGACCTGGTTTTTAGGTAAGCGTCCAGAAGGAGCTTTACCAGAATGACGGCGATGAGGGAGATGATCACCACCGTAAAATCCCCCGCCGGGGAGGCCCAGAGGGGAGCGGTGAGGGAATTGTCAAATATGGTGGAGCTGCCGAAGAACGCCAGGTTGGCGCCTCCGGCGATCTGCAGGTTGATGGAGTAGAGGCCGGTCATCACGATGATACCGGACAGAAGGTCCACCACCTTCAGCTTGACGTGAATCAGCCCCGTGACCGTGCCGGCCAGCACCCCGCCCAGAAAGGAGACGCACAGGGCGGCTGGAGCGGGGAGGCCGGCCACCAGCATCGCCGCTGTGACCGCCGATCCCAGGGGAAAGGTGCTGTCCACGGACAGATCGGGAAAATCCAGGATGGAGTAGGTGATGTAGACCCCCAGAGCCAGGATGGCATAGATAAGACCTTCTTCTAAAATACCCAGTAAAATGGACATGTGACTGACCTCCGTAACTATGATGATTATGAATTGGAATCTCCGATGGAGTCGAACATCTGGGCAGCGGAGCTTACCAGATCCTCCGGAAGGGTGATTCCCAGATTGTCCGCCACGGCGCTGTTGCCGTAGAAGGACGCTTCCTCAATGACTTCGTAGGGCATCTCAGAGGCCTTAGCCTCGCCCTTTAACACCTGGGCGGCCATCCGTCCGGTCTGCTTTCCCAGTTCAACGTAGTCTAAGCCCATGGAGGCCAGGCAGCCGATGCGAACCTGCTCGATCTCGCTTCCGAACACAGGGATTCCCTTGCTGTTGGCCTTGTTCAGGATGATGGGAAGGGAGCTGACCACAGTGTTGTCTGTCAGGTTGTTCAAGCAGTCCACCTGGGTGAGGAGATTGTCCGCCGCCAGGGGAATGTCCGCCGCGGTGGAGATGCCGCTCTCGATGATCTCAAAGCCGTATTCCGGGGCCGCTTCCTTATATTCTTCCAGAGTGGACTGGGAGTTGACCTCGCTGGTGCTGTACATGATGCCGATGGTCTTCGCGTCGGGAAGGATCTGGCGGATCATCTGGAGCTGTTCCTCCACCGGCAGCTTGTCGCTGGTGCCGGTGATATTTCCCGCAGGCATTTTGTCCTCTGTGGCCAGCTGGGCGATCACCGGATCGGTGACGGCGGTGTAGATCACGGGAACGTCCGTCCGCTTGGTGGCGCCGTAGGCCGTCTGGGCCATGGGGGTGGCGATGGCGCAGATCATATCCACATTCTGGGACAGGAAGTTGCTGATGATCTGAGTGCCCATGCCTCCGTCCCCGTTGGCGTTCTCATAGAGGACGGTCAGGTTCTTTCCCTCCTCGATGCCTTCCTCTGCCAGTCCCTGGAGGAATCCCTCCCGGCAGTTGTCTAAGGAGCCGTGGACGGCGTACTGGCCGATGCCGATGGTGTAGGAAGCCTCATCCTGGGAGGCTGCCTGGGAGGACTCCTGGGAGGAGGTCTCCTGGGCAGAGGAGGCTGTCTGAGACTGGGTCCCGGTGCCGGTCTGGCTGTTTCCTCCGCACCCTGCGGCGGCAGCGGCAGCAGCGATTATCATAAGGGTTGCAGCGATTTTCTTTTTCATAATCATACCTCCATCTGAAATTTTCATTTTTGTGAACTCCCATGTCCGCTGACGCGGACCCCGCGAACCGTGAAAGCTCCGGACCGCTTCATTTCACAGGAACGAAGTGTTCTGTGAAATAAAAAAGTCCCAGGCATAATCACTTATGCCTGAGACGAATCAACCAATCCGCGGTACCACTCAAACTTGACTGTAAAGTCCACTTCACTCATATACTAACATATATGCCGCCTGGATAACGGTTGCGGTCTCCGTCGGTCCCTACTGTCAGTTCAGGGCCGCCCTCGAAAGTCCATTCAGCAAGCCACGCCATACCGTGCTCCCACCTGCGCACAGCTCTCTGGGATTTTGTGAAAATGCCTACTCCTCTTTCTCATCGGTTTGCCTGTATGTTTTTATAAATCCTAATACGGAACGGAAGGTTTGTCAACCGTTTTTTGAATTTTCTTGAAGGGAAATGCAGGCTGTGCTAGAATAGGAACGGAAAAAACGGCAACACTTAAGAAAAAGGAGAATGCTTGTGAAACGCTTATTGGTAGTAGTGGATATGCAGAATGATTTTATAGACGGTTCCCTGGGAACCCCGGAAGCCAGAGCCATCGTGGAGCCGGTGGCGGAGAAGATCCGGGCCTATGAGGCGGACCGGGAGGGGAAAGTGGTATTCACCCTGGACACCCATTTTGAAAATTATCTGGACACCCTGGAGGGGAAAAAGCTCCCGGTTCCCCACTGTCTGAAGGACACGGAGGGCTGGAAGCTTCATCCTCTGCTGGAGCAGTTTCCGGGAAAGCGGTATGAGAAATCCACCTTCGGATGCGTGGCCATGGCCAGGGACCTGGAAAAGTGCGAGTATGAGAGCATCGAGTTTGTGGGGCTCTGCACCGATATCTGCGTCATCGCCAACGCCCTGATCATGAGAACGGAATTTCCCGGCACCCCCATCACCGTAGATGCCTCCTGCTGTGCCGGAGTCACTCCCCAGAGCCATAAAAACGCCCTGGAGGCCATGAAAATGTGCCAGATCGACGTGGTGGGAGAGTAACCGCCGGGCCAATACAGGCTGGGGCCAATGGCCGGTGCAGCGGTCAGAACAGAGGATCCTCCCGGCAGATCTGGCGCACCGTGTTCAGAAACTGTTCCCCGGCCCGGGAGAGGTAGGAATCCCTGGCCGTGGCGATGCACAGTTCCCAGAAGGCTCCGTAGGATTCCGGAATGGAGAAGTAGTCCGGCCGGGTGGAGAGCGAAGTGATGGCGGCGTACTGCTTCGGGAGAAGGGTGATGCCCATCCCCTCGGCGCAGAGCAGCTGGATGGTCTCAAAGCTCTTTAAGGACAGGAGAATATCCGGCTGGCTGATGCCGGCCTTTGCCAGCAGGGCGTCGGCGATCTGGCGGATCCTCTGGCCCCGGCGCACCATGAGAAGCGGCTGGCCCTGTAAATGGATCAGGTCCAGCTCCCGGTATTCCCCCTTCCCCGGGCGGGAGAAACGGCCCACCGGGTGGCCCTGGGGGGCCACCACAAGGAAGGGATCCCTGGAGAGAAGCTCATAAAAGAGCCCGGAACCGGACTCCTCCGGGGGAGCGTGCATGATGGCGAAATCCAGATCCCGCCTGGCCAGGCGTTCCTCCAGCCCATCGGAGGTATCTTCCGTCACCATACACTCTACTCCGGGGAATTGTCTGTGAAACCGGGGGAGAACCCGGGTGAGGACGCTGGTTCCCAGATGGCTGGTGATTCCCAGGTGGATTTTTCCCGTCTTTAAGTCATTGATGTCGCTGATCTCCCGCTCCAGGTCCTCGTACAGCGCCAGGATCCGCACCGCCGTCTGGTAGTACCGCTCCCCGGCGTAGGTGGGGATCAGTCCTGCGGGAGTCCGCTTGAACAGCTCTGTGCCCAGGTCGGATTCGATCCTCTTTACATACTGGCTCAGGGACGGCTGGGAGATAAACAGCTTTTTGGCCGCCTTTGAGATACTTTTCTCTTCTGTAATAGTCTTGATATAGCTCAGTTCTTTTTCTGTCATCCATTCACCCCTATACTTAAAATCCTATATGGGACATCATATATATAGTATTTGCCTTATATATACAATAATTGTATAATAAAGTCAACAAAAAAGAAAAGGGATTGCCCGAAAAAGAGGGGAATATACCCAAATGTTCTGTCAAGCGGAGGTATGAGAATGGTTCAATTGTATGAGGGCGGAGCTTACTTGGTAAACCAGACGGAACTGGTTCCGGAAGCAGAAGCGGCAAAAGTGGAACAGATGACAGGAAAGAAGGTCACAAAGGAAGAGGCGAAGAAGGGAACCATCGCCTACTCCATTCTGAAGGCCCACAACACATCCGGCAATATGGAGAAGCTGCAGATCAAATTTGATGCGCTGACTTCCCACGATATCACCTTTGTGGGAATCGTGCAGACGGCAAAGGCGTCCGGAATGGAGAAATTCCCCATTCCCTACGTGCTCACCAACTGCCACAACTCCCTGTGCGCCGTGGGCGGCACCATCAACGAGGATGACCATATGTTCGGCCTTTCAGCGGCGAAGAAATACGGCGGCATCTATGTACCGCCTCACATTGCGGTTATTCACCAGTACATGAGAGAAATGATGGCCGGCGGCGGAAAGATGATCCTGGGATCAGACAGCCACACCCGCTACGGAGCCCTGGGCACCATGGCCATCGGAGAGGGCGGCGGAGAGCTGGTAAAACAGCTGCTCCAGGATACCTATGACATCACTTATCCCGGCGTGGTGGCCGTGTATCTGGACGGAGAGCCCCAGCCCGGCGTGGGGCCCCAGGACATCGCCCTGGCCATTATCGGCGCGGTGTTCAAAAAGGGATATGTGAAGAACAAGGTGATGGAGTTTGTCGGCCCTGGAATCTCCCACATGACCACCGACTACCGCAACGGCGTGGATGTGATGACCACGGAGACCACCTGCCTGTCCTCTGTGTGGAGAACGGATGAGGACACGAAGGCGTTTCTGACAGAGCACGGAAGAGGAGAGGACTTTAAGGAGTTAAATCCGGCGGATGTGGCCTACTATGACGGCGTGGTTTATGTGGATTTAAATACGGTGAAGCCCATGATCGCCCTTCCCTTCCATCCCAGCAATGCCTATGAGATCGACGAGCTGAACGCCAACCTGGAGGATATTCTCCACGGCGTGGAGGAGGAAGCGAAGAAAGTGGCCGGCGGACGGGCTGACTTTACCCTGATGGACAAGATCCATAACGGAAAGCTGATGGTGCAGCAGGGTGTGATCGCCGGATGTGCCGGAGGCAACTACACCAACGTGATCGAGGCCTCCCACGCCTTAAAGGGAAGAAACTGCGGCTGCGGAGAGTTCTCTCTGTCCGTATATCCCTCCTCCCAGCCGGTGTTCCTGGATCTGGTGAAAAAGGGAGCCATCGCGGACCTGATGGAGGCGGGAGCCATCATCCGCACCGCGTTCTGCGGCCCCTGCTTCGGCGCTGGGGACACTCCCTGCAACAACGGCCTTTCCATCCGCCACACCACCAGGAACTTCCCCAACCGGGAAGGGTCCAAGCCGGGCAACGGACAGATGTCCGCAGTGGCCCTCATGGACGCCCGCTCCATCGCGGCGACGGCGGCCAACGGCGGCGTGCTCACCTCTGCCCAGGAGTTTGACTGCTGGGGCGACGTGCCGGCTTACCACTTTGACGATACGGTATACCAGAAGAGAGTATACTTCGGATATGGAAAGGGCGACGAGAACGCCAGCCTGGTATACGGTCCCAACATTAAGGACTGGCCGGAGATGACGGAACTGACAGACAACATTCTGTTAAAGGTCTGCTCCAAGATCATGGATCCGGTGACCACCACCGATGAGCTGATCCCCTCCGGGGAGACGTCCTCCTACCGCTCCAATCCCCTGGGCCTGGCAGAATTTGCCCTGTCCCGCCGGGATCCGGAATACGTGGGAAGAGCCAAAGAGGTGGACAAGGTGGAGAAGGCCCGGGAGGCGGGCACCTGCCCTGTCAAGGCTGCTCCGGAGCTTGAGGCGGTGTTTGAGAAGATCCGCACCATTCCTGGGCAGGAAAATGTGAAGGCGTCTGAGACCGAGATCGGCAGCATGATCTACGCCGTGAAGCCGGGAGACGGCTCTGCCAGAGAGCAGGCAGCCAGCTGCCAGCGGGTACTGGGCGGACTCGCCAACATCTGCCGGGAATACGCCACAAAGCGCTACCGTTCCAACGTGATGAACTGGGGAATGCTTCCCTTCCAGATGGAGGCGGAGCCGGAGTTTGAGGTGGGCGACTACATCTATGTGCCCGATATCCGCAGAATCCTGAAGGAAGGACCTGCAGACCGGATTCCTGCCTACGTGATCGGAGATCAGGTAAAGGAGATCACCCTGTATCTGGCGGATATGACAGACAATGAAAAGGAGATCGTCATGGACGGCTGCCTGATCAATTTCAACCGGAAAAAGGCAAAAAAGCAGGCGTAATGCCGGAATATGGATGTATAACAGCGGCGGCGGGAAGAGTTTTTTCTCTTCCCGCCGCCCTTTTTGTCTTGATAAATGGAGACAGCGCCGATATAATAAATAACGCTGATAAGTAATGAGAGTTATATAAGAAAAAAGACAGGGAGAGAACCAGTATGATTAATTTCGGCAATATGTTTAATATGCAGGGCATGCTGTTCCTGCTCATGATCATCGGAGCAGTGCTCACATGGAAAAAAATTATCACCGCCGACGGGCAGAAACTGCTGACGGATCTGGTGATGGATGTGACTCTGCCGGCTTCCATCATTAAATCCTTCCAGATGGAGCTGAGCCGGGAGCTTCTGGAAAGCTGCCTGGAAATTTTCCTGGTGGCCATTGCCATTCAAGTGGGAACCTTTCTTCTCAGCGCCCTGCTGTACCGGGGAATTTCGGATGAGAAGCACAGAAAAGTTCTCCAGTACGCCACCATCTGCTCCAACGCGGGAGTGCTGGGAAATCCCATTGCGGAGGGAATCTTCGGCAGCATGGGACTTCTCTACGCGTCCATTTACCTGATTCCCCAGAGAACCTTCATGTGGTCGGCAGGTCTTACCTATTTTACCAGATGTCCCAGCAAAAAGGAGCTGGCACGGAAGGTTCTGACCCATCCCTGCATTATCGCCGTGGCGTTCGGAATGGTGCTTCTGATCACAGGAACCACCCTTCCCGGCTTTCTGGGTTCTACGGTCAACAGCATCGCAGGGGCCAACACGGCAGTCTCCATGATGCTCATCGGATCTTTTCTGGTGGGAGTGAATGTAAAATCCATGTTTCAGAAGACCTTTTACTACTATAGCTTTGTCCGCCTGTTTCTGATCCCCTTTCTGGTGTTTGTGCCCTGCCGGCTTCTGGGACTGGATTCCATGGTGACCGGCGTGTCCACCATTCTGGCGGCCATGCCGGCGGCTAGTTCCACGGCGATTCTGGCGGCAAAGTACGAATGCGACGAGGTGTTTGCGTCCAAATGCGTGGTGTTTACCACCGTTCTCTCCATGGTGACCATCCCGGTCTGGTGCCTGTTCCTGGCGTAAGAGAGGTTCCGGTCCGGCGAGGGCAGAGCCGGCTTCAGTAGTGGATTACGTTTCCGGCTTCCCGGATCCGGGCCGCTGTCTCGGCTCCCTCTTCTGAGGAAAAATAATTCCAGGTGCTCTCCGGGACCAGGGGGCGGATTCCCTCCAGATCGCCCTCCTGGATCAGCTTCCGGACGTGGGAGGCGCTGATGGGACTTCCGTCCAGCTCTTTTCTGGGAATCTGGATAAAGTCCACACCTGCCGGAGGCAGATGATCTTCCATGACCTGGTTGTAGAGACGGGTCACCCGGCTGAAGGGTTCCTCCCCGGCGAAGCGGCGGGTGATTCCCAGGGCTTTGGCGATCTGCAGGAAAACGGCAATGTCCAGCTCCCCGTGGGAACGGATCACCGTATCCTCATCCTTGAGAAAGTAGGAGGGAAAGGTGGAGTTGGAGATCATATAGCTTCTGGTCTGGTGAAATACGATTCCCTCGAGGCCGCTGCATCCCTCCTTCACCAGCCGGAAACGGACGTCAAAGGGAACCAGGGAGACATCTTCCGACACCACAAACAGGTGAAGGAGAGAACAGCGCTTCCGCGCCTCCTCCACCAGGTATCGGTGGCCCAGGGTGAAGGGATTGGCGTTGATCACCGCCGCTCCGATGACGCTGTCCGTCTTCTGCGTTGTTTCCCGCTTCAGAGAATCCAGGTAGGAGGAAAAGCCGTCCTTCCGGTTTTCCATAAACACCACCCGGTCCGGCACCCGGGCGATCTCGCAGAAGCCCAGGCTCCGAAAAAACGGGGCGGTGCTGCATTTGGTGTACAGAAACAGATCCAGGATTCCCCGGCTGTATTCATAGTCCATCAGGTGGGTCACCACCTGGTTGAGCAGACCCTCCCCCTGGTGGGAGGAATCCACCGCCATGCAGCGCAGGGTGTTGCCGAAGCAGGAGCCGGTGGCCGCCAGCCGGTAATCCCCGTCAAAAAGCCCCACAGTGTAGTCCAGGTGCCCGTCCCGTTCAATGCCTTCCTGTTTCAGCAGCTGATCCAGCTGTTTCATGGCCCGCCGGTCGTCTGGCCGGATCTGGCTGAGTGTGTATTCGGTCATAATCGTCCTCCCTTTTTGCAGACATTTTTCTACTATCATACCAGACAGGGAGGAAAAAACCAACGGAATCCGGGAAAAAATAGATGATTGACGAGTTTTTGCCTTTGAAGTATAATAAAATCATCTATGTAAAAGTGAAAGTGAGGCAGCGCCAATGTTAAAGAGCATGACCGGATTCGGGCGATATGAGGAGACCACCGACCAGTACAAGATCTCCGTAGAGATGAAGGCGGTCAATCACCGGTATCTGGACATGAGCATCAAGATGCCCAAGAAGTTCAGCTATTTTGAGGCCGGGATCCGCACCCTCTTAAAGAAATACATTCAGAGGGGCAAGGTGGACGTGTACATTTCCTATGAGGACTACACGGAGGGAAATCTCTGCCTGAAGTACAATGCGTCGCTGGCATCGGAGTACATGGACGTGTTCCGCCGGATGGAGGAGCAGTTCGGAATTGAAAATGACATCAAGGTGTCCGCCCTGTCCCGGTTCCCCGAGGTTCTCACCATGGAGGAAGTGCCGGAGGACGAGGAACAGCTCTGGAAGGTGGTTTCCGGGGCGGTGGAGGAGGCGGCGAAACGCTTCGTGGACACCAGAGTGGCTGAGGGAGAGCGGCTGGGGCAGGATCTCACCGCCAAGCTGGACTATATGCTTACCCTGGTGGACTTTATAGAGGAGAGGGCCCCGAAGCTTCTGCAGGAATACCGGCAGAAGCTGGAGGATAAAGTGAAAGAGCTTTTGGCGGGATCGGCTGTGGACGAGAGCCGCATCGCGGCGGAGGTGACTATCTACGCCGACAAGATCTGTGTGGATGAGGAGATGGTGCGCCTGCGCAGCCATATTATCTCCACCAGAGAGAAGCTTCAGGCCGGAGGTGCCGTGGGGCGGGAGCTGGATTTCATCGCCCAGGAGATGAACCGGGAGGCCAACACCACCCTGTCCAAATCCAGCGATCTGGAGGTTTCCAACCGGGCCATCGCCTTGAAGACGGAGATCGAAAAGGTGCGGGAGCAGATCCAGAATATTGAATAAACTGCAGATTACAAGGAGACATTCCATGAAGGAGAGAGGAATACTGGCGGTTGTGTCCGGATTTTCCGGCGCCGGCAAGGGGACGATAATGAAAGGGCTGATGAGCAGGTACGACAATTATGCCCTGTCCATTTCCGCCACCACGAGAGAGCCCAGAGAGGGCGAAGTTCACGGCAGGGAGTACTTCTTTGTCAGTGAGGAAGAGTTTGAAGATATGATCCGGGAGGACCGTCTCATCGAGTACGCCCGGTATGTGGATCACTATTACGGGACGCCGAAGGACTACGTCATGAGCCAGATGGAGGCGGGAAAGGACGTGATCCTGGAGATTGAGATTCAGGGAGCCCTGAAGGTAAAGGAAAAGTTCCCGGAGACCTTGCTGATCTTTGTGGCGCCGCCGTCGGCGGAGGAGCTGAAGCGCCGCCTGGTGAACCGGGGCACGGAGACGGCTGACGTCATCGACGCCCGGATGAAGCGGGCCTGCGAGGAGGCGGAGCAGATGGACCGCTACGACTATCTGCTGATCAATGATGAGATCGACCGGTGCGTGGAGGAGCTCAACGGCTTAATCCAGGGACAGCACCGCAGGATGACCCTTCAGGAGGGTTTTGTCTCCCAGATGAAACAGGAATTAAAGAATATTTCAGAATAGACAGAAAAAAGAAAAGGAGAATGAATTATGTTGCATCCATCTTATACGGATCTGATTGAAGCGGTAAACAGCGATGTGGAGCAGGGCGAGCAGCCGGTGGTTCAGAGCCGTTACTCCATCGTCATCGCCAGCGCGAAGAGGGCGAGACAGCTGATTGCCGGTGAGGAGGCCTTTGTGCCGTCCGCAGGAAGAAAACCTCTTTCCGTTGCCATTGAGGAGCTGTACAAATCCTATGTAAAGATCCTTCCGGAAGAAGAGGGAGAGGACGAGGCAGAATGACAAAGCCGCAAAGCCGTTTCCGTTTCCAGGGATCGGCTTTTCTGCTATCAGGCGTTAAAAATACAGACTACAGCGAGGAGAACAATCGACTATGAAGTTACTTTGCATTTCCCTGGGCTGCGACAAGAACCTGGTGGACAGCGAGAAGATGCTGGGCCTTCTCTATGAGGACGGCTTTACCTTTACGGACGATGAGCGGGAGGCGGATGTGATTCTGGTAAATACCTGCTGCTTCATCGGGGACGCCAAGGAGGAGAGCGTCAACACTCTTCTGGAGATGGCCGAGTACCGGAAAAACGGGCCCTGCCGCGCCCTCATCGTCACCGGATGTCTGGCGGAGCGGTACCGGGAGGAAATCACGGAGGAGATTCCGGAGGTGGACGCGGTGATCGGAACCACCGCCTATGACCAGATCGTTCCCGTGATCCGGGAGGTGCTCTCCGGCGGAGAGCATATCCAGAGCTTTGAGGATCCGACGGCCCTTCCTGAAGTGAAGGCTGAGCGCATGGTGACCACAGGAGGTCACTATGCCTATTTAAAGATTGCCGAGGGCTGCGACAAGCACTGTACCTACTGCATCATTCCGTCCCTTAGGGGACCTTACCGCAGCGTTCCCATGGAACAGCTGGTCAGTGAGGCGGAGCAGCTGGCGGAAAAAGGAGTAAAGGAGCTGATTCTGGTGGCCCAGGAGACCACCCTCTACGGGGTGGACCTCTACGGGGAGAAATCTCTGCCGAAGCTTTTGCGGCAGCTGTGCCGGGTACCGGGAATCCAGTGGATCCGCATCCTGTACTGCTACCCGGAGGAGATCACCGACGAGCTGATCGAGACCATCCGGGATGAGGAAAAAATCTGCCACTATCTGGACATTCCCATCCAGCACGCCAGCGACCGGATTTTAAAGCGGATGAACCGCCGCACCAGTCAGGCCCAGCTGCGGGAGATGATTGGAAAGCTGCGCCGGGAGATCCCGGATATCGCTCTGCGGACCACCCTGATCTCCGGGTTCCCCGGGGAGACCCAGGAGGACCACGAGGAGCTTTACAATTTCGTCAACGAGATGGAATTTACCCGTCTGGGGGTGTTTGCCTATTCCCAGGAAGAGGATACGCCGGCGGCATCCTTCCCGGATCAGATTCCCCAGGAGGTGAAGGAGGAGCGCCGGGACGAGATCATGGAGCTGCAGCAGGAGATCGCCTTTGAGGCCTGCGGCCGCATGGTGGGACAGGTGCTGGAAGTGATGATCGAGGGAAAGGTGGCGGATGAGAACGCCTACGTGGGACGGACCTACATGGACGCCCCTGGAGTGGACGGACTGATCTTTGTGAATACGGGGCTGGAGCTCATGTCCGGCGATTTCGTCCGGGTGAAGGTGACGGGAGCCCTGGAATACGATCTGATAGGAGAGGTATGCGATGAATCTGCCCAATAGACTGACCCTTCTCCGGGTCATTATGATTCCTTTTTTTGTGGTGTTCCTGCTGTGGGACGGCGGGGAGACCGCTCTGTTCCGGTATATCTCCGCGGCCATCTTTATTGTGGCCAGCCTGACGGACATGCTGGACGGAAAGATTGCCAGAAAGTATAATCTGGTGACTAATTTCGGAAAATTTATGGATCCCCTGGCGGACAAGCTGCTGGTCTGCTCCGCCCTGATCTGTCTGATCCAGCTGGGGCAGCTCCCCGCCTGGATCGTCATCGTGATCATCAGCCGTGAATTTATCATCAGCGGTTTCCGGCTGATCGCTTCGGACAATGGGGTGGTAATTGCTGCCAGCTACTGGGGAAAGTTTAAGACTACGTTCCAGATGATCGCGGTGATTCTTCTGATTTTTGATTTTCAGGTGCTGCGGCCTCTGGCTTCCGCCTGCGTGTGGATCGCCCTGGCCCTGACCATTATTTCTCTGGTGGACTATATCTGGAAAAACCGCCGGATTCTGACGGAAGGAGGAATGTGACATGGTGGTGGAGCTGATATCTGTGGGAACAGAGCTTCTGCTGGGAAACATTGTCAACACCAATGCCCAGTATCTGGCGGAGCAGTGCGCCCTTCTGGGCCTTTCCATCTATAACCAGTGTGTGGTGGGAGACAATAAGGAACGGCTGGCGGAGGCGTTCCGCACGGCCCTGAAGCGCTCCGATCTGGTGATTCTCACGGGAGGCCTGGGGCCTACGGAGGATGATCTGACCAAGGAGGTGTGCGCCCAGGTCATGGGAATTCCCCTGGTGGAGGACGCTCACACCAGAGAACGGCTGAAGCAGTATTTTGCGGACAGCGTATACCAGGAGATTCCGGACAACAACTGGAAGCAGGCGGAGGTTCCGGCGGGAGCAAAGGTGCTGGACAATGACAACGGCACCGCTCCTGGCCTGATCATGGAGAAGTTTGGAAAAGCGGCCATTCTGCTGCCCGGACCGCCGGACGAGCTGGTGCCCCTGTTCCGGGATCAGGTGACCCCCTATCTGCGGGCTCTGCGGCCGGAGTATATTCTCTCCCGCATGGTGAAGATCTGCGGTGTGGGGGAGAGCGCGGTGGAGGAGAAGCTGATCGATCTCATCGACGCCCAGTCCAATCCCACCATCGCCACCTATGCCAAGATCGGGGAAGTTCATGTCCGGGTGACGGCCCGGGCCGCCGGTGAGGAGGAGGCGAAGAAGCTGATCAAGCCGGTGGTGAAGGAGATCCGCAGCCGCCTGGGAGACAGCGTGTACAGCATCCGGGAGGATGAGACCCTGGAGATGGCGGTGGTGGAGCTGCTGAAAAAGTATGATCTTACCGTCACCACGGCGGAGTCCTGTACCGGCGGGCTTCTGGCCGGACGGCTGGTCAACGTCCCCGGGGCCTCGGAGGTCTTCCGGGAGGGCGTGATCACCTACTCCAACAAGGCGAAGAGAAAGCTTCTGGACGTGAACAAGAGCACTCTGAAAAAGTACGGGGCTGTCAGCGAGCAGACGGCCCGGGAGATGGCCATGGGAGGCGTGTTTGCCACCGACGCCGACGCCTGCGTGGCGGTCACCGGAATCGCCGGTCCCGGCGCGGAGGGAGAGAAGCCGGTGGGACTGGTGTACATCGCCTGCTACATGAAGGACAAGGTGCGGGTGGAGAAATATCAGTTTAAGGGAAACCGCAGCAAGATCCGGGAGCAGTCAGTGGTGAAGGCCCTGGATCTGCTCAGACGTTCCATCTTGGACAATTACCGCAAATCATAAAAGGAGTTTTGACTCATGCGCTGGTACAGTCATCTCTATGTGGGAGAGAAGGCGGCAAAGAAACGCTTTGCCCTGATACAGAAGATCCGGCGGGGAGAGAAGGACTGGTCGGTTTATGTGATTATCCCGGCGCTGGGCGGGAATAATATTCTTGACATCTGTTCCGCCGCGGAATTTTCCCGACCCCACTACCAGGAGCGGGACCCTCTGGTGCTGGGGATCGCCGCAGGCTACTGGGAGGCCCTTCAGGTGGCCGGCCGGATTGTGGACGAAATGTACCGGGCCACCGGCGGATTTTCCCTGGAACAGTTTCTGGAGCCGGATGGCGGCGAGAGGTGGGAATGATACAGGCATTGTTTCTTATTCTGAAAATCATAGGGATTCTTCTGCTCCTCCTGGCAGGCCTGCTTCTGCTGGCCCTGGCGGCGGTCCTCTTCGTGCCCGTGCGGTACCGGGGGGAGGGGAGCCGCCGGGAAGTCCTGAAAGCCCATGGAACGGTGAGCTGGTGTTTCTCTGCCCTGGCTGTAAGGTTTTCCCTGGAGGACGGCAAGACCGAGGGGGAAGTCAGGCTGTTCGGCCGCCGGCTGGGCGGCCGGGACAGGGAGGAGGAAACGCTGGAGGCGGATTTCCGGGAAGCTTCGGAGCCATCCGTACATACGGCTTCCCTGGATAGGGGGAGATCCCAGGACGGGGAGGACACTCCGGACGGCGGAAATGCTCCGGACAGCGGAAATACTCCAGACAGCGGAAGTGCCCCGGACAGCGGAAGTGCCCCAGCCGGCGGGAGATCCCGGGACCGGGCAAAGGAGCGGGAGAGCCGGAACCGGAGCGGTGCCCCGGGCCGGAGAGAAAAAGCGAAAGAAGAGGGGAAAGGCCCGGGAAGTGAAAGACCGTCCGGCCGTCTGGAGAAGCTGGCGAAGGGACTGAGAGGCAGGATTTCCCGGGTGGGCGCGAAAATCCGTTCCGCCCTGGAGAAAAAAGATCAGATCATGGCCTTTCTGAGGGATGAGGAAAACCGCAGAACCTTCCGCCTGGTGAAAAAGCAGCTGGTGAAGGTGGTCCGCCATGTGATGCCGGTCAGGCTGGAGGGAGAGGTGACCTTCGGGTTTGACGATCCCTACCGCACCGGCCAGCTTCTGTCCGCGGCAGCCCTGCTGTATCCGGTGTACCGGGACCGCATCCGGATCACGCCGGTTTTCGACCGGGAGGTGCTGGAGGGGGAACTGAAGCTGGAAGGCAGGATCCGCCTGGCGGTCCTTCTCGGGGCTGCAGTCCGGCTGGGGATGGACAGAAATTTCAGAAAACTGGTCAGAAGGCTGATGGACCGATAGAAGGAGGAGATTATGGCAGACAATCATTTTGCAGCAACTGTGGAGGCCCTGTTTCAGGGAATGGATCATTTTGTCACCACAAAGACAGTGGTGGGGGATGCGGTGAAAATCGGCGACGCCATCATCCTGCCCCTGGTGGATGTGACCTGCGGCATGGCCGCCGGCTCCTTCGCGGATAATGCCAAGCAGAACGGGGGCGGCGGCATGAGCGCCAAGATGAGCCCCAGCGCCGTGCTGGTGATCCAGAACGGAGTGACAAAGCTGGTGAGCGTAAAGCAGCAGGACGCCATGACGAAGGTGCTGGACATGGTTCCCGATTTTGTGAACAAATTTGTGGCCGGAAAACCGGAAGAGCCCGTGTCCCGGGAGGCGGAGCAGGCGGCCAGGGACATGGCCGCGAAGGCAGAGGAGAAGACGGAGACGGAACCGGTTTAATTTCAATAGTAATAGTATAAGAATATCCCTTTCGCATAAGATATTATATAGATCGAGGCGGAAGGGATTTTTTTATGAAACGGATTATCGGACTGATGCTGTTCTGCTTCGGCGTGGGGATGACGGTGATGCTGATTGTGCCCGAGACTTTCACCACCCTGGTATTCATCACGGCATGCCTGATTGTGGGATACAACCTGTTCTGCTGCTGAAACATGGGTCCCGGAGTAAGAATTAATTCAGAATAAGTTAAGATATTTCGGAAATTGTAAAGAAACGTAAGATGAAATTCCCCTGCCGCGGTTATATAATAGGGGCATTATACGGAAGGGAGATGATCTTATGGAACCGATCTGCGTGGCTGTTTTCTGTCTGGGTCTGTTCGCCGTCTGCGGATGCAGCCTTTCCGCCACCGGAAGAGAGCGGCTGAGGCGGAGAAGGAAAGGAGCGGGAGAGGAACCGGAAAAATCCCTGAAGCGTGAGATGGACGGGAGAACAGGAACAGAGCCCGCGGCCGCCGATCTGAAAAAACTGTTTGCCGCGGGGGCAAAGATGGGGGAGAATCCCCTGGAGTTTGACTACGGTGATGAGAGAAGGATTGTATTTCACGGCTATTTCGGCCTGGTCGTCTGTGACCGGACGGAGGAGGGCTGGCGGCTGTTTCGGACTTTGGATTTAAAAGCCCTGGGGGCGGATGCCATGGAGGGGGACGCCTACGCGGTCATCGACGCCGGGCGGGAGCGGGCCTACATCACGCCCTCCTACTTTGCCCCGGACAATGAAAATCCGGTGACCTACTGCTTTGACTATGAGGAGAATCGGATCGGAGAGAGATGGGACTACCAGTCGGTGAGGAATGACCTGCTCTCCTGGAGCTACGTCCAGGCCATGGCGGTGCAGGAGGAGGCGGACAGGCTGCTGAAAGGGACCGGTCTGACCCGCAGCTCCAATGTATTTCCGGTGAGGGGAATCGGAGGGGGCGAGTACGGATTCCTGGCGGCGGAGAACGGAGAACTGAGAAGCCTGCGCTACTGTGTGTACCGGGAGGAAGAGAAAAACGTGGAGCTGTCAGCCCTGTTTGGGGGATGACAAGCTCCACGTTTTCCAAAACAAAAAACAGCCCTCGCGAAAAGGGCTGTTTTTATGGTCAATTTTCATTATGCTCTTTCAACTAAACCGGAACGTAAGCAAGAAGTACACACGTTCATCTTACGAGCGCCGCCATTGACTTTCACTTTGACAGACTTTACGTTAGCTTTCCACATTTTGTTGGAACGTCTATGAGAATGGCTCACGTTGTTTCCGAAGTGAGCAGCTTTTTCACAAATTGCACATTTCGCCATGATTTGCACCTCCTTAAAAGCTACTTGGACTCCTTACTTAGAATCCACAACATATTGTATAATAGCAGAAAAAAATGGTTTTTGCAAGCGGTAAATAAAATTTTGTTTCTTTTTTTTTTAATATCATGTATAATAGGTACAATAGAAACGCTAGTGACGGAAAGCCCCCCATAAGGGCAGAATGGAGGCATTTTTATATGAGAGGACGTTTGAACAACAAGCTGGGTGAGATCCAGATTCACCCGGACGTGATCGCCCAGTGCGCCGGCAACGCCGCGGTGGAGTGTTTCGGCATCGTGGGAATGGCCGCGGTGAACATGAAGGACGGCCTGGTGCGGCTGCTGAAGAAGGACAGCCTGACGAGAGGAGTGGACGTGGAGATCGTGGACAACCACATCCACATCAATTTCCATGTGATCGTCGCCTACGGGGTCAATATCTCCGCAGTGTCGGAGAATCTCATGGAGAGCGTGAAATACAAAGTTGAGGCTTTCACCGGCATGGAAGTGGACAGGATCAACATTTTCGTGGAAGGCGTCAGAGTGATAGATTAAGGAGGAAATGACCTGTGGATATGAAAGAGATCGATGCCGGTCTGCTGCAGAAGGCATTTTTGGCCGCTGCGAAAGCTCTGGAGGCAAAAAAAGACTGGATCAATGAACTGAATGTATTTCCGGTTCCGGATGGGGATACAGGAACCAATATGACGCTGACGATCATGTCGGCGGCCAGAGAAGTGGCTGCCATTGAGAACCCTACCATGGATAATCTCTCCAAAGCGATCTCTTCCGGCTCTCTGCGGGGCGCCAGGGGAAATTCCGGAGTGATTCTGTCCCAGCTTTTCCGGGGATTTACAAAGGAACTGAAAGGCGTTGACGTCATCACCACCACCGTTCTGGCCAATGCCTTTGTGCGGGCCACGGAGACTGCCTACAAGGCGGTGATGAAGCCGAAGGAGGGAACGATCCTCACGGTGGCAAAGGGAATGGCGGACAAGGCGGTGGAACTGGCACCGGAGACGGAGGATATTCTGGAGTTCGCGGACCAGGTGATCGAGCAGGGAGATTACGTCTTAAGCCAGACGCCGGAGATGCTTCCGGTGTTAAAGGAAGCGGGAGTGGTGGACTCCGGCGGCCAGGGCCTTATGGTGGTCCTGAAGGGAGCCAGGGACGGCCTCACAGGAGGAGAGGTGGACTTCTCCTCCGACGAGGATCGGACCATGACGGTGGCGGGAGCCAGAAGCGAGGCCATGGCGGCGGAGGCGGACATCCGCTTCGGATACTGCACAGAGTTTATCATCAATCTGGACCATCCCATGGATGAGAAGACGGAGGAAGAGTTCAAGTCCTACCTGGAGTCCATCGGGGACTCCATTGTGGTGGTGGCCGACGACGACCTGGTGAAAGTCCACGTCCACACCAACCATCCCGGCCTGGCCTTTGAGAAAGCGCTGACCTTCGGCTCTCTTTCCCGGATGAAGGTAGACAACATGCGGGAGGAGCACCATGAGCGGCTGATCCGGAACGCGGAGCAGGTGGCCGCAGAGCAGAAAAAAGAGGAAGAAGAGAAGAAGAAAAAGGCCAGGAAGCCCTACGGCTTCATCGCCGTGTCCATGGGAGACGGACTGGGGGAGATCTTTAAGGGGATCGGCGCCGACTGCATCATCGAAGGCGGCCAGACCATGAATCCCAGCACGGAGGATGTGCTGGGGGCGGCGGACCAGGTGAACGCGGACGTGATCTTCATTCTTCCCAACAATAAAAACATCATCCTGGCGGCAGAGCAGGCGGCCAGCCTGGCGGAGGGGAAGAACCTGGTGGTGATTCCCTCTCGGACAGTTCCCCAGGGAATTACGGCTCTGGTGAATTTCGCACCGGAGCTGTCGGTGGAGGAAAATAAGGAGAATATGATCCGGGAGATGGGCCGGGTCAAGACGGCCCAGATCACTTACGCGGTGAGAAATACCACCATCGACGGAATGGAGATCGACCAGGGCGACATTATGGGCATCGGAGACGAGGGTATGCTGGCCGTGGGAAAATCTGTGGATTCCACCGCCATCAAGGCTCTGAAGGCCATGCTGGATGAGGAGTCTGAGCTGGTGACCATCTATTACGGAAAGGATATCCGGGAGGAAGACGGGGAGAAGCTCCTGGCTGAGGCGAAGGAGGCCTGTCCGAACTGCGAGGTGGAGCTTCACCGGGGCGGTCAGCCCATTTACTACTATATTATATCTGTGGAATAGAGGCAATCTGTCCCGCAGGACATGCCTGTATGAGGAAGGCTTCCGTCTCCTTGGCGGAAGCCTTCCTCTGTAAGAAAATCTGTGCCGGGCGGGAGTGCCTCCCGGCGGAATGGATTCAGGAGGTATCAGGTGACAATGAGTGAACAGCCGGTCACTTCTCTGAAGGGAATCGGCGAGAAGACCGGAAAACTGTTTGAAAAGCTGGGGATCCGGACGGTGGGAGAGCTTCTGGAGTACTATCCCAGGGGTTATGACGCTTTTGACCCGCCGGTTCCCATCGGGGAGCTGAAGCCGGACACCACGGCGGCGGTGGAGGGCATGCTGAAAAAAGACGGGGACGTCCGCCGCTTTTCCCGGGTGGCCGTCACGGTGACATCTGTCTCTGACGGCACCGGCACCCTGCAGCTTACATGGTATAATATGCCCTTTCTCCGCGGGACGTTAAAGGCCGGAAGCCGGTTTGTGTTCCGGGGACGGGTGGTGAAAAAAAACGGGCGGATGACCATGGAGCAGCCGGAGATCTATTCCCTGGCCGCCTACGAGAGCCGGGCCGGGTCCATGCAGCCCATCTACGGTCAGACCAAAGGCCTGGGGAATAAGGCCATCAGCAAGGCGGTGGCCCAGACTCTGGAGAACCGGGGGATGGAGCGGGAGTATCTGCCGGAGGATATCCGCACCCGCCACGAGCTGGCGGAATACAACTTTGCCCTGGAGCACATTCATTTTCCCTCCAGCCGTCAGGAGCTGCTGTTTGCCAGAAAACGACTGGTCTTCGACGAATTTTTCCTGTTTATCCTAGCGGTGCGCCGGCTGAAGGAAAAACGGCAGGACCAGAAGAGCCGGTATGTGCTGAAACGGTGCCGGGAGGTGGAGGATCTGAAAAATTCCCTTCCCTACTCCCTGACCAGGGCCCAGGAACAGGTGCTGGAGGAGGTGTTTTCCGACATGGAGGGGGGAATGGCCATGAACCGTCTGATCCAGGGAGACGTGGGATCGGGAAAGACCATCATCGCTGTGCTGGCCCTCCTTCAGGCCGCCTGCAACGGCTGTCAGGGAGCTCTCATGGCTCCCACCGAGGTTCTGGCCAGACAGCACTATGAGTCCATAACAGAACTGTTCGCCGCCCACGGGATCCAGAAGGTGCCGGTGTTAATCACCGGTTCCATGACGGCGAAGGAGAAGCGGCTGGCCTATGAAAAGATCGCCTCCCACCAGGCGGATATTATTGTGGGAACCCATGCCCTGATCCAGGAAAAGGTGATCTATGACAACCTGGCCCTGGTGATTACCGATGAGCAGCACCGGTTCGGCGTGGGCCAGAGGGAGGCCCTGGGAGATAAGGGAGACCGCCCCCACGTGCTGGTGATGAGCGCCACTCCCATTCCCAGGACCCTGGCCATCATCCTATACGGGGATCTGGACATTTCCGTGATCGACGAGATGCCGGCGGACCGGCTGCCCATTAAAAACTGCGTGGTCACTCCCGACTGGAGGCCGAAGGCCTACCGGTTCATTGAAAAGGAGGTGGCCGCCGGCCACCAGGCCTACGTGATCTGCCCCATGGTGGAGGAGAGCGAGATGCTGGAGGCGGAGAACGTGACGGATTACACGGAAAAGCTGAGAAGAGAGTTTCCCTCCTCCATCCGGGTGGAGGCTCTCCACGGCAAGATGAAGGGGAAAGAAAAAAACAGGATTATGGAGGAATTTGCCGCGGGAGAGATCCAGGTGCTGGTCTCCACCACCGTGGTGGAGGTGGGAGTGAACGTGCCCAACGCCACAGTGATGATGATCGAGAACGGAGAGCGGTTCGGCCTTGCCCAGCTCCATCAGCTGAGAGGCCGGGTGGGCCGGGGAAAGAGCCAGTCCTACTGCATCATGGTCAACTGCGGGGACGAGGGGGCCGGGGAGCGGCTGGATATTTTAAACCGCTCCAACGACGGCTTCTACATTGCGTCGGAGGACCTGAAGCTGCGGGGGCCGGGAGACATCTTCGGCGTCCGCCAGAGCGGAGATATGGAGTTTAAGCTGGCGGATATTTTCACCGACGCCGGAGTGCTGAAAAAGGTTTCTGAGGAGGTGAACCGCCTGCTGGCGGCGGATCCGGACCTTTCCATGCCGGAGCACAGGGAATTGAAACGCCGCCTGGATCAGTATCTGGAGCGAAGCTACGATAAATTGAATTTGTAGAGGAGAACGGAGACAATGACGGAAAAAGAAAAAATGCTGGCGGGGATGCTTTACTGCGCCGACCGGGACGAGGAGCTGCAGGGGGAGCAGACCGCTGTAAAGGAGCTGTGCCGCCGGTACAATCAGCTTTCCTTTGAGGATAAGGAAGAAAAAGACAGGATCATCCGGCAGATTCTGGGAAAGGCGGGGAAAAACATCTGCGTCCAGCCCTCATTCTGGTGCGATTACGGCTCCCACATTACCGTGGGGGACAACTTCTATGTCAATCATAACTGCGTCATGCTGGATGTGGCCCCCATCACCTTCGGAGATAACGTGTTCATCGCTCCCAACTGCGGTTTTTACACCGCAGGCCACCCCTTAAACCGCCGGGTGCGCAACCAGGGACTGGAGTTCGGCCATCCCATCACCGTGGGAAATGACGTGTGGATCGGCGGAAACGTGGTGGTTCTGCCGGGAGTCACCATCGGCGACAACGTGGTCATCGGGGCTGGCAGCGTGGTGGCGAAGGATATCCCCTCCGGCGTGGTGGCGGTGGGAAATCCCTGCCGCCCCATCCGCACCATGGAGGAGGCCTGTGCCAGAGAGCGCTTCCTGGATATCCGGAAGACGGAGGAAGGGGACATTCCTCAGGTGCTGGCCATCTATGAGGAAGCCCGGGCGTTTATGGCGGAGGCAGGCAATCCCGGCCAGTGGACCGACGGCTATCCCGGGGAGGAGGACCTGCGCCTGGACATGGAGCGGGGAGGCAGCTACGTCTGCCTGGAAAACGGGGTGATTGCCGCCACATTTTTCTTCTCTGTGACGGAGGAACCCACCTACCAGGTGATAAAAGACGGGGCCTGGCTCAATGACCGGCCTTACGGCGTGGTTCACCGCGTGGCCTGCGCCAGCCGCGGCCGGGGCCTGGCTTCCCACTGCCTGAACTGGTGCTTTGAGCAGTGGGGGAATATCCGCATCGACACCCACCGGAACAATATTCCCATGCAGAAGATGCTGGAGAAAAACGGGTTTTCCCGGTGCGGTATCATTTTTGTGGAGGACGGGACGGAGCGGATCGCGTTTCAGAAATGCAGAGAATAAAAAATCCCTCTGGCCGGCGAAATTGCTGCCGGTCAGGGGGATTTTCCTGCTTTTTGTCCTCAGACGCCGGGCGTCAGGGGCTTTTCGCCGGTGTTATTTTCCGGCCATCTGTCTCTCCTGTGCCTCGATCATCTTTTTCACCATATAGCCGCCCACAGATCCGTTCTGAGCGGAAGTCAGGTTGCCGTTGTAGCCGTTGGATAAGGGAACGCCCAGCTCGCTGGCGACCTCCATCTTCATGCGGTTCATCGCTTCCTTCGCCTCAGGTACATTGGTCTTGTTGGAAGAACTGTTGTTTGCCATAATAACACGCCTCCTTAGGTTTGTATTTGCCGCGCTCTTGTTTAGCGGTGCGCGGCTTGTTTTGTGTTACGATCCTAGTATGTGCGCAGGGAAAGATAATACACTAGAAGGTTCTGCGTAAAATGGAAAAAGCTGTCACTTCCTGAAAAATGACCTTGTATCCCGGGAACTTTCATACTATAATAGGCTGGACAGAAATAAAAAAGAGGAGTTTTTTATGAGAGTGATTGCCGGGAAGGCGAGAAGACTTCCCTTAAAGACAATAGAAGGCCTGGATACCAGGCCCACCACAGACCGGATCAAGGAGACACTGTTCAATATCCTTCAGAACGACGTGCCGGGGTGCCGGTTCCTGGATCTGTTTGCCGGAAGCGGGGGAATCGGCATTGAGGCCCTGAGCCGGGGAGCGGAGGCGGCGGTGTTTGTGGAGCAGAATCCGAAGGCCGCGGACTGCATCCGGGAGAATTTAAAAACCACCAGGCTGGAGGAGAGCGCCGCGGTGATGGTCTGCGATGTGATGACGGCCCTGCGGCGGATGGAAGGAAAGCAGGAGCCCTTTGATCTGGTGTTCATGGATCCGCCCTACGGCCGGGATCTGGAGCTGGAGGCTCTTTCTTATCTGAAGGATTCCAGTCTGATCCATCCGGACACCCTGATCGTGGTGGAGGCTTCCCTGGAGACGAAGTCGGAGGGCATGAGCGCCCTGGGCTACACTGTCAGCCGGGTAAAGACCTACAAGACCAACCAGCATATTTTTCTTGTGACCTAGGGACGCCGGAGACGGCAGGGCGGAGCGCCTTCCGGCGGAAAACGCCGGAGGAAAATTTTTTGTATACAAAGGAGAGAAATGGAACATGGCAACGGCTATTTACCCCGGCAGCTTCGATCCGGTGACTCTGGGACATCTGGATATTATTGAGCGGACTGCCCAGATTATGGACCGGGTGATCGTGGGAGTTTTAAATAATCGAAAAAAAACTCCGTTGTTTTCTGTGGAAGAACGTGTTAATATGTTAAAAAGCGTTACATCTCATCTGGAAAACGTGGAGGTGAAGGCCTTTGACGGCCTGACCATAGATTTTGCCAGGGAGAACGGGGCGAAGGTCATTGTCCGCGGGCTTCGAGCCATCACGGATTTTGAATACGAGCTGCAGCTGTCCCAGACCAACCGGGTGATGGCCCCGGAGATCGACACGCTGTTTCTGACCACAAGCCTGAAGTATTCGTATCTCAGCTCCAGCATGGTAAAGGAAATCGCTGTGTACGGAGGAGATATTTCTGCCTTTCTTCCGGCGCAGATTGCCAGACTGGTGCAGGAGAAAGTGAAAAGTTTAGATAAGAAAGGGTAGGAAAACGGATTATGAGCAGCAGGATTGAACAGTTAATCAATGAAATTGATGAATATATTGAGGAGTGCAAGTTCAAAGCTTTTTCCAACACGGAGATCATTGTGAACAAGGATGAGATCCAGGATCTTCTGGGAGAGCTGAGACTGCGCATCCCCGATGAGGTGAAACGGTATCAGAAGATCATCAGCAACCAGGACGCCATTATCTCAGACGCTCAGGCCCAGGCTCAGGCCATTCTGGCTCAGGCAACGGCCCAGACGGACGAGCTGGTGAGCGAGCACGAGATCATGCAGCGGGCATATGCCCAGGCCAACGAGGTGGTGGAGCAGGCTCAGGCCCAGGCGGAGGAGATCGTCAACCGGGCGGTGGCCGAGGCGGACGAGGTGCGCAGCGGAGCGATCCAGTATACGGACGAGATGCTGGGAAATCTTCAGACCATTATCTCCAGTTCCATGGAGAGCGCTCAGAGCCGTTTTGACTCCTTTATGCAGTCCATGCAGTCCAACTATGATGTGATCTCTTCCAACCGGAATGAGCTGGCGGGAAGCATTGTCAGCGGAGACGGGGAGCAGCCCCAGGAGCCGGAAGGAGAAGAAGGAGAACAGTAAGCAGCAGGCAGGATAGTCCTCCATGGATCACTTTCCACAGTACATAATGCCGGATAGACAGTCCGGCATTTTTTTTCGCGTTTTCCCGGGGCAGCTCCAGCACGCTTTTGGTCTGAAAGACGCCGGAGAGGCCGCCGAAGGAGGCGCAGAAGGCCAGGGCCCCTGCCAGGGCGGGGCCTGTCAGGGAGAGCTTTATGGCGTGGACGCCGGTGGTGATCTCTGTCACTCCCAGCAGGCAGGCATTCCACGGTGCCGGGAGAGGAGAAAGGCGGCGGATGTAGGCCGCCAGAATGGAAAACGCCAGGATGTAGCCGCCGATGCGCACCATGGACTCCAGACAGCCCATGAAGTCCCGGTCAAAGGAGAAACCGCCGACGGAGGAGGGCTGACGGCACTCCTGCGGGGAAGGTTCCGGCCCGGAGCCGTAGGCCGCGGCGGACAGGAAGGCCAGGGGGAGGATGGGAAGATAGATGGCTGCCAGAAACAGGGGAGCGGGGCAGACATCCTCCATGCCGGCCATCACGTATCCCAGCAGGAACATGGGGCTGGGGTGGTTGCTGAAGGCCAGAAGACGGCGGGCTTCACCTTCTGAGATCATTCCCCCGGCCAGAAAATCGGCGCAGGTTTTCGCTCCCATGGGGTAACCGCAGAGAAGGCCGGCGAGAAATACGTAGCAGCCTGCGGGGGAAAGTCCCAGAATCCGGGAGAGGAAGGGCTTAAACGGGGCGGTGAGCAGGGGAATCCCGCCGGAGGATACCACGGCGGTGGAGCAGAGCATAAAGGGAAGAAGGGTGGGGAGGACGACGCAGGCCCACAGGTTCAGGCCGTCCTTCGCCCCCTCCAGGGAGATGGATGGCTGCCACAGCAGAAGAAGGAGAGCTGCCACAGGAAACACGGATTTTTTCATGGCTACCGGAATAGAGTTTATTTGTAAATTATATGAAGGGGGCCATGATCTATGATTCTCATTTTCCTGCTCCTGCTGGCGGCGTTTCAGGCATCCATGGTGGATTACCTGTACAACAATCCCACCTACTATCAGCTGGACAGCCTGACCTGGGAGACGGAGGCCTTCCGGGCTATGGAGCTGGGAGAGCTGGTCTGCGGGGAGGATGAGCTGGATCTGGATGCGCTCACCGCTCTGATGGTGGAGAACAGCTATGATCTGAGAAACATTGACAGCTTAAGCTGTGACAGCCGGAGGCTGAAGGCGGCGAAACCGGCGGAATATGAAAAGCTGAAGGACGCCTATGAGATGATTTTTGGGGATCTGGAGTATTTTCCCATACCGATCAACCAGGCAGCCGGCGCGCCGGACATCTCCTATGAAGACAGCTGGGGAGACGGGAGAACCTACGGAGGAGACCGGAGACATGAGGGCTGCGACGTGATGGGGGATGGGATGCCCCGGGGGTTCTACCCGGTGGTGAGCATGAGCGGAGGAACGGTGGAGAAGGTGGGCTGGCTGGAACAGGGAGGCTGGCGCATCGGCGTCCGCTCCCGCTCCGGCGCCTATCTCTACTATGCCCATCTGTACAGCTACAGCCGGGACTGGAAGGAGGGGGACGAGGTCCGCCCTGGGGAGCTGCTGGGATTTATGGGAGACAGCGGCTACGGGGCGCAGGAAGGGACGGTGGGAAACTTCCCGGTCCACCTCCATGTGGGCATTTACCTGAAGACAGATAATTATGAGGAGCTGAGCGTCAACCCCTACTGGGTGCTCCGGTATCTGGAGAAGAGAAGGCTGAAAGCCAACTTCACCTGAAATACCGGGTATTCATGCCGGAAAAAATATGCTAGAATAGGTAAAAACAGAACAGAAGGAGAAAGAAATGACAAAGGAAGGACTGCCCTCCGGATTTTTGGAGGGGATGAAAGGGCTGCTGGGGGAGGAGTATCCCGCCTATGAGAAGAGCCTGGAGGAGCCGGGATACGCGGGAATCCGCGTCAACACCTGGAAGCTGACGGCCGGGGAGTGGGACCGGATCTCCCCCTTTTCCCAGGAGCCGGTGCCCTGGGCGGGCAACGGCCGGTATATCAGCCGGGAGGAACGCCCGGCCAGGGATCCCTTTTACTATGCTGGTCTCTACTATATTCAGGAGCCCAGCGCCATGACGCCGGCGGCGGTTCTTCCTGTGGAGCCGGGAGACCGGGTGCTGGATCTGTGCGCCGCTCCGGGAGGAAAGAGCACGGAGCTGGGGGCCAGGCTGCGGGGAAGGGGATTTCTCCTGGCAAACGACATCAGCATCTCCAGGGCGAAGGCTCTTCTGAAAAATCTGGAACTCTTCGGTATTCCCAATTTCTGCGTCACGGCGGAGACACCGGAAAAACTGGCCGCGAAGATGCCGGAATATTTTGACAAGATCCTGGTGGATGCCCCCTGTTCCGGGGAGGGAATGTTCCGCAGGGATGAGGGAATGGTAAAGGACTGGGAGATGCGGGGGCCGGACTACTATGCTCCCATCCAGCGGGAGATCCTGGGACAGGCCGCGGATCTTCTTCGCCCCGGCGGCGTGATGGTGTATTCCACCTGTACCTTCTCCAGAATGGAGGATGAAGGGGCAGTGGAGGACCTGCTGCGGGAGCGCCAGGATCTGGAGCTGGTTCCCATCCCTCTGTTTCCGGGAGCCGTGGGAGGCTTCGGCCTGACAGGCTGTCTCAGGCTCTTTCCCCACCGGGTCCATGGAGAAGGCCATTTTGTGGCCATGATCCGGAAAAAAGAGGGAAATGGGAAGGGGGAGCGCTTCCGGAAGAGCAGGAGCGGCCCCGCCGGTTCCCGTCTGAAACTGGAGCCGGCATCGGAACAGCTTTTGGATGGAGTGCTCTCCGCTCTGGGGGCTGCCGCGGGAGATCCGGGCAGAGACGGTCTGGCAGATCAGAAACGGCGGCTGTATGAGAAGGAAGGCTGTCTCTATCTGCTGCCGGAAGGTTTTCCGGAGGGGATGGGGCTTCGATTTCTGCGCACCGGCCTTCTTCTGGGAGAGGTGAAAAGGGGGCGGCTGGAGCCGTCCCAGGCTCTGGCCATGGCTCTTTCCTGGAAGGAAGCCGCCGGGCAGTCCCGGGGCGCCTTTCAGATGCTGAATCTGGACCGGGAGGATGACCGGGTGCTGCGGTATTTAAAGGGAGAAACCCTGGCACTGACAGACGGGGAGCCGGACGGAAAAGGCTGGGTGCTGGTGGGAGTCTGCGGCTTCCCCCTGGGATGGGCCAGAGGAAACGGACGAACGCTGAAGAACAAATATTACCCCGGCTGGCGCTGGCAGTAGGGAAAGGAGATTCATATGACAGAAAAGCCCATACGGCTGGACCGTTTTCTGACGGAGATGACCGGGTTTACCAGGACCCAGGCGAAAGAGGCTGCCAAAAAAGGGCGGGTTGCCGTGGACGGTGTCGTTGTCAGGAAGACGGACGGAAAGATTGTGCCGGGAATCCAGAAAGTGACGGTGGACGGGAGAGAGATCACCTATCAGGCGGCGGAGTACTATATGTTAAATAAACCGGCGGGGACGGTCTCCGCCACGGAGGACGGCCGCTACCCCACGGTGGTCAGCCTGATTGAGGAGAGAAAGCGAAAGGATCTCTTTCCGGTGGGGCGTCTGGATCTGGACACGGAGGGACTGCTTCTCATTACCAACGACGGAGATCTGGCCCACCGCCTTCTCTCCCCGAAACGACACGTGGACAAGATCTATTTTGTCCGCTACAGCGGCGATCTTCCCCGGGACAGCGTCCGCCGGTTCGGGGAAGGACTGGTGCTGGAGGACGGGACCAGGACCATGCCGGCAGAGTTTGAGCCCCTTGCCGGCGGAGAAGCTCTTCTTACCCTGAGGGAGGGAAAATTCCATCAGGTGAAGCGGATGATGGAGGCTGTGGGATGCCGGGTGACCTATCTGAAACGGCTTTCCATGGGCAGTCTGAAGCTGGATGAAAGCCTGGAGCCGGGGCAGTACCGGCCATTGACACAGCAGGAACTGGAGGAACTGAGACAGATATGAGGACAATGGAGAAACTGAGACATAAAAAAGCATTTCTGTTTGATCTGGACGGCACCCTGGTGGATTCCATGTGGATGTGGAAGGCCATTGATATTGAATACCTGGGCCGTTTCGGCGTGAAGTGTCCGGAGGATCTGCAGAGGACGGTGGAGGGCATGAGTTTTACGGAGACGGCTGTCTATTTTAAGGAGCGCTTCGGGCTGGACCGCTCAGTGGAGGCCATCAAGGCGGACTGGGTGGACATGTCCCTGGAAAAGTACAAAAAGGAAGTGCCTTTAAAAGAGGGAGCCAGACAGTTCCTGGACTGGGCCCGTTCCAGAGGCGTCCGCATGGGAATCGCCACCAGCAACGGCCGGGCCATGGTGGACGCAGTGCTGGACTCCTTATCCATCGGAGATTACTTTGACCAGGTGACCACCGCCTGCGAGGTGGCGGCGGGGAAACCGGCCCCGGATATCTATCTGAAGGTGGCTTCCGATCTGGGGGTAGGACCGGCAGACTGCGCCGTATTTGAGGATGTGCCCGCCGGGATTCAGGCGGGAAAAGCGGCGGGAATGTTTGTGGTGGCCGTGGACGATCCCGCCTCCGCCCATATGGACGGAGAGAAGCGGCGGCTGGCGGACTGCCACATTCACAGCTTTTCCGACCTGGTGCGCCAGGAAAAAGATTTAGAGAGAAGAGGAGTGGATTCATGATACACGATTATCTGCCGGTGAGCCGGGAGGATATGGAGAAAAGAGGCTGGGATCAGTGTGACTTTGTCTATGTGAGCGGAGATGCCTACGTGGACCACCCATCCTTCGGCGCGGCCATCATCAGCCGCCTGCTGGAGTCCAGGGGATACCGGGTGGGGATCATCGCCCAGCCGGACTGGAAGGACCCGGGAAGCATCGACGTTCTCGGCCGGCCCCGCCTGGGCTTTCTGGTGTCCGGCGGCAACATGGACTCCATGGTCAACCACTATTCCGTATCCAAAAAGAGAAGAAGTCAGGACGCCTACACCCCCGGCGGCGTCATGGGAAAAAGGCCGGATTATGCTACGGTGGTCTACGGCAATCTGATCCGCCGCACTTATCCGGACGTGCCGGTGATCATCGGGGGAATTGAGGCCAGTCTCCGCCGCCTGGGCCATTACGACTACTGGTCCAACAAGGTAAAGCGGTCCATCCTCCTGGACTCCCAGGCGGATCTGATCTCCTACGGCATGGGAGAACATTCCATCGTGGAGATCGCCGACGCCTTAAACGCAGGCATCGACGTGAAGGACATCACCTTCATTGACGGGACTGTCTACAAGACGAAATCCCTGGAGAGCGTCTACGACTATGAGATGCTTCCCGCCTTCGAGGAGATCCGCCGGGACAAGCGCCGCTACGCGGAGAGCTTTTACGTTCAGTATTCCAACACCGATCCCTTTTCCGGAAAGCGTCTGGTGGAGCCCTATGAGCGGGGATATGTGGTGCAGAATCCCCCGGCGAAGCCTCTGACCATGGAGGAGATGGATGAGGTGTACGCCCTCCCCTATATGAGGAACTACCATCCTTCCTACGAGGAGGCGGGCGGGATCCCTGCCATCCGGGAGGTGAAATTCAGCCTGATCAGCAACCGGGGCTGTTTCGGGGCCTGCAGTTTCTGCGCCCTCACCTTCCACCAGGGCAGGATCATCCAGGCGAGAAGCCACGAATCTCTGGTGGAGGAGGCGAAGCTTCTGACGGAGGAGCCGGACTTTAAGGGCTATATCCACGACGTTGGCGGCCCCACCGCCAATTTCCGTTTCCCGGCCTGCGAGAAGCAGATGACAAAGGGGGCCTGTCCCCATAAGCAGTGTCTCTATCCGAAACCCTGCAGAAATCTGAACGCCGACCACACAGACTACGTGATCCTGTTAAAAAAACTGCGGGAGCTGCCGAAGGTGAAAAAGGTATTTATCCGGTCCGGAATCCGGTTCGACTATCTGCTGGCAGACAAGAGCCGTCAGTTTTTGAGAGAGCTGTGCCAGTACCATGTGAGCGGGCAGCTGAAGGTGGCGCCGGAGCACGTGGCTGACGCCGTTCTGTCAAAGATGGGCAAGCCGGAAAACCGGGTGTACCGCCAGTTTGTGGACGAGTACAACCGGATGAACGAGAAGCTGGGACTGAAGCAGTATCTGGTTCCCTATCTCATGTCCTCCCATCCCGGTTCCACCTTAAAGGAGGCCATTGAGCTGGCGGAGTACCTCCGGGATCTGGGCTATATGCCGGAGCAGGTGCAGGATTTTTATCCCACCCCATCCACCATTTCCACCTGTATGTACTACACAGGCCTGGATCCCAGGACCATGGAACCGGTGTACGTGCCCACCAATCCCCATGAGAAGGCCATGCAGCGCGCCCTGATCCAGTACCGGAACCCGAAAAATTACGATCTGGTCCGGGAAGCTCTTCACCGGGCGGGACGGACGGACCTGATCGGCTACGGAAAAGAGTGCCTGATCCGTCCGAGAAAACCGGAGGAGAAGCCGGGGCAGAGAGCGGGGCAGCAAAAAGGTTCCCGGCCGTCCGGGCCCCGTCCAAAGAAAAAGACGATCCGTAACGTACACAAGAAGGTAAAAAAGTAAAGGAGTGTCTTGAAATATGAAAATAGCAGTGGTAACGGGAGCTTCCTCCGGCCTGGGCCGGGAGATGGCCAGGCAGCTGGGAGACCGGTTTGGAGCCTTAAAGGAGATCTGGATCATCGCCAGAAGGGAGGAGAGGCTGAAAGCACTGGCCGAAGAGATGACAGTTCCGGTGCGGATTCTTCCCCTGGATCTGACAGAGAAATCTTCCCTTGAGATTCTGGAGAGTGAACTGCGCAAAGAAAAACCGGAGGTGGTATTTCTGGTAAATGCCTCCGGCTACGGAAAGATCGGGCCGGTGGAGCAGCTCAGCCTGGAGGAGGAGACGGGAATGGTGGCCTTGAACTGTCAGGCACTCTGCGCCGTCACCCGCCTGGTTCTCCCCTACATGGCCAAAAACGGAAGGATCATCCAGTTTGCCTCAGCGGCGGCATTCCTCCCCCAGCCGGGGTTTGCGGTCTACGCGGCCACAAAATCCTTTGTGCTGAGCTACAGCCGGGCGCTGAACAGCGAGTTAAAACCCCGGGGCATCTGCGTCACCGCCGTGTGCCCGGGACCGGTGAAGACAGAATTTTTTGATATTGCGGAGACCACCGGCACCATCCCCCTTTACAAACGCCTTGTCATGGCAAGGCCGGAGAAGGTGGCGGCCCTGGCCCTGCGGGAGAGCATGATGGGGAAGACGGTGTCGGTGTACGGGCCGCTGATGAAAGCGTTCTTTCTCCTGTCCAAGATTCTTCCCCACAGCCTGCTGCTTAGCATTATGGAACATCTGTAAGGAGACATGAAGAAAATGGGACACAGACGAAAAAAAGGAGAGTACGGGTACCGGGAATACCGCAGGAAAGTTCAGGTTGGGGAGGTGCTGTTCGGGGCGGTGATGATCCTGGTCCAGCTGGGAGCCAGGCAGTTTACAGACAGCCAGGCGGTAAAAAATGTGCTGACGGTCATGGCTATTCTGTCGGTTCTGCCCACTGCCAACGTGGCGTCCCCCCTGCTGGCGGCCTGGAGATATAAGACGCCGCCCCGGTCCTTTCTGGAGCGGGTTCAGGTCTACGAGAGCAAATTTCCGGTGCTCTACGACCTGATTCTCACCTCGAAGGAGGCGATCATGCCGGTGGACGCGGCGGCAGTCCATCCCACCGGAGTGTATCTCTACTGCACCTCCCGGAAGGTGGACGCAAAAAAGGCGGAGAAATTTTTAAACGACATGTTCGCCGCCCACCATCTGGATCCCCATGTGCGGATGATCCAGGAGGAGAAGGCGTTTTTCCAGAGGCTGGAGAGCTTAAAGCCGGTATCGGAATATGAGGATGACGGAAGTACGCAATATACGCTGGAACTGCTGAAGCAGCTTTCCATGTAGCGGACGGGAGAGGAGGAGAGAGAATGAAACTACTGACAGTGACCGAAAGGGAGGCCGGCCAGAGACTGGACAAGATGCTGGCCAAATACCTGAACCTGGCGGGAAAAGGATTTATCTACAAGATGATCCGGAAAAAGAACATTACTCTGAACGGCAGACGGTGCGACGGCTCGGAAAAGCTGGAGGAGGGAGATCAGATCCGTCTCTTCCTCTCAGATGAGACCATCGGCCGGTTTTCCAGTGTGCCGGTTCAGCCGGTGAAAAAAACGTCCCTGGACGTGATCTATGAGGATGAAAACATTCTTCTGATCAATAAGCCCTGCGGCATGCTCTCCCAGAAGGCGGCGGAGTCGGATGTGTCTCTGGTGGAGTATATTACCGCTTATCTGCTGGAGACGGGGGCGATGACGGAGGAAGATTTAAAGACCTTCCGCCCCTCCGTCTGCAACCGGCTGGACCGGAACACCAGCGGCATCGTCATCGCCGGCAAGACTCTGGGCGGGCTGCAGGCCATGGGGGCTGTGCTGAAGGACAGAAGCCTGCACAAGTACTATCAGTGCATCGTGAAGGGACGGGTGGAGACGCCCTGCCGGATCCGGGGCTATCTGCGGAAGAACCCGGCTGCAAATCAGGTTTCCGTGTTCAAAGATCCGGTGCCGGACAGCCAGGCCATTGAGACGGAGTACATTCCCCTCTCCGTGGGAAGCGCGTACACCAGGCTTCAGGTCACTCTGATCACCGGCCGCTCCCATCAGATCCGGGCCCATCTGGCCTCCATCGGCCGCCCCATTCTGGGAGATCCCAAGTACGGAGATCCGGCCCTGAACCGGGAGATCCGCCAGAAGTACGGAGTGTCCACCCAGCTGCTTCATTCCTGGAAGCTGGTGATGCCGGATGCGGTGCCGGAGCCCTGCGCCGGCCTGGCGGGCCGCTCCTTCACAGCGCCTCTGCCGAAGGATTTTGAGCGGGTAATGGCGGGGGAGAAGCTGTAATGGGTACCTGGAATACCAGGGGGCTGCGGGGGTCCACCCTGGAGGAGCTGATCAACCACACCAACGACAGTTACCGGGAAAAGCATCTGGCGCTGATTCAGAAGATCCCCACCCCCATCACCCCCATTGAGATCGACAAGAAAAACCGCCACATCACCCTGGCCTATTTCGGGCAGAAGAGCACGGTGGACTATATCGGAACGGTTCAGGGCATTCCAGTGTGCTTTGACGCGAAGGAGTGCGCGGAGACCACCTTCCCCCTTCAGAACGTCCATCCCCATCAGATCGCGTTTATGAAGGAATTTGAAGCTCAGGGAGGCATCGCCTTCCTGATCATCTACTACACGAAGCTGGATGAGATTTATTACATGCCTTTTTCCCACATTTACCGGTTCTGGACCAGAATGGAAGAGGGGGGCAGAAAAAGCTTCACCTACGACGAGGTGGACAAGTCCTACCGCATCCGCTCCCACAGGGATATGCTGGTCCACTATCTGGAGGGAATTCAGAAAGACTTGGACGAGCGAGATTAGAACAACAGATCCGGGCGGCCGGACGGCGGCCGAAACCGGAAGAAAGGAGCTGTGCCATGAGCGCTGCAGAAAAATTTTTAAAGTATGTAACTTATGATACCCGGTCGGAGGAGGACCAGGAGCCGATTCCCAGCACGGCGAAGCAGTTTGAGCTGGCAGAGGAGCTGGTCCGGGAGATGAAGGCCATGGGAATTGAGGACGGGAGAGTGGACGACCACTGCTACGTCTACGGAACCATCCCCGCAAACACAGACCGGAAGGTGCCGGTTCTGGGATTTATCGCCCATATGGACACGGCCCCGGTGGTGTCCGGCGCCAACGTGCGGCCCCGGGTGGTAAAAAATTACGACGGCGGCCCCATCGTCCTCAATGAGGAAGAAAACGTGGTGATGCGGCCGGAGGAGTTCCCCCAGCTTTCGTCTTACCGGGGAGAGGATCTGATCGTCACCGACGGAACCACCCTGCTGGGAGCAGACGACAAGGCGGGAATCGCAGAGATCATGGCCATGGCGGAATACTTCCTGACCCATCCGGAGGTTCCCCACGGAACCATTAAGATCGGATTCACGCCGGACGAGGAAGTGGGCCGGGGAGCTGATCTGTTTGATGTGAAGGGATTTGGCGCCGATGTGGCCTACACGGTGGACGGAGGCCCCCTGGGAGAGCTGGAATACGAGAATTTCAACGCGGCTTCCGCCCGGGTCTATTTTAAGGGATCCAGCATTCACCCAGGCTCTGCCAAGGGAAAGATGAGAAACGCCTCCCTTCTGGCCATGGAATTTCATTCCATGCTTCCCCCGGCGGAAAATCCCGCGTTTACGGAAGGATATGAGGGCTTCTACCATCTGAACCACATGAAAGGCGAAGTGGAGGACGCCATGCTGGACTACATTGTCCGGGACCACGACCGGGAAAAATTTGAGGCGAAAAAGGAATACATGAGCCGCGCCGCCTCCTACATGAATGAAAAGTACGGAGAGGGCACCGTCCGCCTGGAGTTAAAGGACAGCTATTACAATATGAAGGAAAAGATCGAGCCCCACATGTACCTCATCGACCTGGCGAAGGAGGCCATGGAAGAGCTGGAGATCACTCCCTGCATCGTGCCCATCCGGGGAGGCACCGACGGCAGCCGGCTCTCCTACATGGGACTTCCCTGCCCCAACCTGTGCACCGGCGGGGAGAACTGCCACGGAAAATACGAGTTCATCAGCATCCGGTCCCTGGAGAAGACGGCGGAGCTTCTCACAGCCATCGCGGAAAAATTCGTGAAGCTGTAGCAGCCAGACCGGAAACCGGCAGGGGCGGGAGAGGAAACCTGCCCCAATGCTGAACCTGTCCCCATGCAAAAAGCCCTCGGTTCATCCCACAGAAGGGATGCCGAAGGCTTTTTCTGTTATCCTGTCATTCCTGACGGCTGTCAGTCGAGAGGGGTATAGCCGTAGCTGTTCACGATGGCGTCCAGTTTGACGTGATTCTTGCAGTCGGGGCAGTCGTGGGGATCGGAGAGACGGAAGTCCGGAAGATCTTCCACGCTGAATACAGCGTTCACCGGGTGTCCCTCAATCTCGCTGACCACGCCGAAGATTACGGAGATGCCCTCCACAATTCCGCCGTAGGACTCGATGCAGCGAAGGCTCTTCTCAATGGTGTGGCCGGACATGGCGCTGGCCAGAACCACCAGAACGTGCTTGTCCTTGATCATGGGTTTGATATTTTCCCGGACAACCATCTGGCCGGCGGAGTCAAACTCCGGGCTGATCACGTAGCTGGTCTTGTGAATGTTGGTGGTGTTGAAGCCGGCGCTGGAAAGCTGCTGGGCCACGTAGGCGCCGATCACCTCGCATCCGTCCATGCAGATGATGGTGTCGATGGTTCTCTTGGTGGCGAAAGCCTTGGACTGCTGGAGCAGCTCCTCGCTGATTCCAAAGGATTTGGACAGCTCAATGCGGTTGACGTATTTTTTCACCATGGCTTTTGCCACTGCCTCGGCGTTAGCCTGACGCATTTTAAGAGTGGTCATGTCGATGTAGTAATTTACGTGAAAACGGTCGGAAGAGAAGTGGCCTTTCGTCACAGTCAGCGCCAGCTTCTCGTTATCCTTGGCGTATATTTTCGTTGCTTGTCCCATGCTCATAAGTAGATTCCTCCTCTTAAACGGGCAGAAAAAGCCCTATTTTCTTATATTATAGTAAATCGCAGTAAAAAATACCATAACAAAGGTTAAGTTTTTTGATTTTTCAGTAATCGAAGTCCTGATCCCCTGTCAGAAACTGACGGATGGATTCCGGGCTTTTGATGATAATGCCTCTCCGGTCTTTTGCCATATAGCCTTTCTGCTTCATCTTCGCCATGATCCGGGACACAGTGACCGAGTGGGTTCCCAGATATTTGGCCAGCTCCGCGTAAGTGAAGAATTTGGGAACGATCAGCTGGCCATCCACCGGCCGGGCCACATTTAAAAGAAGTCGGCATAATCCGGCCACTGCGGACTCCTCCATTCTCCGATGAAAATGAACCAGAACTTCATAATAATTATCTGCCAGGGTTTTCATCAGAAAGGAGTTGAATTCCTGGTTGTGCCGGAGCAGGTTCTGGAAAGTATCCGCGGTGAAGCGGTAGAGAGTACAGGGCGTTTTTGTGACGATGGAAAATTCCTGGGTGCGTTCCTGGTCCGGTCCGGTGATCAGCTGGTTGAAGCCGATGATCCTCCTGGGATAAAAATAGAGATAGACCGCTTCCTCCCCCCGGTTGGTGATGCTGGTGAGGGCGCAGATGCCTTCCTCCAGGAGATAAAAATATCCGGGCGCCTGACGGCTGTGCTTGATGTTTAAATAGACCCCTTTTTCCAATTTGATTTTGCTTCCATAGGAGCTTAAGGTATCCAGAATGGGTTCGTTCATGGTGTTTCAGCTTCTTTCTCTTGCGGTTGTTCCCGGCTTGTTCCGGGATAGTTTCTGTTATACCATATTTTTGTGAAAAAAACCACAAAAAATATTTTGATAATTAACATACGTTATATTTTTGCCACAATCTTTATGGTATTATTAACATGTATGAGCTAATCTGGTTTTAGATGATTAGTACATATGAATATCCTATTTGTTATTTTATTAACAAAAAAATACCTTAATAAGGGGGAGAAGTAACGTGTCTAATTCAACAGCAGAAAAAACAAAAACAAGTTTGATTGTTCACTCGATCATCGGTCTTGTGATCATGATCGGCTTCCGGTTCCTGCCGCTTAACCTGCCTGAGGTTACGCCTGTGGGAATGCAGGTGATCGGTATCTTTATCGGTACTCTTTATCTGTGGACCTTCGTGGATCCGGGCTGGGCCAGCCTGATGGCAATTGCCATGCTGGGATTTTCTGATTATGCGTCCATGTCGGCAGTTATCACCGCCGCCTTCGGTGCTCCGGTAACCCAGCAGGTGTTCTTCCTGATGATTCTGTCAGGATCTCTTGTTTACTACAAAATCACTCTTTACATAGGCCGGTTTTTCCTTACGAGGAAATTCACCAACGGAAAGCCCTGGCTGCTGGTGGCGGTGATCTGTGTGGGAAGCTACCTGATCGCCGGCTTCATCAACTGCTTTACGGCCATCTTCCTGTTCTGGCCCATTCTTTACGATATCTTTGACGAGCTGGGATACAAGAAGGGAGACGCCTTCCCCAGAGTCGTGCTGACCCTGGTTGTGGTTTGCGCCCTGATCGGTTTCCCCATGGCTCCCTACATGCAGAACGGTCTGGCTCTGCTGACCAACTTTGCAACTATCACCGCCAATATGCCCGGCGGCCCTGTGGTTGTGAATAACGCCGCCTACATGGCAGTGGCCATCATCCTCGGCGCCTGCATGATCACCGCTGTGGTGCTTTATGCGAAATTTGTCATCCGCCCGGATGTATCCAAGCTGAAAAACTACGATGTAAATATGCTGAAGAAGAATCCTCTTCCCTGCATGGATACGCAGCAGAAGATCATTGCCGCCGGATTTATCATTCTGGTGCTGTGCCTGATGGTTCCCAGCCTGGTTCCGTCCCTCCCGGGAATGGCATTTCTGGCTGACAACAGCTACGGTCTGTGCATCTTCGTGACTGCGGCTCTGGCTGCCATTCATATTAAGAACAAGCCGGTTCTGGATCTGCCGAAGGTAATCGCTTCCAACGTAAACTGGGGAGCATACTTCATCATCCTGGCGGCTATTTATCTGGGCAATGCCTTAACCAGCGATTCCACAGGAGTGAGCGCCTGCCTGAGCGTGGTACTTTCTCCCCTGTTTGACGGAATGTCCTCCACTGTGTTTATCATCTTCCTGCTGATCGTAGCCGGCGTGCTGACCAACTTAAGCAACAGTCTGGTGATCGGTATGATTCTTCAGCCGGTAGTGGTAACCTACTGCACCCAGACAGGAGCCAACCCTGCGCCCATCGTGACGCTGCTGATCCTGTTTGTACTGCTGTCCGCATCCATGACGCCTGCAGCGTCTCCCTTTGCGGCTATCCTTTACGGAAACAGAGAGTGGGTTCCGCCGAAATATATTATTCAGTACACCACGCCCATGGTGCTTATGGAATTTGCCATCACTCTGATTATCGGAATTCCGCTGGCAAATATGCTGATGTAATAAGCGTTTGCTCATAGAAAAGGAGAGTAGAAATTATGGCACAGTATGATGTGATTATCGTTGGAGCCGGCCCTGCCGGCATGACGGCTGCCATCTATGCGGCCAGAGCAGATATGAAAGTTCTGATGCTGGACAAGCTTGCGCCCGGCGGCCAGATTATCAACACGAATGAAATTCAGAATTATCCCGGCGTCGGCACCATTAACGGTGCCGAGCTGGCATACCAGATGTTTGAACACACCCAGCAGTTTGAGTCCATCACTTTTGATTACGGCACGGTGAAGGAGATCCAGGCTGACGGGGCGGAGAAAAAAGTGATCTGCGAGGAAGACGGCAAGGAGTTTACGGCCAAGGCTCTGATTCTGGCAACGGGAACGGAGCACAGATGCCTTCACATCCCCGGCGAGGATAAATTCAAGGGGAACGGCATCAGCTGGTGCGCCATCTGCGACGGCGCCCAGTACCGGGACCGTGACGTAGTGGTCATCGGCGGAGGAAATTCCGCAGTGGAGGAGTCCATTTATCTGTCCGATATGGTAAAGAGCCTGACCATTGTCACCATGTTTGATCTGACGGCAGATCCCATCGCCTGCGACAAGCTGAGAGCCATGGATAAGGTGACCATTTATCCTTATCAGGATGTGCTGGAGTTTGAGGGAGATGACAAGCTCACCGGCGTTCATTTCAAGTCCACGAAGACAGGAGAAGAGACTCATGTGGCCTGCGACGGCGTGTTTGAGTATATCGGCCTGATTCCCACCACAGATTATCTGAAGGATACGGGTCTGCTGAACAAGTTCGGCTATGTGGAAGTGGATGAAAAGATGCACACCCACAAGGAAGGGGTGTTCGCGGCGGGCGACTGCGTGACGAAGAACCTGCGCCAGGTGATCACCGCCTGCGCGGATGGAGCCATCGCCGCTCAGGAAGCTGCCCACTACGTACAGAATCTGGCGGGCTGATGCCGGAAGGCGGAGCCTGCGGTCCATAGACTGGTACAATATTTAAAAGAAGGAAAGGATGAAACACCATGTTAAAAGAAGTAAACAGTGCAGAATTTAAAGAGCTGGCCGGAAAGGGCCTGGTGCTGGCGGACTTTTTCTCCACCACCTGCGGTCCCTGCAAGATGCTCAGCTTCGTGCTGAAAGATGTGGAGAAGGAATTTGGAGATGATCTTACCATCTTAAAGGTAGATTTTGATCAGAACAAGGAGCTGACTGCTGAATACGGCGTTACCGGCTATCCGACCCTGATCCTGTTAAAGGAAGGCGAGGAAGTGGGACGTCTTCAGGGCCTGCAGCAGAAACCGGTTATTGTAAAGCTGGTGCAGGAGCATAAATAAGTTAAGGCCAAAATAAATTCACAGGAGGACTGATAGCAATGGCAGTAAAGTATTCATTTCAGGATCATCTGATCAACAGACAGGCCGAAGCGGAAGAGGCGATGCTGAAACAGTTTGAAGAAGGTCATTATACCATCCAGAACCCGCTGGTTGTATATAATGCTTACCTGGTAAACCCCCTCTCCGCAGTAGTCTGCTTTGAGACAGAGAAGGAAGTAGCGGTTACCGTTACGGTTCTGGGAAAAACTCCCCAGGCCAACATGGGACACACGTTCCCGAAGGCAAAGAAGCATGTGCTTCCCATCGTGGGACTGTATTCCGATTATCAGAACAAAGTGGAGATCCGGGAGTACCGCGGCGATTCCAACGTGATCACCATCGATGTGCCGGACGTATTTGACGGCAAGAAAGTAATCTACTCCATGGACACCACTCCGGAGTACCTGCAGGACAATGTGATCCTGGTTTCCCCCGCCGGAGAGGATCTGGCAGTGGCATTTGACTATGCGGGAGATGCCAGATGGCACATGAACGTTCCCTGCGTATTCGACGTGAAGAGACTGAAAAACGGCAACCTGCTCATGGGAAGCAGCCGTGTGATCCAGATGCCTTACTATATGTCCGGTCTGTATGAGATCAGCCCCTGCGGAAAGATCTACAAGGAATTCCGCGTACCCGGCGGCTACCATCACGATGAGATCGAGATGGAGGACGGCAACATTATCTGCCTGACCGAGGATTTAAGAAGCGAGACCGTAGAGGACATGTGCGTGCTTCTGGACAGAAACACCGGCGAGATCTTAAAGACCTGGGATTACAAGGATTTCCTGGATCCCAACACCGTAAGCCATTCCGGAAGCTGGTCTGCCCATGACTGGTTCCACAACAACGCGGTTTGGTATGACAAGAACACCAACTCCCTGACCTTCTCCGGACGTCACATCGATTCCATGGTGAACATCGACTATGAGACCGGAAAGCTCAACTGGATCATCGGCGATCCCGCCGGCTGGCCCCAGGATATGGTGGACAAATACTTCTTCAAGCCCATCGGCAACAACTTTGAGTGGCAGTATGAGCAGCACGCCAACCTGATCACTCCCAACGGCGATGTGATGTGCTTCGACAACCATCACTACGGCCACAAGGATGTGGAGAGAGATCAGTTCTACGCTGCAAAGGACAGCTACTCCAGAGGCGTGCGCTACCGCATCAACACGAAGAACATGACCATTGAGCAGGTATGGCAGTACGGCAAGGACAGAGGCGCGGAGTTCTTCTCCCCCTACATCTGCAACGTAGAGTACTACAATGAGGGACATTATCTGGTTCACTCCGGCGGTATCGCCTACGATCAGGACGGCAATCCCTCCGAGGCTCTGGGCGCATTCGCAAAGGATCAGGGCGGAAGAGTGGAGTCCATCACCGTGGAGATCTGCGACAACAAGAAGATGCTGGATATGCACGTACCGGGCAACTACTACAGAGCCGAGAAGCTGAAACTGTACAGCGACGGCATCAACCTGGAGCTGGGCAAAGGCCAGATCCTTGGACATATGGGAGTCACCAAAGAGATGGAGACCGATATCCCCCTGGAGAATTCCGGCGAGATGCTTCCTGACAGCTGCAACGCGAGAGTGGAAGACGAGATCGACCGTTTCACCTTCTTCTCCCGTTTCGAGAAGGGACAGCTGGTTATGCTGCTTCTGGAGCAGGGCGATGAGGTGCACAGATACTTCATTTCCACCACGGCAGTTTCCCACCTGGCAATGTGCTGCGGAACCTTCCTGGATTCTGATGAGAGAAACACCAGAACCAGCATCAACAAGGCTGGCCTGAAGGGAACTTACGACATCCGCGTGATCGTGGACGACAAGAAGTACGAGACCGGCGTGAAGATCACCTGCTGACTGCAGCCGGATCTGACGATTTGACCTGATACAAAAGAGCATGAATGCCCGGCCGGGAGACCTTCGGGACTTCCGGCACGGGTGTTTCACAATAAAAATACCTTTCGTTCAGAAATGTCTGATTCGGGGGAGTGTTTAGGAGGAACTATGGGAGTTTTATACAAGGAAGTAGACCACATCATCCACAGACAGTATAAGGCAGAACAGGAATTTCTGGCGGAGTACGCAAAAGAGCCCCACACCATCGCAAATCCCTATGTGAAGCTGAATCCCTACCTGATCGCGCCGCTGACGGCCCTGGTAATGTTTGAGAATGAAAAGCCAGCTTTTGCCAAAGTGACGGTGAAGGGAAAGGAAGCTGCGGGGGATATGATGTACCGTCCGGTCAGCGACTCCATCCATATGGTGCTTCCCATTCTGGGATTGTATCCGGATTACGAAAATACTGTGGTGATCGAGCTGAGCACGGGAGAGACAGCCACCCTGAAAATCAAAACCGAGGGAGCGGACGCGAAGCTGAAATCGCCTACTTACATGAAGACCACGCCGGAGTATCTGGGGGACTTTGTGATCATGGTAAGCCCCACGTCCCCGGCTTACACCGCCGCCTACGACTATGCGGGAGATGTCCGCTGGTATAATACCCTGAACCTGGCCTTTGACATCAAGAGAGCGAGAAACGGCCATCTGTTTGTGGGTACCGACCGTCTGGTGGCTCCGCCCTATCATACCACCGGCATCTATGAGATGGGTATGATTGGAAAAATTTATAAGGAGTTCCGGATTCCCGGCGGATACCATCACGACGAGTGGGAGATGGAGAATGGAGATATTTTAATCTTGACTCAGTACCTTCCCCGTGGTACTGTAGAGGATGCCTGTGTGCTGGTGGACCGGAAGACGGGAAAGATTCTGAAGGAGTGGGATCACCAGGATGTACTGCCCGTATATCCTGTGGGAGGATCCGGAAGTCAGGACGCCCACGACTGGTTCCACAACAATGCCGTATGGTACGACAAGAAGACCAACTCTCTGACCTTCTCCGGACGTCATCAGGACATTATCATCAACCGTGATTTTGAGACCGGAAAGCTCAACTGGATTCTGGGAGATCCCACCGGCTGGCCGGAAGATATGCAGAAGTATTTCTTCAAGCCCGTGGGAGACGGAGAATTCGACTGGCAGTATGAGCAGCACGCCTGTATGATTCTGCCCAACGGCGATGTCATGTGCTTTGACAACGGCCATTGGCGCTCCAAGATCAAGGAGAACTATCTGGATGCCAATGACAACTTCTCCAGAGGCGTGATCTACCGCATTAATACGGACGACATGACCATCGAGCAGGTATGGCAGTACGGCAAGGAGAGAGGGGCCGAGTTCTTCTCCCCCTACATCTGCAACTGCGAGTACTATGAGAGAGGCCATTACATGGTTCACTCCGGCGGCATCGCCACCGATGACCAGGGCCGTCACTTAAATGTGCCGGCTGCGGGCATGACCAAGGAGATCGACGAGGGAACCGTTCACCTGAATTCCATCACCGTTGAGCTGAAGGATGACCAGGTGATGTACGAGATGCACCTGCCGGCCAACTATTACCGGGCGGAGAAGCTTCATCTCTACGACGAGGAGGATGTTGTCACCTTCGGAGAGGGAGAAATTCTGGGCAGCATCGGCGTGACGGAAGAGTTCCTGACGGAGGCCCCTGCGGAGCCTGCCGGCATGATCCCCGACGAATACAAGGCCAAGTTTGCCAAGGAGGCGGACCGCCTGGTATTCAAGGCCAGCTTTGAGAAGGGGACGCTGGTGATGCTGAACCTGGAAGGCGTTGGCGGCGCTCCGGTGCGCCACTATTTTGTCCCCACCACAAAGCGCCCGTTCCTGGCCATGTGCGTTGGCACATTCCTGGAACATGACGAGCGCGCCGTGGAGTTCCCGGTAAGCGGAGAAGGCATCGAGGGAACCTACAAGGTTACCGTTACCATTGACGACAAGAAGTACGATACGGGAGTAGAAGTTACTTTTTAATCGGCAGCTTGCGTCGGTGAAAAAATTAAGGGAGTTAGAAGAAAAAGGAGGATTCACTCAATGGGTTACAAAGTAAGCTTTGAAGAAGCGAACAAGATCTTTGCAAAGCTCCAGGATGAATACGAAATCTGGGCACCAAAGAGATTTGTGGGCAAAGGAAGATATTCCGACACCGACATGATCAAATACGACAAGGTGAACACCGTAGAGGAGATCGAGTATAAGGAGAAGTCCGATTTCCCGGCAAAAGAGGTTCTCACGCCGATTACGGAATCTCTGTTCTACTTTACGGAGGACGAGTTCATCGAGAGCAAAGCCACCAGCAAGAAACTGCTGATCTTCATGAGACCGTGCGATATCCACGCACAGCATCATCAGGAGAAGATCTATCTCTCCAACGGCAACTTCACAGATATGTACTACAAGCGCATGAACGAGAAGGTAAAAATCGTCATGATGGAGTGCACCACCGGCTGGGATACCTGCTTCTGCGTAAGCATGGGAACCAACAAGACGGAGGACTATTCCATGGCTGTCCGCTTCGGCGACGGCGAGCTGACTCTGGATGTGAAGGACGCTGATTTCGCTCCTTATTTTGAGGGCGAGCCCACCACAGACTTCAAGCCGGAGTACGTGGAGAAGAATGAACTGACTGTGACTGTTCCGGAGATCCCCAACAAGGACGTGCTGTTAAAGTTAAAATCCCATCCCATGTGGAATGAGTACAACAGCCGCTGCATCTCCTGCGGCGCCTGCACCATCGCCTGCAGCACCTGTACCTGCTTCACCACCACCGACATCATTTACAATGAGAACGGCAGCGTAGGTGAGAGAAAGAGAACTTCCGCATCCTGCCAGGTGAAAGGATTCTCCGATATGGCCGGCGGCATGAGCTTCCGCAAGACGGCTGCTGAGAGAATGCGCTATAAAGTTCTGCACAAATTCCACGACTACAAGGCCCGTTTCAAGGACTATCATATGTGCGTAGGCTGCGGCAGATGTATTGACAGATGTCCGGAGTACATCTCCATTGCGGCGACCGTAGAGAAGATGTCCAAGGCAATCGACGAGATCGTAGCAGAAGAGAATAAATAGGGAGAGGTGGACGAAGAGATGAATAATATTGTAAAACCTGTCGCATGCAAGATTCTTGACGTGAAAAAAGAGAGCTTACATGAATGGACATTCAAAGTAGCAACTGATATTAAGCCATCCCACGGACAGTTCTTACAGCTTTCCATCCCGAAGGTTGGAGAGGCTCCGATCTCTGTCAGCAGTTTTGGCGATGGCTGGATGGATTTCACCATCCGTTCCGTAGGAAAGGTGACGGACGTGATCTTCCAGAAGAAGCCGGGCGATACTCTGTTCTTAAGAGGCGCTTACGGACATGGCTGGCCGGTGGAGAAATTCCAGGGCAAGCACATGGTGGTGATCACCGGCGGTACGGGACTGGCTCCCGTAAAGAGCATGCTGAACATGTTCTATGACAATCCCGACTATGTGAAGAGCGTACATCTGATCTGCGGATTCAAGAATGAGGAAGGCATCATCTTCAAGAACGATCTGGAGAAGTGGAAAGAGAAATTTACGACCATTTATACCCTTGACAGAGACCATAAGGAAGGCTGGAACACCGGATTTGTGACCGAGTTCGTATCCAAGGTTCCCTTCAGCGAGTTCGGAGAGGACTATGAAGTGGTAATCGTAGGACCGCCGCCAATGATGAAGTTCACCGCCATCGAGGCTGAGAAGTGCGGCGTAAAGGATGAGAACATCTGGGTATCCTTCGAGCGCAAGATGTCCTGCGCAGTCGGAAAGTGCGGACACTGCCGTATCGACGAGGTTTATGTATGCCTGGATGGTCCGGTATTCAATTATACCCAGGCCAAATATCTGGTTGACTAAGGAAAGGGGATGGAAGTATGAATCACGATATTGACATTAAAAAGGTACGGGTAAACTGTTTCAGACAGTCTAAAGTCGCAGGCGAGTTCATGCTGCAGCTGCGTGTGCCCGGCAACTTAATCGACGCAAAATATTTAAGCATCATTCAGGAAATCTGCCAGAGATGGGGCAACGGAACCTTCCACATCGGAACCAGACAGACCCTGAATGCTCCGGGAATCAAATACGAGTACATTGATGAAGTAAACAAGTTCATCAAGGACTATATCAAAGAAGTGGAAGTAAACATGTGTGATGTGGACATGGATGTCAATGACGCCGGATATCCCACCATCGGTGCCAGAAACGTCATGGCCTGCATCGGAAACTCCCACTGCATCAAGGGCAACGTAAATACGGCGAAGCTGGCCCGCAAGATCGAGCGCCTGATCTTCCCGTCCCACTACCACATCAAAGTGGCTGTGGCAGGCTGCCCCAATGACTGTGTAAAGGCCAACTTCAACGATTTCGGTGTTATGGGCGTGCACAAGCAGGTGTATGACATCGACCGCTGCATCGGCTGCGGCTCCTGTGTGGAGGCCTGCGAGCATCACGCAACCGGCGTTCTGAGCCTGAATGCCAACGGAAAGATCGACAAGGATACCTGCTGCTGCGTAGGCTGCGGCGAGTGTTCTCTGATCTGCCCCACCGGCGCATGGAGCAGAGGCAAGCAGTTATACCGCGTGACTCTGGGCGGACGTACCGGAAAGCAGAATCCCCGTGCCGGAAAGCTGTTCTTAAACTGGGTAACCGAGGACGTGGTTCTGGGAATGTTTGCCAACTGGCAGAAATTCTCCGCATGGGCTCTGGATTACAAGCCGGAGTATCTCCACGGCGGTCATCTGATCGACCGTGTGGGCTACAAGGCATTTGTAAAGCACATCTTCGACGGTGTGGAATTCAATCCGGAAGCCAAGATGGCAGACGACATTTACTGGGCAGAGAACGAGCAGAGAGGAAATATGCACGTTATGCCGCTGTCCCAGCATAAATTCGCCGGCCCCAGCGACGAGAGAGGATATTCTTTCGCGCCGAAGACGAAGTAATTGTCCGGAATCAGTCACTGATTTCGCGTCAGAGGATACAAGCAAAAAGAAGGGAAACTTTTTTCCCTTCTTTTTGTGCGCGATAAGCCTGTTGTGAAAACCTACAGAAGGGAATGGAAGTATGTACTGTATCAGCGTCAGCCATAAAAAGGCACCTGTGAATATCCGGGAGAAATTTGCCCTGAACAATGAGGAAAAGATTGGGTTCATCCGGAAACTGAAAGAGAATCCGGAGATCTCCGGGTGCGTGGTGCTCTGCACCTGCAACCGCAGCGAGATCTATATCACCGGAACGAGAAAGGCCATCGGAGAGCTTCAGCGGGAGGTGGCGGACTTTAAGGATCTGTCTCTTCAGGAGCTGCTGAAGTATCTGAACCTGTACAGCGGGGACCGGGCCATCGCCCACCTGTTCAAGGTGTGCTGCGGCTTTGATTCCATGGTGCTGGGAGAGGATGAGATTCTGGGGCAGGTCCGGGACGCCTACCAGCTGTCTCTGGAGCAGAACGGAGCCGACTATGAGCTGAACGTACTGTTTCAGCGGGCTCTGGCGGCAGCCAAGAGGATCAAGACGGACACCAATCTTTCCAGAACCCCTCTCTCCATCGCCACCCTGGTGGCCAATGAAGTCTTTCACTTCGAGAAGGACGGGGTCAAGCAGGTGATGGTGATCGGCATGAGCGGCAAGATGGGAAGCACCATCACCAAAAATATTCTCAGCAAACCGGGGATCCAGGTGACGGGAACCTACCGCAGTCACAAGCCGGATTTTGTCATGGAAGTGAAAAGCGACCGGGTGAAGCTGGTGGAGTATAAGGACCGGTATCAGTACATGAACGACATGGACATTGTGGTCAGCGCCACCTCCGGACCTCACTATACGGTGACGGGACAGGAGCTGGCCGGAGTGCTGACAGACAGCCGGAAGCGGCTGTTTATGGACGTGGCGGTGCCCATTGACATGGATCCGGAGATCCGGAAGTTTGAGGGTCTGACCCTCTATGACATCGATTATTTTGAGACTCTGTCAAAGAACAATACGGAGATCAAGATGAAAGAGCTGGACCGGGCCCGGGCGCTGATGGAGGAGGATCTGGACGCGGCCATCCGGGAGATGATGTTCCATCCCTATATCCGCCGGATGGGCGAGCTGCGCCAGGCCTTCGAGGGAAAGAAACTGGAGACGGTGCTGTTTCAGATCCGGGACCATGTGAGCAGCGATGACCTGAAGGTGATCCTGCGCACCCTGGACGGGCTGGAGCAGTGGCTGAGAGAGGAGTAGACCGTGGCATATTTTCCATTTTTTGTAGATATTGAAAACCAGAACTGCCTGATCGTGGGGGGCGGCACCGTGGCGTACCGGAAGGTGAGGGTGCTGATGGACTACGGCCCCCGGATCCGGGTGGTAGCCCCGGAGATCTCAGAGAAGATCCGGGAGCTGGCGTCGGAGAAAAACGGTGAAAAGATCCGGGACGGCGCCGGGCGGCTGACATGTCTCCTTCGTGAATTTCGGGAAGAGGACCTGGAGGGGGCAGATTTCGTGGTGGCTGCCACGGAGGATGAGGCGCTGAACCGGAAGATTTCCCTTCTCTGCCGGGAGCAGAAGATCCCGGTGAATGTGGTGGACGTTCAGGAAGAGTGCAGCTTTATCTTCCCGGCTCTGGTCAAAGACGGGGACATCACGGTGGGAATCTCCACAGGAGGGAGCAGTCCCACCATCGCCCAGTATCTGAAGGCAGGGCTTCGGGAGATTATCCCGGAGGGCTTCGGGAATCTGGCGGCGCAGCTGGGAAGTTACCGGGAGATGGTGAAAGAACAGGTGCCGGAGATCGCCGTGCGGACGGAAATATTCCAGGAGATGGTGCGGGCAGGAATGGCCGGCGGCTGTTCTTTAAGCCGGGAGGAGGCCCAGGCGGTCATTGACCGGAAATACACCCCCAAACCGGAAGAAAAGTCGGAAAGTCAGGAGGAGAGAGGCCATGACAGATAAGCGGGAAAAGCGGACGGTGCGCATCGGCACCAGAAAAAGTGATCTGGCGGTGATTCAGACCAGGCTGGTGGCCGAAGCCATTGAGGCGGCCTGTCCCCAGGTTCAGACGGAGCTGGTGACCAGACAGACCATGGGAGACCGGATTTTGGATAAGCCCCTGTTGGAATTTGGCGGAAAGGGAGTCTTTGTGTCGGAATTCGAGCAGGGACTGGCGGACGGATCCATCGATCTGGCGGTTCACAGCGCAAAGGATATGCCCATGGAGCTGGGGGAAGGCATGGCCATTCTGGCGGTGCCCCCGCGGGAGGATCCCAGAGATGTGCTGGTGACCAGGCCGGACACGGTTCTCTCCGGAAAATCCAGGATTGTGATCGGCACGTCCAGCCCCAGAAGGGTGGTGCAGATCCAGGAGCTGGGCCCGAAGCTCTGGCCGGAGGCGGAGATCTGCTGTGAAATGCTCCGGGGCAACGTGAACACCCGCTTGAGAAAGCTGGCGGAAGGCGGATACGATGGAATCATTCTGGCGGCCGCCGGGTTAAAGCGTCTGGGCTTCCTACAGGAGGACGGCAGCTTCTGCAGCTTTCAGGGGGACGGAAGGACCTTCTGCTGCCAGTATCTGGACTGCGAAACCTTTATTCCCGCCGGAGGCCAGGGAATCCTGGCCGCGGAGGGCAGGGAGGACGACAGGGAAATGAGAGAGATCTGCAGACAGATGGAGGATCCGAAAGCCAGGATCTGTCTGGAGACGGAGCGTAAGGTCCTCCGTCTGCTGAATGCCGGCTGTCACGAGCCCATCGGGGTCTACAGCCGCATCGCCGGGGAGGAGATCGAGCTGTCCGGCATCTGCGGGAGGGGCGGCATTATCCGCCGGACCCGCCGGAAGGGGCCGGTAAGCCAGGCAGGAGAGCTGGCGGAGCAGGCTGCGGCAGAGCTGTCCGGAGAAACAGGCTGGGAACAGGCGGAATCGGAACTGCCGGGAGAGACGGAAAGGAGAGGTTAGATGGAGACGATGAAGAAGGGCGCTGTCTTTTTAGTGGGAGCAGGGCCGGGAGACCCGGAGCTGATCACGGCAAAGGGTATGATGCGCCTCAATGACTGTGACGCGGTGGTGTACGATTCCCTCTCCTCGGACCGCCTGCTGGCTCTGGCTCCGGAAACTGCGGAGCGGATCTACGTGGGCAAGCGGGCCGGCCGCCACTCCATGAAGCAGGAGGAGATCAACGAGCTGCTGGTCAGGCTGGGAAATGAGGGGAAAAAAGTGGTTCGCCTGAAGGGAGGGGACCCCTTTGTGTTCGGCCGGGGAGGAGAGGAGATTCAGGCTCTCCAGGCGGCGGAAATCCCCTATGAGACGGTTCCCGGAGTGACCTCCGCGGTGGCCGTTCCGGAGAGCGTGGGAATCCCGGTGACCCACCGGGCCATGAGCCGCAGCTTCCATGTGATGACCGGGCATACCCTGGCGGAGGGGGAGACCCTGCCGCCGGATTTCCCCGCCTTTGCCAGACTTTCCGGAACGCTGGTCTTTCTCATGGGGCTGGGCAACCTCCACCCCATCGTGGAGGGACTGCTGGAGGCGGGAAAACCGGCAGATCTGCCGGCTGCCGTCATTGAAAACGGCACCCTGCCGGAGGAGCGGCTGGTGAGAGGAACCCTGGCGGACATTGAGGAGAAGGCGGCGGAGGCCGGAATAAAAACACCCGCCATCATTGTGGTGGGAGAGACGGCGGCGCTGGATATGAGTTCCACTCTCCGGCGGCCTCTGGACGGGATCCAGGTGTGTGTCACCGGGACGGAGTCCTTCTCCGACCGCCTGATTCGCTCCCTGACGGCCCTGGGGGCAAAGGCGGAGAATGTGTGCCGTCTGGGCTTAAAATCCTACAGCGGCGGCCCGGAGATGCGCCGGGCCTATGGAAATCTCAGCTCCTATTCCTGGGCGGTATTTACCAGCGCCAACGGAGTGCGGCTGTTTTTGGAGGGCCTTCTGGCCGCTGGAAAGGATTTCCGCAGCCTGGGACATCTGAAGCTGGCGGCAGTGGGACGGGGAACGGCCCAGGAGCTTCGCCGCTGGGGATTTTTGGCGGACTATGTGCCGGACCGCTACCAGGTGGAGGACCTGGCCCAGGGGCTGACAGAGCTGGCGGACGGCGGGGACCGGATCCTGATTCCCCGCTCCCGGGACGGCTCCCATGCCCTCAATGAGGCCCTGGAAGCGGAGGGAATTCCCTACGACGACATTGTGCTCTACGAGGTGACGGCAGAGTGGAGAGAGCGGGAACGCCTGGCGGAGATCCTGGGCCAGTCCCAGTATCTCACCTTTGCCAGCGGCTCCGGGGTGAACGCCTTTTTTGACGGGCTGACGGAGGAGGAGCGCCGGGGGCTGGACCACATCCGCATTGTGTGCATCGGCGGGGTGACGGCCCGGGCGCTGGAAAAAAGAGGACGAAAAGCCGATATTGTGGCTGAAACCTATAACATACCGGGAATGACGGCCGCTGTGGTGAAGGACGCGGCGGTTTCCGGGGACACGAGGGAAAAGAGGTAAGAAAAATGGAAATGACTCACAGACCGAGACGGCTTCGGAGAAGCCCTGTTTTGAGAAAAATGGTGCGGGAGACCAGGATGGACAAGTCCTCCCTGATTTATCCCATGTTTGTGACGGAGGGAACCAACATCAAGCAGGAGATTCCCACCATGCCGGGACAGTACCGCTACAGCGTGGACCGGCTTCCGGAGGCCCTGGAGGAAGTGGCGGATGCGGGCGTGCCCAGCGTCATGCTGTTCGGCATTCCGGACCACAAGGACGCCTGCGGCAGCGGCGCCTGGGCGGAGGACGGCATTGTGCAGAAAGCCTTCCGCAAGGCGAAGGAAACGGTTCCCGAGCTTTACATGATCGGTGACGTGTGCATGTGCGAGTACACCTCCCATGGCCACTGCGGAATTCTGGACGGGGACTATGTGGACAACGACAAGACCCTGGACTATCTGGCAAAAATTGCCCTGTCCCAGGTGCAGGCGGGAGCTGATATGGTGGCGCCCTCCGACATGATGGACGGACGGGTGGCGGCGATTCGGAGAAAGCTGGACGAGAACGGATACTGTACCGTTCCCATCATGTCCTACGCCGCAAAATACGCTTCCGCCTTTTACGGCCCGTTCCGGGACGCTGCAGATTCTGCCCCGGCCTTCGGAGACCGAAAGACCTACCAGATGGACTATCACAACCGGAAGGAGGCCATGAAGGAGGTTTTCTCCGACCTGGACGAGGGGGCGGACATTATTATGATCAAGCCCGCTCTTTCCTATCTGGATATTATCCGGGAGACGGCGGACGCGGTGGACGTGCCGGTGGCGGCTTACAGCGTCAGCGGGGAGTACGCCCTGATCAAGGCAGGCGCAAAGCTGGGCTATGTGGAGGAGGAAAAACTGATCTGTGAGACGGCGACGAGCATTTACCGGGCCGGATGCAGCATCCTCCTGACCTATTTTGCCAAAGAACTTGCCGGATATATGGATAAAGGTCTGATCGGTTAAAATTGCGGAAAAAGCAGTGGGATAATTTGGAAATTTGTGCAAAATTGTCTTGACAACGGTGCTATAATATAGGTGTAACAAGGAAAGAGAGATACTTAACCGAACCTATTTGTCAACCAGACTAAATTTGAAGGCAGCTAAGCATCCCAGAGATTCAGTTTGATGGAGGAAAAGATAAATGAATACTTTAAAAGCTGAAAAAAGAACGATGGATGTGAAAGCAAAGAAACTGAGAAGAGAAGGCTATGTGACCGGCAACGTCTTCGGCAGAGAGATGAAAGAATCCATGCCGATTAAGATCGCAAAGCAGGACGCAGAGCGCCTGATCAAGACCAATAAAAAAGGCAGCCAGGTGATGCTGGAAGTGGACGGGCAGTCCATGGACGTGCTGATCAAGGAGATTGATTACAATCCCATGAAAAAGCAGATCGACGAGATTGATTTCCAGGCCCTGGTAAGCGGTGAGAAAGTTCATTCCGTGGCAGAGGTGGAGCTGATCAATCACGAGAAGGTTTCCACAGGAGTGCTTCAGCTTCTGCTGGAGGAGATCGCCTATAAGGCAGTTCCCGCAGCTCTGGTGGAGAAGGTTCAGATTGATGTGGGAGATATGCATGTGGGAGATTCTATCCGTGTGAAAGATCTGCCCATTGCTTCTGACAAGGATATCGATCTTCAGACCGATCCCGAAACCATTGTGGTCACCGTTTCTCCTGTCCGCAACCAGGATGTAGAGGAGACGGAGACGGCTGAGGCAGCGGAATAAAAAACAGCCCAGCCGGCTGGTATGGCATATGAGAAACAGGAAAAGCCGGACGTCATCCGTCCCGGGGAATGATTCCCGGGACGGGAGGCGCCCGGCTTTTTGCGTTGTAGGCCCGGCGGAAGCGGCGGATATCTGCGGGAATATCTATTGGCAGGGAAACTATCTGTTTTTGCTGAGAACAGACAGACATCGGGTGAAGGCCCTGATCATGGTGCCGGTGAGGAGGACGGAGAGAATGGTTCCGATTCCGAAAACTCCTCCCATGAGGGTACCGATGACCACATAGGTGAGATCGGCTCCGGTCCGCAGGGCGGCGTAGGGGAGCTTTACTCTCTGGGAGAGACGGGTCAGGAGGGCATCCAGGGCGTTCATGCCCAGATTCATCTGAATTAAGATGGCCAGGGCCAGGCTCAGGAAGATCTGTCCCACGGCGAAACCCAGGAAGCGGAGGAGGAAAGGATTTTCCCCCAGGGTGAAGGGATCCATGAGCCAGCAGTAAAAATCGATGAAATAGCCGGAGGTCAGGGCGTAGACGATGGTTCCGGCGCCTAAGTTGCCTCTGGCAAAGACGGCGGCCGCCGCAATAATGGCCAGGTTGTAGAGCATGGACGCGTTGCCGTAGGATAGACCGGTCATCCGGTGGAGGCCGTCGCAGAGGAGACCGATGGAATCGCTGCCCAGCCCGTTTTCCAGGAAGAGGGCCACCGCCGCCCCCACCAGGTTCATCACCAGAAAAATGAGAAGCCACCGCTTCAGAGTGGGAAGCCATCCCGTTTGTCCGCGTGCCATTTTTGCGCTCATGGAAATACCTCCTTGCATTTTGTATGTTTTTATCATAAACTGGAGAAAAAGGAAAGAAAATGCCAAATGGCATTTTTTGAGGAAAAACGTGAAAAAACATGAATTTGAGTCCCGGTATCAAAGGGCGGAGCACCGGGAATTCTACCGGAGGTTTTTCAGGCGTATGCCGGAGTCGGTGCTGCCCTATCTGTACGTTAAAAAGTTCTCCTACGGGGAGACGGTGATCCGGTCGGCCAGCCGGTCGGAGACGGTGTATTTTCTCATGGAGGGAAAGGCCCACGCCATCGACGACCGGGTTCAGAGCCTGCCCTATGTGTTTGTGGAGCTGTACCCGGTGGAGATTCTGGGGGATTATGAACTGTTTGCCCACAGGGAGAGTTCCTATGCCACCATCACGGCGGCGGCGCCCTGCGAGTGCATCGCCATGCCCTCCCGCGTCTATTTAAACTGGATCTCCGGGGATGCGGGGGCCCTGTTCTACCGCCTGGGGCTGGTGATGAACCAGCTGGGGGAGCAGGCAGCCGCAGGGCGGCAGTATTTTTTCATGGACTGCGGTGCCCGCTGCGCCTCCCAGATCCTTCAGTACGCCGTGCCGGAGGGGGAGAACTTTGTGATGAGGCTGACCAGAGAGCAGCTGGCGGCCCGTCTGGGATGTTCCCTGCGCACCTGCCACCGGGTGGTGGAGGAACTGGAGAGGGAAGGCCTGCTGAGCGTCCGAAAGGGAAAGATCACGGTGGACGGCGGCCAGCGGGAGAGACTGACAGAATATTTAAAGAGCAGGGTTCAGGGCCTGTAGGTGGGTTGAATCAGAAAGAGAAAGGGCGGAAAGCGGTTTATGTTATATCAGATTGCAGACGGGACGTTGTCCGTGGGGGGAAATCCAATCCTGCGGCATTTTGACTTTGAGATCAGGGGAGCGGAGAAGCTGGCCCTGGTGGGGCGCAACGGAGCGGGAAAGACCACCCTTCTGCGTCTGATCGCCGGAGAGCTGGACTTAGACCGGGACGACCGGAGAAGGGGAAATGGAATCACCTGCGACCGGAAACTGACGGTGGGGGTGCTGAGCCAGCAGGCGGTCCGGGATCCGGAGCGGACGGTGGAGGAGGAGATTCTCTCCGCCTGCCCGGCGACGGACCGGTTTTCCAGGGAGCGGTTTGAGTACGAGCAGACCTACGACCGGTTTCTCACCGCCCTGGGTTTTTCCAAGGACTGCAAGAAAAAGAAGCTCTCCCAGTTTTCCGGCGGCCAGCAGACCAGGATCGCTCTGATCCGCCTGCTGCTGGAAAAGCCGGATATACTGCTCCTGGACGAGCCCACCAACCATCTGGATCTGGCGGCAGTGGAGTGGCTGGAGGAGCAGGTGAGAACTTATGAGAATGCCGTGGTCATGGTGTCCCACGACCGCTTTTTTCTGGACCGCACCGCCCAGGCGGTCTATGAGCTGGAGGACGGCCGTCTTACCAGGTATCCCGGCAACTACACCGCCTACCGGGCGGAGAAGGAGAAGCGGCTGCGTCTGCAGAAAAAGGCCTATGAACAGCAGCGACAGGAGGAAGAGCGGCTGCTGGGACTGGTGGAGCGTTTCAAGCACAAGCCCAGAAAGGCGGCCTTTGCCAGGGCGAAGAAAAAGCAGCTGGAGCGGATGAAAAAGGTGGAGAAACCGGCGGAGGACGGACCGCGGATGGTTTCCGGCCCCATTGAGCCCCTGATCCGGGGCGGAAAATGGGTACTGGAGGCGGACCGGCTGCGCCTGGGATACGATAAACCCCTGCTGGAGCTTTCCTTCCGCCTGCGCCGCGGGCAGAAGGTGGGGCTTTTGGGACCCAACGGGGCGGGCAAGACCACATTTTTAAGGACCATCGCCGGTCTTCAGAAACCTCTGGGAGGAACTTTCTCCCTGGGGAGCAATATTACCATGGGCTATTTTGACCAGAACACCGCCAGACTGGAAACAGACCAGACAGTGCTGGAGCATTTCACGGCCCTGTTTCCCGCCATGACGGAGAAGGACGCCAGGAAGACTCTGGGCATGTATCTGTTTTCCGGGGCGGACGCAGGCAAAAAAATCTCCTCCCTCTCCGGAGGGGAGAAGGCCCGCCTGGTTCTGGCGGAGCTGCTGGCGAGCCGCCCCAATTTCCTTATTCTGGACGAGCCCACCAACCATATGGACATCCCGGCGAAGGAGGCCCTGGAGGCGGCTTTCCGAGCCTACACGGGGACCATTCTGGTGGTGTCCCACGACCGCTATCTGATTCGCCAGGTGGCGGACAGCATCCTCCTGTTTGAGAACGGCACAGCCATGTACTATCCATTTTCCTATGAACATTATCTGGAGCGGAAGAGGGGGCTGAAGGAGGGGGAGACGGTGGCGGCCCAGGTATCCGCCAGGGACCAGGCCCTGATCTCTTCCCTGCGAAGCGTTCCCAAAGGGGAGAGGCATCGGCTGCGGGAAATCCCAACGGAGGAAGCCTACCGGGACTGGAAGCTGAGACTGGCGGGAGAGGAGATGGAGAAAATCCGGGACGGTCTGGAGGAGACGACAGAGCTTTTAGAAGAGATGGACCGGCGCTGGGAAGAGAGCCGGGAGTTCTGGGATGGAGAAGAGAGGCCGGATGAGAGAGCGCGGCAGGAGCTGGAGGCGAAGGCCGGACGGCAGTGGGAGATGTGGCACGAGGCCTGTCTGGAGTGGATGGAAGTGTATGAAGAAGGGCCGCACTGCGGCGGCCCCGATTCTTCTCAGTCAGTGAAAGACTGCTTCTGAGAGATCAACCGGCTGTCCGCACAGATTATCAAGATCGGTACCGTTATCCTCAAATACGCACTGGCTGAAATCCAAAGTCACATCCTCTGCGGGAACAGCTTCCAGAAGTACGGCTGTGCCATTTCCGGTAAAAGTATTTCCTGTGAAATGGGTATCGCTGGGTCCCACTACTGTTGACGAATTATAGTGGATGCCGATTTCATTATCCTCAAACACACAGTCAGTGGCGTTGATCCAGGTATCCCCGTAGGCCAGAAAGGCAGTTTTCCAGTTGACGAAAGAGCATTCCTTAGTCCAGGCCTTGCCGGCGGAGGAAATTGCGACTCCCGTTCCATCTCCCACAAAATCAATGCCTGTGAAATAGCTGATCTCATAGCTGTCATCTTTCATCTGGATCCCGGCGGTAAACGTGGTGCGTCCTGCCTCAGACTGGGAGCCGAACAGATTGAAGGTGCGTCCGCGCAGGATCAGCGGTTCGGTGTAAGTAACCGGCGGCAGATAAATATTGACCGCATCTCTGTAATCTGTCTCCTCTGCTGTACGGTCAATGAGATCCTGGACTGCCTGTACGGTAGTCAGATCCATGTCCTCGAAGCTGTAGTTGTAGATCTGAGTCGCAGTGATGGAGAGATCCATTCCCAGATGGATGACATCGCCATTTTTCATGGTGATGGTCCAGAGAATTCGGGAGGAAGAGGGACTCTCTCTGGTAAAGTCGATGAGGCTTCCCAGAACCGCGCCGGTATTAAAATCCATGGGCTGGGGTTCCGAGCAGAGTACGGGGCTTACGCCTCCCTCCGGCTGCTCCACCCGGACTTGGACGTCTTTTATTTTTTTCCGGAACATTTCTCCCGCATCTTCTCCTGTATTCCAGGAATTGACATAGAGCCAGCAGGGGAACCGGTAAGATTCCTCCGCGCTGGCAGAAGCTTCAAAGATGGAAATGGGTGTGTAGCGGTCTGTTGAATCATAGCTTAAGAGCAGCTGGTAGGAACCGTCGGAATCGCTGTAGGTGAATTCTCCCATCGCGTCGTATGTCTTCGGTCTGGTAAGAAAATATCCTGCGGCGCAGACAGCAGCGATAAGTATCAGGAGCGCGGCCAGGCGCAGAACCTTGCTGGAAAGAGAAAATGGCCGTCTGATGTTTACGCGTCGATTCAGGCTTCTGGCGCAATGGGGACAGAAGGATGCTTCCTCTGGAAGCGGAGCGCCGCAGTGGGGACACTGATTCTTCATATTTCTTCAAACGATCTCCTTTCTTGCTGAAAATTATTGAAATATCGCCTGGGAAATGTCTACCGGCTGACGGCAGCGGTTGTCAATGTCGGTATCATTGCCTTCAAATAGACAGTCCGTGAAATCCATGCGGAGATCAGCTGCCACCTGCTCCAGTAAAACAGCTGTGGCGTTTTCCCGGAATGTGTTTCCGGTAAAACGGGTATCGCTGCCTCCGCCGCCGGAAACATTGTAATGAAGGCCGATACGGTTTCTCTCAAACAAGCAGTCCGTTGTATTGATCCAGGCGTTTCCGTAAGCCAAAAGGGCTGTATTCCAGTCTGTAAAACAACATTCACGGGTCCAGACCCGATTGGCGGCGGAGATGGCTACTCCGTTTCCGTCACCCGGAAAATCCAGGCCGCTGAAGCAGCAGATCCAATCCTGTCCCTCCTGGGCCGCGCGGATCTGGATGCCGGAAGAAAAAGCGGTGCGTTTCTCCCCGGACTGGGTACCAGTCAGATTAAACGCCCGATCGTAAAGGACCAGAGGTTCGTCGTAAGTGACGGCGGGAAGGGTGATGTTGACGATATCTTTGCGGTTTGTCTCTTTCACCAGCCGGTCGATAAGTTCCTGAAGAGATTTGGAAGTGGAGAGATCTGCGTTCTCCTGGCTGTATTCATAAGTGCGGATGGGGGTGACGGAAAGCTCTGATCTCACGGAGATAGAATCTCCGTTTTTCATGTGCAGTGACCAGATCAGCCAGATCGGAGAGGAACTCCGGCGATTGAAATTTATGTAGCTGACCAGGGCAGTGCCGGGATATTCCAGGGCTGTCAAAGGTTCTGTGGCCGTTACCGGCCCAGAGCTGTCCGGAGGCTGCTCGATCAGAAGCTCGCAGGTTTCCACCTTCTGCAGAAAGATTCCGCTGGCATCCGCCCCTGTGTCCTGGTGGTTGATGTACAGTCTCAGGGGAAATCGGTAGCTCTCCGCATCTCCCGCGTCCTGGGGAATCAGGGACATGGGATAGTAGCGATCTGTACTGACATTGGAGAGAATCTGGTAAGTCCCGTCGGCATCCGTGTAGACTGCGTATCCCGTTCCATCCACTTTTTTCGGGCTGAAATAAATAAACAGAGCAGTCAGAACAGCAGCTCCGATCCCGACAAGTATAAGAACCCTTAAAAACGGGATGGGAATATAAGGCGGCGGCTTGAGAACCGTCCGCCGGTTTATGCTCCCGGCGCATCGGGGGCAAAAGGACGCCTCCTCCGGGAGAGGAGCGCCGCAGTGGGGACAGACTTTTTCTTTCATAATACACTTCTCCCTGGCTGCCGTCTAAAGCTCATCCAGCAGACGGCGCACATTTTTGTAGCGTCTGGCCGGATTCACCTGTGTGCAGCGGGTGATGATTTTTCCCCACCGGCCATGGGCCAGCTGACTGGACGGATGGCAGCCGGTAAGCATAATATTCATGAGAATCCCCAGAGAATAGATATCAGAGCTGGTGTCCGACTGAGACAGCCCATACTGCTCCGGAGCGGCAAAGCCGGTTGTTCCCAATATCTGGGTATCCCCGCTTGCCCCCTCTTTATAAAAGCGGGCTGCGTCAAAATCAATCAGCACCGCTTCATTTCCCCGCAGAATGACATTTTCCGGCTTTACATCCCGGTGAACCGCTCCCATGGAGTGGAGCACCCACAGAGCACGGCAGAGCTGCCGGACGATGCGTCTGGTCTCCCGGGGAGAAAACAGGGCATCCTTTAACATTGTTCCCATATTGTCCCCCTGGATATATTCTTCCAGAACCAGATTTCTGTTTCCATCAGAAGCCACCTCATAGATCATGGGGAGATTGGGACACTGACAGCTCAGCAGTTTGTGATAGACGTCTGCGTTTCCTGTAAAGGAACGGAGAATAAATTTTTTTCCTGAGGCACGGTGACGGATCAGCGTCACTGTGCCTCTTTCGCTTTGTTTGAGAATCTGAACAGTTTCAAATTCCTGTCCGAGAGCGTCGGACAGCCATGTGTAATACATCAGGTTCACCTCGTATAAAAAGTATTGCAAACACTATGCAGCCAGCATATTGGATTCTGTTGCAATATTTCGTAAAATGAAATTAATTGTCTTAAACTGTTAGAAATATTATATTAAATTCTGTTTCGAAAGTAAAGCGATTCCCGGGAGGCTTCTTCCGGAAAAGGAGAGTTTTTATGTCTGCGGCAGACAAACATATTTGCTACAACTGTTTTCAGGAAACTGCAGGCGGGGGCGGTTCCTGTCCCTGCTGCGGCTTTGATCTGGCAGAAAATGAGAGGAAGTACCCGACGGCCCTGCGGGCGGGCACCGTTTTAAACCAGCGTTATATTGCGGGGCGGGTACTGGGGCAGGGCGGATTTGGCATCACCTATCTGGCCTGGGATCGGAATCTGGACACAAAGGTGGCCGTGAAAGAGTATCTGCCGGGTGAACTGGCAGACCGCACAGAAGGCGGAAAAGTCAGCGTGATGTCAGCGGACCGTCTGGATGAATTTACTTACGGGGCTGAGAGATTTAAAGAAGAGGCAGCTGTTCTTGCCAAGTTTATGGGACAGCCGGGGATTGCCGGCGTGACCGACCGCTTCGACGAGAACGGTACTTCCTATTTTGTCATGGACTACATTGAAGGAATTTCTTTCAAGACTTACATCGCAAACGCTGGCGGAAAAATCAGCCCTCAGGAGGCCATGGATGTGATGATTCCGGTGCTGCGGGC